>CAWUIO010000116.1:0-20121 GCA_963922455.1 uncultured Microscillaceae bacterium
CAATTCCGCAAGGAAATTGGCAAGTACGTTGATGATAAAGAATTGGCTCGCTTGGAGCGTTTTGTGTATTTGAAACAATAAATCGCTTCCAAGTTTAGGGGACACCTGTATGCTTTTCTGTTCGGGTGTCACCTTATTTTAAGCGCCTCTCCTTATTCAATTGTATAAAAAGGAATTCTGGGGCTTCCCCGCGCAAACAAGTTTTGAGTAAATAGAAAATGACTTCCGGCGCGGGTCGGGCTGTCACTACTCGCTGCCTTTCCGCCCGGGCCCACACGAGCTCAAACAGGCCGTTCCATCCCTAAGCCTGCTAATCTTCCTACAGTAAATAAATGAGCATATAACATGTTTTAGCTCGATAAGTTAAGGTATTTATCCAAATGAACCAAAGGGCAAACTAGGGGGCAGGGCTTTATAACTTCTTCTCTTCAGCTTAGGGATAGAGCCTCTGTTTGAGCCCGCCGCTGGTATGCGGGTAAGCCGGCGAGTGGCGAAAGCCCGGCCCGCGCCGGTAGGGTATTTCCAGCGGGCACTCTGGTTCTTGGCGCGGGCAAGCCCCAAAAAAACTCCGCTCAAACCAAGTTTTAAATCGGGTCAAGCGGAGCCATGAGGGTTGAGCGGGGGATGGACTTTCGTCCCAATGCCCCTAAGGGGGCCTCTTATTTATTTACAAACTCATCATAGGGCATTACCTCCATCGCATTGATTTCTTTTCCTTCCATGTATTTCACCAATTTCGGAACCGATTTCTGCTTGATGGTATTAAATTTTTCGGATGCGTCTTTGAATCGTTCTTCTAATAACTTGAGGTTTTCCAGCTCAGAAGCGGTTGGGGCTTGGAAGCTCCCCGCGATTTTACTATACAAGGTAGCAATATCTCCTCGAAGTTGGGGCTCTTGGGAGTCCACATAATTATCTCCTGTGGTGGTAACCAGTTTTTCTTTTAAGGAGAAGATTTCGTCAATCACCATATCGGCGGGTTTGTTTCCACCTTGGGCTTTTACCTCTTCGGCCTTGGCCAAAATCTCATCCATCTCATATACCATGTAGGCCAATTCTTGCGACATGTCGTACAACTGGGTGGTTGCCTTATGGTTGGCGATTCGTTCCGCGTCGCTTAATTGAGATTTAGGATCGTTGATAAAGGTAACTTCCGTTTCGTAGGTAGCTTTGCCCTTGGTTAGGATGGCTTTGTAGGTCCCAGCCGGCACTCGGGGAGAGGTGAAACCCCCAAAGGCCATACTTTTTCCTTTGGCCATTTTGGGTTGTTTGATCCTTCCGTTCCAGGTAACGATGTTAATCCCTTTAGATTTTCCGGGTGTGAGCTCGATGAGCGTGTTTCCATCCTTGTCTTGGATCTCCATATTCATTTTTCCAAAAATGTGCTTTTTCTTCAGGTAGTAGATGATTTTGGCGCTACTACTGCTATTGGGGCCCACAAACTCTCTTTCGGTAGAGGTACCCCCAAAAGGGCTAGCTTCTACCATAATCGCCGGTTTGCTCTCGAAGAAATGAATATTTTTGGCTAATACTTCTTGGTTTAGGGCTCTTAGGGGACTAATGTCGTCAATAATAATGACCCCTCTCCCGTGGGTGCCCATAACCAAATCATTGGTTTGTTTTTGTAAATCAATGAAATGAACCGCCGTAGGGGGCATGTTATTGGTGAACTGGCTCCAATTTTTCCCTCCATTGATGCTCACATAGAGCCCAAATTCGGTACCCAAGAATAAGAGGTCCTCGTTGACGTAGTCTTCTTGAATATTTCGGGCAAAGCCGTAGATGTCGTCAGAGGCAATGGATTTCCAGGTCTTCCCATAATCGCTTGTTTTAAACACATAGGGGGTAAAGTCTCCGGTGGTATGCCCTTCTAACACAGCATAAGCTGTACCTTCTCCGTGTACGCTGGCCTCGATATGGTAGACCCAGGTATTGTTGGGTACAGATTCGGGAAGATTGTCTGTAGTATTGGTCCAGGTTTTTCCCCCATCTTTGCTCACTTGAATATTGCCATCATCGGTACCTACCCAGATCACTTGTTCATTTAAGGGCGACTCGGCGATGGTAAAGATGGTACAGTGGTTTTCGGCCCCTGAATTATCTCGGGAAATACCTCCTGAGTTCTCCTGCTCTTGCTTGGATTTGTCATTGGTAGTCAGGTCGGGAGAGATGATTTCCCAGGTATCCCCCATATCTTCCGACTTATGCAAATACTGGCTTCCCATGTAAAAGCGGTCCGGCTGGGCGGCACTGACAGCCATGGGGGCATTCCAGTTGAAACGAAGTTTATCGTATCCTTTGACATCTAAGGGCTGAATGGTTTTAGTAGATTGAATCTCCCGGTCATACCTCCAAACATTGTCGGCCCCTTGCATCTCGGAGTACAGAATTTTTTTGGTAGGATGTGGTAAGACTCTAAAGCCATCCCCAAATCCTATTACCTCCCAGTCTTTGGCCTCAATTCCCCCGGGCGATTTGGAGGGGCCGTACCAAGAGCCGTTATCTTGAAGCCCTCCGTATATGTTGTAAGGCTCCTCATTGTCTACGGAAACGTGATAAAACTGGGAGAGGGGCAGGTTGGCAACGATTTCCATGGTGGTAGCCCCATCCCAGCTACGGTATAAGCCTCCATCGGTTCCCACAAACATGCGATCGGAGTTATTTATATCAAAAACAATATCATGAATATCTGAGTGCATATTGCCCAGGGTTTTGAACGTACTTCCGCCATCCCGGCTAATGGAACCGGTCAAACCAGCTTTGACGACTACATCGGGGTTTTGGGGGTCTACGACAATTCTCGAGAAGTAGAAAGGTCTTACCACTAAGCCAAAGTCGTTGTTTTTAAACTCCCAAGACTTTCCGCCATTGCTTGACTTGTATAGGCCACTTTTTTCTTTCACTTCAGATTCTACCACCGAATACAAAATATTGTTATCCGAAGGGGCAATCGCAAGAGCAATTCTCCCTAGTTTGCCCGAGGGATAGCCCGTATGGATTTTGTTCCAGGTCTTACCCGCATCGGTCGATTTGTACAAGGCACTATTTTCCCCGCCAGAATTAAAAGACCAAGGGGTTCTGCGGAATTCCCACATAGATGCGTAGAGAGTGTTGGGGTCTTTAGGATCCATAATTACATCGCTACAACCGGTCGTTTGATTAGTGTAGAGAATTTTTTCCCAGGTTTCTCCACCATCTAGAGATTTATAAACGCCTCTTTCTTCACTATCACTCCAAAGGGCGCCCAAAACGCCCACATACATGATTTTGGAATCTTGGGGGTGGATCTCAATACTGGAAATACGTTCCGACTTTTCAAACCCAACTTTTGACCAATTGGAACCCCCATCAACCGACTTGTACAGCCCATCGCCAAGGGATACACTATTGCGGGTCCAAATTTCTCCGGTACCTACCCAAATCACATTGTCTGGATTAGAGGGGTCCAGCTTAACTTTTCCGATAGACTGGGCGTGATCATCAAAGATAGGTTGAAAGGCAGCGCCACCATTGGTTGATTTCCAAACGCCACCTCCGGCAGAACCAACATACAAGACGCGGTCGTCGCTAGGATGCTGCTCGAGATCAATGATTCTTCCACTCATAAGAGCCGGGCCAATTTGCCGGGCTTTCATATCCCCGAATAGCTCTTTGCCCTTGAGAACAATCTCTTTATCCTGAGCAAAGGAGCTTATACAAAGGAGGCTTAGTATTATAGAAAAAAAGTATTTCATAGCTTTTGCTTGCGTGAAGAGTTATAAATTAATTACCGGAGGGGAAATCAAAAACGTTCTCGTCTACTTCTGGATTTAGCTCGATAGACTCAAAGCTAAGGGGCTGAGACTGGCCTCCTTTTACTCCCTGGGTCAAAGAAAAAGGGAAATAAAGCCCATCCACTTCCTGATAGTCACTCATCGTAGCCAGGCCAATTTGTCCGGCATTGGGCCCTTGTTTGATGGTAGATTCTTGAGCAATCGGGACAAAGGCTTCTGAGTCAAAGAAATAGTAGGTAACGTCTTCGACTTCTTTTCCATCCAGCATACGGGGCTCTTTGGTGAGTTTGACTTTATACGTTTCGGCTCCATCAATTGTTTCGGTGCCAAGCAGTTCTACGGTGTAGCCTTTTTCTTTATAATTCAAGAATGAATCTGGAAAGTCATTACTATCCAGTATAAAATTATCGGTGGCTTCTTTATCCGACTTTTCAGCCTTCATGCTTTGGAAGTTTGTACCCCAAAGCGTTTCCCCGTCAAATACACCTTGGAAGAAATCGGTACCTTGTAAACTAATTCTCGTATAGGTCCGCCCATCGGAGAGTTTTACAATTTCCAAAGGGATTTCCATGCCGCCATTGTTCACTTTAGCCGTCATTTTGATCCCTTTTAAACTCATCCATGCATCTTTACCTCCTGTATTCTCAAAATAGCCATCTAAAATTTCATCTACGGTGATGTCTTGAGCGCTAAGCGTAAAAGGTAGGAATGATATCAATAAACCTAAGATTATAAAATTGTGCTTTTTCATTTTTAAGATTCGTTTTAAAAAAATGGTTAGTAATGTTTTTTGTAATTAGTAACAAATTCGGCAATTAAATTACAAAAAGTTTAAAATAAATAAGCTAGCAAGCTTGAACGAGCACTTTTTACTTTAAATCACTTTACTCCTTGTGGATTTCTGGGGCTTCTCCTAGGCTGCTCAAAAGATTTTAACTATTTTAAAATAGTTTAGTGAAAAATCAGCCTACTAGACTATTGAAAGCTTGTTTTTAATTGATAAGCGTCTTTTTGTTGTGTAAAAATAGTTTCTTGATACACTTTTTAAAACATTGATTTTCAATAAATTAGGCTAGAATCCTACCTTTTTTGTGTATAAATTATTTTATATTTTTTTTATAAAACTTACATGCTTTTTTATTACAATAAGTATAATAATTCAATATTCGCACATAACATTACACGTTAATCACCTCAAAATTATAACAAAGGGTTTTTGGTTAAATTTTTGGGTCGAAAAATTATCAACTTTTGAGCAGCCTAGGCTTCCCCGCGCAAATAAAGTAGGGGCTTTATAGAAAATTAGTGCCGGCGCGGGTCGGACTGTCACTACTCGCTGCCCTTCCCGCGGGCCCAAACGAGCTCAAACATGCCGTTCCATCCCTAAGCCGAGCTCTAGAAGAGAGAGGAGGGCAGAGAAGCTCTTCCCGAATAGGGGAGAGGAGTACCAAAGAGGCTGAGGAACCAAACCTATTTAGGTTAAAATGAGGGGTATAGGCTCCGTATCGGGGCGGAAGTTTTGCCTGTGCCTAGCGAACACCAAATCAGGGTTAGATTTCCTAATTACTTTAAAAATTTCATATCATAGTCTTTATACCAAAATTCCGCTCTAAGGAAGCGTTTGTTTCCCAATTTGTCACATCTGTAGCTTTTTCTCCGTTCGGGAAAGATCAGGCCTTCTTTCTGCTTGACCGCTAAATTTTCTATAAGCGCATAGGTTGGTGCGTGGTAGACCATGGAACTGGTAAATGCTCCCGTATTTTTGTCGAAATGATACCACCACACGTCTGGAGTAGCGTGATTTTGATGCTTTTGGGGGTCATAAGTGGCTTTAATGCGGTGTACTGTATCGCGAGTGTTTGGCGAGATGAGTCCTTCATAGGTAAGCACTGTACCCTTATCCAAAAGTTTGAAAGGCATTCCTAGCACATATATGGAGGCATTTACTACCGATAATACCTTAGGCCCCTCCTCGATAAGGCTGTCATTTTTGAATTTTTGAGTTATGGAGTCTGTATGAACAATTAAAAAGCGATCCGCATCGTCTTCCCAGGATATTTGTATACGCTTATTCGGGCGGAAAACATAGTGGTGACGTTGGGTTACTTCAGACTCAATTTGGCCATCTTCTAATAGTAATCGGGATTTTTTGGTATAGGCTATGGAGGCTAGGTTGTTCCATTTCTCGAGGGTGCCAGCCGTTTGTATGGCATTTTCTACTACTTGCAAAGCTTTGGGTTTTTTTGAGTTTTCCTCCAGGGTTTCTTTTTCTTTTGAAGCTTCACAAGAGAGAAGCACCCAGGCTGAGAGGCAGAGGAGTCGTAATAGGGGGGCGGTTTTTTTCATGAATAATTGGGGGCTTTAATTTGGGTGATAAGTTAGGGTTTAAGTTCTAATGATCCAAGGGGGCACATCAGGGGATTTTGGGTACATGGGTATTTGGCTTAGGGATAGAGCGGCCTGTTTGAGCTCGTGTAGGCCTTACGGGGAGAGGCAGCGAGTAGCGAAAGCCCGGCCCGCGCGGGCACCCTATGATTAGTTGGCCCATATTTTTTTGGCGCGGGCAAGCCCCCCATTTTCTCTTTTTTTGGCTCAGTACATGGCCCCTGCTAAGCTTCCAAGCAAGGTAGGGGGCAATGGCTACCTTTAGTCTTTCAATTGTAATTAGGAATATTCAATCCCAAAATAATATCTCTTTGGGCGGTCCAAATCCCGTTTTTTTTGACAAGTTGGATAATTCCGGAACCGCCCCGGTTTTTCTGAGATTGCTTTTTTGCTTTGGTAAGCATGGGGTCGCTCTCAAAGAGAAAATTATCAATATAATAGGGTGGGGTATGGGGCTCCTTTAAGTAGATATGGATATGTTCGGGCTCTTGTTGGTCGGGGTAGGGCACCGGCCTGAACGTGAAAAATGTGTACTGCCCTTTAGGACCGGTCTTAAGCCAGCCTCGGTATTGTCCGTGTCGTTTTTCCATGCCGATGGGATGATCGCTGGCTTGGTAAATCCCTTCACGGTTGACATGATAAATATACAGGAGAATGTGAGGCGCTGGGGTCTTTCCATCGGCTTGATATACGGTACCCGTTATTTTAATCTTGGGTTCATGTTCCTGAAAGCCGGGTAAGGTGTCCCAGGCTTGGGGCTCTAGGGAAAGTAGCCGATAGTCGAGTAAGGCTTCGCAGTCTTCACAGGGGCCTCCTACTTGTGTGCCTTGAGAGCGCGTACAGTTGGGGAGGAGGGTCAAAATTAAAAGGGCGAGGAGGGCGTGTTGCATCGTAGTTTGGATTTAATTTGCTTTTGGTAAAGCTAAGCACTCTCAATCGCTTGGGCAGGGAATAATGTATAAGCGGAGGGATTTATGGTATAAGTGGATTAGCGAAGTAGCTTGCCCTTGAGGGCATGGGCATAATTTCGACTGAGGCGCAGCATTTTGCCGCACTTGAGAAGCAAATCATAATCGCCGTTTCCTCTCGATTGGAAGCTTTCTATTTGTTTGGTGTTGACAATGCTAGACTTATGGATACGTGTAAAATGACCCGGTAGGGAATGGATGATATTCTTCAAACTGTCCAGGATGACGTACTTCTTTTCGGAGGTATGGATTTCTAGATAGGGGCCGTCGGAGGCAATCCAAAAGATTTTTTGGGTGCTAAGTAAGCTCGTTTTCTTTCCCGATTTGATGAGCAGGGTATTTGAGTCCGTTTTCTGCTCCGCTACTTCTTGGGCTTGGGGTTTACGTTGCTGGTAGATAAACGAGATGATCATGTAAAAGAAAAGCGCTAGGTAGAGGCGCGTGGAGAGTTTTTGGGTCAGTAAAAAGGACATAGGCCAGGGATGATCGGCTATGATGTAGGATATCAGGTGGAGAAAACAAGAGAAGACCCATAGGTGTAATAAGGCGATCAGGATAATGAGCCAGGAGTTTAAGAGCATAGCTCTCATATTTTGCCTCTTTCCTAAGCACCGCTTATGGATGAACCGAAGCCCCATACTCAAGGGAATAAATAGAAACCAAAAGAGCTTATAGGCTAAGGATTGCAGGACGTAGAAATTGCCCTGGGCGAGTAGGGCCTTGATATAATCTTGGATAAACTCAAGAGAAGCCCATAGCGTGAGGAGCCCAATTAAATAAAAAAGTATTTTTTCATCCTTAGTCCGATTTTTAGGGGGGGCAAACATGCTCGGGAATGATAAGGATTTAAGAAAACTTTTCATGGATCTTTCTTTTACTAAAATAGCAGTCGCCACAAGGCCTTAATTTTACAAGAATAACAAAGATAATCAAGTGAAGATATCCGCTAAGGGAAAATACTATGGATCAAAAGGGGGTGAGCTAAACATGGGTGAGAATGCTTTCCCTTTTTGGGTTTTGGCACATTGGCGCCAAAATGCGCATATCATAAGCTCATTTTGACTGCTAGCCTCAGGATGGCAAGAGGCCTTACTCGAATGTATCTGGATTTTGAGGCTGCGTCCCTTTTGGTGGGCTGGGAATCAAAATGCATAACCTGGCTAGAAGCTATTTTGGATAGGGGATGGCAAATAAGCAAGCCCTTATTCGGGATTTACAATCCCGAATAAGGGGAGCTTAAATTTACAAAAGTTTAAACCGATTTTTTTTGATTTAGGCGTGTAAATCAATTAGATCTTCCGGGCTCTTAAATTACTTAGCTTTCTCTTCTGTGAATTTCAAAATTAAATCGGCTGCTTCTTTTAATTTACCATCCTTAGACAATTTAATGGCTTCAATTTGTGCTTCTTCCTGATCTACCACAAATTCAAAAAACTCTTTTTCATCTGTTGGGGCTATTTCTCTCAATTCTTTAAGTTTTTCATTGTAGGCAATGGTTTGATCCAGCATGGTTTGGTGCATGATTGAATCTGGTAAAATTTGAATTCCAAGCATTGCGAGACTAGCCTCAATATTTGCTTTCATTCCTGGTTCTTGAGATAAGCCATACTTTGCGGCGAATGGAGCATACTTTTTTTGAAGAGACTCTTCAAAACCAACCCAGGCATCGCAGAAATACTTATCTTCCACACTGGATACTTTTGCCGCCATCGCTCGGGCACTTTTTAGAGCAAAAGCCCGGTTTTGTATTTCCATATTGAATAGCTCTTTTACTTTTTCATCTATTGCTTTGAGAGGGGCTATCTCATACTCGGTATGATCATCACGTTCTAAGACAAAGAAGAAAGGTTCGGGGTTTCCTTTAAAATCCATGGCTCCTAAAACCTTATTATCATCTATTTTTACAAATGTATCCTTGATTGGGATTTCATCATAGATCATGGTTGCGGATACTCTACCCCGATATTCAAGATTTCTAAGTCGAGCCTTACTTTTTTTTGTTTCCAGAAGAAATCTACCCATCTGCATGATGGTTTCCATAATTTTGGTTTTAGGAAGCTCCATTCTAAGGGGCATTAATGCGGGATTAACAGAATATAGTTCTTTTTTGTCTGCCCCGAAAAATACAAGTGGGTGTACGTCTTCGTTGTTAAGGAACATTTTGCCGTAGAAACCTGAGACTTCAAACACCTCATCTAAAAGGTGACCGGTTATGATATCAGAACCTTTCCATCTTCCGTGCATAAATTCCACTGAAATGGGTTCTAGGCTATCAAAGGCTTTGAGTGCTTCTTCGGTAGTAGCTTTTCCTTCGGCTAAAATTTTGTTGATTAAATTTGACATAGTTTGTACGGATTTACCCTTTAAATAATTATTTATGCTTGTCCATGAATGCGTATAACAAATCTGCGGCTTCTTGGTTTTCCTCTTCAATCCGATGCTCAATTGCCTTTATTTGGGTTTCCTCTTGCTCTACTACGAAGCGAGCAAACTCGAGATCTTCTTCGGCTGCATAATCTGGTAGTTTTTTGAGCTTTTCTAAGTATTTTCCTGTTTGGTTAAGCATGGATTTATAAAATTTCCTTTTAGGGAGGATGTCCGAGGCAAGTTCACCAAAAAACGCCTGAGTCTTGGCTGTTCCTCTTGGTTCTTGCGAGAGTCCATGTTTGTCTGCGTAGGGTTTGTACTTTTTTTGGAGAAATTTTTCAAACTCCACCCAGGCATTGTAAAAGATTTTATCTTCTTCTTTTTTAGTTTTTTCAGCAATTCCTCCCATAGATAGCAAGGCGAATGCCCTATTTTGCACCTCCCTATCAAAAAGTTCTAAAAATTCCTTCTCTTGCTCTGAGCCTGAACTTGTCTGGCTAAATCCAGAAAAACTGATAAGTAGTAAAAAAATGGATAAGAGCGAATGATTGATTGTTGACATAATAAATTACCCTTGGATTAAACTTATATAAGGATAACTGCAGTTAGCTCAGGATTGTCACTTCCTTTTTACACTTCGTGATATATTTCACAGTGTTTTTTTGCTTCTCAAACGGCTTAGGTTCTCTCGTGACATTCCTAAGTAAGAGGCAAGGTGGGTGACCGGTATTCTGAGGACATATTCTGGGTTTTCTTTTAAAAGATGTTGATATCGCTCAATCCCTTCCCGATTGGACAAATTTCTAGCATGGTTATCAATAAAATTTATGTAATCTTCTAGGAGCTTAATAGAAAGATTGGCTACAATTAATTCTGTCCGTTCAAGATGCTTCCATTTCGCCATATCAAATCGTAAACACTGACTATCCTCCATAAATATGATGGTCTCTTTTGACTTTTTACCCATATAGTTATCCATGGATATTGCTACTTCGTCTTCAAGGGCAAACCAATTAACGATTTCAGACGAACTTTTTACATGATAACTTCTAGCCGAGCCTTTTAGGATTAAGTAGGCATACGGACTGTATACTCCTTCTCTAACAACCTTTTGGCCTTTATAAAGATCAACCTTTTCAGCTACTTCCTCGAGTCGATCTAGTAAATCAGGATTGATTACTACACTATCTCCCAGATATTTTTTGAATAAATTGTTTATTTCCATACAAATATGTGATGATATGCTGTATAAGATGATTAAAGTTATAAATTATCCAAACCCGGGCATTACAAATGCCCGAAAAGATGCGGACACCATGCAATTGGGCCCGAGCTTTATGTAAAAATTTTCTTAGGTTGACAGAATTGAGCAAGACGCTAAGACCAGTAAGGGTTTAAGCCGAAGCGATTGTCCTATACCTATGCGAAGCCGAGACTAATAACCCAAATTAAAATTTAGTTCTTTGATGGTAGTTGCAGCCTGTTCTGGATTACACTTTAAGTTAAGCATTTGTTTTCCAGTGGCTTAGGGATAGAGCGGCCTGTCTGAGCCCGAAAGGGCCTTGCGGGGCGGCGGCGAGTAGCGAAAGCCCGGCCCGCGCCGGCACTCAGTATCACTTAGGCACTCAGGTTCTGAGCGCGGGCAAGCCCCATAAACAACAAGCTTGTTAAAAGTATTTACAGGGACTGAGTAGAGAAAACATAGCTATCCCTACCCCTCCCGAATAGCCCGGGTTCTGTGAAATCTTAGACAAATTGATCCGAGGAAAGGAGCTCGATAAGCTTGTGGAGTACCTCTACGCCTTGGTGCAATTGATCTATAGCAATAAACTCATCGGCCCGGTGGGCTTGGGCAATGGAGCCCGGACCACAGATGACGGTTTCAAAACCTGCATTAGCAAAAAACCCGGCTTCGGCGGCAAAAGAGACCGTGCTCAAATGATCATTGCCGGCTATTTGTTTGACCAAGTCCACAGCGGGCGAATCTTCGCGGGTGTCTAGATGGGGTACTACCGGGTGATGGGCCACCGTCTGGATGGAGAAGTCGGCAAACTGGGGCCTCAAAGCGGCCTCCCTTTCTTGGCAATAATTAGTAAAGGACTGCACAATCTCCGCGATATCATCCATCGGGATCGTGCGTAAATCCCAATAAAAATGGGCCTTGTCGGCAATCACATTGGGAGCGATGCCGCCTTGTACCATGCCCACGTGGATGCTGGAGTGGGGTGGTTGAAACCTGGGGTCCAGGCGTCCCTCGGCAATGAGGGTGTCCATTTTGTTCTCGAGCCATAATATGAGTCGGGAAGCCTCGTGAATGGCACTTACTTCCTGCTTGATGCGGCTGCTGTGCCCGGCCGAGCCGTTGACATAGGTCTCCAAAATATAAATGGCTTTCTGCCCAACGATGGGTTCTAACATGGAGGGCTCGCCAATAAGGGCATATTTGGGGGTTTCTGTATAGTGGCTTTTAATCGCCTCGGCCAAGGCGGCGGCGGCCAGGCAACCGATCTCTTCATCGTAGGAAAAAGCAAAATAGAGGGGCTTTTTTACGTCGGCGGCTATCATGCGGGGCAGGGCGGCCAGACAGCAAGCCAAGAAGCCTTTCATATCGCAAGAGCCTCTGCCGTAGAGTTTTCCATCGCCTTTATCGGTGAGTTCGAAGGGATCGCTAGTCCACGCTTGTCCCTCGACGGGTACCACGTCGGTATGGCCCGAAAGAATGACTCCGCCATCCACGGCCGGGCCGATTCGACAGTGGAGGGAGGCTTTGTTGCCTTCTGCATTATACACGAAATGGGTGGCTACTCCATGCGATTCTACATAGTCTTTTATCCATTGGATGATGCTCATATTGCTTTCCCCGCCTAAGACGGGAAAGGAGACGAGTTTGGCAAGAATTTGTTCTACGGTCATGTTCATTTAACTATAATTAAGGGTTACGGCAAGGATTAAGGCAACACAAGCCATGAGAAATAAGCTTACAAAGACGGGCCATATAAAACGAAACCACCGATCAATGGGGACGCGGCACAAACTCAACATAGCCACGAGGCCTCCCAAGGTGGGGTTGAGGAGATTGGATAATCCATCTCCAATTTGGAAGGCCAAAATAGTAATTTGATCGCTTAGTCCTAAGGATTGCCCCAGGGGGAGCATCACGGGCAAAGTGGCCAGGGCTTGTCCGCTACCTGAGGGAATAAAAAAGTTGATGATGGACTGGGAGACCGACATCCCGATGGCCGAGGCGTGGAGGGGGAGGCCGGCCAAGATCGTGGAGAGCTGGTAAGAAATGGTATCGCCGATATTGCCCATTTCCATCAAGACTTTAATGGTTGTGGCAAAACCCACCATAAAGGCCCCCGGAGCGGCCACACTGACGGCGTGTATTAGGGTTTCGCTCATACGGGTGGCACTCATTCGGGAAACTATCCCACACAATAAGGCAATGATGAGGAAGACGGCCGAAAGCTCATTGATATACCAATGCCAGTGAAACACCCCATAGACGATGACCAGTAACCCGAGCGTGAAAATGGAAATGACCCCCCAATTGCTCCCGCTCATGGAGTAGTCTTCAATGGGTTTGGATAAGGCCAAATTGTTGAGGTTGAGGCCCTGGCCCAAACTTTTATCCGGATCGCGCGAAATCTTTTTAAAGTAGCGCACATTGTAATAGGCCATAAAACTGAGGGCACTCAAGCAGAGCATGCTTCTCAAGAAGGCCCCCGAAAACATGGGTAATTCGGCTATTTTATGGCCCGTTCCCACGGTATAGGGGTTAATGGGAGATAAGCCAAATCCAATGGTCATGGCACCTACCGAAATACCGGCCGCCAAGATTAAGTCCCCCCCCAAGGCTAAACTCAGTACGGCGGCAATGGGGACCGTGGCTATATTGTTTTCGTAGCCTACGGTAACCCCCAGCATACCGTACACCATGGTGATAATCACGATGATGAGGTACTTCTTCTCGAGGCCCAAATTTTTGACCAAGGTCCCTACGGCGTTTTCTACGGCTTTGGATTTGTCCATAAAACCAAACATAATGCCTCCGGCGAGGACAATAAATATGATTTCTACGGCCGATTTATAGCCTAGGGGGATGGCCCTAAACATATCAAACACCCCAATGGGGGTAGACTCAATAGTTTTATAGGAGTGGGGCACCACGGTATTTCTCCCATCCACGAGTACCCGATCGTACCTTCCAGCCGGAATGATGTACGAAAGGATAGTGACGAGAACAAAAATGCCGAAGAGCAGGGTAATAGCATGCGGCACGCGAGTGAAAAAGGAGGGTTTGAATTGATTCATGAATGGGGAGGGGAATATACGGGTCGGTGTACCACGTTTTTTACCGAGAATTATTCTTTTCTATCCCCAAAATCTAGTGAATTATTTTAATAATTAAGTCAAGGTTTAGACTTTTGTTTTTTTAAAAGGATGGCTGGCTAGGGGCTTCCCCGCGCCAGGGAGGGAGGTGCTTCCTTGTCCTTGCGGCTAGGCGCGGGTCGGGCTGTCACTACTCGCTGCCTCTCCCCACAGGCCAACACGAGCTCAAACAGGCCGTTCCATCCCTAAGCCCAGGAAAGCAGGTGATTAACTCCTTATGTAATCTAGATCTCACGTTGTTTAAATCGGGTACAAGGTTTTCGGCTATGCCTTCTAAGGTATAGGAAGCATAGCAACCAAATGGGAGCTATGATTTCATATATATTGTCCTAAAATGGCTTATTTTGCTTGATTCTACCAACTTTCGATTAATTTTTCCTCAACCCAACTTGGGCTTACTGATTTTCCATTTCTTCAATCTTTGATCTCATGACTTCATTGTTTTTTTCAAGGGTGGTTATTTTTTCTTCAAGTTAATTTATTTTCTCTAATGACAATTGGATTTCCTTTTCCAATTTCTGAATTCTCGCCTCTTTACTTGGATTCATATTACATCCATATAGTAGGATTAATATAGTAGTAACTCCTAATGCTTTTTTCATTGTATTCTTTCTTTATAGTTTAATTGTATTTTGTTTTTGTGATGGTGTAGAACATGTTTCTATACCCTATTTGGCGTTTATTTGCTTAAAAGTTAGCCGATATATCCAAAGGCTCCAAAAGCTCTTGCTCATCAGGATTAGCTAAGCCGAACTCCCTTTGCACGATTTTTAATCCGGGACTTATGGTTCAGGGATTTTAAATCCCCTTAAGCCTCAACGAATAGGGGATTTCAAAGCAATTTTGTTGAGCTTTTTTGCCTGTGCTTTGACGTTTTGTATAGGAAGCATAGCAACCGAAAGGCGGCAGTGATTTCATATACAGTATTGTCGTGTCAATTTTACTCGCTTTTCTTTCTGTTTCTTAAAATTATTATTGTGACTATATAAACCAGTACAATTGTAAACGGAATAGCTATAAACCTATAATCAGGCAAGAGATACCACAGAATTAGAACAGTAATTGTTCTAGTCAATGTATGAAAAATTCCGACCCAATGTTTTATAATCCAAGAAAATGGTAGCCACATCAATCCTGTCAGAATTCCCACAGTCATTGGAAGAGAAGAATAGTCAACGAGAAAAAATGGGATGGCAATGGAATAGACAAGGACCGCCTGTCCAACTGTAAAAAGAAAAAGCGTATCGAATTCGTTTTTCGGTTTACTTTTATCTAGGAAATTTTCCCCCGTGAATTTCGAGAGAAACAGACCTAGATATACAATACTTCCAGTGCCAATAAAAATTGACCAAACCGCGACAAAGTCCGAGAAAAAAATTCCGATTAATCCAATTAAAGCCCAAACTATTAATCCAGCTAAAGGGGTGGCAAGAAATTTTCCATTTGCAAATTCAATTCTTTGTTCTTCCAGGGTTCGGCTTATTATGCTCATATGTTATTCGCAATTTTGAATGAGTGATTCTGAAATCTTTCTTGCCTAATGCACCACACCGCCCAGCTTCCCGCACCGGCTGGGCCAGACACCCGGCTTGGCGGGACCTTGGCCGCTAGCGGTTCTTAGCTTAGGTCTTTCTATTTCAATCCTCAAGAAAGGGGGCCGGAAGGACAAATCCAATATTTCTTCCCTTATTTTATGGATAATTGTGTAGAGGAAATCGGGGCAAAAGAAATTCAAAAATCTTCTTCCTCCCGACGCGGCTGGGGAATTGTTCCTATGCTTAGCTAACGTGCAGATATCTGCTAGTCGCAATTTTGATAACCCGTTCTTCTTTTGCCGTTTCCAGGATACTATACTGATCCCAGATCGCCCAGGGCTTCAAATTTTCCCTAATTCCCCCCCGTACAATTCACCTTTTATTTTTTTCAATTCACCTGGATTCTCCCGGCAAAGGGGGGGGGCACCCTATTTTAGAAGCCGTAGTATGAAATTAACCTCTATAATTATCGAGATCATGAAAGTGAAAATGTTCCCCTTAGTTGTTATTGCCATCACCTTTCTGGTGGCCGCTTGTCAGGAGGATGAGGTTTCTTCTGAGCTACCTCCCGAAGCAAGCATAGATACCCTCATCACGATGGATGGGGTTCAATTTGTGAGAACCCCGGATACACAGTTCGAAAACCTGCCTGATTGGCCTTATCCCTATCAATATGTAGAGATTGATGGCCTGAGACAGGCCTATGCCGAAGCGGGGCCCAGGGATGGGGAAGTGATCCTTCTCCTACACGGTGAGCCCAGTTGGTCTTATCTCTATCGCAAAATGATGCCGGTACTGGCCGAGGCCGGCTATCGGGTGATTGCCATGGATCACCTGGGCTTCGGGCGTTCGGATAAGCCTTTAGATATAGACGATTATACTTACTTAGGGCATTATGATCGGATAGAGCGCTTCATTGAGCGATTAAATCTGCGAGATATTCATTTCTTTGGCCAGGACTGGGGCGCCGTCATTGGGCTTAGAGTCGTGGGCCTGCATCCGGACTGGTTCAAAACCGTCACGATTGGCAATGGCTACCTCCCCAATGTACCGGCCGGACAGCAAATTTATCCCCCGGTCGAGAATCCCGAAGTAATGGAGGATATTCCCAGTATTTTCACTCAATATACGCCTCAGCAGGTCCCTTTCTATGATAATTGCGTAAGGCTTATTGAGGTCTTTGACTTTCCCGAGTGGATGGTCTATACCATGAAATCCAGCAATTTTAGGGCCTCCGAAGTCCTGGAAGGCTGGACCTGGTTTGAGCTCCCTCCGGAAGTGAAAGCGGTCTATGATGCCCCTTTTCCCAATCGGACCTATATGGCCGGGGCAAGGAAATTTCCTTCCATCCTGAACGAAGTACCGGGACTTACCCAGGAGGCCTGGATTGGACTGGCCAGCTTCCAAAAACCTTTCTTAACCATTTGGGGGGCCAATGATCCTTTGGATCTGGGGGAATGTCCGCTCCAGCAGGCCCTGATTGATAATATTCCCGGGGCCGCTGGACTGCCCCATCATCGATATCCGGAGGCGAGTCATTATCTGCAGGAAGATCAGGGAGCAGATATTGCCCGTCGTATGCTTGAACTTTTCGAACTGGACCAGCAGGCCGGGGCCCGTCTGGGCTTCGAAATTCGCAATGCCATTTCCGCCGATGAAATCATCGTCTGGCGTGCGATCGATATAACCGAAGAAGCATTTAATGCCCTCGAGCTACCGGAGGGATGGGATAAAAACCAAGTCCGCGAACTAAATTTTGACGAAGGAGTATTTAATAGATCCCCCGGAGCAAGCATGGATGGCCCGCTTGTCAAAGAGGAATTGTTTGGCTTTGAATGGGAGCATGTGGCCACGATCCAAGAGACAGGAATAGCCCTGGACAGTACTGGTTTGCTTACTGCCAATATCATAGACAAATACCACGAGATCACTTTTCTGGCCAACCGGACCGTTGGGTTGATCATCTCACCGGAAGGAGAACGCTATGTGCTGACCACCCGAGCCCCCGGGCGAAGCCAGGAGGAAGCCACGATTCCGGCTACCTGGCAGAAAAAGGATACCCTGATCCAGGCGAATTGGGTGATCCAGCTTCCCCGTCCCACTACTAATATTCGGACGGATAACCAGGATTCCTATCAAGGTCCGCTTGCTGGTCAATGACAGTCTATCGGAATACGGGCGGAGGAAGGGAAAAACTCCCCAAAAGAAGCGGGGGGGCTTCCCTCTTCTTTCGGGTTCCTGGTGGGGGATGCTTGGTCGGGGAAATCTATGGTCTAACGGACCCGGACGATGGACAGTCACGAGGTCGGGTGATCGCTTCTCGCCGGCTTGCGCGCGATCCCACGGCGGGCTCAGACAAACGCTCTCCCCCTAAGCCGCTGATATACAATGGATTGTTGCTCGGTTTCATCCCAGTATACTTTGGCCTTGGCCGCTTCGCCGGGAGGAAGCAGGTGGCGATCCAAGTAAACTTATTGAGAACAAATTTAAAACAAATAATAACTATCTGGATGAGGTACTTCCTTGACCAGACTTCTTAAATCCAAATATTTGATCAACATGAAAACATATTTTAAACTTCTGAATTCGCTTTTCTTTGTCTTATTAATACTTACGGGGGGCTTGTACCGATGATGATGCTATGCGGCCCGAGAATGGAGATGAAATCATACAAGATTCTGATGAAGGAGTCGTAGGATTTGAGATTTTCCAGTTAATATCACCCGATGAAGTGATTGTCTGGGTGAATATAGACGGCATGACGGAAGCCGAATTTGATAGCCTGCAATTGCCCCAGAATTGGTCTAAAAATACGCCTCGGGAGGGGGCGGCTGATGCCGCCCGCTTTACCCGATCTCCGGGTGCCCAGGAAGATGGAGTGTTTACCGAAGTGGAGCATTTTGGTCGTATGTGGCAGCACAATGCCACCATAGTGAACTCGAGCGTTGCGCTGAATGATACCGAAGGCTTATTGACGGCAAGCAGTGTGGCCAAGTTTCACGAAGTAACTTATTTTGCGGGAAGAACCCTGGATATTTTGGTATCGCCCGCAGGGGATCAGCATATCATTGTCGCTCGGGACCCCGTGCTTGGCGCTAACCCCCCTACGATTCCGAGTGCCTGGCAACTGACGCAAAAAGTACTCAGCGAAGATCTGATTATTTTGCTCCCCAACCCGACCCTTAATATTCGGACGGATAATTTGGATACCTATCAAGGTCCCATTCCGGCGTAAGTACTTGAGTAGCCCTTCTCCGGGCTTGGGGTTTAGAAATTACTCGTCCTCAAGAATTGATTTATAGAAATCAGAAAGTAATTTTGTCACCGACAACTTCAGCCAGCTCGGCGGCTGGTTGTTGGTGGCGCTTTGCTCAAACCCCAACAACGTGAAAGCGGCTGGGGAATTGTATTTAGGCAAGCTAACGTCTACATAAAAGCTGTACTAGCTAAACAGCGACCACTATGTCCACTGGAAACAAGATAATAGATTGCCATGAGCTTTCCAGTCCAGCTAACTGAAGTATAGTTTTTTATCTTTAGTTATGCTCTTTTATTCTATTTCATAATGGAGTAAACCTTCGTTTTGGGAAGAGCTCTCCTTACTCTGTCAAGTTCTTGTTTGTCATACCTAAAAATAGGTCCCCCAATTCCCAACACTTTAAGATTAGGAGGCAAATAGTCTATTGAGAAGTAGGGAATCTTTGTGTCTGCAAGGCCTAATTCTTTTAACTTTTTTAACTCTTTTAATTCTTTTGGCAAGGTATCTATATCACAGTTCTCGACACGTAACACTTCCAGGTTTTGTAATTCTTTTATGAAAGCAGGAATTTCACTCACATCATTTCCTCGAATTGTTAAGTACCTCAAGTTTTTTAAGTTTCTAATCCAATCAGGGAATTCAAACAATGGTAAATTAAGCAGCACAAGTTTTTCTAACTGTCTCATTTTACCAATCTCCTCAGGTAATAAAAAATTAGACTCATCACTAACCAATCCTTGTATACCTAACTCCCTTAATTTCCTTAATCTCAAAAAGAGTCTGCCCTGTTTAGCAAAATCATCAGCTCTTACTAAGCCCTCTGGAATATATATCCATATTTTTTTGCAGTACAGTGAATCTTTAACGGCTTCCTCTAAGGATTTATAAGTATTAGGATTTATATAACTCTTTAAAATCTTGATTAACCTCATTTAGCTTTTTTATTGAGCATAACGTCCCCGGCTAAACGCAGTTGCGACCGGATGGGAGCTTTGCCGTTTTAGCCATTGTTCGATGCTGTGCTTTTTCTTTTTAATATTCGTCTTCATTAAATACAAACTTTTCACTTTCTTTTTCTAATCTACCATAGCATCTAATCTTTTCTAAATTATGCTTGATATTTATTCCAAGTGAATCTGCAATTAATAATACTTTTTCGAATTGGTCTTTTTTTAATAATGCTATTTCCTCAACCTCGAGAACTTCTCCTAAGTTTTTGACAACTTTTCCTCCATTTAGAAGTGGGTCTTCAACAATGTATTCTCTTTTCTTTATTCCGTTTTGGTAAAAGACAAAATCGAAGGAACCATCAGGATCTCCAACGGAACAACAGAATATATCATATTCTTTACTTAGATTTTCAATTTTCAATTTTGCTTCTTTATCAAAGTGTACCTGCAAATAAAAAAGGGACAAAAAGTTAAGCGACAAGTAAATAATTA
>CAWUIO010000117.1:0-19629 GCA_963922455.1 uncultured Microscillaceae bacterium
GAATGGGTTACTATATGTAAATATAAAGGTAGGCAAGGGATCGCGGATCTGCCAACAAAATGCCAGAAAAATGAATATATTTTACTCAACAGGCTTAATTTTCTCACATATGATAGTAAAAATGGCTTAATTGGGTGACTTGGAGAAAGAAAGAGGAGCCGAGAAGCAAACGGCAATACTGTGTTTTATTGTAAAGTTGTTTTTCTTTATTAATGTAATTTGGCTTAGGGATAGAGCGGCCTGTTTGAGCTCGTGCAGGCCTGTGGGGAGAGGCAGCGAGTAGCGAAAGCCCGGCCCGCGCGGCTACTATAGGAACCTCAGGAACGGGTCTTCTTGGCGCGGGCAAGCCCCAGCTATTTGCATGGGCCAGGAAAATTAGGGCAGGCTAGCTATTCTGTGGTTCCGGCATACTCTTGCCCCGGATTCAAAGCCAACACCCTACGACTGGGCTTAAGTAAAGATGCTTGATGTTGTACTTTCCAAGGTTTATCGGGATCGATCCCTTCTAAGGTATGCCCATCGGCTATAATATCCCCGTTTTCAAAAACATAAAAAGCGGTATTCCATAATATAGGGGCCACCTCATTCGGATCCAGGTTTTTGAAGTGGCATTGGAGATCGGGAAGGCCTAGTTCGCTCAGGCCCCGCGTGTCCATAAGCTTTTCTTGCTTACCCTTAATGTTATACATGCGGATATTGATAAAGGCGTTGAAGGGGCTTGTCTCAAGTTCTTGCTGCTGACTTTGCAAGAATTGTTGGGGATCTATAATTTGCTCGGCCGGGTACCACGCGATGGCTTGACAAGGCATGTGTATCAAGACCGCGCTAAGGGCTTTCCGGAACAGGTCGACCCTACGTTGGTAGGGTAGTTGACTGGCCATCAAATCACTAAAAAGAACCGAGTGACGGCAAGATTCTACCACCGTCTTCGCATCCGGCCAGTGCCAAGATTGTTGAATGGCCGGATGAAGCTTTTCCCATTCCATTTCATCTTTCCCGGGATCAGGGAGAGAAAGAAAACACTGGGCGGGAGCTTTGCCATCGGTATAGTCTACCATATAGTCTTTAAAGAAAAACAAGGAAGTCCTTTCATTTTCTTGGATGGGCGATAAATCCACATCCCCGCAATATTCCTGCATGGTTTTTAGGATAGCATCTAGCTTTAGAGCAGGAGGGGCCTCAAAAAGTAGCTCAATGGAGTAAATACGGGCAAAAGCTTGAGATAAATCTTCGCTAGGTTTCATAGATGGGTAATTTAGAAAAATCCTGGATTATGGATGAGTAAAATTAGGGTTGATCCGAAATAAACGTATATTTTTCACCTTGTTTTAGGATCAAAACCACGAGAGGATTGCGTTAAACATGCAAGCCAAAGATAATTTTGCACTTTTTGTTTGTTGCCTAGTAAAAAATGGAAGTATACATTGCCAGATTCATGAAAGTGCGCTTAAGCCTAAATTAAAAATAACTAAAGGAATATGAAAAGTCTTGTAAAAGGATTAATTGTCCGGTCTCAAGCGGAATTACTCAGTAGCCCAGAAAACTCGGGAATTGAGCTTGAAACCTTTCAGGAAGAGGCCAAAACTGCATGGGACAAGGCACACGAAATGCGGCAAAATTTCCAAGGGCAAGTTGATTTTGTGGAACCTGACATGATCAGTAAAAATGTGCATCCGAAGTTTCAGGAATCGGAGGAAGACGATGGACCGGAAATGGAATCTTCTAGAACCAAAGAAGAGGAATGTAAGCCAGAGCTTGAATATGTAGAAGAATGGGCTTATCCTAAAATTGGGAACGATCCCAAGCCTGAAATATGGCACCTAGGAGATGAGTTCTCCCAGCTAAAATCGGCCCGGGACAGGGTGGCCCGGGCCTTGAAAGAAAGAATGGCAGCCAATAAACCGAAGACGGTCGTGAGAATTGCCCACTTGGATACCGGCTATGATCCTCAGCACGCGGTTTTTCCGGCTAACATGATCCGGAAGGATTTACAAAGAAATTTTACTGGCCGAGGAAACCCTCAAGATGCCCAAGATGACGGAACTGGCTGGCATAAGGGGCATGGTATCGGTACCCTGGCGATTCTAGCCGGAGAGCCCTATCCTAACGAATACAACTTTACGGAGCGCTTGGGACTCTCTGAAGATCACGGGATAGAAATTGTACCCATACGGGTAGCCCGATCGGTAGTATTGTTTAAAAGCAATGCCTTTGAAGATGCCCTAGAATACGTGATTCAGCTCTACGATGATCCAGGCACCCGCTGTCATATTATTACGATGAGTATGGGAGGGGCGGCTTCCCGGGATTGGGCCGATTTGATAAACAAAGCCTATGAAAAAGGGATTTTTATCGTTACTGCCGCCGGGAATAACCAAGGAGCTTTGACCCCCAGGACCATCGTCTACCCGGCCCGCTTTAACCGAGTAGTTGCGGCTTGTGGTGCTACCTACGATCACAGTCCTTATTTTAAGGATGAGCACTTTGGGAAAAGGAAGGTGATGCAAGGGAACTACGGCCCGCGTCGATTTGCCCAGACCACCATGGCTGCCTATACTCCCAACACTCCTTGGGCCGTCATGGGATGTGAGCATAAGGTGAGCTTGGACGGGGGGGGTACCTCTACCGCGACTCCCCAAATTGCCTCGGCGGCGGCTTTGTATTATCAAATGTATTTTGAAGAGATTGAGGCTTTCCAAGGCGCTGAGGCCTGGAAAAAAGTAGAAACTATTCGGACAGCCTTGTTCCATTCGGCCCAGAAGGAGATAGAAGGTCTTGAAGATAGGGAATTATACTATGGCCAAGGAATCTTAAAAGCCTCGGATATGCTCAACCTTAAACCCTCCGATCTAACTATCCGGCCTAAAGAAGAAAAAGATTCGGTCAGATTTGGCTACCTGCAAATCCTTTTGGGTTATTTTGCCCGGGAGTCGGCACTAGAGGGCATGGTAGAGGAGATGTATAATTTAGAAATCTTACAATTGATCAGTCAGTCTCCAAGACTACAAGAAATGTTGGATTTCGAAGAAAAGGAAGTGAGCGACCTTTCCGAAGATGAATTGAAAGCGTTTAAGGAAACCTTAAGCCAACTACCCGAAGCCTCACAAGCCTTGAAAAAATATGTAAGGGATACATAATAAACCCGTCATTATATGGGTACTTTACTAGGAGCCTTGGCCGCAGCAAGAATTACTGAAACTTTAGAGAATTACCTGCTTGCGAGAAGTAAAGAGGGATGGCTTAGGGAGCGGCTTTTTAATCAAAGACAATATCTGGCTTGGCCATAACCATGTATTTGCCTACCAAGAAGAGGCCCAAGCCGCCGAATCCCTTTTCAATTACCAACAAAACTTGTTGGGAAGGAGGGCCGGACCTAATCCTATGGAACTCGATCCGGCTACCTATATTGACACCTCTCCTGAAGCCGGGCCCGACTTTAGCCTTGTAAAAGCCTAGTATAACTTAGCGCTTCAGGCTTTTCAGTTCTACCTGAAAACCGTTTAATAGCCGGGAGCCTACCATTTCATCGGCGGCATGGTGCTCTTCTTTCACTTGCGAGCCCTCTCTATAAAATACGAGGATCAATCCATCCTGAGGATCGATAAGCCAGGCTTCTTTGGCCCCTTGGCCCATCCATATCTCTAGGCATTTCTGATAGGTTTCCGCAAATCGGTCGGAGAGGGAGCGTACCTCGGCAACAAAATCGGGGCAAATGGGGGCAAATTTTGTCCTGAGATCAAGAGACAAGGCCTCATAGCGACTTTTTTCAATCCAAGCGGCATCTGGCTGGCGTACACTTCCGTCGGGAAGGGTAAAGCCGGCTGAGCTTTCAAAGGTATAACCTGTCTGGGTGTTGCGGTTCCAGAGCCAGAGTTCACCTATGAAATTTGCCTGATATTTACCCGTTTCACTCCCGCTCGGCTCGTGGACAAGTATTCTACCTTGGGCATCAAGTTCCATGGGTACTTCGGGATATACCCCACAGAGCTCAAAAAATTCATCGGAGCTAAGGGGGATATTTTGAGGGGTTTTTACTTTCTTGTACATAGGCTAATGGGTTTGCTTAAGAAAGAGAAAAGGCTTGCGCCTATTGACACGTGTTGTATTCTTCGGCGATCCGCATATAAATGGAGAGCCGTAATTCGTCCTGACTGCTTGCCCCTTCGGCCTGGGCTTGTCTAAGTGACTGAGAAATCTGGAAAACATTCCCTTGAAAGGTATAGCCTTCCTCTTGACGGGCTACCTTATCGGCCAAAATGGGGCAATCACTTAGATAGGCGGGTAGTTTTTTATGCATCGGATTTAGTTTAAGCTCTTGTAAGTTCATGACCTTTTCCTCGCCGGGCAGCAAGACCGAATACTCCCAGTTGCCCAGCACCTTACCGTCTACCGCCAGGGTGAGCAATCCTTGAGTGATAAATTGGCGGTAGAGCTTTACCAGTCCATATACCCCGGGTGTGAGATTTTGGCAAATCACTTCCTTGCTGCCTAAAGTGGCCTTTACCTTGACTACTTCAAAGTACAAACCATCCAAGCTGTCGAGGTGGAAGGAATGGAGGGATTTGGGTTTGAAAGTTTCTGTCCGGCGCTTCCCCTTATTATTGGTCCGGGAAAGGTGCACATTCCCTTCCAAGAAAGAAAAGTGAATGATTCCTTGTAGAGAATCTCCTTCTTTGGGGTAGAGTACCCCCGGAGAGGCAAAGTAGAATTCTTTTAAAGTACTGTCCCCGGGAATGCTTAGAAGGTTTTGGGCCCCAAGCGGAGGGACAATTCCCAGGAAAACAAGAACCAAGTAGCTAAATACGGCCCCAAGTTTAAACCCCGGAACCTGTTTTACTTTTAAGGAAAACGCATAGTCTTTCTGGCCCTCTCTCGGAAGAGGACGAGCCATGTTGTTTGTTGGCATGTTGATTTTATTTTAAGTTATTGGCAAATGTACCAGGGATTAGGAGAATTTCAAATACCTGGCAAAAAATATATTTAAACCATATTTTCTAACATTTGATAGTATTTTTATAATTATTTTAATTTAAAATTTAATCTTAATTGTGTTTCCCGGGGCTTTTTCCCGGGGCCTAAGTCTAGTTTATAGTTTATTAAGCTGTAGGTTTATTACCTCACGATGCTTTGTTAGGGCTTGCTCGGGGACTTAAGTAGGACTTAAGTCGGGAAGTTATCGTGAGCCTGGAAGGGCTGGGGCCGTGGGTGTTTTATTCTTTGTCTGTCCCACTGGCTAAGTTTAAGCTTCCTTCAGCTACCTATGACATTACTTGTAATTTTCTGATTTTCAACACTTTAAAAAAAATACGAATTCAAGATAAATTACCCGTTTGAAATGTCATTGCAAAGACTTGTGTGCCTGCACATACCCCGTTAGGGATGGAACGGCATGTTTGAGCTCGTGTTGGCCCGAGGGGAATGGCAGCGAGTAGTGACAGCCCGACCCGCGCGAGCCGCTATTTTTAAGCCTTCACCTTCCTCAATCGCGCGGGGAAGCCCCATCCCAAAAAATCAAATAGGGGTTACCTCCACCCCCCATTTGTCGAATTGACGGGATTAACTGGGTAATTTCACGCTTTTATGACGGCAAAAATTTGGAAAAAGAAGCGTTCCATACCGTATTTTACGCCAGAATTAAATGCATAAAACGTGAACACAAGTACTAGCTTTTCTCCAATGCTTAACCCAGCCCTCGACCGC
Organism: uncultured Microscillaceae bacterium; assembly: GCA_963922455.1. Taxonomy (GTDB): domain Bacteria; phylum Bacteroidota; class Bacteroidia; order Cytophagales; family Microscillaceae; genus CAWUIO01. Next base: position 5,701 of record CAWUIO010000117.1, read on the forward strand.
AATAAAAGCCACCGGGTCCAGGCCATAGATTACGTTCGGGGTATCGTGATGTTGCTCATGGTTTTAGATCACGTAAGGGTGTATTTATATCTTGGCTCTCTCAGTAATGATCCCACCAATTTGGCTACAAGCACTCCCTTACTTTTCATGACCCGTTGGATTACTCACTTGTGTGCCCCAACGTTTGTCTTCCTGGCGGGCACCTCGGCCTTCCTGCACGGAAAAGCCCTGGGAGACCCCCATAAACTTTCGCGATTTTTATGGACAAGAGGGCTCTGGTTGGTGGTCCTGGAATATACCCTGATCAATTTTGGCTGGTGGTTTGACCCCAATTTTGTATTGTACAATGTGCAAGTGATCCAAGCCATCGGATGGAGCATGGTGCTCATGGCTACCTTGATTTATTTACCCTTCTGGGCTATCGTGAGCTTAGGGTTTGTGATTTGTGGAATCAACGTATACCTGGCAACTTGGACTTTTGAAAACCCATTTCTGGAAGTGTTTTGGGTGTTTTTTGTGAAGAGTGGCTTTCAGCCGGGAGGGGGGCACCTATTTTTGGTTTTTTACCCCGTGTTGCCTTGGTTGGGAATCATGCTTTTAGGCTATGGCTTAGGGGTCTTGTACCAAGCGAATGCTCCTTACACTCCCTACACCCGGAAACGCATATTGCTTTTAGGCGGTCTAGTGGCTTTGACTTTGTTTGTCTTGCTTCGGTCGGCAAATATTTATGGAGATCCGGCTCCTTGGTCTTGGCAAAAAAATGGTATTTTTTCAATTTTATCTTTCATTAATGTAAGCAAGTATCCGGTTTCCCTACAATATGCCCTCCTCATGCTCGGGATAACCCTCCTATTACTTAGAGCGTTTGACGGAGCAAAGGCCCAGGGGCTTGGGGCTAAGGTGATCACTTTTGGCCGGGTTCCGCTCTTTTTTTATGTTCTGCATTTATACCTGGCCCACCTCGCAGGTCTGGTGGGAGCCTTACTAGATGGTTTTTCTGCCGACCTGATGGTTTATACACCCGCATCTTTTCAAGACCCTCGTTTTCCCGAGTATGGGTATAACCTGGGAGTGGTTTATGGAGTTACCTTCTTAATCATAGTCTTGCTCTATCCCGTATGTAAAAAGTATATGCAGTACAAGGCCCATAACCGGGACAAATGGTGGCTGAGTTATTTATAAACCGGGTAACTGAAAGCCAAGAGTGTCTGGGGCTTGCCCGCGCAAACGGTTTTAGTTTTAGATTGAAAAAACGTGCCCGCGCGGGCCGGGCTTTCGCTACTCGCTGCCTTTCCCCACGGCCCAACCCGAGCTCAAACATGCCGCTCTATCCCTAAGCCAAATTCGGGATTAAGATGGTAATGATCAATCTCTATTATCCTCCCTGCCCTTAATTTCTAGGCTCATTTTCCGGCCTATGCAGTAGGGATCAAATTAAATTCTCCTGGTGAGCCCTTTTTTCCTAAAATTTAAATTCCTAACTTGTTTCCCGGGTTTTTCCTGGGAAAAACGCCTTCTCGTATGTATTGTACCACTATAAATGTTGATGAACCATGAAAAGATTACACGCATGGATCGTATTGTTCTTGATTAGCCTATGCAGCCCAAGTCTGATGGGCCAAAGTGTTTCCGTTGAGCGTAGCATGAATGACAACGAAGAAGATGCTAAAAAACAGTTACTTGGCGCCTGGGAGACCTACCCCGATGCGGGTGACCGAGAGATAAAGATTGTCGTGATCCTGGCCGACGGTTACTATTCGGGGGCGGTTTATGACTTGACCGACAACAATAAATTTCTTTCCACTTTGGGAGGAACTTGGTCGGCCGAAGGAGATGAATACTCTAGCGAAGTGGAATACAACAGCCAAAACCCGGCTGAAGTGGGCACCAAAAACACTTCAAAATTTGAGATTAAAGATAACACCTTAAAGTTTAGCGACGAACCCTTTTACTGGAAACGAATAGACGATGGTACTCCTGGCGACCTAGCCGGCGCTTGGTTGATTACCGGCCGGGAGCGCGATGGAGAAATGGTAACCCGGAGCTCAATTGGCGCCCGGAAGACAATGAAAATCTTATCGGGTACCCGCTTCCAATGGATCGCCTACAATGTTGAAACCAAGGAGTTTATGGGAACCGGAGGCGGTACCTATACCTCCGAAAAAGGGCAGTATATCGAGAAAATCGAGTTCTTTTCTCGCGACAATGAGCGAGTAGGAGATGAACTTCCTTTTAAATTTGAGTTGAAAGATGGCAATTGGCACCACAAAGGCAAAAGCAGCAAGGGCAAAGATATCTACGAAATCTGGTCCCGCCGACACGAAGTAGAAGAAAAAGGTATCGGAAAGAAATAAACTTTCCTACGGCAGGTATGCTGGGAGCGGAGAAGGGTATTCACCTTCTCCGTTTTTTTATGGGATGGGCTAAACAGGGATTTAGAATGATCAATTTTATGGGGATGGCTTGCTTTAAAGGCAAAACGAAATATATCCAGGAGCCAAAAGAAAGAACCTGACAAGCCGGTACAAGACTTTAGCTGAGGGATGGAGCGGCCTGTTTGAGCCCGCCGCTGCTTGTGGGTGGGCCGGCGAGTAGCGAGAGCCCGACCCCGGCGGCACTTACTTCCCTTAGTAAACACTGATACCATCGCCGGGGGCAGCCCCTTGTTTAATCCTCTAACTCATTCTTGTAACTTACGATGGCTGCTCCAATTTTATTTATTCCAATTTGGTAATCATTCTGTTGGATAAGTCCCTGACGATTTTGATTTTCTAGGGAGCTTAACCGGCCCATCAGCAAGAGTATAGCATCTTGATTCTCTTGATTACCGGCCTCCTGGAAAGCAATCTGAAGTTTTTTCAAGGCTTTAAGAAGCTGGTTTTGGGCAATCAAATCATCCAGGGTATTCGCATCGCTTGAAGTTGAAGGATTGGAGGTATCGGCTTGCTCCAGTTTACCCAAGGTAGCATAATGTTCATCGATGATTTTTCCTAAACGGTCTATTTCCATGTCACTACGTTTTGCTTCCGTAGGATTTTCACTGTATAGTTTCTTTTTGTTCCAGGCCTCAAGTAATTCTTGGGCTTCTTGGATCAACTTTAACAAAGCATCTTTTCTTGAACTCATGGCTTAGGACAGGCAAATTGGAACAATGATTTTCCTAAAAATAAAAGGATTTTATGAAAGATCCGGACTTTTATGGAAGGAATACCCAGCCTGGATACTGGTCAATGCAAATCTATTCGTTCTAAGCCAATTTCAATGATATATCCCCTTATCTCTCGGATGTACCATTCCTAAGCCCTTCGGTTTTCGATTAGTTTGAAACGGTTGAATCTTTGCCCATACTGCAATATGATCAAGATGCGACTTCAACTTTTTCTACTATTTTTTTTATGCATGTTTGGGGGCCCTATCTACGCCCAGACCTCAGCTGATACCCTTTTTGAGTCATCGGTTAGCGAGCTCTTAAAACTTCCTCCCCGTACCCGGTCAGGAACCTACATTGAGAGTGCTTCCAAACAAGCCGAAAGTATATTCGAGGCCCCGGTCTCGGCCACCGTGATTACCCGGGAAGAAATTCAAAATGCCGGGTGTTTAAGTATTTCGGAAGCCTTGCGCTTATTGCCTGGGGTATTGGTGCGCGAAGTAAGTAATGGAACCTACCATATTACCCTTAGGGGGTTTAACGACCTTCCTCCCGGCTCAGACTTTTATGCCAAAGAGAGCACCAACGCCCTGATACTAATCGATTATAGACCGGTTTTTAATTATTTTTCGGGTGGGGTTTTTTGGGAAACCCTTCCTATCGATATTATCGATATCGATCGTATTGAGTTGGTTCGGGGGCCAGCCTCGGCCCTCTATGGGCCAAATGCCGTGACCGGGGTTATTCATTTTATCACCCGCCGGATGAAGAAGGAGGGGCGGATAAATTACGGGAACCTAGAAATGGGCAATAACAATACGGCCCGGCTTAGCATGGCAACGGGTTACGCTTGGAATTCTAAGGCCCAATTCATTGTGTCGGGAAACATGGCCCGACGTAATCGTTTTACAAGAGACCTTTATGACATTTCTCAACAAAGATATGTCAATGATTCGGAAAACCTGATTAGTTGGCGGACTGGCGATACCCTAGATTATGCCGAATCCTTCCCAAGCCTGGAAAAATCGCTTGAACGCTATGCTGTAAATGCCTATTTCCAATATAAACCCCAGAACGATGTGCTTTTTGACTTGTCAGTCGGATATGAAAATTCGCTTACAGTAAAACCTTTTCCCGATAACTTTTTCACCCCGCACTCCACCTTAAGTTCTGAAACATGGTATGTAAATAGCCGAAATCAGTACAAACAAGGAGTGTTTCAGTTAGCCTATCTCAGGGGAACGCAAGAACCCGGAGCCAATGTACAAGGATTACAATATGACATAGATGTATTAGACCTGAGGGCTGAGTACAACTTTGAGTGGGGCTCGTTTCAAGTAAAACCCGGGATAACTTACCGAGATGCCGTTGGCGATGACCGCAAGTATGTGGTTTCAGATGACTCGACCGTCGCATCCGGCCTATTAAATGGCCGAAAACATATCAATAACATTGCCGCCTCGATCCAAACCGATTTTACTTGGAGGAATTTTAGAGTAATTGGGGCCTTTCGGTTTGAGCACTTTAGTATCCCCAAGGATGATTATTTATCCTACCAGTTGGGCGTCAATTATAACATGGTAGATAAGCACCTTTTACGGGTGGTATACTCAAGAGCCAACCGAGGAAGCTCTCTTTTGGATGTGTTTGCCAGTTTTCGGAGTGCGGTAGAGCTAGATGACCCCTCTCCGGGCGCAGCAACTGTCGGTTTGGGCCTAGGGGGGCGGGGCACTAAATTGGTAGTATCTAACAATGTGGAGTTGGGCTACCGCTTTCGGCCCAATGAGAAACTATTCATCGATCTAGAACTTTTTTGGGCGGATGCTAAAAACTTTCAAGCAGGCATTTCTGAAGTGAACTTTGATACGGCCTTCTACCAAGGACAGGCCCGGCTATTTGTAATACCCACCATTCGCCAAACAGATCTGGATGTCGTGGCCATCCAGAAAGGCTTAAATTTCAGCTTCAATTATACCCCAGTTCGTAACTTACAGATACGGGCTTATGGTTCTATTCAAACTACCCGAGTTAATAATTATTCTCCATATTATACGTCCCCTAGTTTAAATGAGACCCAAAATTACCTTACCCAATCCGATATTAGCGATTACCGAGGGGCCCCTAGGTTACACGGAGGCTTTTATATTCATTATGGCCTAGGTAAATATTGGCAACTTAATCTTAACGGATATTATTTTACAGATCACCGCCTCAATCATTTTTCTGATTCCTCCATCGGAAGGGAAATCAACTATGCCGAAATTGAAGGCAAACTTTTACTAAACTTGGTAACCACTTTCCGGCCTTTCAAAGGATTGAAGTTGTATGGGAACATGCGAAACCTGCTTGGCATGAAGACCTATGAGTACTATTTCACTGATCGGGTGGGCCGTACCTTTACGGGAGGCTTTACCTATGAATTTTAACCTAGTCTGTGTGAAGATGAAACATGCTATTTTGAGCAAAGTCAGCCTCTTTGCTCTCTTAATTTTTTATTTGTGTATGGTTTCTCCCGGGAGTCTCCACGCACAAGACTTACTCGAGTTACTGGAGCAACTCAAAAAGCCCCAAGCTACCCAGAATAAAATAATAACCCTTAAGAAAATAGGGGCCTTTTATCAGGCTAAGCAAGGGTATACCAAAGCCGCTACTTATTTTCAACAAGCGGCCAATCTAGAAAAAGATGCCAGCCAGTCTGAGCGGTATTACCGTACGCTCGAGCAAGTAGGCCGATGTTATGAACTGGATAAAAAATACACGGAGGCCCAAGAGGCTTACAAAGAAATTAAGGCCTATTATCAGGAAAATAAGAAAGTCGATCAAAACCGAAATATTTTGCTATCCTTGGTAAGAGTCAACAGGAAGATCCAAAATTACGAAGAAGCCATTCGGTATAATCAAGAAATACTTACAATAGACCAGGCGCAGCAAAACCCGTCCCGCCTAAGCCAAACCTATAATAATCTGGGGTTTTTATATCGCCAACTGGGAGAAAATGATAAGTCGCTCAATGCCTACCAAGAAGCGCTCCTGATTAGCCAGGATTTTAACGCTACCCAAGACCTGCCCCAAAAAGCCACCTTATTGACCAATCAAGGGGTGAGTTATACCTATTTGGCCAATTATCCAGCCGCCCAAAGTTCTTTTCAAGAGGCCTTAGCCATATGGCAAAAGCGAGGAGACCCTCACCGGGAGGCCCAAATGTATAATTACCTGGCTGCCAATCAATACCTACAAGGAGAAAATCAAAATGCTATCATGGAGGCCAAAAAGGCCATAGATATTGCCGAACCTCGGAATGATGAGGACGTGCTCAGTCATAGCTATCTCATTTTGGCAGATGCTTACCAAGCACAGGAAGACTACCGGGAGTCTCAATATTATGCCCGTTTGCTGCAACAAATTCGCGAGAAACAAGTAGAAAAACAGCAGTCGGCCCAGCAAGAATTATTGGAGAAGCAAATTCAGATGGAACAAGAAGAAAACGAATTAAATACCCTCCTAGCCGAAAGAGAAAGACAAGCCTCAGCCCTCCGTCAGTCGGAACTCGAGCGCCAAAAGCAGGAGCAAGGTTTAAAAATCAAAGAAAAAGAGTTGGCCTTGCTTAAACGAAACCAAGAACTCAAAAATACACAATTCAAAAATCAAGAGCTCGAAAAACAAAGGGTGGAGCAAATGCTCCTCCTGGCCGAACAAAAAGCGCGGAGTGAGCGCCAAAAACGACAGGCCGATTCTATTGCCCTCGAGGCCCGGCAGAGCCAACTCCTGGCGGAAAAGCAAAAAATTGAAAACGAAAAAAACCAGAAAGCCCTGGAAGCTTCCCGGAAAGATCAAAAGCTCAAGGCACAACAGCTTCGCGAAGCCGCTAATCAGAAAAGATTTTTTTATATAGTGCTCGTATTGGTACTTCTATTACTGGCATTAATGATTTCCAGCTACCTATACAGCCGCTCCAAGGCCAAGGATTTGAGAAAGGCCAGCCTAGCCATACAAGAAAAAAATGAAGAGCTTTTAAGTAGCGAAGAAGAATTAAGGCAAAATATGGAGGAGCTGGAAGCTACCCAAGAAGCCATGCGAGAGAGCCAAAAAGCCGTACAAGCCCAAAACTATCGCCTTGAGGCCCAAAAGTCGGTCCTGGAAAAGACCTACAAAAAAATAGCAACCAAAAACAAGGCAATAACCGACAGCATCGTGTATGCAGAAAGGATTCAACAAGCCATACTTCCCTCAAACGCTGAGTTCAACGAGGTGTTTGATGATTTTTTTGTGATTTATCGCCCCAAAGACATTGTGAGCGGTGATTTTTACTGGTTTTCTCAGGTAGATCATTACTGTTATGTGGCCGTAGTAGACTGTACAGGGCATGGGGTTCCCGGAGCATTTATGTCGCTTATTGGCCACTCTATGCTAGACGAAATTATTTCCCGACAGCGTATTTTGGAGACCAATCAAGCCTTGAGCCAGCTCCACCAAGAAGTACGAAAATCCTTAAAACAAGAAGACGGTAGCAATACCGATGGGATGGACCTCGCCCTTTGCCGCTTCGAAAATGCCGGCAATGGTACGATCAAAGTTCAGTTTAGTGGGGCTAAGAGTTCACTTTACTATATTCAAAACCAAGAACTCTTCTTACTCAAAGGTGACCGCTTAGGTATTGGCGGCTACCAAAAAGAGGCGGTCAAAAATTTTACCTCTCAGGAAGTATTCTTAAATCCGCAAGACACCCTCTACTTGACGACCGATGGCTACATCGATATGCCCAACCGGAAACGAAAACGATTTGGCGATAAGCGCCTCAAGCAATTGATGATCGAGCACCATAGCCAAAACTTCGTCAAGCAAAAAGAACTATTTGAGAATGCATTAAAAGATTTTAGTGAAAATACTCCCCCCCGTGATGACATCACCTTAATGGGAATCAAACTCTCCCAAAAAATCCTTGAACAAAGTACGGCCCAACCCCAAGAACCCTTCGGCTTGCATAATACACCCCACAAAGAATTTAATTTTTATGAGTATCACGCTCATATCAACAATGCCGATATCATTCTCTCGTACAAAGGCCCCTTAACCGATATCTTATTGTCAGAGTTTAGTCGAGATATTCGGAAAAAGATTCAGGAGTATCCCAAAGCTGGCAAAAAAGTCTTTGCTATCTTCATGGAGCTGGCCCAAAACGTTCTCTTCTATTCCAAAGAAATGAACCATTTTGGCAATAATGACCGGGTCGGAACCCTGGTGATCCTAGACATGGGGGATGCCTATAAAGTCGTGACCGGAAACCTGGTCTTCAAAAATGCGGTGGAGCCGCTTTCAGAAAAATGCGAAATCGTCAACTCCCTCGATCGGGAAAGGCTACGAGAATACAAACGCAAATTGCGTAATTCTCCAGGCAGTGAAGAAAGCCGGGGCGCCGGTATTGGGATGGTCCAAGCCGCCCTTACCTCGGCCAATCCTTTAGAATATGAAATACGAGATGCTGGAGATAGACATGCTTTCTTTTTGCTATCGGCCTTGGTAAGAAAGCAATAGCCAAAAAATAAACGTAAACAGTTTCTCAGACCATCAGGGGCTTTCCCGCGCTTAGATAGTTTAGGGCAAAGCTAAACCTTCGTTTCCGCGCGGGCCGGGCTTTCGCTACTCGCTGCCTTTCCCCGCCAGGCCTACACGAGCTCAAACATGCCGCTCTATCCCTAAGCCAAAGGTATACCCTAGTCTAATTTTGGCTAAGTCGGCACCTCCCAAACGGCGCGAGGGCCGGCGAGTAGCGAAAGCCCAACCCCGGCGGCACCCTCATCATTTAAGCATCTAGATAAATAAACGTACCGTGTTCTGACTGAATCGTCAACTGTGATTTGTCGGCAGCTTCTACAGTGCCGATTATTTGAGCCCCAATACCAAGCTCTTTTGCCATGGGCAGGATGGCTTCGGCGGTTTTGAGGTCGGTGTAGAGCTCGAGGCGGTGGCCCATATTGAATACCTGGTACATCTCTTTCCATTCGGTCTGGCTCTCTTCTTGAATGGCTTGGAAGAGGGGAGGCGTAGGGAAAAGCCGGTCTTTTATGATATGCAGCTTATCCACAAACTTAAGAACCTTGGTCTGCCCTCCCCCACTGCAATGAATCATCCCGTGGATCTTCGATCGGAAGCTATCCAGTACGGGTTTGATTAGGGGGGCGTACGTCCGGGTAGGGGAAAGGACCAACTGCCCCATCGTTAGGAAGTTTTGGGCTAATGCCGGATCGCTCTGGCAAAAACGCTCGGGAACCGGATCAGTAAGCTGATACGATCCCGAATAGACCAAGTCCCTCGGGACGGCCGGATCGAAGCTTTCAGAATACTTTTCGGCCAGGGAGTGATGGAAAACATCGTGCCGGGCCGAAGTGAGCCCATTGCTGCCCATCCCGCCATTATAGGTGGTTTCGTAGCTGCTTTGCCCATAGGAAGCAAGCCCCAAGATTACATCTCCGGCCTGGATGCGGGCATTGTCAATCACCTCGCTCCGTTTTAAGCGGGCACTGGTGCAATGGTCTATAACCACGGTACGTACCAAGTCGCCCACGTCGGCAGTTTCCCCTCCTGTATTGTAAATATCAATGCCAAAGGCGCGCATTTGCTCAATAAATTCTTCAGTCCCCTGGATAAGGGCACTCAATACCTCTCCCGGAATGAGGTTTTTATTTCGCCCGATGGTGGAGGAGAGTAGGATATGATTGCTCACGCCCACACAGAGAAGATCGTCCAAATTCATCACAATCGAGTCCTGACTGATGCCCTTCCAGACGTTCAAATCGCCGGTTTCCCGCCAGTAGAGGTAGGCCAGGGAGGACTTGGTCCCGGCCCCGTCGGCGTGCATAAGGCAACAGTATTCCGGGTCCTGCCCCATAAAATCGGGCAATATTTTACAAAAGGCCTGCGGAAAGAGCCCTTTATCTAGTTGGGCAATGGCCTGGTGGACTTCTTCTTTGGAGGAAGAGACTCCGCGTTCGTGGTAGCGCATAGGGCTTTTGGGCAAAGGTACAAATAAAAAAAGTTCAGGCCCCAAGGCCTGAACTGATTATCCTGAGGCTTCAGGTATTATCTTCTACGAGATTCATCAATTCTTAAAATCTTGGCTTCGGTACGGCGGTTCCGCTCTTCGGGATCTTGAGTTGGGATCTTTAACTGAGTCTCTCCATAACCTTTGGCTTGCAAACGGCTGGGGTCAATACCCTTCGATACGAGATATTCTACCGTAGAATTAGCCCGGTTTTTAGAAAGGATTAAGTTATTGTATTCGGTACCCACAGCATCGGTATGGGATCCCATTTCTACAATCAGGTCGGGGTTATCCTGTAAGAATTTCACAAACTTATCTAGGATTTTGGCCGCGTCGGGGCGGATGTTAAATTTATTGAAGTCGAAGTTGATCTCAATCTCCTTGACATAGTTAATTACCTTTTTCTCAAGGATCACCTCCGTTTTTAGGGTGATATTGGTAACAGGCTCGGTAATTTCTTCATAATCGGGCTCTTTACCGTGGGTGGTATATTCGGTTTCCTCCACGAGGTAATCATACCCAGCATTCCCAATGAAGAGGTAATCGGTACGGGCATCGACCGGAAAAGCGGCAATCTTTCCATTTTTGTCGGCCTGATAGGTATGTATTTTATCTCCTCGGTTGAGCTCATCGCCTAAATAAATATCTAGGTTGGCATTGGGCAAAGGAGAGGTAGTGGAGTCAACCGGATCATATCCCACCACCGTAATTTCCAAGAACAGGTTGACAATCTTATTTTGGGGCGTGCGGTCAAAAAATTTATAAATATCATCCCCTCCCGATCCCCCTTCTCGATTGGAGCTGAAATAACCAGTAGAGTCGGTCTCAAAGACCATCGCAAAGTCATCTTTTTGAGAATTGATGGGCTTTCCTAAGTTGACGATAGTCGTTTTTCCATCTTTACGTTTGGCTTCAAAAAGATCTAAACCGCCAATGCCCGTATGGCCATTAGAAGCAAAGTAAAGCTTTCCTTCTTCCGAGACCACGGGGAATAACTCATCGCCCGGGGTATTGACTGTCGGCCCCAAATTGCGGATACCGGTAATCCGGGTGCCTCTAATTTCAGCCCGCCAGATATCAATTCCCCCGTATCCGCCGGCCCGGTCGGAAGCAAAATACAAGCGCTTCCCATCGGGAGTGATGGAGGGGCAAGACGTCCAAGCATCTTCCCGGCTTCCTCGTAGCTCGGGAATTTCGCCTTCTTCGTAAAGTTTTTTACTGATATTTATCGGGTAGGGAAGTATCTCCGGTTCGGACCAACCAGCTTCCGACTGCCGGGTGATGTATAAATGCACATCGTCGGCTTCGCCTTTTTCTCCGGTGCTGCTTCGGGCAAAAATCATAAAGCTCCCATCTTTAGAGAAAGCCGGAATCCCTTCATTGGCCCCACTGAGGTTAATGACCGGATCATACAAACGATGAGAGCCTTGGCAATTGTCTTTATTCTTGAATTCGTAGACGTAGATGCCCGAAAAGTTGAGCCCATCACCGGGGTAAGTTCCATTCTTTCGGGTACTGGTAAATAATAATTGCCCATCATGTACTACGGGGGCAAATTCTTCGGCCGAGGTATTGATGCCTGGGCAGCTTTCTACATCAAAAAAGGTTTTTTTCTCAAGAAGCTCCTGGATTTCACCAAAGCTTTCTACCTCCTTGCGGGCCAAGCGTACCCGATCGCGGTCACTACTCGTATTCGCATAGAGTTCAAAACGCTCCCGGGCCTTTTCGTAATTCCCTTGGGCTTTTAAGGCATAAGCATAGTAAAAGCGCACATCGTCGTCATTGGTGTTACCTTGCAGGGCCGCTTCATAAAAGGGGGTGGCTTCCGACATACGATTAGACTTACGATACGACTCGGCAATGTATTTATTAACCAAGGCCTTATTTTTGGCCTTGGGTAGTGATTCCTGAAAGTGCCCCACCGCCGACTCAAATTCGTCACGGTCGTAGCTGTTCTTTCCCCTTTTAAAAGGTGTCATACACTGGCTTAAAAAGACCAGCATAAATAAGAATATTCCGGTGTTTAAGAATGAGGGTTTGATCATGATTGCAGAAAAGAATTCGGGTTGAAACTTCAATTAAGTAGCCCGTATTGGTCTTAGGATAAACGGTTAATAGCATGACGAGAAATGCCGTACAATAGCTGCCTTGGAGCTGGGACGGACATCTCTTAGGTATATAACACTAAAACTACAAAAAATATTTAAGACGGATTACCTCTTTTTCGGTGAGATAGCGCCAGCGGCCCCGTTTAAGATCTTTTTTGGTGAGCTCGGCGTACATAGTCCGGTCTAGCTTGTAGACCTGGTAGCCCAAGGTCTCAAAAATCCGCCGAATAATCCGGTTTCGTCCTAAGTGAATCTTCAAGCCAACCGAAGTCTTCTCCTTGTTGAGTAAAAATATTTCATCCAGTTGGGCCACTCCGTCTTCTAAGGTAAGGCCCTGAACCAATTGCTCATAATCTTCCCGAGTCAAGGGGCGGTCAAGGTCCACTTGATAAATCTTCGGAATCTCAAAAGAAGGGTGGGCGAGCTTTTGGCTAAGCTCTCCATCGTTGGTCAATAAAAGGAGCCCGGTGGTGTCGCGGTCCAGTCTTCCAACCGGATAAATCCTCTCCTGGGCGGCGGCACTCACCAGGTCAAGTACCGTTTTGCGACCTTCGGGGTCATCGGTGGTGGTGATGGTGTCCTTAGGCTTGTTTAATAAAACGTATACGTATTTTTGTCGGCTCAATTTCCTTTTGCCATAATGCACCACATCGTTCGGTTCTACCTTATAGCCCATGGTCGTGACCACTTCACCGTTTACTTTAATGAGTCCTTCTTGAATGAGTTTATCGGCCTCCCGGCGCGAGCAGACTCCAGCATCGGCAATGTATTTATTTAAGCGAACACGAGGATCTTCCGGGCCTTTTTTTTGCCGGATTTTTTCCATTTTTTTAAAATCGTAGGCGGGCCTTTTCTCAGTACGGCTCGAGGAGTCCGATTTTTTGAAACGGGAAGAAGATTTAAATTTGCGGGGGGGCTTACTGGGTTTGGAAGCCGAGGAAAAAGGGCGCTCCGTGCGGGGTTTGTCACCTTTTTGGGCGTTTGAAGCCGTTTTTCGAGTCTTTGCAATGCGGCGTTTGGGTTTCATAGCGGCGTATTTGTGGTAATTTAAATAGCAAAATTAGGCAATTCGAGCGGCATTATACATACCTAACTCCAATTATATCCGTATAAGAGCCATACGGAGACAGCCTTAGATTTAGATGTATTGTTCCAACCCGGGCGTCCTTGCCGGACGTTTAGGGATGCGTAGCTTCAGTCTTTCGCTCCGTAGACTAAGCTTTCATAATTTTCCGCATACGGGCGGGAGGCGGTAATGCCTAGTGCCGTGGTTCGATTCCGCGCACCCCAACCAAAACTCAAAAAACATAAATTGGGGTGTAGCTCAGTGGCAGAGCAAGGGTGACATGGGAAGTAGCCTTCAAGTCCGGGTGTTGAAGAGGTTCCTGCGCAAGCAGCTCGATTTTGTAGTTCAACTGGAAGAACGTCTGCCTGTCACGCAGAATGTTGTAGGTTCGATTCCTATCAAAATCAACAGGCAGCCGGAAGGTTAGACCGGCTGCCATTCTTATTGGCCAAGCTACTTGGGGCTGCCCCTCGCCCATATGGCCATCCTTCCCCAAATGAAAATATGTGCCTGGGCTCAGGTCGGGCTTTCGCTACTCGCTGCCTTTCCCTGCTGGGCCCTTACGAGC
>CAWUIO010000118.1:0-19544 GCA_963922455.1 uncultured Microscillaceae bacterium
GATTTTTTGTTTAAAAATCTGTAAATCAGGGGCTTAAGCCTTTAACTCACGTTAGAGTTAAGATTTTTTTTGTTGGAGATTTTAGTTTTCTCCGTGAGTATGTATCGCTAAAAGATAAAATCTTGTCCGTTCGCGGGTATTCCAAAACGGCGATCAAGAAGTACTGGAAAAAGGGCAAGCGTTTACCGACGATATGCGCTTGATTTTACTTTAAATAGTATATTCCATATAATTTATTACCCTCCACATCTCCCCTGGGCGTATAGACCTTGCAGACTTAAAGTTCATTGATCTTTTTTAAGATCAAACTACTTATGGAGCGGAGTTCCAACATATCATCCTTTTCGTATTGCGTAGCGTTATAATGCGTATCGGTGCTTACCACTTTTTGAAAAAGCCCTGATTGCCGTATTCGTTCCAGACAATTGTTTACAAAGATCCCGTGGGTAGTTATCGCATAAATTTCTGTGGCACCTGCATCTTTGTAAGCCTGAGCTGCTTTAATCAAAGAGCCTCCCGTTCGGATCATATCGTCATAAATGATAACTTTTCGCCCGGCTACATCCGCATTAATACCCGTGATGGCTGTACTTTCTCCACTAATTCTTCTTTTAAATACAAAAGCGGCATCCACCCCCAAGTCATTGGCTAGTGACTCCACCCATTTTGCTCTTCCGGCATCGGTACAAGCCAGGATAAAACTTTCTCCTCCTAAATCGCGAGCGGCTTCTAAGACAATCTCCTTACAGTATAGATGTACCGGACGGATGTTGCCTTCAAAGTAAAATGGTATGCCCTCCGTATGTAGGTCAAATAATATAATATGATTTCCCCGGCCAGCCTGGGGGATGGAAGACAGCAATCGGGCCCGGGTTTTGGCCGTTACAACTTCTCCGCTTTGGACGGCCCGTTCCATGGTAGAATAGCCAAAATAAGGAATTACAATTATCAAAGAGTGGGCTCCGTATTGCTCAATGGCACAGGCTAAGTCATATAGCTCCAAGGTATCAGCATCGCTTACCGTACCTCCAATTAGTACGACAGCTTTTCCGTCTACATCGGTTAGAATTCTTTGATAACGTTCTCCGTCGGGGAAAGTCTTTACCAATACTCTTCCCTCAATCAAGTCACCCATTTCTCGTACCTTATCTTGAAGATACTGGTACTTTTGTGTACTAAAGATAATCTTCATAACTGAAAATAAAAACGTAGTCTTATTTTCAGGAAGTTAGGAAATAAACATGAAAAAAAAGGAGGGGTGAAAGAAAAGAGATAAATTAGTACCAGGAGTGGGACTTGAACCCACACGACCAAAAAGGTCACAAGATTTTAAGTCTTGCGTGTCTACCAATTCCACCATCCCGGCAGGTCCTTAAGACTTCAAAAAAAGAGCGAGAGACGGGGTTCGAACCCGCGACCTCGACCTTGGCAAGGTCGCGCTCTACCAGCTGAGCTACTCTCGCTTATGCCATTCCGGCGAACCGGGATACAAAGATAGGAATTGTTTTTTTTACTGCAAAAAGTTTATCAACTATTTTTGGTCATCTGGGGCTTGTTTCTTTTTTGTCTTGACTGCTTCAGGTTCTTCCTCCTCTTGGGGGACATAACTAAGTTTCGTGATGGCAAAAACCCGCTTCGATCCGGAGTCATTTTTTACCCTTTGCTCTCCCAGATAGAGGTAATGATTGTCATACCACTGCTCCAATTCGCCCCATATGATATTGTTCACTTCGTATGGCTCTAAAATCTCCTCGATGTCCTGTTCTTTTTCTTTGCGAATGGTATTGTACCGATACATTAATTTCGAGTATAGAGCTTCCTCTTTACGATAAGCCATAACCAAACTATCTCCATACGTAGCCAATTGAGTAATCGGGATCAATTCATCATTTTCAACATTCTCTATCTTCATCACATTATCCCATTGGAGGCGCCCATCCTGGTCAAAACCTAATACCACCGCATAACGGTATTCATGACTCAAGGGAGGTCTAGTGTTTAAGGAATTGAAACCCCAGTTACGATAATAAGGGCGGTAGTAATTAAACCCCCGAAAGTTGTTATACCCTAAATAGCTATTATTTAGGTTATTGGCCGTTCGGGCTTGGCTGACCGAATAGTAGCCTTCAACAACCCATACTTGGTCTTTATGTAATGGGTAGAGCTGGTCGTGTAAGATAAATTTTCGGGTCAGATTGTAGTCTTTGCCTTGATCTAATTTATCATGAACCTTCTCCCGCATGCGCTCGGCCCGCTTTTCCGGCTGATAATTAAAAAAGTTAGTCAACTCAATGAACGGATAGTATTTTGTATCCAATTCCTCCTTATCATCAAAATTTGACACAAAAAAGCCTTGAATATTTCTTGAGCACTCTTCTGAGTATGTTCCCAATAAGGTACGGTCCCCAGACCCATCCGAGGAAAACACCATGGAACTTCTTGGAGTCTTCTCTCGCCTCCCGGGTATCCGGATTACATCCAAGGAACCAATCAAATTAGAAAAGGGCTTCAAGATTAAGCGACAGTTTTGACGGCCCGGATTATAAAGCGTAAAAAACAATTGCTGTCCTTGGGCATCACTTTGGGTGAAAACAATCTCATCATTCTTATCCTGATATACCGAAATAACTTGAGAACGGTTTTCAACAAAACTATAGTAATACACCACTGGCTTTCCATTAAACTCCCCTAAGACAAATAAACGATCACCCAAAGTAATAAAATCCTCCACATCCATCTTCACTGGCGACTTAATCTTATAGGACTCCGCTATCCCTTTTTCAATGTCGTAGCGCCACAACTGAATGTCGGAGTAAGACTCTTCCTGATGATACCAGTATAAAAACTGATCCTCATCCGGATTGTAGTAGGGAACGTGCTCTCGGATAAAGCGATAAGGAATTTTAACGACTTCCTTCCGAGTTTTTTTTAGGTTTTTGTCCAAATACTCAACTTCTATTTCTTTTGGATCATCCTTATTATAAGGCTTGGGTATCTTCAGTAGTAAAAGCCCTTTCTCTAATCGGTTGACCATCTCATATTGTGCTTCTAACTCATCCGAATTCAAATATTGCAACCTTTCAGAGACTTCCAATTGCGCAAATGCCGTCCCTATGAAGCCATACGAAGCGAGGAAAAAAAGAATTTTAAGCTTAATTTTCAATTTTGTTTTATTTTGGTTGACGTATCAAATACTCTTAACCTTAGTTTTAAGAGGGAGTTTCAAAAAAGAGAAGGGCACACGTATACCTCGTATAGCAAGATATACCCCATGAGGATTGAACATCTTTTTTGAGATTCACCGGCTTTGAGTTCATTACTTCATCTGGGTTAATTTCCATCTTCAAGCTCAAAGCCCTAGTAGCTAAGATTTATTAAAATATACAACGGAATACTCAAAAATACAATATCCCATGGTATTAGTAAAGCCGGCAAACCCGCAAAAGGATATGGCCCACGTGTATGAAATACGTAAGATAGTCTTTGTAGAGGAGCAAGGAGTCCCCCCCGAGGAAGAATATGATGGCCTGGATGAAGAATCCCATCATTTCTTAGCTTGGGACAAAGCTAGCCTTAGCCCTTGTGGTACTGCTCGTTGGCGTTATACCCAAAAAGGTATTAAACTCGAGCGTTTTGCCGTTTTGCCTGCCTATCGTAAGCAGGGTATTGGTTCCCAATTGGTGTCTGAAGTATTGAGACATATTAAAGAAAATGCCCCGCAAACACCTAAATTATATCTACACGCTCAAATCCAAGCCCTTAGCCTGTACGAACGTTTTGATTTCGTTAAAGTAGGAAATGAATTTGTTGAGGCAGGCATTCGCCATTATGTGATGGAACTTCCTCAGGATTGACCTAATGCCAAAGGTTGAGAAAAGGTTTTTCCCGAATCTACCTTATTTTCGCCCTCATATTTTCTTAAACTATTTGTAGTATGGCTCTTAGATCAAGCTTAAGTAAGCCTTTAGCCCGTTATATTGCGCTTCAAAATCAGAAATGGATAGAGGCAGCTCCTCAATATCAGGAAAAACTTCTCAAGAAGCTGGTCCGGAGGGCCCAAAAAACAGCCTTTGGGCAAGATCATGATTTCAGTAATATCCAAAACTACGCGGATTTTCAAGAACGTGTACCTATTAAAGACTATGAAGGCCTAAAACCCTATGTAGAACGGGTGGTCAAAGGAGAAAAAAATGTATTGTGGCCAGGGCTGCCCCAGTACTTTGCCAAAACCTCGGGAACCACCTCTGGCGTTAAATTTATTCCTATTACCCGGGAATCCCTTCCCAATCACATCAATTCGGCCCGAAATGCTCTGCTCGCCTACGTCCACGAAACAGGTAAAGCTGAATTTTTGGATAAAAAACTCATCTTTCTTTCAGGCAGCCCCGTTCTAAGCCAAACCGGACCAGCCAAAATCCTGACCGGACGGCTCTCGGGCATGGTAAATCATCACGTGCCCGCCTACTTAAGGTCTAATCAAATGCCCTCCTACCAAACCAACTGCCTAGAAGATTGGGAAGAAAAATTAGAGAAAATTATCGACGAAACCATCCAGGAGCCTATGTCCTTGATTTCGGGTATCCCCCCCTGGGTGCAAATGTATTTTGATAGGATCCAAGTGCGCACCGGCAAAAAAATTAGAGAAGTCTTCCCCCAGTTTAGCTTATTTGTTTACGGAGGGGTCAATTTTGAGCCCTATAGGCAAAAACTGTACGAAAGTATTGGCCAAGAAATAGACTCCATTGAGACCTACCCCGCCTCTGAGGGCTTCATTGCCTACCAAGACTCCCAAAGTGAACCAGGTTTGTTACTCCTGGCGCATAGCGGCATATTTTACGAATTTATTCCGAGCGAGGAGTATTTTTCCGAAAATCCCCGGCGCTTAAGTTTGGGCGAAGTAGAATTGAATAAAAACTATGCCCTCATCTTAAACTCGAATGCCGGACTCTGGGGCTACTCCATCGGAGATACCGTTAAGTTTATTTCCCTCAACCCCTATCGCCTAGTAGTCACGGGCCGGATCAAACATTTCATTTCTGCCTTTGGGGAGCACGTCATAGGTGAGGAAGTAGAAAAAGCCATGCAAATAGTCCAAGGTAAGCACCCCGAAGTCTTGATTAGGGAGTTTAGCGTAGCCCCTCAGGTCAATCCTTCCACGGGCTTGCCCTACCACGAATGGCTCATTGCCTTTGAAAACCCTCCCCAAGACCCCGATACATTTGCCCTAGATTTGGATACCGCTCTTTGCTCCTTAAATACCTATTATGATGACTTGATACAGGGAAAGATCTTGCGCACTTTAGTCTTAAAACCACTCAAGGCCGATGCTTTCGAGCAGTATATGAAATCTATTGGAAAGTTGGGAGGGCAAAATAAGGTGCCCCGTTTAGCCAACGACCGACGCATAGCCGATGCGCTTGATCCCGCCTGGAGCTTGTAAACGAGTCGGGGCAATCCAGACAAAATTTCTTTTTTTTTAATTAAAAAAAATAGCCTAAGTATCATAAGGGGCTGCCCCCACGCCAGGAAAATGCGGTATAAAAAGGGCCTAAATGCTGCGTGGGGTCGGGCTTTCGCTACTCGCCGGCCCCCGCACAAACCAGCGGCGGGCTCAAACAGGCCGCTCTATCCCTCAGCCAAATTGAATAAAAAGAAACTCTACTTTAAAAATACCGTTATGTAATGTAAGCTCGTAGAAATAATAGTAGAAAAATTTAGGAAAACGCTTAATTTTTTCTAGGTTTACGCGCTCGTAAGGATATCTCTCTTAAACATTCTATTCTCTTTAAGGCTAACATACTGATCAACATCGCCAAATCCTTACAAAACACGCTTAATAACTGAGTTTCAATAGGTGCATTCTTTAAACAAAGTAATTTGTTTTTCACATAATTCTGAAACAAAAAACATAATAGCTTTATATTTTCATTGCCCGCTTGCTTCAACTATTTATAAGAAGTGATGCCCCGGTGTATTTTATTCATGGCTATTGTTTAAGCCTAAATCAGCATTATTTAAAAACATCTTAGCAAAAGATACTACGCTTGTTAAGCCAGCCTCGTTAGCCAAATTCTTTTTATAGTTTTTTTTGGAGCATTTCAATCTTAGGTAATAAGTACCCAGGGTAGAAACAGGAATATTTTTAAGCCTTGGATTTTGGCTTAGGGATAGGCGCCCGTAGGGCCGAGACCCCCGCTGGTGGTGGGCCGGCCGGCTCGGCAGCCTAGCCCGGCCCGCAGGCAGGATTGAACTTTTTAGGAAGTATACTCCTTTGCGGGCAAGCCCCTAACAGTCTATTGTGCCTTTATTAAAAATAGACCTAGTCAAACAGCATAAGATAAAATTTATCCCGTATTCAACAATTTATTCAAAGCCACAGGCTTTGCTATGCATCAAATACCAGATTAAACCAATTATGATGTTAAGACATTTATTGATCATTTGCCTAATACTATGTAGCGGGTATGCTCAAGCCCAAAATACGTATTACTTCAGCATTAATGGAAGTGATAGCCGTACAATGAGTGAAGCAGCCAACAATCAGAGCCGCCCTTTTAAGTCCTTAGCTAAAGCCCAGGCCATTATGCCCTATTTAAAAAATGGGGACCGCCTACTTTTTCGCCGAGGAGACACTTTTTATGGGAGCCTAGACTTTAACAATGCCAATGTAGATTTACAACTTACTGTAGGTGCGTATGGGAGTTCATCCAATCCCCGACCGGTTCTGACCGGTTTTCAGGAAATCAGTACTTGGACCTGTGATGACCCTAGCGGAAATTCTTGTCCCGGCAATGTTTGGGAAGCAAGCTTGCCCATAACTCCTAGCGATATCAAACGCTTAGTGGTAAATGGGAAAGCTTATGGGAAAGCACGCTTCCCCAACCCCGGCGAAGGAGACAATGACGGTTACGTTATGATGATAAGCGGGTCGAATAAGAATAGAGTGAAATATGGAAGCAACCCTGACCTTCCCAATGATCTATTGACCGTAAACAACCGTTTTGTAGGCGGTGAAATCGTGATCCGAACGACTACTTGGCTACACGAAAGAAGAATTGTCAATAGCCAATCGAATGGTACCATCAATATAAGTGATGAGCTATCTTATGATGATATTGAAGACCATGGCTTCTTTATTCAAAACCATCCCTTATGCCTAGACCAAGATAATGAATGGATTTTTACCTCTAATACATTAAAGTTCTACTCTAAAAACAACCCTAATACCCTATCGGTACAGTATGCTAGTGTAGATCACATCATTTCAATAGTAAGTCACAATAATATTACGATTGAGAATGTGGTCTGCGAAGGAAGTAATAGCTATGGCTTATTTATTGACAAACAAGCAAGGACAAATAACAAACCAGTCAATATTCAAGTCAGAAACTGTGTTATCCGGCAAACTGGTAGAACAGGGGTGTATGCTAACAATACCGTCGACTTTGTCTTTGAAAATAATGTTATCCGAGATGCCGGGGGGAATGGCCTATTCAATCAAACGGGAGGAAACAACTCGCTCATCCGCCAAAATGAAATCCGTCAAATTGGCATGATCCCTGGGCTAGGAGAAGAAGTAGCCTTGCACATAGGGATGATTATGCAGATGCCTAATTCTTTGGTGGAGTTGAATACCTTGGACTCCATAGGGTATAATGGAATCCAAATAGGAGGGACACACACCGTTTGTCGCAAGAATTTCATTCAGAACTTTTGTATGGTACTTACCGACGGGGCCGGAATATACGGGTATGCCCCTCGCTATGCTGATGCCAATGACCGTCCGCCTCCTGGGGATAATCAGGTGATTTCTGAAAATATCATTCTCAATGCCAATCCTGAAAAAATATTTGGAGTCCCTTCAGGTTTGCCTCCTCAAATTAATGGGATTTATATAGACTACCAATCTCAAAATGTTGAGGTAAGTAAAAATACGATATCCAATACGAAGGGAAGTGGGATACACTTACACGCATCCCGGAATATTTCCTTTCTCAACAATCTCGTTTACGATTGTGGATTATATCAAATGGAACTCCGAGAAGGCGACCAAACGAATAAAGCCCACTACCCTTTTGATAAAGGCACCATCACGGGAAATAAGTTAGTGGCCAAGACCCTGGATCAAGATGTATTTAGAGGCTATTGGACAACCAATAATATTCGGGGTGACCACATTATTGACAATAACTATTATTGTAATGTATTTAATAAAGGGAAAGAACTTCGTATCCAGTACAATCCTACCGCCACCGATTTGGTAAATACGCGTTTTTCTCTCGAGCAGTGGAGTAACTTTTTCAACTTTGATCAAAACACCAAACAAGCTCCCATTCACTACAAGCCCTATCGTTTGCTGTCTGTAGGTAATGTTGAGTATTTCAAAAACCCAGATTTTGAAGAGCGAGCCGATCCTTGGTTTTACCGAGAAAGTGACGGGATTTTTAGGAACGGATCATTAGAATGGATACGAAAAGATCTGGATGCCCCCCGGACCAGGTCAAATTTTGGAAGCGGCAAATCGGTTAGCGTCGAGACCGAAAAGTCTTCTAATAATGTCCAAACTTCTCAGCTGCGTTTTGTCAGTATATTAGATTATCGGGATAACAAGAAGATCGAGGCGGGTAAAAATTACATATTAAGCCTGGACGTACAAGCCGAAAGTATACCCAATAATTACAGTAGGGCCGTTGAAGTAAAACCTTTTAAGATGTCAGAATCTTCTACCATGATGCAGGTGGGCACATCTCCTGAGAAATTTGAATGGGTTTTTAATTCTGAAGTAAGCAGCGATGGGCAAATCATTGATGGAATCACCTTTTATCAATCTGAATTTGATGGGAAGATTTTTTATGACAATATCTCATTGAAGGAGGCGGAGGTAGAATGGCTTGATATGGAAGATTTCTACTTCTTTGATTATGCCTTACAAACTCCTAAAACTTCCACATTGGGCAATTATATCTACACCGATTTGGATGGTAATTATTATTTGCCTAACAGTAGTTTAAGCTTAGAACCTTTTGAGTCGGAGATTTTGATCCGGGTAGACCAGTCTTTGATTAGCGAAGCTGAGCGTAATAAACTACCCGTCCGCTTTGATTTTACCAAGCAAGAAGGTGGGGCTACCGAGCGCCAAGTTTTAGACTTAGGAGGTACGATAAACTACATTACCTACCGCCCGGGTCAAACGCTCAACGTGGAAGCCGTCTTAAATAGTGGCAATACGGCTGGCATCCAGAGTTTTACCTTTGAAATGGATTATTTTAATGATAAAAGTTTTGATGCGCCGATAGCTTTGGTAAATGATAATCATCCACCTTTCTTATTGAGTAGTGGTAGTAATACCTTTACACCTCCGGCTAGTTTAGACCCCAATACCCCGCACCGGCTCAAAATTTCGGCGTATAATGTAGATAATCCTAAAACCTCGGCCACTCGTTTGTTTACCACGGAAATTCTTTTTTATGCCACACCAGAAGACATTTACTTAGAAGCCGAATGTGCCCAAGTAGATTTGGGGCTTAACTGGGAAGCGGTAAATGATGCTGGGGCTACCCAAGGACAAGCCATTGTATACCGGAGAAATGGACAAGGATTTCAGCAAAGAGACACAGATCCGGGCTTTGCTAGTCCCGATAAGGTGGTAAGTTTTCAAGTAATGGTACCGGAAACGGGTAAATATCACGTTTGGGCCCGGGTAAAAGCTCCTAGCGGTCAGGACGACTCCTTCTGGGTTCGCTTAAATGGTAGCGCTTGGCAAGTTTGGGGCAGTAACTTTAACGTTCCTTCTTATAGTTCAAACTATAAATGGGTAAAAATGCAAGCCGGCAGCCTCAATAGTCCTCTGGACTTTAGCAAAGGAATGAACACCCTAGAATTTACCTACCGGGAAAATGGTACATACTTAGATCAAGTATTCATTAGCTCCAATGCCAGTGCCCCCCTAGATAATTCTGAACCCTTGGCGGCCAATGTTTGTAATGAACCGGTCAACCCTCCTGCCCCACCACCTCCCCCTGCCCCAAGTGCCGGACAATTTTATTTAGAGGCCGAATGCACGAATGTGGGAAGTGCTTGGACAAAAGTTCCTGATGCGGACGCAGACAATGGCTACGCAATTGTTTATAACCAAGGAAATCAGGGATTTATCCAAAACCCGAATGATCCTAATTTTGGTTCTTCTGACAAACGAGTCACCTTTAGTTTTGATTTACCTTCCAGTGGAAACTACTATATCTGGGTACGGGTCAAAACTCCAAGCAAACAAGATGACTCCTTCTGGGTGCGTCAAAATGGAGGTTCTTGGCGTTATTGGTGGCAAGGGCTCAATGACCCAAGAAGTGCTAGCGCATATTACTGGGTTCAACTCCAGGCCGAAGACCTTTCTAGCCCCCTTACGTATTCTGCTGGAAGCCAGACCCTGGAATTCACCTATCGGGAGAATGGAGCCTACTTAGATAAAATCTTAGTAAGTGATTCGGATGTTGATCCGAATGACAATCCAAATATCAATACGATTAACCTGTGTACGCCTAACACCGCCCCTCCTTCCGATTTTTATTTGGAAGCCGAATGTGCCACCGTGGGTTCTGAATGGTCTATCGTTACCGCTAGCGGAGCGAGTGAAGGCCGCTCGGTGGTTTATAATCAAGGACCTCAGGGCTTCCTTCAAAATCGGGACGACATGAGTGTATTTGGTAGTGCCGAACGCAGGATTACCTTCCAATTTGATATTCCTACTACGGACAACTATCATGTTTGGGTTAGGGTTAGAACGCCCAATGCAAGCGATGATTCCTTTTGGGTGAGAACCAATGGGGGGCCTTGGCGCAAATGGTGGCAAGGTTTTAGTAATCCCCAATACTCCAATGATTATCAGTGGGTGCGCTTGCAGGCCGATCAGTTAGCAAGCCCCGTAAACTTTATGGCTGGTACAAATACGCTCTCTTTTACGTACCGTGAAAATGGAGCCTATCTAGATAAAGTGTTTATTGGTTCTAGCGGGGCCACTCCTAGCGGATTGGGAGGACAAGCCTTGGTAAGTTGTAATTCTAACCAAGTACAAACCATTTTTAGTCAGGCACAACAGGCCCCTGAGGCAAATCTGGAAATGCTACGTATGTATCCAAATCCAGTGGATGGCCATACCGCAACGCTTTATTTTGATCAATTGCTCCAAGGTGATATAGAGTATACTATACGGGATAGAAATGGGGTAATTGTTGCAAAGGGCATGACTTACTTAGAACAACCTGCCGACCGGGTGGCTTTTAACTTTTCCAAAGTAACCCTAGCCATGGGTATTTACTACTTAAGCATAAAAAATGCAGCGCTTGTTACTAGTCCTATTCGGTTTACGGTCCGATAAAAAAACTAATCTATGTAAGTAAGTATTCATTTTGTGATCAAACCTGGCCAATTGGCCAGGTTTTTTTTATTTCTCCCAGATTACTTATCTGATATACCTAATTTTATCGGCAAGACCGCAATGAGCCTTCTGTTTCCTTACATACAACTATATCCTACATAACAAGCAACAGGAGGGCATTTAAAGACTTCATAGGCTTGTTTATAAAATCAAGAGAAGTCATTCACAAAAAATAAAAAATGTTCTTTTCCCGGTAAATCGCATTTCAGCTAAAAAAAATATAATACACCGGTTTATAAATAACAATAAAATCACCGAAGTAAGAATTCTCCTAGTTTATCCCTATACGAAGGCCCTTTTAACGAATCAAAAGCAATCTTTCTGCGTAAAATTCTAATAAGAAAGGGATTATAAAGTATCCCGTTTACCACACCACAGTATTATCCACACGTAAGAACATCATCATTCAACTTTTTCCGGAAAAGAACCAGTTTCGAGTCTTATAATCTTCTCTACCCGCCTTGTACCTGATCCAAGCAAGGCACTTCACATATTTACCACAACAGTATGACTTTTGGCTGAGTTTGTTAAACATTCAACATGGGCCACAAGGAAAAAAGATTTTGGGCACACCCAGCAGTCACCTTGGTTTGATTTGCATTTTTAATTGGTGAAGCCCACACAATATGCCTTGTATAGCTCCATAATCCTAATACAATACTCAGCTAGATAAATCATTAGTAGTTTTCTCGCTTGATTCCAATCGATTAGGCTCTACGTTTTTGTACCAATTCCCCTTTAAGACAGGGATGTGCAAAAGGGTATAGCGCTACTCCCTAAGCGGTTTAGCTTTTTCAAAGGCTTAGCGTAGGCTGGGATTCAAGCCCATCTGTTTAACATTTCTTCTTTCCATTGCATCGATACTGCAAGGGTTTAGTACCAGAACACTACAATCATGAGGTCATTATACACCATTCTAGCACTATTACTATTATCTACTGTACAAGGATACGGGCAGAGCATTTATTATTTTAGTAATGAAGGGGACGATAGCCGGAGTCTAAGCGCTGCCGCCAATAATCCTAACCAAGCTTTTCGTAGTCTTGCCAAGGCACAAGAAATAATTCCATCCCTCCAAGAAGGTGACCAAATCTTATTTCGTAGAGGTGATGTCTTTCAAGGAAGTATAGAGTTTAACCATGCAAATCCTAACCTGAGACTTACCTTAGGCGCTTATGGAGACGAATCCTTAGCCCGGCCCATCATTACTGGCTTTAAAAGAGTTACGGCTTGGACCCAATCATCAGGCCGGCCCAATGTATGGGAGGCTACGGTAAACGATGCCCCAGGTGTCGTGAACCGCCTCACAGTAAATGGTAATTATGTACCCAAGGCACGTTTTCCTAATGCCTATGAAGGAAATGATGGCGGATATTTGGAAATGGCCCCTGGCTCTTCCTACTCCAATATTAATTATCATCTAAATAATCCAGGTATTTCTAACAACCTATTAAGTCAAGATGATGTATTCATAGGAGCCGAATGTGTGGTACGCACCGAATCATGGCTTCAAGAAAAGGGATATATCACGAGCCAAGCCGGAGGAACCATCCATTTAAGCAGTAGCCTTTCTTACCCCGGCACCCAAGGCTTTGGCTTTTTTATCCAGAATCACCCCCAATGTCTAGATCAAGAGATGGAATGGGTATATGATGTACCAAAGCTCATGATGTACTCCACCCAAGACCCTAATTCACAAAACATCTCCGTCGCTACCGTAGACAACTTGCTCAAGATAGTCAGCAAGAATAATATTACAATTGAAAATATTACCTTCACCGGTAGCAACCGCGATGGCTTATTTATTGATAAAACCCCTAGAACAGATAATGACGCCAATGGAATTATCATCCGAAATTGTGAGGTACTTCAAACGGGTGAAACCGGTATCTTTGTCAACAACACCAATGACCTTATCCTTGAATACAACACCATTTACCACGTTGGAGGAAGTGGAATAATCAACAAAAGTGGAGGGGTCCGTTCTACCATCGCTCACAACACCCTACGCGATATTGGCATGGTTCCAGGAGATGGTCCAGAGGTGGCCCTTTTAATAGGAATTACGGCTCAATTGCCTTATTCTATTGTGGAGCATAATACCTTAGATTCTATTGGATATAGTGGCATCCAAATTGGGGGTACGCATACCATTTGCCGTAAAAATTTAGTCCAAAACTTTTGTCAAGTACTCACCGATGGGGCCGGTATTTATGGATTTGCCCCCCGCTATCCTAATATTGCTGACCGTAAACCAGACAATATTGGCGAAAATAAAGTCATCACCCAAAATGTTGTACTTAACGCTCGACCTCCGGTATACGGTTCTCTCAAGACCCTACCGCATCAAATTAACGGGATATACATGGACTATCAATCCGAAAATGTGGAAGTAAGCCACAATACAGTTGCCCACATTCAAGGAAATGGTATACACCTACATGCTAGCCGTAATATTGACTTTATAAATAACGTAGTATACGATTGTGACAGATTTCAAATGGACTTATTTGAAGGAAATCAAAGCAATTCGAAGACCATCCCCTTTGACAAGGCCAATGTAATAGGAAACAAACTCGTAGCTAAAAGCTACACCCAGGATCTTTTGAGAGGCAATTGGGACACCTATAATATCGTGGGTTTAGGTACTATCGACAGCAATATATACTGCAATCTCTTTAACCCGGGTAAAATATTGAGTATCCAATATTACCCTAGCCCCGAACAATTTGTAAATACCCGCTTTTCACTAAGCGAATGGTTTAGCACGTTTTCCTACGATGAGCACGGGAAAACCTCTCCCATTTCCTACGCCCCCTGCCAACTAGAATCTGTTGACCCCGAGCAATACCTGCGAGTAAATGATTTTGAAGGCTCCTTAAACCCTTGGTTTATCAACGAAACCGACGGCATTCTCTATAATGGCAATCTAAGATGGCAAAAAAGAAACCTGAACACCTCTCAAGAAATAAGCAACTTTGGAAATGGTAAATCTGTGACGGTAGGTACCCAGCAAAGCAATGCTAATAATACACCAAGTATGCGCTTTCAATCTATTTTGGATTACCGTGATGGACGAAAAATAGATGCCGGAAGTAACTATCGCCTAAGTTTTGACATCAAAGCATCAGAACCCGTTGACTACACCCGCTCGGTGGAAGTACTCCCCTTCAAAATGTCAAAAATTTCTACGGTGGTTGAAGTAGATGCAAGCCCTCGCCATTACGAATGGGTTTTCAAATCGGATGTTTCCAGTACTCAAATAAGCCCAGATGGTATTACCTTCCTTCAATCTGATTTTGACCAAGATATTCACTACGACAATATTTCACTACAAAAAGTAGATGTAACCTGGCGTAACCCGGATGATTATTTCTGGTTTGAATATGCCCTCGAAGAAAGCCGCACCCTTAGCCTCGACAATGAGTACTATTATGATTTGGAAGGTAATTTCCATTTTCCCAACTCAAGCATAGAGCTTGCCCCTTACACCTCTGAAATCCTCATTCGGGTTGATCAAGAATTGGCCAGCCCCGCTGATCTGGAGAAGCTGCCCCTGACCTTTGAATTAATAAAAGATAGTGGCGAGGGACAAATCCAAAAACAAACCTTATACTCCGGCAATAAAATTAACTACATTCAATTAGAGGAGAACCAATCCCTAAATATTGAGGCCCTAGTAGATCAGTTAAACGTGGCCGGGATCGAGAGCCTGGTGTTTGACATGGATTACTTTAATGACGGTCAATACGACGAGCCCTATATCAACTTGTCTCGGGACGCAGCCCCTTTCTTACTGGCCCAACAAGGACAGTCCTTCATCCCGCCCAACACGGTTTTAAATGATGCCCCTCACCGCCTACGAGTGAGCGCTTATAAGCAAGATGGAGCCAAAACCGAAGCCAATAAGATTTTCTCCGTGGAAATTCTCTTTTATGTCATCCCTCCAAACATCTATCTGGAAGCGGAATGTGGTCAATTTGCCCTCGATCAACATTGGACAATCCTGGAAGACAGCAGTGCTAGTTATGGAAAAGCATTGGTTTACTCCCAAGGAGACCAAGGCTATACCCAAACCATGGATGAGCCCAACTTTGCCAGTCCTGAAAAAGTGGTGACCTATGACTTTGTAGTTCCCCAATCGGGCGATTATCACGTATGGGCGCGCGTTAAAGCCCCCTCTTCGGCCGATGATTCCTTTTGGATAAAATTAAATGAAGGAGACTGGACCCCTTGGGAAGATGGGTTTAATCAACCTGACTACTCAGATGAATATAAGTGGGTAAAATTACAAGCTCAAGGTCTGGGCAGCCCCCTGGCCCTGTCAAAAGGCCCCAACACCCTAGGGTTTACCTACCGAGAAAACGGGACCATACTCGATAATTTATTTTTGAGTTTAAGCAATGAGGCGCCTTCGGAGTCTTTTAATAAAGAAGTGAGCAACCCTTGCTACCCCGATTTGCCTCTCCCAGAAGCTCCACCTCAACCCAATACCAACCCCGTGTCTGCCCAGTTTTATTTAGAAGCAGAG
The DNA here is from genome assembly GCA_963922455.1 of uncultured Microscillaceae bacterium. GTDB lineage: Bacteria > Bacteroidota > Bacteroidia > Cytophagales > Microscillaceae > CAWUIO01. The sequence goes on from CAWUIO010000118.1 coordinate 15,963, forward strand.
TGCTCCACGGTTGGAAGCAATTGGTCCCTTATCAGCGATCCCAACGCAGAAAATGGGCACGCCCTAGTCTATGATCAAGGAGAGCAAGGCTATAAATTACAAGAAGGGGATCCAGGTTTTGGATCACCAGAAAATATAATCCGCTTTCAGTTTGAAGTGCCTAGTACGGGATCTTATCACATTTGGGCCCGTCATAAAACCCCCAATCAACAAGATGATTCATTCTGGGTTAGGCTAAACGGAGGAAATTGGACGCCTTGGTGGGGTGGTTTTGGAATACCTAGCCACACCCCCAATTTTAAATGGGCCCGTTTAAAGGCAGTGGCCTTAAAAAGCCCCCTTAATTTGCCCCAGGGCACGAATACCATGGAGTTTATGTACCGAGAAAATGGCACCTTCTTAGACAAAATCTTCATTAGTGATACCGAGTTAGACCCCAGCAATCATCCCGATATTGCAACAATAAACACTTGCCTCCCTGCTACCCCCGGAGTACCCGCCGATTTCTTTCTAGAAGCGGAGTGTGCCCAAGTGGGAAGCGAATGGACGGAGGTGAATGAGCCAGAAGCTAGTCAAGGAAGGGCCTTGGTTTTTGAGCAAAACGCCCAGGGTTATTTTCAATCTCAAAAAGAAGGAGCTGATTTTGCGGGCCCCGAACGTAACATTGCCTTCCAATTTGAAGTCCCGCTGGACGGCACTTACCGCATCTGGGCCCGGGTAAAGGCCCCAAGTGCCAAAGATGATTCCTTTTGGGTACGGCTCAATAGCGGTGATTGGCACCAATGGTGGAAAGGATTTGCCACCAATCAATATACCAACAATTATAAGTGGATCGAATTGCAGGCTGATAACCTCCCCTACCCGCTCAATTTCACTCGAGGTACCCAGCGCTTGGAATTTAGCTATCGGGAAAACGGTACTTACTTAGATAAAATCTTTATTACGTCACAAGAGCTCACCCCTCAAGACCTGGGAGGAGAAGCCTTGGTACTCTGCCCGATTGAGGCCAATCAACAGGTCAGCCAAAGCCAACTCAATGCCGATATGCAAGTAGAAGAAGGCATCCAATTACTCAGCATCTATCCCAATCCTATTGAGCCTAAGCCCAGCACCCTCCAACTGAGTGAAACCTTGCAAGGGCGGGTTGAGTACTTCTTAAACTCGCAAAACGGTGAGCAGTTGGCCCACGGTGCGTACCTACTGGCCGAGCCTACTCGTGAAATCCAAATTGATTTTAGCAACTTAACCCTCAAAACCGGAATTTACCATCTTTTCCTAAGCAATGGAGGCAAAAGAACCGAACCTATTCGGGTCTCGGTTAAGTAGTTTCCTTTTACACACAAACCCAAAAATGCCTGGTCTATGGATCAGGCTTTTTTTATCCCCTTAAGAAAAGAAGAAGATTAGGGGCTTACCCGCGCGATCCAATGGTGTAGCCACATATTCCTATCTACCTGCGCGGGCCGGGCTTTCGCCACTCGCCGGCTCACGCGCAGCCAGCGGCGGGCTCAGACAATGGCTCTATCCCTAAGCCAGACGAGTATGCCAAATCAAAGGGTTTTTCGAAAAAGCCCAGCTAGTTTGTATTTGAATCTTGCGTGGGCTTGGTTTTTCCCTGATACCAGGGGCCCCAGGCAAACCGCCTTACAAACCGCCCAAATTTCAGCCTCTACTTTATCTCTCCTTTCGTTTCTCTTGGCTCTCGACCTGGCTCCCGGTTATCAGTTCTCAAGATTGGCTGAGGGATAGAGCGGCCTGTTTGAGCCCGCCGCTGGCTGGCGGGTTGGCCGGCGAGTAGCGATAGCCCGACCCCTGAAACCCGCAAACCCTCGGAAATTCCGAGGGTTTGCGGGTTTCAGGGGGCAGCCCCAAATTTTAAAAGTTATTTAGAAACTGTTTAAATTTAATTGTATGGGCTGCAAAGAGCCATTCCGGGAACCTGATTTCATCAAATTCCTCGCCCATAGCGCTGCTATGCGCTCAAAATTTTATTTCATCAGAACCCCAAACTGGCCCTTTTCGCCGACATAAAATAAACTTAAACAGTTTCTTATTTCAAATCTGAAAGGTCAAAATCGTCCATAAATTTGGTGGTAAAATCACCCTGTTGGAAACGCTCATCGTCCATCAGTTTGATATGAAAGGGGATGGTGGTGGCAATGCCCTCAATGACAAATTCTTGCAGGGCCCTTTTCATCCGAATGATGGCTTCCTCCCGGGTAGGGGCGCTTACGATCAACTTGGCGATCATGGAGTCATAATTTGGCGGAATCTGGTAACCGGAATAAACGTGGGAGTCAATACGCACCCCGTGCCCTCCCGGGATATGCAAATTGGTGATCCTGCCGGGAGATGGGCGAAAGTTTTTGGCGGGATCTTCTGCATTGATACGGCACTCAATCGCGTGCCCTTTGGGCTCATAGTTTTGACCCGATACGGGCTCGCCAGCCGCAATTTTTATTTGCTCTTTGATTAAGTCAAACTTGGTAACTTCTTCGGTAACGGGGTGCTCTACCTGGATACGGGTGTTCATCTCCATGAAGTAGAAATTCCGGTATTTATCTACCAAAAACTCTATCGTTCCTACGCTTTCGTAATTGATAGCCTGGGCTGCCTGTATGGCTGCTTCTCCCATTTTTTGACGTAGTTCTGGGGTCATAAAGGGAGAGGGGCTTTCTTCCACCAGTTTTTGGTGACGCCTTTGGATAGAGCAATCCCGTTCGGAGAGGTGGCTTATAATGCCATTTTGTCCTCCCGCAATTTGGATTTCGATATGACGAGGTTCTTCCACAAATTTTTCCAGATATACGCCATTGTTGCCAAAGGAAGCCTCGGCTTCTTGGCGGGCCGAGTTCCAAGCGGCTTCAAAACTTTCTTCATTGGGGATAATCCGCATTCCTTTTCCTCCACCTCCTGCCGTTGCTTTGAGCATAACGGGGTAGCCAATCTCAGCCGCAATTTCTTTGCCTTGCTCCATGGTATCCAATAAGCCTTCTGAACCAGGGATTGTCGGCACACCCGCTTTTTTCATGGCTTGTTTGGCGGTAGACTTATCCCCCATGGTCTCAATCATTTCGGGTTGGGGGCCGATAAATTTGATTCCGTGCTCGGAGCAAATGCGCGAAAAATCGGCATTTTCTGAGAGGAATCCATACCCAGGATGGATAGCATCGGCATTGGTAATTTCGGCTGCGGCAATAATATGGGGTATATTGAGGTATGAGTCACGGCTTGCAGGCTTTCCTATACAAACCGCTTCGTCGGCAAAACGAACGTGCAAACTTTCGCGGTCGGCTGTTGAATACACGGCAACGGTACGGATTCCCATCTCCCGACACGTTCGGATGACTCGGAGGGCGATCTCCCCTCGGTTGGCAATGAGTATTTTGTTAAACATAGCTTGCTACACTAAGTCTGGATTTAGGAACTCTGTTGAGATGTACCCATTTAAAGAGCAAGACGAGGTTTTTCTTGCCCTAGAGGGACCAAATCCAGGTTTTGAAAAAGATTTGTATGTATAAAAAATGCTAAGAAACTGTTTAAGTTTATTTTTTGTCGGCGAAAAGGGTCAGTTTGGGGTTC
>CAWUIO010000119.1:0-19184 GCA_963922455.1 uncultured Microscillaceae bacterium
CGCTGCGCTTATCCTTGAACCAGTTTGCCTTTTTTATAAGCTTGGACTAGATGGGAACCCTATCGCCATATAGAAACTATATAATCATCAGGGTTTGTATTCTTATCTTCAAGATAAGAGAGTAACTTTTCTATTGATTTAAATTTTACTCGATTGAGAACATTTACGTTATCTCTTACAAGTTCAATAGTCTCAAAGTTACCATCTACCCAACACTCCTCGAGAATATAATCGCATTTGGACATCCATTCTGGAAGGGATAATTTACCTTCGAGAACAAGTGATTCATCTCCATGCTCAAATGTTACAACCAGCCACAAAGATTGTTTATTCCCCTTCTTGAAAAAAAATGCAAAAGGACGGCGAATCATTTGAAATCTTAATATTACTTCCCTTAGCCTCTCTCTCTTACCCATTTTATCTAATCTATTACTTCTTTTATATTTTTGTGTAGACTTGGGCTAAACAGTTGTTTGCCTCCCTTCTTTTCCACAGTAAAATCTGTTGTTGACTTTAATGCTTCAGTGTCCGCAGTAACTCTATATTTCTTAAATACTCTATGTGCTAAATTATTTACACCCACACTTGCCGGAGAAATATTGGGATCGGATACAAAATATTCTGGAAAACCTACGCCAAATTCTCTCATCTGTTGAATAAGTGGATCAGTTGATTCCCAACGATAGACAAAGTCACCTTCTTTCAAAATTACAGCTTCTACTGGATCACTAAAATCAATTACGTTCATGTGACCCTGAATATTTGCCTCGATGACACCCTGATTTGCCATCCATTCTTTCACCTCACTGTAACTCATTCCCGGGCCGCGACCAACCGTGTTCTCCAACAAAGTTAGAGATGCTTCATCCGATTCCCTTGCAATTAATTCTGTATTGGAAGATGGACCTCTAAAAGGAGGATCATTGCTTATGGGAGGCTTAGACAACTGTTTGCCTCCACGGAACCATCTGAAAATATTGCGGATAGGATTCCAAAGATTTCTAGTAAAACAACCGGGTTTCTTAGCAGTTATTCTTATAGTTGTCATAACTCTAGTTCCACCTAATCCAACCTCGGCCGACATACCATAACTTAGTGCAATATTTACTGTCATCCTAGTGGTAAATTCCGCTTTTTCCTCTCTAGTAGAATGGTGTTGCCAATAAGAATTGCTACGGAAGAAGAATTAGAGGAAAGAGCACAAAATTTTCAGTTGGGGAGTAGTTGACCTAAAATATATCTTTGAAAAGTGCAATTTTAAAATCACGCAAAATTATATTATTGCGTGATTTGTTTTAATAAGTAATCCGATTTCCGAGCCATTTGTATGTATCTGGTATGTATCAAAAAAAACACTTACAAAACTATATCTGTAAGTGCTTGATTTTCAGCGGTGGACCCTGCTGGATTCGAACCAGCGACCCCCTGCTTGTAAGGCAGGTGCTCTGAACCAACTGAGCTAAGAGTCCTTGTCCCAAATGGGAATGCAAATATACAGCATCACCGGAAAAGACCAAAATTTTTTCCGGCTTTTTTACAAATCTTTCAGTTGAGCAAAAATAGTACGCATAGAAACGGCCTCGCCTACCTTGGCATGCAATGCAGAGATGGGCAAACGCTCCTGGTCGGTGCTGTCGCGGTAGCGGATGGTTACGGTCTCGTCTTCCAGGGTTTGGTGGTCTACGGTGATACAAAACGGCGTACCGATTAAGTCCATGCGGGTGTAGTTTTTACCAATGGCCCCGCGGTCTTCGTACATGGTCTCGTAGTCGTACCGTAGGAGCTCGAAAACTTCCTTGGCTTTTTCGGGTAAGCCGTCTTTGCGTACCAAGGGAAGGATCGCTACTTTGACGGGGGCCAGGGCCGGATGGAGTTTAAGATAAATCCGGGTTTTCTCATTTCCCTTAGAATCTACTCCCACATCTTCGGTATAGGCATTACAGAGAACTGTCAAGAAAAGACGGTCGGCCCCGATGGAGGTCTCTACGACGTAGGGTACATATTTCCGTTTATCTTTGTCTTGAATCTCTTCGTCTAGGTATTGCAGCTTCTTCTTAGAGAATTTCTGGTGCTTGCTGAGGTCAAAGTCGGTACGGGAGTGGATCCCTTCAAGCTCTTTCCAACCAAAAGGAAATTCAAATTCAATATCCACGGCTGCATTGGCGTAGTGGGCCAGCTTTTCGTGCTTGTGGAAGCGTAATTTGTCGGCGGGTATGCCTAGGGCTTCCAAAAACTTCATCCGGCGGGTTTTCCACTGCTCATACCACGTCATTTCTTCGCCGGGGCGGACAAAGTATTGCATTTCCATCTGCTCAAACTCCCGCATACGGAAAATGAACTGACGGGCCACAATTTCATTCCGGAAGGCTTTTCCTATCTGAGCAATCCCAAAAGGCACTTTCATGCGGCCGGTTTTCTGTACGTTCAAGAAGTTGACAAAAATACCTTGAGCCGTTTCGGGCCGGAGGTAGACCTTGCTGGAGTCATCGGCAACCGAGCCCATCTCGGTAGAAAACATAAGGTTAAATTGGCGTACATCGGTCCAATCTTTGGTGCCCGAAATGGGGCAGACAATATCTTCCCGAAGGATTAGCTCCCGCAAACCGGCCATATCTTCTTGGGTCATGAGTTGGCCCATTTCCTCGAGTAAGGCTTTTGCCTTATCCAAATTTCCATCTTTTTCGTATTGGGCCGCTTTATCTTCAATCAAGGTATCGGCCCGGTAGCGCTTTTTGGAGTCTTTATTGTCTACCATGGGGTCATTGAAGCTATCTACGTGCCCGGAGGCTTTCCATACAGTAGGATGCATAAAGATGGCGGCGTCAATCCCCACTACGTTGGCATTAAGCTGGGTCATGGCTTTCCACCAGGCCTGCTTGAGGTTATTTTTTAGTTGAACCCCGTTTTGGCCGTAGTCGTACACGGCCTGGAGCCCGTCGTAGATTTCACTGGACTGGAATACAAATCCGTATTCTTTGGCGTGAGAAACAATCTTTTGGAAGAGACTGTTCTCCTCAGGAGATTTTGGTTTTTTGCTCATGAGCGCAAAGATAGAAAGCCCCGGGCAAAGGGGAAACATTCGGGGCAAATTTTCCGGCAAATTGAAGGCTAAGAAGAAGCGGAACAATAAAAGTTATGAAGGGTAACAAGCCCACAGGCAGGCCAAGAATGCCCCCTGTCTCCTAGTATTCCAAGATCGCTCTACGTATTTTCTTCTCACGCCCCAATACTTCGTTCTTAGCTCCCCCAATCGGCTGAGGGATAGAGCGGCCTGTTTGAGCTCGTGATGGCCCGTGGGGAATGGCAGCGAGTAGCGAAAGCCCGACCCCGGCGGCACTCAAGGTTCTATGGAAATGCCTTAGAACATCGCCGGGGGCAGCCCCTAGGATTGAGGCCGGGGTTTACTCACTTTTTGGTTTTGGGCATTGATGTAAAACGTGCCACCTTGGCCCATGACCATAGCCTTGCCATCTACAAAACTCGTGGCCCAGTGGTACTGGCATGGGATTACCTCCACGCCGTATTGATTGACAAAACCCCAAAGGCCGTTCCTACAGACGGCGGCCATGCCTTCGTAAAAATTGAGGGTTTTTTGGTAGGCAAAAGGCACAATGGTTTGTCCTTGGGTGTTGATAAAACTCCAAAAATCATCTCGTTTCACCCGGGCAAATCCGTTGACGAAGTCTTTTCCAAAATCAAAGGCCAAACCCTGACCAATGGCTTGGTTGTTTTGGTCTACGTAGCTCACCTGCCCCAGTTTGGATACGCGGGCGATGCCATCTACAAAGCGGCCCACCCAGTCATACTGCATCGGGATCACCTCGCGGCCGTCTTTGTTTACAAAACCATATTTATCTTCCCGAGCGGTACGGGCCAGGCCCTCCTGGAAGCGGTCGGCCCAGTCGTATTTGTAAGGGATCAATATCTTTCCTTCGGGGTCGGTATATCCATATTTCCCGTTTTTCTTCATCTTGGCCGCCCCCTCGTGGAAATGATCTACGTAACCTAGCTTTTTAGACAATTCTGCCCGGCTAACTACCTTTTTCAGCGGAATTGTTTTTTCGGGCTCCTTGAGTACTTTTATTTTCCTTTGGGACACTGTCAAATTGCCTAGCATCACGGAGCCACTAAGCGAAATAGTGATCGCCAGCGCAGCCAGCCCCACTCCTTTTAAGATTTGGGGAAGGTTGGAGGCTTGGGGAGGACGACGGCTTACACTTGCTTGGCCCGTTTGCTTACGATAATACGCAATCGGAGCAATCTCCCCTACCTGGGCAAATGCCTGGCGCCAAGCTTCGGCCCGGGGGCGTTCTTCGGGGCTGAAGCGGTCGGAGTCAAAACACTTCATGAACATATCTTGCAAGGACTCAGGCAATTGATAAAACCCTTGGTGGGGCTCCGGGATCACCCGGAAATGGTCTTTTTTATACCCCAGGGGGAACATCCCCTGGCGAATCTTTTGTTGGTGGGATTCTAATTTTTCGTAGGGTTTGAGACAGGTGCCCGCATAGGGGTGCAAGCCCATCAAGACCTTATAAAACACCACCGCCATGGAGAAACGGTCCCAGCTTTCGGCGATGTAATCTTTTTTAACATGAATCTTGGCAATTTCCCAAGGACTGTATTCCGGACTGGTTTTTTCGGCCGGAAAGATCATTTTACCCTCTCGGATGACCTCCATAGAGTCTACATCAATGATCGATATTTGCCCGTCCAGGCGCACCTTTACATTTTCGGGTTTGATGTCTACTAAGACAAAATGGCCCGTTTGGTGCAAATCGGCTAGGGCTGTTGCCAGGTTCAGACAGACTTTCAAGCGGTTTTTAAGTCCGGCAAAATTGTGGCGGGAGTATCGTTTTTGCCAAGCTTCCCCCAATTTGCGCGGAATACGCGAACTGCACAGGGCACTTAGGTCTTGGGCACTTTTGGCTTTGCGCATTAAAAAACCCACAAACTGCTCGCCTTGGTAAAGGATTTCCTCTACCCACATGACCGACAAAGAATCGGGCAAATGGGGGCGCTTGGCCAGCAAATAGCAAAGTTTTAATTCGCGGGCCTTATTGCGCTCTCGCGGGTGATAAATTTTGGCGACCATCCCTTGATAATGACTAGGGCTTTCCACCTCAAACACATTCCCCTCGCCTCCCCGGCCTAGGGGTTCGTGGGCAATTTGAATAGATTCCTGATTGCTTGTAAACAAGTGAGTCATGCCAGAAGAAAAAAAATTTGGGTAATTGGATTTGTAGGGCAATATCCTTCTTGACTGAGATATTAATCAAACTAAATATACAAAAAAATACCAATATTTCTTAATCATTATCCTTAAGGCTTGTTAAGACAAGTGGCATTTTTATGAGCAGTTTGTTAAAAAAGGGCTGAGCTATCTTGTAAAGACGGCATCTTAATTCTACACTTTCCTGGCTAATTTGGGCTATATGGGGCATCGTCTCCCACGATTACCCTAAATTTTTTGTATATTCGTTTATAAAAAGAGTAAATCGCAAACATTTATGAGTAGAGTAAGTTTAAAACCCGTTTGTCTAATCCTTTTCTTTCTCGCCCTGTCCGCCAGTACACCAAGTAGGGCCCAAGCTTCCTTTTTACTTCAATCCAAAAATAACATAACCCAAGAGTACCGAACCCTCAAAGGCTATTCTATCTCCGAGCAAAAAAAATACGCCTATATGTTTAGTAATTTCAGTGTGTACCGCATCCGGATTGAGAATACCGCCCAAGAAACCAACCAAATCCAGGTGCTCATCCTTGATCGGAATAATAAGGAAGTTGCCACCAATTTTGACCCCAAAACGAAGACATTTAACCACGAATTTGCCTTCAAATTTGGCAAAACCGACCTATATTACGTCCAGTTTAATGATTTGACCCATTAAACCTTAGCATTGGTCTTTTTCTAAATCAAAAACCTATGATTCACAAGATATTAGCCACTATCTTGGGGCTACTATTCCTTCTTTTTGCCGCATTTCAATACAATGACCCCGACCCGCAATTATGGATCACCATTTACGCAGTCGCGGCCCTCATTTCCTTTGCTTTTGCCCAGGGTACCCGGTATAAACTATTGTATTTGTTGGGCCTGTTGGCTTGTATAGGCGGGGCCGTATTTTTTTGGCCACCCGAGTGGCACGGGGTAGGCTTAGATCCTAACTTTAAATATGAGGTAGAACACGCCCGGGAATCCCTCGGTTTGGTAATTGTGGGGGGGGTATTACTTTATTATTATTTGTTCAGCAAATCTTAAGGCTGGGGCTGCCCCCGGCGTTTTACGTGTTGCTTCCCTCAGGACAAGCCCTTGCGCCGGAGTCGGGCTTTCGCTACTCGCTGGCCAACGCACATACCCGCAGCGAGCTCAAACAGGCCGCTCTATCCCTCAGCCAATTAAAAAAAAGGCTAAAAAAAAGCCAGGTCAAAAACCTGGCCTTCTGGTTTATTCTGGGTTACTTTCTTCGGTCGACTCAGGCAGTTGCGGAGGCACCTCAGGAAACAAATGGCTTAATATCAAATCGTGAATGTCGGTGGCGTGCACGGTCGCTTGCGGCAAAAGCTCTGTATCTTTTACAATGACCACCGGGTAATCGTCCGTACTATCAGGGACCCGCCCGTGGGAGCCCTTCACCAAGCCCGCATCCAGGGGGATAAAATCCATCACCGTACGGAAACCTAGGTTCTTTTTCATCAATTTGTACCCCACACTCACCGTAGAAGCGTCCAGAAACAACTCTACCGGGTCATAACCCGGCTTCCGGTGAATATCTATAGTACGGGCAAAATCGGGCGCTTTATCATCCTCGAGCCAGTAATAATAGGTAAACCAGGAGTCTTTGCCGGCTATGGCAATATAATCCCCAGCCCGGGAGTGGTTTAACTGCTGCTGGATTTTATCATTAACATCCCATACTTTTTCTACCCCGTCCAAGCTCTCAATTAATTCTCGTACTTGGGAGCTTACCGAAGGATCATTGACGTAGACATGGGCTACCTGGTGATCGGCTACGGCAAAGGCTTTGCTGGCTCCGGCATCGAGTAGTTCTAAGCCGCGCTCTTCTCTCACCTGGATAAAACCCTTTCGTCGGAGTTCGCGATTGATGTGTACCGGATGGGAGACATCCGTGATGCCGTATTCGGATAAAACAATTACTTGCGCGCCTTTAGCCTCATAATATTTAATCAAATCCTCACATACCTTATCGATATCTTTCAAATCCCGGGGAATGGATTTGTGCTCTTTGCCATATCGCTGGAAGTTATAATCCAAATGAGGCAAATAAATCAAGGTTAGGGTCGGGTCAAAGCGCTCATCGGTCATTTTGGAAGCTTCGGCAATCCAGCGACTGGATTTGATGCTCGTTTTCGGCCCCCAGAAATCAAACAGGGGGAAATCACCTAAGCGTTCTTGCAGTTGATCGCGTAAATCGGCCGGATAACTGTAACAATCAGGTACTTTACGCCCATCGGCCAAATACATGGGCCGGGGGGTTACGCTATAATCTACGGTGGAGTACATATTGTACCACCAAAACATATTAGAACAGGTAAACTTGGGGTCAAGCCTGCGGGCTTTGTCCCATATCTTATCGGCCTTTACGAGTTTATTAGACTGGCGCCAAAATTTAATTTCACACTCATCTTTAAAATACCATCCATTGCCTACGATACCGTGCGATTCGGGCATACGGCCTGTCAGGTAGGTGGCTTGCATGGTACACGTAACCGCCGGGATTACCGGTTCTACCGGTACTACTTTGGCATCAGATGACCATTTTTGAAGAAAGGGAGTATTTTTACTAATCAAGGAAGGGCTCAGGCCTACCACATTGATTACGACCGTTTTTTTCATAGTTTGGGATATTCAGTGAGCATGTTTATTATCCAACATAAACAACTGAGACAAATAAAGAGCTTTTCCGTTGGGATAGCAATAGCCAAGCCTATCCTTGGGGCAAACGGAGGTGATTCATCACCCAAGCCAACTCCCTACTGATACTTCCGACCAGGTCTAGTTTTAACTCGGCCGGCAATACCGTCCAGGTATACGTTTCTACTTCCCAGTGGGCCGACAAAAACCGCTTTCTTGCCAGATCAAACACGGAACGGATATCCAACTGAGTTGAAGACAAAATGCCATAGCGCTCCAAGAAGACTGGAACGTGAAAATGGATACGCCACTCAGATACGTGGGTGTGATCTTCTAAACCCAAGGCTTCACCAAGATCGGGATATTTTTGAAAAGCACCCTCCCGGTTTTTTTCAACTACTTGGTGCAGATAGGTAGGCTCATCAAATTCTAGTAAAGTCTGAATTAAATCGGCCCGGGAGGCCTCTGTCTCTTCAAAGTTGGCTTTTAAGGCTGAGCTAATTTGAAATTTCCCAATTTTAACCCCTGCCTGGTCCAGCTTATCCAAGACTTCTTCGTGGTTTTCGTACTCGACGGCAAAGTGGCAAATATCATAACAGATTCGGATATGTCTTTTGAGAGCTTCTTCTGCAGCAACGGGGCCTAAGTTTTTGTGCGTATTTAGGTAAGGAATGGCCTCAGGCAACAATATCTGTTGGAAAAAGTATAGAAACTCTTCACTGTTTTCCAGTAGGCCATCCGGTTCGGGCTCTATATCTAGGTGGATGCATTTGTTTTGGCTCACGTAAATATCATGCATTTCTCCCAAGAGCTGGAGCAAATGAGGCACAAACTCCTTGAGTAGATCGTCTCGTTTGGCCAAATCTTGTGGGTGCCAAAACCGATAAGAAAGAGGCGAAGTAGAGATGCCCCCCTCCTCCCCTGCCGGTATCAAACGCTGGAGGATATGCACCAACTGTTGGGTATATTCCAATCTTAAAGAGCTTTTCCAATCGGGTTGGTGTACCAGATCTTTAATTACCTTATTATGAAACCCTCCGTAGGGAAAGCCATTGATGGTAAAGACATAAAAGTTTTCATCTTGCAACCAAGCCTGAAATTGCTCGAGATAATCCTTCTCTAAGAGCTCGCGGGCCGCTTGGGCCGATAAACGGAGACCTATTCCGAAGGGTTCTTGATGATCCAGGTTACGACGGATTCCGGGTAAGTACTCTTGGAGTGCCTTCCACGTTTCCATCCAGCTTTCACCGGGATGTATATTACTGCAATACGTAAGATGTAGTTTAGACTGAATTAACATACGCAAAAAATATAAAAAAATGCCCAAAGGATAGAGTTTGGGCAATAAATAGCTTTCTCGCTAAGAGGCTCAGGCCTGGGTAGCTTATTCCTTGATAAGGCTAAAGCGCGCTTCGTGTTGTAGCTTTAAGGTCTCAATGGAACGAATAATCAATTCTTGATCCATTTTGTGGACGTTAAAGCCGTGCCCTATCTGGTCTATCAGCATAATCGTTAATTGCCCGCCTAAGTGCTCCCGAAACTCCTCCAATCCATTCAATAGCGGGTTTCCTGGCTTTTCTGCGCCAAGATCTATCATGAGCTGAGGTGCAAAGATATCAAAACCCAATACATGAAAGAGATTCATGATACGCTCCCACTCCGCTTTTTCTAAATATCCGGCCAGATAGGAATACGTTACATCCAAAGCCATCCCGATGGCCACCGCTTCCCCGTGACGAATTTGATACTGGCTTAATTGCTCTAGTTTATGGGCGGCCCAGTGGCCAAAATCCAGCGGCCGGGAAGAACCCATCTCAAAAGGATCGCCACCAGCAATATGCTCCATATGTAGTTCGGCACAGCGGTAGATCAGGTAATCCATCGCTTCCATGTCCCGGTCGGCCAGGGCCGGGGCATCTTGCTCAATTCGTTCAAAAAACGGAGCGTCTTTGATCAAAGCTACTTTGATGGCCTCAGATATACCTCCTCGCCAATCTCTGTACTCTAAGGTCCGCAAAAAATCGGAGTCATTGATCACCGCAATAGGTGGCTGGAACGTGCCCAAGAAATTCTTCTTATCAAAAAAATTAACACTGTTTTTTACTCCAACCCCGGAATCATTTTGAGAAAGCACCGTGGTAGGTATCCGGATCAGACGAATGCCCCGGTGGGCAATAGCTGCGGCGAACCCTACCAAATCTAATACCGCTCCTCCACCGATGGCCAAGATATACGAATGCCGATCGATACCATATTCGTTTACTTCATTTAAAATGTCATTGACCAAATTCCAATCATTTTTGGCCGGCTCTCCCCCCGGCACCACCATGGGTACACTCTGCAAGCGGATTAATTCGGGGTATTGTTGCATATAATTAACCACTTCCCTTGACAAATCAGGATGGTGGTCACTTACGCCTTGATCAATAATAACGAGCATGCGGCGCACTTGTCCTCGGGAATATTTTTGTAATAACTCCCATACGAGTGTATTGTCTGGTTTAAATATTCTTTGGGAAAAGTGGGTATTATATTCAAATGGTACACTAAATGATTGGTGGATAGATTTCATGGCTAAACTGTGTGTTTCTTTCCTATACGTTGATCATTGCTTAAAGTAACCCTTTGTGTAAGGATTGAGGTTGAAGAATAGTAGATTTTTTAAAAATCTTTCAGGTAACAGCATAGATTCGGGCCAGAGCCATCGAGATTGGCAACAAAGATAACACGATTAGCCCGGATTGCCAACCACCCAAACCGGCACTCAGACTGGCATCAAAGATAATTAAGCCCAGTACCCCATACTTTACGGCCTTGCCCACATCGGGGGCTTTGAGGCTAGCTCGGGCATCTAAAAGAGGTACGCTGACCCAGTAAAGAAAGAAGAGTAAATAAATACATATCCACAAGACTTGCATCCCGAAATAGACGCCCAAATTAAAGGCTAACAGAACCACGATCACGTAGGCTACGAGTGCCGCATTCAAATTAAAGCGGTTCCCCCCGTGCACCTCTCCCCTACTTACCAAAGTAACGGCAGCTATGTATAATAATGGAAAACCAATGAAGGGATACAAATTGGGCAAGGCCTCAGGCACGATACTGATCCCCAGGAGTAAATTACCGGCCCGGCATGCTCCCATAGCCAAGGGGCCGGCCACTGGATGGTGTTTGGCGGCTCCATTGTAAAATAAAATCAATAAGACAATAAAGGAGGCAATGATCGCACTGGTAAGCGCATGTTGAACAGCTGCCACGTGGGCTAATATGAATAAAACGGAGCCTAAAAGTATGGCTTCTAAGAGGCTAGCGTGCCCTGCGGGCAAGGGCCGCTCTGGTCGCTCCACTTGGTCTAGTTTGAAGTCTAATACATCATTAAACACTACCCCCCCTGCGTAGAGTAACATACTGGCTAAGACCAAATACCTTAAACTTGGGCCAAAAGAGTAAAAAAAAGTCCAACCGGGTTGGCGAGGCAGGTATATTGCGGTTAAGGCGGCACCCATAAAAATATCGGCGGCTGCGGTCATCAAGTTGGGCAGCCGCATTAATTTGAGGTAGGCTATCAGTCGGGTCATACAGCAGCAGGATTTATTTTTGAATGCTTATCTTGTACACGCTATGCGCTCTTCTTCTTTGATTGGCTGAGGGATAGAGCGGCATGTTTGAGCTCGCCGTGGGATTGTGCATTGGCCAGCGAGTAGCGATAGCCCGGCCCCGGCGCCACCTTATGTCTTTCTTGGTATACTTGGCAAACGCCGGGGACAGCCCCGCTTAATTCTCGATAATATTGGAGTCGGAATTATCAATCCGGGGTTTTTGTCCGCCTCGAAGCACCGAATTGCCCGAAAACTTCTGGCTTTGATCAATGCCAGAGGCTTCCAACCAGTCAGATTCTTTCATCTGGCCACTTTGCCCAAAGGCCAATAAGGCGTTTTGGTAGCAAACGGCATGGATATGCTCCTCGGGGATGACTCTTTCGCGCATTAGATCGGCCGTTTTGGGTACAGATAAGGGGTCACTTACTCCCCAATCGGCGGCACTATTTACGATGATTCTTTCAGGGCCATACTGCTTTACGATTTCGGCCATGCGTTCATTCCCCATTTTGGTGAAGGGATAAATGGTAAAAGCGGCCCAATAGCCCCGGTCTAAGACTTCCTGAACAGTTTCTTCATTATTATGGTCTACGATGACCATCTTAGGGTCAGCTCCCATTTCTTCGCAGACATCCATGGAGCGGTAGGTGCCCGCTTTTTTGTCACGGTGGGGCGTGTGGATCTGGATGGGCATATTGACCTCAAGGGCGAGCTCAATTTGAAGCCGGAAATATTTATCTTCGGCTTCGGTTTGATCATCATACCCAATTTCTCCAACCCCAACAACCCCTTGTTTCATAATAAAGCGGGGCAAAAGCTCCATCACGGCCTCGGCCAAGGGCTCATTGTTGGCTTCTTTGGAATTTAAGCCTATGGTACAATAATGACGAATGCCAAATTGACTGGAACGAAAGCGCTCCCACCCTACCAAACTGCTATAATAATCTTTGAAACTGCCTACTTCGGTACGCGGCTGGCCCAGCCAAAATGCAGGCTCAATGATCGCCACGATACCGGCATTCCGCATGGCTTCGTAATCGTCGGTGGTCCGCGAAGTCATGTGGATATGCGGATCTATGTACATCGGTTTTTTGGGGTCCATGATTTAGGGCTTTATGCGTTTTTTTGATTCCATTCTATCCCCAGGCTTTCCCAGGTGATCTCTTTATTTTCTACTTGCTGGCGCAAAATTGGGTCACTAAAATTGTCCCACAAAGGGCTTGCCTCCGGGAGAGCGCTGGCCTGCAGTACTAAAAGGGCGGCTTGCTGATGTATGGGATCAGAATTGGCCAATACTTTTTCTATGTCGGGCAGCAAATCTAGGCTGAGATACTGAGCGAGGGGCCGCCAAATCTCAGGGCTTACCACCCGGCCCGCCGACCAGCGTTCATGGGCATAGTCAGATATAATCCGGGCCAAAGAGGGATTTGCCCGTTCATCAATCCCAGGGATCCGGTGCAGGGGCCGGCTCATAAAAGCGGCTTTCAAATACATTTGGTTCCAGGCATTTTCTTCAAAAAACTCCTGAGGGAAAGGGTTTTCCAGGGCAACTGCGTCAAAAACCGAAGTCATATTGGTGCGCAAACCTTCAGCGGCCCGGGCTATAAAGCGATGGGGGTGATCGAGCAAGGGCAAGAAACTATATAGGGCCACTTGCTCATTCATATCGGCTGTATCCACCAGTTTTTCAAACACCTCCACGTAGGTATCGGCGGGCTCGCTGGGCAAGCAACTTAAAAAATAGGCCCGGGTCCATTGCACGAAGGTCCATGCCTGGGGGCTAAAACCAGTGCGTAATGCCCCGGCTTGCTGTTCTTCATCCGAACGGATATAAATCAAGGTATCTTCTTGAAAACGAGCCGCCCCTGAAAAAGCCATAAAAAAACGGTGGTCCGGAGCTTGGTCGGTAAAGACCTCCGCCTTGGCTTGGTACCATGCCTGGGCTTTTTCTGTACTATACGTGTCTAAAATCTGGCGCAGAAAGGCCTGTACTTGAGCTTTATCTGCTTGAAAAGACTGATTTTCCATTACTCAAATCTACTATTTAATTGGAGTAAATGAAACTCAAAATGCCTGAATACATAGCGGAGAAAGACAAAAAATAGAGAAAACTTACCATTTCCGACTTTGCAAGACCAGACGGGTAGCCATGAGCATCAACACAATCAAACTAAGAAAGTACAAGACATTTCTAGAATCTACCAGCCCCTTTCTAATGGCTTGATAATGATGGTCTATACCCAACTGTACCAGGAAATAACTCATGTAACTAGCATCATAAAAACTAGTAAGGGAAGCCATGCCTTGATAGAGGGTAAAGCAAAGAAAAAAGGCTAAAATAAAGGCCACAATTTGGTTTTCGGTGAGCGAAGAGGCAAAGATCCCGATGGCCGTAAAGGCGGCCCCCAACAAAATCAAGCCCAGGTAGGAGCCTAAAGTACCGCCCGAGTCGATATTTCCTACCGGATTGCCCAATTGGTAGACCGAGTAATAGTATATCAGGGTGGGAAGCAAGGCAAACAGCACCAAGACCAAACTAGAAAAATACTTCCCCAAAATGAGGTCCCAATCGCTGATGGGCCGGGTAAGCAGGAGCTCCAGGGTCCCACTTTTTTTCTCCTCGGCAAATGTGCGCATCGTAATGGCGGGAATCAAAAAAAGAAAAATATAGGGCCCCAGCCGAAACAGAGTCTCCAAATCGGCGTAGCCATAGTCTAAAACATTGGTATCGGGAAAAACCCACATAAACATCCCGATGCCCAGCAGAAAAACCATAATGACCACATAGGCGATGAGCGAACTCAAAAAACTGCGTATTTCCTTTTTAAAAATTGCCAACATAGTATTCATCTTTTGGGGCTGCCCCCGGCGATTGATCTTTGGGTACTTATAAGTAAATAAGGAGCGCCGGGGTCGGGCTTTCACTACTCGCTGGCCCCCGCACAAACCAACAGCGAGCTCAAACATGCCGTTCTATCCCTCAGCCTTGCTTATTTTACTACTTTAAACGAGCAAATTAAATAGAAATTGGGTAATTCATATTAGGTATCACCCGCTTCTGCGGTTAACTGTTGAAAAATACTTTCTAAGGAGTTCTCTTCTTTTTGCATTCCCAACATATTCCAGTTTTGCTCCCGGATCAACTGAAATATTTCTTCCCGCAGATCTTGCTTGGATTCTCCGCTAACCCGGTACGTGCCCTTTTTAAGCTGGCTAACCTTTTGAATGGCCGGATGCCCTGTTAAAACATCCACCGGGATGTCGGCACTAAATTCCAAAATCAAGACTTGGCTTTGCCCACTGCCGGCTTGTAACTCTTTTACAGATCGGTCGGCTACTATTTTACCTAGGTTAATGATGATGGCCCGGTCACAAATTGCTTGCACTTCCTGCATGATATGCGTAGAAAAAAGCACCGTTTTTTCTTGGCCTACGTCTTTGATTACCTGCCGGATCTCCACAATCTGATTGGGGTCTAAGCCCGTAGTGGGTTCATCTAAGATCAAGACTGGCGGGTTATGAATCAAAGCCTGAGCGAGTCCTACCCGCTGCCGATATCCTTTGGATAGGGCCGCTATTTTCTTTGTTTGCTCTCGTTCTAGCCCACAGAGCCCAATCATGTGGGCCACTCGTTTTTTCCGTTCCCGGGCCGGGATTTGGTGCAGCTCCGCAATAAAGTTTAAATATTCGCGCACAAACATATCCAAGTAAAGGGGGTTATGCTCTGGGAGGTAGCCAATATTGTGTCGTACTTCCTTAGGATTTGCCCCCACTTCCTGTCCTTGTACCCAAACCTGCCCAGATGTGGCCCGGATATAGGACGTGATAATTTTCATGGTAGTTGATTTACCAGCCCCATTGGGGCCCAAAAAGCCTACAACCTCCCCACTAGACACTTCAAAATTTATCGTATCAAGGGCTTTTTGTTTCCCATAGACTTTACTGAGTTCTGAAACGCGTATGGACATATACCAGGATTTTTCGCGGATGAATTAGGATCAATCTTAAATTTATAATTAATTTACAAGAGTCCACTCGGGATATCTTATTTTCCACCTACTATGGACTAGAATTTAACGCCCTTTTCCGATTTTGAGTATCTTAAACCAAGTCATTCACTGAGCTCATGGCAAAAACCATCATTGTTTCTAACCGACTCCCTGTCAATATTCAAAAAGAAGGCGACACCTTACATTATAAACCTAGTGTAGGAGGACTAGCCACCGGACTCGGTTCCATTTACAAAGAAGGGGATAATATTTGGATTGGTTGGCCCGGACTATTTACAGAAGATACCCAAGAGCAAGAGATTATTGCCCGGGAACTTATGAAAGAAAGTCTCCGGCCAATATATCTTACTGAGCAAGAGATAAAAGAATTTTACGAGGGTTTTAGCAATGCTACGCTTTGGCCTATGTTCCACTACTTCCCTCAATATGCGGTATATGAAGATCATTATTGGCAAGCTTACCAAAAGGTAAATCAAAAATTTGCGGATGGCATACTTAAATATGCCGAACCTGGAGATACTATTTGGATTCACGATTATCAGCTCCTCCTCCTTCCGGGCATGATCCGGGAAAAATTGCCTGAGAGCAGTATAGGTTTTTTCCAGCATATCCCCTTTCCTTCCTACGAAATCTTCCGTTGCATCCCCTGGCGGAGGGAGTTGCTTTTGGGTATGTTGGGGTCTGACTTGATTGGTTTTCATACCTATGATGATATGCGTCATTTCCTTAGCTCGGTCAACAGACTAGCGGGAATTGGCTATAGCCACGGGCAAGTAGAAGTAGGTACCCGTATTGTTGAGGTAGATGCCTTCCCGATGGGGATTGACTACGAAAAGTACGAAAAACAAGCCATTTTCCCCGAAACCATCAACCGGGAGGTGCGGTATCGGCAGTCTATCGGGAACCAAAAGATGATGCTTTCCATAGACCGTCTCGACTATTCCAAGGGAATTCCGCAAAGATTGCGTGCCTTTGAGCTCTTTTTTGAGCGTTATCCTGAATATAAGGAGCAAGTTTCTTTATTTCTGATCGTAGTTCCTTCCCGGGATAAGGTAGACCAGTACCGAAACCTAAAAATAGAAATTGATGAGCTGGTAGGAAGAATTAATGGGAAATATAGCCGGCTTTCTTGGACCCCTGTACATTACTTCTACCGTTCCTTTCCTATTGAATCCCTCTCGGCATTTTACCGCATGGCCCACGTGGCCTTGATTACCCCCCTTCGGGACGGGATGAACCTCGTCTGTAAAGAATACATTGCTAGTAAGCTTGACAAACGGGGGGTTTTAATCCTCAGTGAGATGGCTGGGGCAGCCAAGGAGCTCTCGGATGCTATTCTCATTAACCCCAATGATATTGATGAATTGGTTGAAGCCTTTCATCAGGCCTTGAGCATGCCCGAAGAAGAGCAAATAAAACATATGGCGATCATGCAAAGCTCTTTGCGCCGCTATAATATCCATCACTGGGTCGATTTGTTTGTAAGCCGCTTAGAAGATATTAAGAAAAAACAAACGGACCGCCAAGCCAAAAAACTAGAGTCTTCCAGCGTGACCAAGATTCTTAAAGATTATAGCCAAGCCAAGAAACGTATGATCTTTTTGGATTATGACGGTACCTTGGTACCTTTCTTTGACGATCCCCTGGATGCTAAACCCGATCAGGAACTCTTAGAAATCATCCAAAGCTTAGCCGATGACCCCAAAAACCGGGTTATTTTGATTAGTGGAAGAGATAAAAATGTTTTGGGAGGATGGTTAGGGCACCTGCCCATTGATATGATCTGCGAACACGGCATCTGGTTAAGAGAACAAGGCAAAGATTGGCAAGTCATCAAAAAAATGAGTGACGATTGGAAGAAAGAAATTCATCCCGTATTGGACTTGTATGTAAACCGAACACCTGGTTCGTTTATTGAGGAAAAAAACTACTCTTTGGTGTGGCATTATCGGAAGGTAGAAACGGGGCTAGGAGAATTGCGTACCCGTGAACTTAGTAGCCACGTAAAATATTTGACGAATAATATGCCTCTCCAAGTACTAGAAGGAGACCGAGTCGTGGAAATCAAGGATGTGGACGTCAATAAGGGCAAAGCGGCGGCCCGTTGGTTGGACACCTTCGAGCACGATTTTGTATTTGCCATTGGGGATGACCGTACTGATGAGGATACATTTCGGGCCACCCCCGAAGGATCTTATACCGTAAAAGTGGGCAGCGAAATTACCGATGCCCGCTTTTATGTAGAAGACCATAAAGCGACCCGTAAACTCCTGAAGAAGTTTATAGAAAAATCAAAAGAAGCTTAAAACGCTTCCCCTCGGTCTAAGCGCCGATACAAGGCTAACAAATCCGGGACATGGCTAGTCGGGCTAGTCCATGTCCCTATTTTTTTGGCCAAGGCTTGGGCTGCCTCTCCAACTTCCCACTCAGGCAAGTCATGATCTCGCACATAATGCATCCATTTTAAGACTTTGAAGCCGTCCATCCACTGAAAAAAATGCTTAAGAAAGGTTTCTGGTTGACGAGACTTTTGGCGTAAAGCCAAGGTCTGGCTAAGAAAATTGTGCTGTACTAAAAAAGAACGAAGGCTTTCGGGATAAGTCTCCAAGTTAGCGGAAAGTGTTTCCTCTGGCATATTAAAAAAGCTAGGAACTTGTTCAAAGAAACCTTTTAGTATCTCAAAGCTCTTCGGGTCATAGACTTGTAGGGGGCTATTATCTCGCGCTATAAAGTTTTGCTGAGCTCTACCGGTGCCAAAAGGCACCCTCTGGGAGATTCGGGCCGAAGGATAAACGGTCGTGCTGATTAAATCTTCATGTTTGCCCAAAGGGGCCACTTTGTGTAAGAAATAAAAATCTTCCCCAGCCTTGCGGCGGTTCATGCCCCCACTACGGGCATAAATACTGGCCCGGACTGCCATACTTGAGCCAACCGTATGAAAAGCGTGGGGAAAGCCTGCAAATCTTAGCCCTTGAACATAGTACCTCAAGTATAATTCATATTGGAGGATACCTTGATGTAGCGCTTCCGTTTGATCCATTTGGTGCTCAAAATAGATAGACAAGGAATTGACATCTCTTTGAAAAGCCTTTTCTAATTCTACCAGGTAGTGGGAGGCTACAAGGCAATCGGCATCTAAAGCAACAATACCTCCATCCCGATTGAGGCTAGCCCAACGATGAAGGGCCTCATCCATGGCAATTTTCCGGGCCAGGCCGACCCCCGCGTACTTGTGAGGGAGGTCTCTTGCCCAAAGCGCATAAAAGCGGAGGTGTGGGGCTTTTTGAGAGCGGTTCCAACTTTGAAAGGCTTGGGCCGCTTGCTCTTGGTAGGCTTTATCTTGAGGAGAGGCTTGTATGCCATAATTAAAAATGACTAGTACTTCTACGCTTCCCTTAGGCGTTTCACATGCTATAAGCGATTCCAAGGTATGGAGTAGCTTTGGCTCGCAGTAGCTAGGTATGGCCAAGATGAGTTGGGTATCAGGCGGAGGTGGGCTGTCTATTTGGGGGGGCGTAAAAGCAAAACGCGTATAATAAAAGTCCCGTAACTGGGTAATGTTTTTAAACTTCATGTCATCAGAAGCGGCAAATACAGAAATACCTCAAAAACTAAAACTACCTCTTCCTGGCTGAGGGATAGAACGGCATGTTTGAGCCTATTGATTACCCACATCTTTTTTGTAAATATGGGAATGAA
>CAWUIO010000120.1:0-18776 GCA_963922455.1 uncultured Microscillaceae bacterium
AAAAAAGCTTGTCTTACCCCCCAGTTACTCCCAAGCAAATTCCATAGTAAGCCCAGTCAGGTTCAGTCAACCCAGGCTTCTCGCTCGGCTCTACGAGCCACGGGAAGCCTTAGTTGGTGCAAATAGTTTTTAGTCAGCACTTTTGTAGTTAATCAGTTCATTTGTGTATCGAAAACCACCTCCGCTTTCTTGGGTATGCCTTATATTAAATTTTAATTTGGGAGAATACCAAACAGTATCTATAACTTTTCCTTTTCCACCAACTTCATAGTTTTGAATGTATCCATCATATTTCATTTTGTATGTCATAAATTTTCCCGCAGGCAGTTCAATTTCTTCAAATGATAGAATTTCTACATCCTGACTGGTTATTCCCTTTTCACCCGATTCATTGGTCCATTCAGATTCATATTTCCATTTTTTTCCCACTTCTAAGGGCCAGTCACGATAGGGTGTATCACTTTGCTTTTGATTTAGAATATCAGCAATTTTCAGAGTGTCAAAACCATTCCAAAGCCCCAACTCCCCTCGATAATCTACTACTTCGCGAATGTCCTCTCCTTCTCCACGGATTTCACCATCCACAGTGCTTACCCATTTAAGAGTCAATGTTTCACCAATTTTATAATCCCTTAAAGTTGGTGGGTTTGTAGATTGGTTGGTTGGCGAATGTTTGCAGCTCCAAAGGAATAATAAAAAAATTATTGACTTAAATATTATCAGTTTTTTCATATCTGTTAGCTTGTTGATTAAAATTAAACACAAGGGTTTGGCTATGCGCAGTGCAGGATTTCAAGGCTCTTCCCTTTCCGTTTAGCAGATAGTTTATTTAATGTAATTATTTTCATATTAGCACTTTCGCCCGCATTACGCGCATTCATTGTTATGTGCCAAACTTGTTTCAATTCGGAATAAATTGGTTAAATGATTGCCAATACTTGTCCTTATAAATATCAAAGTCTAGCTCGATTTTATTTATGTATTCTTTTTTTATTTCGTGTAATACTTTTGATGGTTTTCTAAATTCGACACAGGCGAAATAAACTTCACGAACTGAATCTGCTGTTTGTCTTCCAATGTTTAAATAGCCATCAGAATCTTTTAATTCAGACATAATTTTATCTTCAATTTCGTTCAGAAGTTGATACGTGAGTTCATTAGGCATTCCATTGTTATTTTTACCATCATACTTTATTTCCATTACAGCAATCCAAGGATGAGACGCTTTACTATCCCAATTCAGTAAATCCGTATTTACAACTGCAAGTAAGGGAAGTCCATTATTTAAAGTCGCTTCAAGTCCTGAGTAATTATCATTTTCGGTATTGTGTCGAAAACCTTTATATTTTTCAACGAACTCTTTTTCTCTCCAAATCAAAAAGTCCTTGAGTTTTTCTAATGGAATTAATTCAGATGTGGCATCCTTTGGGTTGATTATATTGACATTATCTATAGTGGTAACAGAATTTAATTCACCAAGAGAATTATCCAAAGCAAGGTAAACTCCATTGGTCATTATGGCTCTATTTTCCTCGTTAAAGTCTTTGTGAGCAATTGTAATATCGATTTCGTCTGGCATTTGTTTATGGTCAGTTGAATAGAAGCTCATTTTACTCTCGTCAAATTTATAACCGTCCATTTCAATTCCGTATTGATTTAAGCCAGAGGGTTGTTTGAGAGCTGTAATTTTCCAATTATTCATCCTTGGGGCAGAATCTACCAATTCCTCAACAAAAACAATATTTTTAATAACTCCATCAGCTGTTAAAATCAATTCCGCTGTGTTGTCATCATACATTCCAACAAGAAACCAAAACCCCTCATTCAATTCATTTAGTTTTGGTGCAAGTTTGTCAAAAAACACCTTATTGATATTGCCTTTTTCTTTAAGGACTTTATGAAATTTCTTTTCGTTTTGTTCAAACCATTTCCAAAAATCAGAGTACGACTTTATTGGCTCCTCTCTTGTGCTTAACATTGATTTTAAAAAGCTCATATTCTTAATTGTTCAGATTTTTTTTTCAGTCTTGAAGATAATGGTTGGCAATATGCGGAGTCCGGAATATCAAAACTCCAACTTGTCAAGCCGATACAATTTTTATTAAATGTACAAAAATTTAAATTACTCACATCCCCCGGCTTACGCATATTACGTGTTAGCGGTTTTTTAATAGTTCTACATAATCAATATTATCAGACTTGTATTCTAACTGTTTCCGACTGCGACAATCATTTACAATTAAACTGTATTTATCTGCTGATTCAACCGGAATATATAATTCATAACGATAATTTATTTTTCTATCAGGAAATTCAAATACCGCTAGTTTTGTGTCTAGGTTTACAATATGAATTAAGATTTGAGTTGTATTCTTTTTTTTTGGATTAAGATGCCTAGTAATTAGTTTAAACTCTTTTTCTGATGTTTTCTTTACAGAGATTATCTGTACAGGGTGAGGCCCCATCATATTCCAATAAATAAACTCTTGATCGGTAATAATTCTTCTTCCAGCAGTACCCCAATCACAAGGGGCATAGAGATAAAAATTATTTTCATACATATAAAGTGGTAGCCAATTTCTTGGTAATCCAAGATTTGAGTTTGACTTTAAAGTTTTTTTGCTATTTACCTTTTTACTAAGGTTATCATATGTCTTTTGTTGCCTTTTAGCAAAATTAAAATTGATTAACCGATTATAATTCTCAGATTTTTTTTTGTGATCAATATAAATTCCATGGTAGACATCATTAGTGACCTTTCTATAAATGAATGAAGTATCATTTAAAACTGTATCTTCAAGAATATTTAAAGGTTTAGAAAATTCCGATTTTGATGTATCAATCACTTCTTTAATACTTTTTGTAGAATCATCAAAATGACTCAACTTTTTAGGTTCTGTTTCTTGGCCATTTTTGCACGAACTTAAAAGAAGTATGATTAAAACAAGGATGGTTTTATGCATAATATTGATTTACCGCTAAAATGTATATAACCCCCACATACCCTTCACTAGCGTTTACATATATGTAACCGTTTAAAAACGTTTCCAAAAAACTTAAACGCATAAAGGCCTTGAGGTATTCCTACTCAAATCTAACAAATCTACTACGGCCCACAAACCGTAACCCCTTCTTCGCAAGGTAAAAAACCATACAATTCCATCCTCTCTTGCTTGGTATTTTAGCGTAACTGCCCTAGCTAGCGCGTGTACTAAGTTCGCAGAGATCTTAAGGCCTAAGTCATCCGGGATTAGGTCTAAAAACAAAACGCCCCATCCCCCCAGGCTTAAGATTTCTCCCTGCGGTCGAAATGGCAGATTTTGTACTTATTTCACTCCTGTTTGATGCCCAAGCTAATGAGTCCCGGTTCTCGGTTCCCGGTTCCCGGCTCTCTAGCTGGCTTAGAGAGATCTTAGGGATTGAGATATCACAAGGATTAGGTCTTAAATAAACGCCCCATCCCCCCATGCTTAAGATTTCTCCCTGCGATCGAAATGACAAGTTTATAGGGTGGTTTCTCCCCCGATTGATGGCATAGCAAATGAGTCCCGGTTCTCGGCTCCCGGCTCCGGCTCTAAATTCTCTCCTCTCGCTTCTCGCTTCTCTCCTCTCGCTTCTTCTTCAGCTTAGGGATGGAGCGGCCTGTTTGAGCCTGAAATGGCCTGCGGGGGGCAGGCGAGTAGCGAGAGCCCGACCGGCGCGGCAGGTTATTTTCTAGGAACTGCCCCCAGGAATCGCGCCGGGAAGCCCCAAGGCTTTAATTATTATCGCTTAGCGCACATAAAAAAAACAACCAAATAATATTTGGGCATTATTTGATTGTTTTAATTATTTCAAGACAAAACAATACTATTATGATAAACATCTTGACCTATACCTCTTTTTTATAGGAATAATCTACTACAGAAAAAAGGCAATAAAATAATATTCTGATATAACAAAGCTTTGGGGAAATTAATACTGTTTTTATCAAAATAAATAGATTAATATTTTGATTTATTGCATCTGCCTTCTATTATTGCGTATATAAGGCATAAGATTATGAGTCAATTGGTCAACATCATTAACGTATTACTACTCCTAGTACTGGTCTGGGTCTGTAGGCGGTAATGGTGCACCTTAACTTATACACGAAGCCATTATCGCCAAGATGATGGCCTTTTTTTTACAAAAAAGTAAACCTAAATGTACCCTAAAACGAATTTAATTTTTCACAACGGAGCTTTTGTGCAGGCCCAGGAGGCTAACACTTCGGTCTACTCGCAAAGCTTGCACTATGGCGTGGGCGTCATTGACGGTCTTCGGGCTTATCAGACCCCGGAAGGCACCCAAATATTTAAAGCCCAGGCCCACTATGAGCGTTTCATAGATTCGGCCCAACGCATGGATATTAAGATCCCGTACTCCAGCGAGGAATTGGTTCAATTGAGCTACCGCCTCTTGGAATACAATAAGCTACAATGCGCCTATATACGTCCGCTCGTATACGTGGGGATTAATATGGATATGGAGACTTCTCCCGAAACCAATATTGTCCTAACCTCATGGAACTGGGAAAATTATCAAGGAGGAAGCCCCTTAGACTTGATGGTGTCGTCTTACCGTCGCTTACATCCTAGCTCGTCTATGGTAGATGCCAAAATCACCGGAAATTATATCAATTCGGTTATGGCCATCAATGAAGCCAAGCAAAATGGATACGATGCAGCACTTTTGCTAGATGCCAATGGCTTTGTGGCCGAGGGTGCAGGGTCTAATTTCTTTTATGAAAAAGACCAAGTCTTGTATACGCCCCCCAAAGGGACGATTTTACCCGGTATCACCCGGGCTACTGTTCTAGACATTGCCCGAGAATTGCAAGTGCCGGTGGTGGAAAAATATTTTCAAGTGGATGACCTAAAAGAAGCGGATGCGGCCTTTTTTACGGGTACGGCTTCTGAGATTTCGCAAATCCGCTCGGTCAATGGCCATACTTTCCGCCTGAATTGGGAAGAAACCATCGCTCGTGAAATCCAATTGAAGTACCATCAATTGGTGACCCTAGCCGATTTTGACCGCTACGCGATCATCTAAACTTCTAACTAAAAGAAGGATTCGATTGGAATGTAAAGGGGAGATAAACCCCGTAGAAATATATGATAAACGCATACAGTAAACGCCTTACGCAGGATCCGAGCCAAGCCGGGGCCCAAGCCATGCTCTATGCCTTGGGGCTCCAGCCGGAGGATCTCAAAAAGGCCCAAGTAGGCATTGTGAGCACCGGATATGAGGGCAATCCCTGCAATATGCACCTGAACCGCCTTTCGGAAACTGTCAAAAAATCCCTCCCGAAGGAAAGCACACTGGGCCTGATTTTTCACACCATTGGGGTGAGTGATGGCATGTCGAATGGTACGGCCGGGATGAAATTTTCCCTGCCCTCCCGAGATATTATTGCCGACTCTATCGAGACGGTCGTTCAAGCCCAATGGTACGACGGACTGATTGCCGTAGTTGGCTGCGATAAGAATATGCCGGGAGCCCTGATGGCCATGGGACGGCTCAACCGCCCTGCCTTAATGGTCTACGGAGGAACCATCGCCGCCGGAAAATATAAAGAGCAAAAACTGGATATTGTCTCGGCCTTTGAAGCTTATGGTAAAAAGATAGCTGGCGAGCTTTCGGAAACCGATTATCAAGGGGTGATTCAAAATGCTTGTCCCGGGGCGGGAGCCTGTGGGGGGATGTATACAGCCAATACGATGGCCTCGGCCATTGAAGCGATGGGGATGAGTTTGCCTTACAGTTCTTCCAACCCGGCCCTAAGCGAAGCCAAAAAGGGAGAATGTGCCCAGGCCGGGGAAGCACTGGCCCGGCTCTTGGAGGCAGATTTGAAACCTCGGGATATCGTCACCCAGGCATCTATACGCAATGCCTTGCGCTTGGTGATGGTATTAGGCGGTTCTACCAATGCCGTCCTCCACTTCTTGGCCATTGCCCACGCTTTTGATATAGCCCTTAGTCTGGACGAAATACAGCAAATTAGTCAGGAAACGCCCTTCTTAGCCGATTTAAAGCCCAGTGGGAGATTTCGCATGGAAGATTTACACCACGTGGGAGGTATTCCGGCGGTGATGAAATATTTACTCCGAGAAAACCTTTTGGACGGTAGCTGTCTGACAGTGAGTGGTAAATCCTTGCAAGAAAACCTGGAATCTCTTCCCGAGCTAGACGAGCATCAACAAATTCTGTTTCCCGTTGATCGGCCAATTAAGTCTTCTGGGCACATCCGCGTCTTAAGCGGCAACCTGGCCAAAGACGGAGCGGTGGCCAAAATCACCGGAAAAGAAGGAGAAAGTTTCCAGGGGCCAGCCCGGGTATACAACGGGGAAGAAGCCATGCTAGAAGGCCTGGCCCAAGGAGAAATTAAGGCCGGAGAAGTGGTAGTCATTCGTTATGAAGGCCCCAAAGGAGGGCCCGGAATGCCCGAAATGCTTAAACCTACCTCGGCCCTGATGGGGGCTGGACTGGGCAAATCGGTAGCTCTGCTCACCGATGGGCGCTTCTCGGGAGGCTCTCATGGCTTTGTCGTGGGGCATATCAGTCCGGAAGCCCAAGAGGGAGGCCTCTTGGCCTTTGTAGAAAATGGTGACGTGATCCACATTGATGCCCAGGCCAATACGCTTACCCTAGATGTGGAGCCCGCAGAAATTGAGCGTCGTCGCCAGGCCTGGACCCCCCCAGCATTAGCGTTTAGCCAAGGAATACTTTATAAATATGCCCACACGGTTTCATCGGCCTCTACCGGCTGTGTAACCGATAATTTTGCCTAATTAATACACTGATTATGAATGAATGGACACACGTAGAGCCGACTATCGAGACGCCAAGCGCGGTTGAAGAAGCCTACACCTCTCCTTTTCCAAAGGATACAATTTCGGGAGGAGTTGCCTTGGTCCGGGCGCTCATTGAAGAAGGAGTAGATACCCTTTTTGGTTACCCGGGAGGGGCAATCATGCCGGTTTATGATGTTCTCTACGATTACCAAGAACAACTCAAGCATTATTTGGCCCGGCACGAGCAGGGCCTCATTCATGCCGCGCAAGGCTATGCCCGCATGAAACGCCAAGCCGGCGTTTGCTTGGCAACCTCGGGCCCCGGAGCGACCAATCTGATTACCGGCTTGGCCGACGCGTATATTGATTCCACCCCCTTGGTTTGTATTACCGGACAAGTCTTCAAGCATCTATTGGGTACGGATGCTTTTCAAGAAGCCGATATTATCGGAATTACCACCCCCGTAACCAAGTGGAATTATCAAATCACCGAAGCCGAAGAAATTCCGCGGATTGTGGCCAAAGCCTTTTATATTGCTCAAAATGGACGTCCAGGGCCGGTACTTTTGGATATTACCAAAAATGCCCAAATAGAAATGATGGACTGGTACTACCAACCTTGTCATAAGGTTAGAAGCTATCAACCTAAACCCCCCCTGGATCCTCAAGCCTTAGACCAAGCCGTGGCGCTTATTAAGGAAGCCAAACGCCCCATGATTTTTGTGGGCCAAGGAGTTCTGCTTTCTGAGGCACAAGATGAGTTACGGCAATTTGTGGAAAAAACCGGAATCCCGGTCGCGTCAACCTTGTTAGGACTCTCCGCTTTTCCCGTAGACCACCCACTCTATGTTGGCTACTTGGGCATGCACGGAAATTTTTCCACCAACCTAAAAACCGCCGAAAGTGATTTGGTAATCGCCATCGGGATGCGCTTTGATGACCGGGTAACCGGTCGGGTGGACGGTTTTCTCCCCCAGGCCAAAGTGATCCATATCGAGATTGACCCGAGTGAAGTGAATAAAATCATACCCGCCGAAGTTGCCTTGGTCAATGACGCCAAGATGGCCCTCCAAGGCTTACTCGAGAAAGTGCCAGCTTCTGAGCATAATTCTTGGATCCGCTCCTTTGATGCCTTTAAGTTAATGGAAGAGCAGCGGGTCATCCAAAAAGACATGGCTCCCTCCACCCCCAAAATAAAAATGGCCGAGGCAGTCAAAATGCTTTCCGACATGACGGTAGGAGAGGCCATCGTCGTTACCGATGTCGGACAGCACCAAATGGTTGCCAGTCGGTATTACGGTTTCCGTAAGTGGAACAGTAATATCACCTCGGGTGGTTTGGGCACGATGGGTTTTGCCCTGCCCGCAGCCATTGGCGCCAAGATTGCTTCCCCGGAGCGCCCGGTCGTGGCCATCATTGGGGATGCCGGCTACCAAATGACCATGCAAGAACTGGGCATGATTATGCAATACCACATTCCGGTAAAAATTGTGGTGCTCAATAACTCCTTCCTCGGGATGGTACGCCAGTGGCAAGAACTCTTTTTTGACCGCCGTTATTCTTCCACGGAGATGGAAAATCCCGACTTTGTCAAAATGGGCGAAGCTTTTGGCATCCAATCTCGCCGGGTAGAAAAACGGGAAGAGCTTACAGAAGCTATCCAAGAGATGCTCCAATCTCCCCAAGCCTACTTCTTGGAAGTGGTCGTGGAAAAAGAAAACAATGTATTTCCGATGGTTCCCTCTGGTGAAGCCGTATCGAATATGCGTCTGGAATAGCCCCTTAATTTAGAAAGATGGAGACAAGACCCTACACCCTAACGATATTTACCGAAAATCAAATCGGGCTCCTTAACCGGATATCCAATATCCTGACCCGGAGAAAAATAAACATCGATAGCCTTACCACCTCGGCTTCCGAACTGGAAGGTATTTATCGATTTACCATCATCATCCAGACCGATGAGCCCCAAGTCCATAAGCTGATCAAGCAATTTGAGCGGCAAGTGGAGGTCATTAAAGCCTATGCCTACATCGATGAGGAGGTGATCAGTCAAGAAATCGCTTTGTACAAGTTGGCCCTGCCCAGCCGGGAAACCAGTATGGACATTGAACGCATCATCCGAGATCATAATGCGCGTATCGTCTGCGTGGAGCCCAATTTTATCGTGATCGAGAAATCGGGCTACGAATCCGAAACGGAGCAATTGCTCGAAGCTTTGCGTCCCTTTCAAGTGCTCAGTTTTGCCCGTTCGGGGCGAGTGGCGATTTCACGTTCTCCCCAAAAAATCCGGGCCTTTTTGAGCGATATACAAACGCAGCCCTATCCCTATGTGGTGATATAAAAACAAAATTTAGATAAACTCAAATATGGACCGGGGCTTCCCAAGTCCCTCAAGCTAACACATTACATTTTCAAATTCTTACACATTATGGCAAAGATTAATTTTGGCGGAGTAGAAGAAGAAGTGGTTACCCGCGAAGAATTTCCCCTCAGCAAAGCCCGCGAGGTCATGCAAAACGAAACAATCGCCGTGCTGGGCTACGGGGTGCAAGGTCCCGGCCAGGCTTTAAATTTAAAAGACAATGGCTTTAACGTAATTGTTGGCCAAAGAAAATCATCTCCTTCTTACGAAAAAGCCCTAGCCGATGGCTGGGTCGAAGGCGAAACCCTCTTCTCTATCGAAGAAGCCTTAGAAAAAGCGACGGTGATTCAATATTTACTTTCCGATGCTGGGCAAATCGCTTGCTGGCCTACGGTTCAAAAATACTTGGGCCAAGGGAAGACCCTGTACTTCTCCCACGGTTTTGGCGTAACCTATCACGAGCAAACCGGTATCATCCCCCCTCCTGAGGTAGATGTGGTCTTGGTAGCTCCCAAGGGTTCGGGTACCAGTTTACGCCGACTTTTTGTTGAGGGCAAGGGACTTAATTCCAGTTTTGCCGTTTTCCAAGATGCCAGCGGAAAGGCCCGCGAAAAAGTAATCGCCTTGGGAATTGGCGTAGGTTCTGGATATTTATTTGAAACGACCTTTCAAAAAGAAGTGTACAGTGACTTGACCGGAGAACGTGGCGTATTGATGGGTGCCTTGGCGGGTATGATGGAAGCCCAGTATAACCTGCTCCGCAAACGAGGGCACACTCCATCCGAAGCCTTCAATGAAACCGTAGAAGAACTCACCGAAAGCTTAATCAAACTGGTTGCCGAAAACGGTATGGACTGGATGTATGCCAACTGCTCCACTACCGCCCAGAGAGGAGCTTTAGATTGGCGCCATAAATTCCGGGCCGCCGTAGAGCCGGTCTTTGACGAGCTGTACGACAGCGTGGCCACCGGCAATGAAGCCAAAATTGTCATTGAAGCCAATGCCAAGGCCGATTACCGCGCCAAACTGGAAGAAGAGCTCTCTGAAATTCGTAACTCAGAGATGTGGCAAGCCGGTCAACAAGTCCGGGAGTTGCGTCCTGACCGCAAAAAAGAACCCGTAGCCTAGGAATAGCTGATTATATACACACAAGGTTAATGAGTTCCCCCGGAAACTTCGGTTTTTGGGGGTTTTTTAGGGGCTGCCCCCGGCGCTCAACTCTCGTTTCAATAGGAAAATAGGGTGCCGCCGGGGTCGGGCTATCACTACTCGCCGGCCCACGCACTTACCAACAGCGGGCTCAAACAGGCCGTTCTATCCCTCAGCCATTTTAAAGAAGAAGTGTTTTAATTTCAAGCAGGGGTACCCTTCATCTAGGTACTCACCCAAGCAAATGCTTGAATTAATAAGCAAATCCTACCTGGTTTTTTTAAACTGGTTTATCCATTACAAAATCCAAAAAGCTGAGACTGAAAGCAACGTATTGTAGCTTATAGACCACTTATTAAACACACCACAAATTAGTTATGACACGTAAAAATTCTTTAGGCTGGATGTTCTGCTTGGCCGCCTCCATCTTATTTTTCTCTTGTGAAACAGAAGAAGACGGACTAGCAATTGAATTTACCGAGGCGGATGCCGCCGAAACCATTGAAATAGCCCTCAGTGAGAGCGAGGGAGGTTTTGCTACCGAAGTAACTACCCTCAGCCAGGAAGTGAAAACCAATTATGACACCATCAGCATTAACTGTAACTACCTGAATGCCGATAGTGCTGTATCATCATACAATGGCCCCCGAAGAACGTTTAACTTTGTTCTTAGCTCCTTGTCCCAAGTAAGCTGTAATAACTTGAATGTCCCAACTGGGGTAGAATTTAGTATGATCCGCAACGGCTCGTATACTGGCCCCCGGTTGAGCCACCAAGGCAGCGGGACTAGTTCGCTAACCTTAAGCAATTTAAATCCCTTAAGCGGGAGTGATTACAGCATCAGTGGTCAGCACACTTATACCGGTAGCCAAACCCTTACTACCTTAGCCCAGGCCCGTACCTTAGATACCCAGATGACTTTTACAATTACCGACATCTCGGTTGATAAGACTACTTTACTCATTACCGGGGGGCAAGCCAGCTTTACGCTGGTAGCGGTAAATGGAGCCGGTGAGACCCTTGCCTTTCAAGGAAGTATCACCTTTTTAGGCAGTGGACAGGCTGATGTTACGATTAATGGGGAAACCTATCCTATTAGCATATAGACTGCCCTTATTTTATCAAGAAAGCTATCCTGGGGGGATAGCTTTTTTTATTTTGGCCCGGTCGCATTGGTCATGCGACCGAACAGGGGTCTCTCCTCTCTCCTCTCTCCTCTCTCCTCTTCTTCAGCTTAGGGATAGAGCGGCCTGTCTGAGCCCGTCGCTGGCTGTGGGTTGGCCGGCGAGTAGCGAAAGCCCGACCCGAGCGGGGCAGGTATGGTAACGTGGGCTCCCATGTTCATCGCGAGGGGAAGCTCCTATTTTAAGAAACTGTTTAAATTTAATTGCGTTGGGCTGCAAAGGGCCATTTATGGAACCTGATTTCATCAAATTCATCGCCCATAGCGCTGCTATGCGCTCATTGTTTATTTCATCAGAACCCCAAACTGGCCCTTTTCGCCGACAAAAAATAAACTTAAACAGTTTCTAATAATTCGCGGATATGGGTTTTGCCCAGTCGGAGGTTTTCAAAGATTTTCATGGTGCGGTTAATTTGGGTCTCTACACTTTTGGCCGAGGCAATGGAGTGGATAATGCTACGTTTTTTGCCATCGCTAAGGGAAAGAAATAAATTTTGGGAATATGGATCTTGATCTAAAAATTCTTGGAGTACCTCCGGGACTTCCATGCCAAAGGGACTCTCATCTGGCTCGACGCTTATGGCCAAAGTCTGGCCGACTTGTAGGGCATATTTTTTTCGGAGGGCGGCATTGACAAGGAGGTAGCCTTCTCCGGTTTTGAGGGTTTTGAGGGCCAAATGCTTGCGTTCCCCTTCGGGAAAGGAACATACAACGCGCATAGATTTGGTTTCCGCTTGCCAGCCCAATAGCTCGAGTTGGTCTCGTGGGATGATGAAAAAGTGCATGCCTCCTTTATACGAAAAGCGTTCCAAAAGGGCCTCTAACTGTATCATGGCGATGAAAAAATTTGCTCTGGTCTTTTATAAACAAAAAAAGGCCCGTGCGGGCCTTTTTTTATACAATTTTTTGTGAGAATTAGGAAGCCCAATTCATAAACTTGCTTACTTGATTTTGCCCCATCATCAGGTTATTGGCCTGGGCAAAATACATATCCACCGAGCCTTTATTTTTGGCTTGCACTTTGCCAC
Organism: uncultured Microscillaceae bacterium; assembly: GCA_963922455.1. Classification (GTDB taxonomy): domain Bacteria; phylum Bacteroidota; class Bacteroidia; order Cytophagales; family Microscillaceae; genus CAWUIO01. The sequence continues at coordinate 12,541 of CAWUIO010000120.1, forward strand.
GATACGAACAATTGAAATAATCCTGTACCAACTCAAAGGTAGCGCCCGAGATATTTACTTTGCCGGCTTCGCCACTAGACTCCATGCGGGCGGCGAGGTTGACGGTGTCGCCCCATACGTCATAGGCAAATTTGTGCTTGCCGATCACGCCGGCTACCAAAGGCCCGGTATGGATGCCCACTCGGAGTTCCCAAATTAGTTTTCCTTCGGCTCTTTTATACGCGTTGAACTCGTGCATGAATTCTTGCATAGCCAGACCGGCTTTTACGGCATCGATGGGGTTGGTTTGGTTGGGTACCGGAATCCCCCCCGCGCACATGTAGGCATCGCCAATGGTTTTAATTTTCTCAAGGTCATTTTTCTCGATGATTTCATCAAAAGCCAGGAAGCAAGTATCCAGCTCCTTTACCAACTCAGAAGGGCGAAGGGTCTCGGCAATTTGGGTAAAGCCTTTAAAATCGGTAAATAAAACGGTCGCCTGCTCATAATGCCGCGGACTAGAAGAACCGCTCATTTTGAGTTCTTCGGCAACCTCTTCGGGCAAGATATTGAGGAGCAGTTTATCGGATTGGTCTCGCTGGACCGTAATCTCCCGGGTTTGTTCTTGTAGGATTTGGTTTTGCTCCTCAATATTATCCCGCTGGGCTTCAATTTCTTCTTTTTGATGTTGAAGGGCTTGGTTTTGCTCTTCAATGCTATCACGTTGGGTTTGAATTTCTTCCTTTTGTTGATTGATTTCCTGGTTTTTTTGATTGAGCAAGTTATTTACTCGGCGTTGTTTGCGCAGGTTTTGCCAAATAAGCCAGGCCACGGTAATGATAAATAAGATGCTAAGCATAAGCGATATGGAAATCATTCTTTGCTGGGCTACCTCCGCTTTATGTTCGGCTTTTTCTTTGGCCAGTTGGTCGGAGCGGCTTTTTTCTTTGGTTAGGGCCAGTTCTCGTTTTAAGAGACTGTCACTCAGGGCGAGGGCCTCTAACTCTTTGAGTTCTAGGTCTCCGGTCAACTCTATTTTTTCTAAGATCAGTTTTTGCTCGGAGAGTTCTTTTTCTATCAATTCTTGATTTTGCGTACGCAATTGCCCCTGGGTAGTAGAAGCAACTTCGGCCAAAAAGTCTACATAATCAGAACTTAAACGGGGATACCGGGCAATGGCCCGGCGGTATTTCTTTTTCTTTTCGGCCCGGTCACTGATAAATTGATAAGCCGGTATAGCATAAGTATTTAAAAAAGTATTAAGGTAGGTTTTGCTCACCTGGCCCGCTTTAAATAACTCGTGATACAGATTATATGCTTCTTGATGATGATCTAAGGCATCCTTAGGTTCGTCTAATTTGAAGGCCTCGATAGAGCCCATTAAAGTCAAAGCCCGGGCCTTAAACAAAGAATTGCGCCTGGCTTGGCGGTAGACCTGCAAACTGTAATCATACGCCTGCTGGGGCGAAATATTTTGGAGGCTACTCGCTTGTTGGAGCAAGCTATTTAATTGTTGTGTCTCTTGGGAAGAAAGCTTCCCGCTCTGGGAATAGGATTCAGAAAAAATCAGTAAAAAAGAGGCAAAAAAGACAAAAATTCGCGCAATTTTGCTTAAAAGGCCAAGTTTTAGATGCATTTTATTCATATCATACCGTTTTGTGTAGCTTACACGGTATAATAGTGAAATAATCGTGCGAGTTGCTTAGCTAAATAAACTGGGATTAGGCTGGGGCTTGCCCGCGCCAGAAGTTTTGCGGCAGACGGGTAGTTCAGGCAGGCGCGGGCCGGGCTGTCACTACTCGCTGCCTTTCCCCACGAGGCCCCTACGAGCTCAAACATGCCGTTCCATCCCTAAGCCGGTTTTCTGGTTTATTTTTAAGTTACCGCAAATTATCAGGAAGGGGCGTCATAAAATCTCTTACATCTACCCCCAATAAATGCCGGAAGTAATCCAGAAGATCAATCTTCTTCCTCCTCCTTCATGAAGGCAATAATCTTATCTTCAATGACCTGGGCCAAAGCCTCGATACTAGGATGCTCAAATAAGGTGTTCACAGGTAATTCCAACTCGATAGCGTCCTTGATTCGGGCCGTGATTCTAATAGCCGCTAGTGAGGTTCCTCCAATATCTAGGAAATTATCCCGAATGCCAATCCTCTCGGTTTGCAAGACTTCCTGCCAAATCTCGGCCAAGACTTCCTCTATTTCATTTTGAGGAGCCAGGTATTCTGTCGGTTCTGAGCTCTCCTGCAGCGTGCTTTTCAGCAAAACGGCCCGGTCTATCTTCCCATTGCCCGTGAGGGGCATTTCCTCCAATTGGAGAAAGCGGCTTGGAATCAGGGCACTGGGTAGGTATTGGGATAGTTGGCTACGTAATTCATCCTTGCTGAGGCTTGTATCTGCTGTATAAAAGGCAATCAATTCCTCTTTTTCGGCTTGCCATAAATCATCCGAGGGATAACCAATTTCGTTTAGGATTTCTTTTACGCGACTTTCGTCTATAGTGTCATCTAGTTCTTCCAAAGCTGCCTCTCTTTGCTTATGCCCCATACGGACATCCCAGCTGTACGGGAAGGCATAGTTGTGATAGCCTTTTTTCTTTTTGTGGTAAAAGATACCGACATCATTGATAAGGCAGTTGGTGGAGCGCCCGGTATCTTCGGGGCGAACCCATTGTAGCTCATCTTCTAGGTAACGGTACATTTCGTCCAAACTAGCGTCGCAGTAGCGATAAAAGTCGACAAACTGTACCTGCTCAAACACCGCATCGGTCTCATACATGGACACGTCTAGCAATTGTTTTACGGCATCGTCTACCCGGTGGTAGGATTTACGGGCGTTAAGGATCACCTCATCAATAGATTCCACCTTGGATTCTTTTTTCCAGAAGAGTTCTTCGGTAAGGCGGGTTTCAAAAAACTGTCCTCTAGATAGCCCCGTAATGACAAAAGGGATGCCTTTTTCCAGGGCAATTTGGGTGCTGAGGGTATAAATGGTCTTGAAGCAACCATTGCAAACATTTTGGTGACGCTGAAGGCTATCTACAAAAATAGCATTCATTGCTTCGGTTGTGCCAAAGACGTGGTCTACTCCCATATCTCCCACTAATTTGCGAATATTTTCTTTGGCCCCTTCTGAGATGTATCCATTATCTAGGGTAAAGGCCAAAACTTCAAAGCCCATTTTTAAAATACGGGCCAAGGCATAGGTACTGTCTTTACCTCCACTTAATAAAGCCAGGCAATCGTATTTTCCTGTTTTTCTTTTCTTAGCCGATTGCAACAGAGCTTGTAGTTCAGGCATGGTTTTGAAATAGCTCTTAGCTTTCTCCTGATAGGTTTCAAAAGACAAGCACAAGTTACAAACGCCAGCCTCGTCGAAGTGAGCCCCCGGGTAATTAGAAGGCAAACCGCAGCGGGTACAATGTTGCAAGTCATGAGCCATTACTGAATTCTGAGAGGACATCAAGGCAACCATCACTTGTTGCATACCTGGCACTTGCATCAAGGCCGATTCTATTTCTCCGGGTTCGGTACGAATTCCCCCAATTTTGATTTGGTGATCCATTCGTCCGAGATATTCCATCCGGCCTTTTTCGTTAATTCTCACCTTATCCCCGGTGCGATAGAGCTTTTTGCCGTCTGCCCAGGGGTGGTCAGGAAATTTTTGCCGGGTAAGTTCCTCCCGGTTCCAATAGCCTTTGGCGAGCCCTTTACCTGCCAAGTAAAGCTCGCCTGATGTCCCTTGGGGCAATAGGGTTTGGGCCTCATTGAGTACATAGGCTTGCATATGGGCCATGGGTTTGCCAATAGGAACTGATCCTTTTACATCCTTAACGGGATCAAAGGCGTGAACAATACAACCAACAGTGGCTTCGGTAGGGCCATACTCATTATATATGTAAATTTCTTGACCAAATTGTTGGTAAATGGCTTGGGCTAAGCCTGCTTTAAAGTCTTCACCTCCCACCAACATAAGCGAGATCTGAGAGTCCTTTACGTTCTGATCTTGCAGCAATGCCAAATGTGAGGGAGTAAGCTTGATACAGTTTACTAAATTATCAAGTATGACATCCATCAAGGATAAATCTGGTCCATTCCCGGCTTCTGGATAGACACGTACTCCCCCTCCCAAGAGAAGGGGTAAGAAACAGGAAGTTACGGTTAGATCAAAACCTATGGAGGTAAAAAGTGGAAAAACGGGGTTTTCGGGGAGTATGTAGTGCTCCGCCGAGGCTTGCAAATAGTTATACAAGGCTCCATGTGAGACCATAACCCCTTTGGGCTTGCCGGTCGAGCCCGATGTATATAATATGTAGGCAATATCCTCTGGTTTTATGGGGTAAGAGCTTGGTGTTTTATCCTTAAAATCTGAGGCCGTCCCTAAGGCTTCCAGGGTAATCCAATCCCCAGGAAGTGTTCCTAGAGTTCCTAATTGGGCTTGGCAAAAGGAATCTGTGATGAGCAAACGGGCTTGGGTATCTTCCAGAATATAGTTGACCCTTTGGGGAGGATGCTCGGAGGGAATAGGTATGTACGTAAGCCCTAGTTTCATCAAGGCTATGATTGTAAGAAGTAACTCCGGTTTTCTTTGGGTATGAAGCGCAACCCGGTCACCGGGCTTGAGGCCCATGCCGATTAGGGTGTGGGCTATTTGATTGGATTGTTCGGCGACGTTTTGATAAGTCCACACGTTTTGGGAGCCATATAAAGCTACTTTATGAGGATTTTTCCGTACGCAGGCTTGCAATGCTTCGGGGAAATGAGCAAAATCATGCGTTTTTTGGGGACCGGGATTGAAGTGTTGGCTAAGAAATTCTCTTTCTGAGTGGCTTAGGAGATCTATTTCATCCAGGCGTAGGGCTTGATTTTCTAGGAAGGCATCTAATACTTTTAGAAAGTGAGCGGGGGCCAGGGCCATGAGTTCAGGGCTAAACACCGACGTGTTATAATCAAAATGCAGTTGAATACTCCCCTGCTTATCAAAATCGTGTACTTGCAAACGAAAATAATGCCCGGGATCTTTTTGATTAGGGTGCAACCACTTGGTTTCTTTGGGCAAGCCCGCAAAATCGGGAAAACGGGTATTGATAAAGTTGAGTACCACTTGGAAGGCGGAATTTAAAGCTCCTATACTCGCTCCTGGCTCAGCATAACGTAAGAATGTATGCGTTTCTCCTTGTACTTTTTTGAATAAAGTAAGAAAGGTCTCTTGGGGTGAAATTTCCAAGCCTAGGGGGAAGAGTTCAATAAAAAGGCCTGGTGTATTTTTGGCTTCTGGATTTAAACGATTATGGGCCGGAGACCCTATATTTAGTTGGCGCTGGTCGCTCGTTTGAGAGAGATAGGCAAATAAAACTGTAGTCCAAAGATTGAACAAGGAAAGGTCTTCGGTCCACGCACGTATTCCTGGTTTTTGAGCTAAATCACGTAGGGCTTGGGTCCTTGCCCGACCAAGGTCTACATACAAACGCTGCGAGTCTAGACTTCGAGGATCGCCCGGCCGTCCATAAAGTTTTAGGGGGGAAGGTAGTTCGTTTAGTTTTTCCTTCCAATAGGCATTTTGGGAAGTTTTTCTATTTTCTTTTTCTTGGAGGCGATAGTCGGCAAAGGCTGGAAATGGTGTCGTCTCGTCGGGTTTTGTGTAAAGCTCGCTCATCTTTTGAAACAACAGGGAGATACTCCAAGCATCTTGTATGAGGTGATGGGCGTTAAAGTACCAGGTATATATTTCATCTCCTTCGCGAATGAGCAGCGAATCAAAGAGAATCTCAGCAATATTCAGAGGCTTTTCAACTCTTTTTTGGAGAAATTTATCGCAGTAGGCTTGAGGGTTTTCCTGGGAGGAAAAATCTAGAAACTCGAGGGTGTAGGTAAGCTGGCTCAATACCTGTTGTTGAGGAATACCCTGCTCCTTATAAAAACGGGTTCGGAGAGCGTCGCTGCTATCTATCAGGATTTGAAAAGAATGAGCAAACCGTTCTGGATCAAGCTTGCCCTGTATTCTAAAAGCAAAAGCCATATTGTACAAGGCTTGCCCCGGGTTGATTTCTTGGCCAGTCCATATCAAGAGTTGGCTTTGGGTTAAGTTGGATTCTTGATACCAGGAGGCTTGGGGCTCAGGTATGGAATTGTCTGACAAGGCTTGAGAATGATTTTGTGACATCCTTTTTCTTATTTAAAAGCGTTTTATTGGCTTAGGGATAGGCGCCCGCTAGGGCCGAGACCGCCGCTGGATGGGCGGGAGCCGGCTCGGCA
>CAWUIO010000121.1:0-18724 GCA_963922455.1 uncultured Microscillaceae bacterium
GCGCCTGTTTGAGCCCGCCGCAGGTTTGCGCGGGGGCCGGCGAGTAGCGAGAGCCCGACCCGCGCCTGGCTGGAATTTGTACAAGGGCAGCATTTTTTTTGGCGCGGGGAAGCCCCTGTGTTACTTTTTCTTGGGGATGCGGTAAATTTTCCGAGTGGTATCCCCCATGATCTTGATCGCCATTTTTCGGGGTAAAATCCGGTGCATAAAGAAGCTGGCCCATCGGTTTCCGGAACCACTTATGAAGGAAGGTACTTTTCCTATTTTTTGAAAACACTCTTTAACAACGGCTTCGGGACTTTGTACCTTGGGAGCCAGAGGACTACTCGGGGCAGGCTTGCTATCCAGATAATTGGGGGTGGATGTTGCTCCGGCGCAGCATGCCAGGACATCTACTCCACGATCTTTCCACTCATACCAAAGACTCTCGGCCAAAATACGGTTGAAAGCCTTACTCGCAGCATAAGCCGACAAAAAACCACTACCCTGATTGCCAGCCATTGAGGACATCAGCAAGATACCCCCTCGGCATTGGCTCAACATATTCTGGGAAAGTAATTGCAGCAAATGCATGGGGGTTTGCATATTGGCCCGACCTAATTGAAGATGTTGCTCAGGGGTATTCTCCTCAAAGGGGCCAATGTAGGATAAGGCAGCATTATATACCAAAAGATGCACGGGAAGGTCTTTAACCGCCTCGTAAATTTTATTAGGAGCCTGAGAGTCGGCGAGGTCAGCTTGTATCCTTAGCACTTCCACCGGAAATTCAGCTTGAATGGATTGGGAAAAAGCTTGGAGTTTTTCCTCCCTCCGGGCTACCAATACCAAGGAAAATCCTTCCCTAGCCAAGTATCGGGCAAAGGCAGCCCCCAATCCCTCAGAGCCTCCGGCAATCAAGGCATAGGGGCCGTATTTATTTAAAAGCTTACTCATACAAATCGGTTTAATAAGGCCAAGAAAAGGAAAAAATTCTGATTAGGGGGCAAGGGCCCTTAAATAGCGGCTCAATTCGGATATAGAATCAAAGATACGGGTAGTGGACTTATCTTCTAATATCCAATGACAGGTCTCATCGGTTTGCTTCCATCGCAAAACCAGGGAAGCTTGGTCCTGGTGTGTGTAGTTTAGGCGTTGAAGCGCCAAATGGGTCAAATCTGCCAACCGACCGGCTTCACCAACCAAACGAAGCTCTTGTAAAGCCTTGGTCTTTTCTGGGAAGAAGCTGCCGGTGTGTTCATCAAATTGATACCCGGGCTTGGCAAAAGCCCGGCCCAAAGCCCCATCCCAGAGCAAATCTTCGGGCGAGCCCGTGTGTAAAGATTGGTCTGCTTGAAGAAGCCAAATACGGTCGGCCATTCGGAGCGCCAAGGAAAGTTCGTGCGTAGATAAAATAATGGTCTTTCCCGCTTCTCGGGTCAAACGTCTTAGCAATTCGAGTATTTCCAAACGGTTGGGCAAATCCAGGTGAGCCGTAGGTTCATCTAAGAAAATAAGGGGCGTATCTTGAATCAATGCCCGGGCGATCATTACTTTTTGGGTTTCGCCATCACTCAGTTCTTCGACTTGTCTCTCTAGAAAGTTATCTATTCCGGTTTGCCGGACCGCTTCTTGAATAACAGATTTATCCCGGTCACTTAGCCTACCCGTCCAACCCAAATGCGGGTAACGCCCCAAACTTAGCATGTGGTACACTTTCATAGGGCCTATGCGTATGCGTTCGGTCAATACCAAACTTAATTGCTTGGCCAAAGCTTTACGGGAATAGTGAAATAAGTTGTTTCCATGGATAAAAATGCTGCCTGATAATGGTTTTTGTAAACCAGATAAGGTACGCATCAACGTAGATTTCCCACTTCCGTTGGGGCCTAAAAGACAAATCAGTTCTCCAGGATATACTTCTTGGGCAAATGGCCGGATCAGCTCAAGACTTTGCTTGCCTTGGCGATATCCAACGCGAAGGTTCTCGATTCGGACGAGTGGTTTGGTCGACTGCATCATAGCAAGCAGTTAAAATGCGGCGCGGAGATTCCGTTTTTGCAAGATTACCCATATCACTACCGGAGAACCTAGAAGAGCCGTCACTGCGTTGATTGGAAGGGTTTGCGTACTTCCCGGTAACTGGGCAATAATATCACACAATAACATCAAAGTTGCTCCCATTAAAGCTACAACGGGTATGAGTAATCTATGGTCGGATGTATTAAAGAGAGAACGCCCTAGGTGAGGCACGGCAATTCCCAGGAAGCCAATAGGTCCACAGAATCCGGTTATAGCTCCAGCCATAATACTGGTGCTGCATATGATGAATGCTTTTACCGTTCTAAGCCCCAAGCCCATACTACGGGCATAATTTTCCCCTAAGAGCAGTAAATTAAGATAACGAGCAGAATACAAACTCATCAATACTCCCAAAATAACCGCTAGGGCCAAGATGGCAAGTTGAGACCTCGTAACCCCGCCTAAGCTCCCAAAGGTCCACACTAAATAATCTTGTATTTGCTCTGGGCTACTGAAGAATTGCCATACACTTACCAAGGCAATGGTAATATTCCCCACCATGATCCCTACAATCAATAAAACGACATTGTCTTGTATACGAAGGGATACTCCTAAGATAATAAGAAAGATAAAAGACGAACCCGCCGTGGAAGCTAAGACCAACAACCAAGCCCCACCGATACCTAAACTTTGCGTTGTATAGGTAGCTGTGGCCAAACCAGATCCAAGCATAACCAGGGCTACTCCTAAACTGGCCCCGGCACTTATACCCAAGACCGAGGGGCCCGCTAGGGGGTTACGAAATAAAGTTTGCATCTGTAAACCACTCAGGGAAAGCCCCACGCCCGCTAGTATGGCCGTACAAGCCTTTGGAATCCGTATATTAAATACAATTTTATCCCAAACCGGCTTACTCGATTCACCTCCGGTGAGAATTATCCAAACTTCTTTGAATGGAATCCGAACTGAGCCCAGGGCAATATCCGTCATAAATAAGCCCAGCAATACCAAGCCCAAAATCAGTAAATAGACGGGTTGGGTGAAGCTTAATTGCGTTTTACGCTTGCTTGTGCGGTTCTGCGTTTCTTGAGAGAGTTTGTTCATAAAACTTTTCAAAATTAGAATAAAACCGGGAATATGGAGGGCATCTATCCTGTTTGTATATCCAAATGCTCTGGGTTTTTGTAATTTTAAGCTGCGGCACACGTATTACTGGTAAGCGTAATTCAACTATATTTATTTTGATTATGAAAATCTTTCTTCCCTTGCGCTCCCGTTTTAATGTCTTTTGGCAAGGGCTGCTCGGGTTATCTGGTTTCTTGATCAGCTTATCCTGGCTTACACCCTTAGCTTCACAAGACATTGTCTTCCCCCCTAAACCCTCGCATTTTCAGGGAGTGCACGATTATGCTAATTTTTTGAAAAACCCTGATTTACAAAAGCTTAAAAGGAAGCTTCAGAATTATAAAGAAAAAAGCAGCAATCAAATTGTCGTGGTAACGGTTCCCACTATTGAGGGGCACTCCATTGAATCCTATTCCCTAAAGTTGGCTAAAGCCTGGGGTATTGGCTCAGCTCAAAAAGATAATGGTATCCTCCTATTGCTTGTTCGTGAGTCCCGGCAAGTAAGAATCGAGCTAGGGAAAGGTATGCGAGATTTAATTTCCCAGCAAGATGCCCAGAGGATCATTGATAAGACCCTTAGCCCTACGTTTCGGGCTAAGCACTATTTTGAGGGGCTAGATTGGGCTACCAATCAATTAATGGCCTTGTCTACGGGTGGGGAGTACAATCGGGCGTGGGAACATAGCTCTACTACTCAGGATCAATATACGAGCTGGGTTATTTTTGTCGCTGTTGGGATATTCTTTATCTGGTACCGCATTTTTTTTCAAGTAACTTGGTACCGAAAAGATTGGCAGTACCTCGCTGTATTGCTGGTAGTGGGTTTATTGTCTGTGATTACTTGGCTTTGCCATCCCTTATTGTCTTATTGGCCTAAGGCCTATCTCGCGATTTACTTTATTGTATTCTTGTTGGGGATTTTTGTAAGCCATCTTGGGGTAAGTTACTTGCGCGAAAAAGATTGGTTGATTAAGACTATTTATAGACGACTAAAAGAATATAATGATCCTGATCAGGGGTATGTCAAATGGACATATTATGCGCAATTTATTCCCAATCAAGAATATACAGAACAAGCCGCGGCAATGGAAAAGAAAGTGCAGTACCCTTTCTGGAAGCCCAATACGTATTTAAGAGATTGTATGTACGAATTGAGTAATCGGATGAAAGATCCGGATAAATATCATGGTCTAAAAGAAGAGGACTTAGTGAAAAAAGTGCAGGAGTTCTTGATTAATGAAAAGAAATGGGCTAACCTTAGCAATAGCTTCGGCAAAAAGGTGGTTAAATCCCAACGAAAACTTTTTGAGGCTTCCTTTTTATCGGCTCAAGAGTTTGAGGCAGAAAGTAAGGAGAGAACCGAAGCCCTTTGGGCGCTTGTAAAAAATCACTATGTCCCCATTTTTACGGCGTCTAGCACGTATTTTAAGGTAAAGAGTAAACCCAATTTTACTCCTAAGGGCAGCACATATGGAAGAAATTCTTCTAAGAGCTCTTACTCTTCTGGTTATGACCCCAGTGATTATAATTCAGGATTTGGCTCAGGAGGAGACTCCGGTGGTAGCTTCGGAGGGGATGGAGCTAGCGGCTCCTGGTAAAGACCAGCTCCTGAATTAAAAACCCTTGCATTTCGCCAAAGCTTTCTATTTTTACGGCTAGCCCATTTTGAAATGGGGTCTATTGTGTATTTTATTCTTTTCCTTCTATTTTCACAAGACTATGTCCAATTTTGAAACCCAGGCGATTCGTACCCAGACCCCCCGAAGCCAACACCGGGAACACGCCACTCCCATATTTGCCACTTCCAGTTTTATCTTTGATGATGCCGAACAGGCCCGGGCACTTTTTGCCCAGGAGATGGATGGGAACATTTATAGCCGGTACTCAAACCCTAGTAATGATGAGTTTGTCGAGAAAATGTGCCTTTTGGAAGGTACAGAGGAGGGTATAGCCACGGCCTCGGGTATGGCTGCCATGTTTATCAGTATGGCTGCTTTCCTGCAACAAGGGGATCATCTTTTAGTGGCCCGTTCTATATTTGGATCTACTCACCAGATTATTACTCAATTATTTCCTAAATGGGGTATTGCCCATACCTATGTGGATATGGACCGGCCGGAAGAATGGGAAAAAGCTATTCAAAAAAACACCAAAATGATTTTCGTGGAGACGCCCTCCAATCCAGGACTGGAAATTATTGACTTAGCTTGGCTAGGGCAGCTAGCCGATTCCCATGGCTTGATTTTAAATGTTGATAATTGTTTTGCCACGCCGTATTTACAAAACCCAGCCCAGTACGGAGCACATTTGGTGACACATTCGGCTACCAAGTTTATCGATGGGCAAGGGCGAGTCGTGGGGGGCATCGTATTAGGAAGCAGAGATTTAATAAAAGAAGTACGCTTTATGGCTCGACATACGGGGCCCTCTATGTCTCCTTTTCACGGGTGGATCTTATCCAAAAGCTTGGAAACGCTGGCTGTACGTATGGATCGACACTGCCAGAGCGCCTTACAACTCGCCGAATACCTAGCCCCCCACCCCGAAATTCAATTGGTAAAATATCCTTTTTTACCCTCTCACCCGCAATACGAAATGGCCAAACGCCAGATGCGTTGGGGAGGTGGCATGGTTACGATCGAATTACTTGGCGGATTGGAAAGAAGTCAAAAGTTTCTCAATGCCCTGGAAATGATTTCCTTGACTTCCAATTTAGGGGATTCCCGAACCATTGCTACGCACCCTGCTTCGACCACTCACTCCAAACTCAGCCCAGAAGAAAGGGCCCGAGTCAAAATTAGTGAAGGTTTGGTTCGGATTTCGGTAGGCTTAGAACACATTGTTGATATCATCGAGGACATTGAGCAAGCGCTCGAAAAATCAAAAGTGTAACTATTTAAACAAATTATAGTTTTTTGTTGCCATAATTGTTAAAAAAAGCTTAGCCTATTTGGCGTTTAGAACTCCACGGGGCTTATTTGTGTTCCGAAGCTGACATTTTAATGATAGAAATGATAAAGTTTAACCACCTTTTTCCGGTCATTGACCAAAAAGCTGCCTCCTCCAAGCGCTGCGCTTGCTGGTTTTGGTGTTGCTGTTGCCTTATATAAAGGAAGGTGGATAAACGGATCATCCCATGAGATTTATTGTGCCTTCCTGCCCAGGAAGGCATTTTCTTTTTCGAAGAACCCATTCCTTCCGGGCTAGCCTGCACAAAACCCATTTTTAAAACATTAATCATCGCTACCCATGCAAAGTTTTAGAACTGAACTGGAAGACCCTATCGTAACGCAAGACATCATTGAGCTGGAAAAAAAGATCCGGCTTTTTCACGAAGGTCAGCTCGACGAGGAGAAGTTTCGTAGCCTACGCCTGGCCCGGGGTATCTATGGCCAGCGTCAACCCGGAGTACAAATGATCCGGATAAAAATTCCTTACGGAAAATTAAGTACGCGCCAGTTGATTCGGATTGCGGATCTTTCGGATGAGTATGCCAGCTCGACACTCCATGCGACCACCCGTCAAGACATTCAAATCCATTATGTGAGCCTGGATAAAACCCCAGAATTATGGGCCAAGTTGGAGCAAGACCAGATTACTTTGCGGGAAGCCTGTGGGAATACCGTGCGGAATATTACGGCATCTCCCATTGCCGGGATTGACCCCAAGGAGCCCTTTGATGTTTCTCCCTACGCGCAAAGAATGTTTGAATATTTCCTACGCAATCCCGTTTGCCAAGAGATGGGGAGAAAGTTTAAAATTTCCTTTTCTTCCAATGAAGATGACAGTGCCTTTTCATTCATTCACGACTTGGGTTTTATCCCGAAACTAGTCCAGGAAAATGGTCAAGCCCACCGGGGATTTAAAGTTTTATTGGGAGGAGGCTTAGGGGCCCAGCCTATGTACGCCCAGGTTGCGCATGAGTTTTTACCCGAAAATCAATTGATACCTTTTACGGAGGCAGTCTTGCGAGTATTTGACCGATATGGAGAAAGAGCCCGTAGGCACAAAGCCCGCATGAAATATTTAGTAAAAGACATCGGCCTGGAAGCCTTACTAGCCCTGGTAGAAGAGGAACGGACAGCTCTTCCCAAGCCTCAATGGAAGATTGAAACGGATACCTTTGCCCAAGCTGAGCCTCTTGCAGCCGGCGTACAATACCCAGAGGTATCGATAAGCGATGAAACAAAATACCAGCGTTGGCTTCATAGCAATGTGTTTGAGCAAAAACAAGATGCTTTCCGAGGCGTTTATCTCAAATTACCCTTGGGTAACTTAACTTCCGAGCAAGCCCGTGAATTAGCTACCATCGTAAAACTACACGCCGCCGATGAATTACGGGTGACCGTCAATCAAGGGTATCTCCTAAAGTTTGTTCGCCCTGAGGCTTTACCCTCTCTTTTTTATCACTTAGACCGCTTAGGTTTTGCCGAGCCCGGTTTTGACAGTACCGCCGATGTTACCGCTTGCCCCGGAACGGATACTTGTAATCTAGGCATATCCAGTAGTACGGGGATTGCCCAGGAGCTTGAGCGCGTAATTCGCGAAGAATACCCCGACTTGATTTATAATCACGATATAAAAATCAAAATCAGTGGCTGCCCTAATTCTTGCGGACAGCATGGTTTGGCAGCTATTGGCTTCCACGGGAGCTCCATAAAAAAAGGGAAGTTGGTCTTACCGGCTTTGCAAGTGCTCTTGGGAGGGATGGTTTTGCAAGATGGGGCCGGGCGTTTTGCCGAAAGGGTTATTAAGCTACCCAGCAAAAGAGGGCCTCAAGCTTTGCGAGTACTTTTAGAAGATTATGAAAGCCACGCGAATACCGGAGAGTATTTCGGGGAGTATTTTGAGCGTCAAGGTAAAATGTATTTTTATCACGTATTGAAACCGCTGGCCAACTTAGATACCCTAGAAGATCAAGATTACCAAGATTGGGGACAGGCTGATCCATTTCAAGTCCAGACGGCTGTTGGCGAATGTGCGGGGGTGATTATTGACTTGGTAGCTACCTTACTGTACGAAGCCGAAGAAAAATGGGGATGGGCCCAGGAAGCATGGAATCAAGAGAAATGGGCCGATGCTATTTATCACGCTCACAATGCCTTTATATCGGGGGCGAAGGCCCTTTTACTTGGGGAGGATGTGAAAACCAATACCCAAATCAGTGTTTTGCGCGAATTTGATCAACATTTTGCTGGTTCGGAGATACTCCTCCCCGGTCAAAGCCTGAAAGACTTTGTGCTTAGAATCAATAAAAACAGCCCCAGTCCTGAATTTGCCCAGCTTTATCTCGAAGACGCCCGGGGGTTTTTAGATTCTGTGAAAAATTATCGCAACCAAGCACTCAAAACTGCCTAAACCCATGCAAATCCCCTTTACCCAATCGCCCATACCCCAGCCCCGGCTTAGTTTGGTTGGCGCTGGCCCCGGAGATCCCGAACTGATCACCCTAAAAGGGGTTCGGGCGCTGGAAGCAGCTGATGCTGTACTTTACGATGCTTTGGCCGCTCCTGAATTACTGGAATATGTGCCGAAATATGCCCCCCAAGTCTATGTTGGTAAACGGGCTGGGCAGCATTCCAAAAGCCAGTCTCAAATCAATGAACTCCTGGTGGAGCACGCTTTTTTATACGGACATGTAGTGAGGCTTAAAGGAGGAGACCCGCTCATTTTCGGGCGGGCCCAGGAAGAGATATCTTATGCGCAGGGCTTTGGGATACCCGTATCGGTGGTCCCCGGAATCAGTAGTGCCACCAGTTTGACGGCTCTGCAACAAGTTCCCCTTACCCAAAGAGGCCTAAGCCAAGGTTTTTGGGTCTTGACAGCTACCACAGAAGCCCAGGAACTTAATCAGGACCTCCAATTAGCCACACAGTCATCGGCTACTCTCGTCATCTTAATGGGCGTGCGTAAGCTCCTTGAGATCACCCAGATGCTCCAAGATCTGGGTAAGGAGTCACTTCCGGTGGCGATAATCCAAAATGGCTCCCGACCCGACGAAAAAAGTGTCCTAGGCCGCGTATCGGATATTTACCGAAGAGCCCAAGACCAAAAAGTGTCGAGCCCGGCCATTATCGTAATTGGGGAGGTATTGCAAAACCACCCACTTTGGCCCTTGTATTTGAATCAAGTGGAAACACGCATCCCGCTGAACAAGCTTATGAACCCCCATAAACTTGCCATATGAATACGCTTTTCCCCATATTTATCAAGCTGGATCAAATTCAAACCCTGGTTGTTGGAGGGGGGAATGTGGGCATCGAAAAACTCGAGGCCTTACTTCGAAATAGCCCCCAAGCCAACATTAGCCTTGTAGCCGATCTAGTACGGGAAGAAATCTACGAGCTACAAAAAAAGTACCCCCAAGTGGTGATCTACCCTCGAAAATTTGATTGGGCCGACCTGGAAGGCAAAGATCTCGTGATTTTAGCAACCGACCAGCCCGAATTACACCAAGAAATCAAGGAAAAAACCCGGGAGATGGGCATCTTGACCAATGTGGCCGATACCCCAAACTTATGTGATTTTTACCTCGGTTCGGTTGTACAAAAGGGAGACTTAAAGATTGCCATTTCGACCAATGGCAAATCGCCCACTTTTGCCAAGCGCTTCCGAGGATATTTAGAGGAAACCTTGAGTGAAGATATACAAGAACTACTCGATAATTTACAAAAAATCCGGGGGCAACTCGGGGGAGACTTTAAGCATAAGGTTGAGACTTTGAATGCTTTGACGGCCAGTCTCTTAAAAGACCAATAATTTAAAAGAATACGAAGGAATCTGAGACCATGTCTACTTTTAATCTTGCGAGCGTGAAAATTGAAGGAAAAATTAAATCTCCGGCCCAAGTGGTGAAGCAATTGAAAGCCTTGGCGGAGGTTTATCCCGGCGAAATTGTGTATTCCACCAGTTTTGGATTAGAAGCCCAGGTGATCACCCACTTGATTTTTAGCCACGATATTCCGATTGAGGTCTTCACCGTGGATACAGGGCGCCTCTTTGCGGAGACCATTCAACTGAAGGAGCAAATCGAGGAGCGCTATCAAAAAGAGATAGTTGTCTACAAGCCAGAAGTGGCCGAAGTAGAGGATTTACTCCATCGCAAAGGGGCGTATAGCTTCTATGAGTCGGTTCAAAACCGGGAGGAATGCTGTGACATTCGCAAATTACACCCGCTTAAAAAGGCCCTAGCCGGTAAAGCTTGCTGGATTACGGGCATTCGGGCCGACCAGTCGCGTTTCCGCTCTAAGATGAAGCAATGGGACTGGAATGATAAGTACCAACTTCACAAATTTTTGCCCCTTTTCCACTGGACGGAAGCCGATGTTCAGGACTTTGTGGCTGAGCATAATTTGCCTTACAATGCCTTACATGAGCGGGGCTACCCCAGCATTGGCTGTGAGCCCTGTACCCGGGCCGTCCGTCCGGGGGATGATCCCCGTTCGGGACGTTGGTGGTGGGAGCATTCGTTTACGAAGGAGTGTGGGATGCATAAGTAAGGAGGGAGGTCAAGAATACAAGGGGCTTTCCCGCGCGATGTACATCTGTTAACCTTAAAAGGTATGTGCCTGCGCGGGTCGGGCTGTTGGGCTACGCCGCGAGCCAGCCAACCCACAACCCACAGCGGTCTCGCCCCTTCGGGCTTCCATCCCTAAGCCAACCTCCTTTTTTACCATCTATTACCTTAAACTCTTTTTAGGGATTTTCGGCCACAACCATTCTTCATGTAACCCACTTCCTTCCGTTCCTAAAATGTTATTAGGTTTAGGTATATATAATTTTGCTAAGATATATTGTGTGTTTTTTTGGCATCATTAAGACAAATACTCATTATATTAGCAATCAGGAAGACGTTTCATTGATTCATCGTTTAATTTAATTGAATGGATAATCACAAAGAGCATAACTTAGGGTAAAGAAGACTAAACTTTTTTTCAAAAAGTAAAATTAGTTCTTGATTGAAAATTACTGTTACTATAATAAAAGCTTTCTATTGAACTTATTAAAATGTATTACCGCAGAAAAATTCTTCTATCATTGGGACAACTCTGCAATGGGAAAATTGAAAAATTAAAGTTTCTTAAATTACTTTTTCTGTATTGCCAGAGAAAAAGTATTGCTGAATATGATTTTATCCCTTATAAATTTGGATGCTATTCGTATACAGTAAATGCTGACCTTAACACTTTAGCGAAAAAAGAGCATATTGATTATGGTGAAAGTCATTTGATTGTTTCCGATAAAACAAACTATTTATCCCAAATAAAACCAAATGATAAAAAACTTCTTATAGAAACTGTTAGAACTTACGGTTCTATGAGCACCGACTCTATCATCAGGCATACATATATAAATTTCCCATTCTATGCCACTAAAAGTACAATCGCCAAAAAAATTCTATCCGATGAACAATATTCTATTGTAATAGACTCTTTGCCAAAAACACAAGAAGTATGTCTGTTTACTATAGGTTATGAAGGTATTTCACTTGAAAAATATCTTAACAAGTTAATCTCGAACAACATAAGTCTACTACTTGATGTAAGAAAAAACCCATTTAGTCATAAATTTGGCTTCAGCAAAGGGTCACTAAAAAAGTATTGTGAAAGTATTAATGTTAGCTACACACACTTACCTGAACTTGGTATCCATTCAAATAAAAGACAGTCCTTAGAAACACAAGGTGATTACGATCTTCTTTTTGAAGAATACAGAAAGACTACACTTAAATCTAGCATTGAAACCCAAACTAAAATTATTGAAAGCGTGTACAAGTACAAACGAGTAGCTTTGACTTGTTTTGAGTCTAATGTACACCAATGCCACAGGTTTCATCTTGCAAATTCATTAAAAAAAATTGACAAACAACTATTCCTGAATCACGTGTAAGATGCCAAAAATCAAACTCTTAGTTACAGTAAAAACTTACCCAACTATTTCTGGCAAATATGATGAACTAGTTTGTACAGCTGGATTTACCGAGGATGGAAAATGGATACGGATTTATCCAATACCTTTCCGCAAAAAGGCATACGATGAGCAATTTAAAAAATACGATTGGATTGAAATAGATTTAGTAAAAAACAAAAGAGATATTAGGCCAGAAAGTTACCGTCCTCGTTCATTAGACGATGAAATATCTACAAAAGGTCATATTGGCACCACAGATAATTGGGCAAAAAGAAAAGAGATCGTATTGAGTAAAGTATACTATAATTTATCCCAATTAATTGGTGAAGCTAAAAACAAAAAAATCTGTACCTCACTTGCCGTGTTCAAACCTACAATAATAAAAAAATTTTTAGCGCAAGAAGTTGAACGTACTTGGGACAAGGAAAAAATAAAAAAACTCTTGGCTCAAAGAGATCAGGGAAACTTATTTGAACATCCTGAGAACCCTTTTAAGGTTGTAAATAAACTTCCTTATAAGTTTAAGTATCTTTTTGAGGATGAAACAGGGCAAGAAAGTAATATGATGATTGAGGATTGGGAGATAGGAGCTTTATACTGGAATATGCTAAAAAAACATGAAGGAAATGAACACAAAGCAGTAGCTGATGTTAAAAAAAAGTACTTTGATGACTTCGTTAAAACAAAAGACTTGTATTTTTTTTTGGGAACATCACATTCATATCATTTCAGATCACCGAATCCTTTTATGATCATAGGAACATTTCACCCAAAAATAGATATGCAATACAAGTTATTTTAGACGCAGCGAAACTTGCATGTTTTTTCTAAATGAAATTATTTTTTTGTAAAAAATGCAGCTATAAATTCCTCATATTAGTTGGATTATCAAAAAAACATCTTTGTCTTTTGATAGCTTAGCTAATCTTCCTACAGTAATTTTTCACGTAAAAATTACTGTAGGAAGATTAGATAGCTTAGGGATGGAGCCGCCTGTTTGAGCTCGTGTTGGCCCGGCGGGGAAGGGCAGCGAGTAGCGAGAGCCCGACCTGCGCCGGCACCCTAGGAAGTATTTTGCCTCGTATTGTATGGCGCAGGGAAGCCCCAAAAATAAGGGCCAGGAATAGGTCCCGGCCCTGGATTTGAGATGCTTAGCGGATTTGAACTCTTTTAGTTTCTTGTTTTCCGTCATATTCCAAGCGTATCACATAGGCGCCGGGTTGCAACAATCCCGTATCAAACTCCATACTATGGCTGCCCGCTTTCTTTGGGCCTTCTTCCAAAGGTCTCACGAGATTGCCTTGGGCATCCAGCAACTGAATTCGGACAAACGTGTCTTCTTTCAAATCATAATCCAGACGCCTTGCGCCGGTACTGGGGTTAGGATACAGGTTTTTAAGACGGCCTTTTGCAGACTTGGCACTCAGGTCTTTATTAGGATCTAAGAGCAAAAAGCGCATTTTGTTGATGTGCCCGGGTTTCTGCATACGCTTGATGCTGCGGCGAGGGATTTCCTGGGTATTTTCAAAATACTTGAGCAAGATGTTTTGGATGTCTTCCTTCCAGGTAGCCGACTGAGCTGAGATTTCCTCCCTTAGGGATTCTATTTCCTCCCCGTACTGCTCGAGTACAGGCCTTAAGGTTTCCATTTGGGTTTTGACCTGCTCCTTGAATTGCTGGCGCTTGGCCTGTTTTTCTTCAGGACTCAAGTCGCTCCCCTCTTCTTTTACTTGGTTTTTGAGGGCTTTCCTTTCGGCTTTCAACTCGGCCATAGCCAAACGCACTTCTTCTATTTTTTGCTTACTGCTTGCATCAAGACTTGCTTCCAGCTTTTGGCGTTGCCCCAGGATAATGGGGGCAATATTTTCTCGCTGGTAGGCCCGGATTTCTTGGCCTAGGGCCTTACGCTGTTCTGGCTCGAGAACATCTTTTAGCCTGGGTCCCTTCTGCATTTTACGTGAAGAAACCAATTCTTGAAGTTTTTCAAATTGGTCTTCGCTTAGGATGCTGCGCACCACTTCTTCGTGTTGGCTTTTAAGCTTTTGTAAAGCTTCCATTTTCTCTTCTTGACTCAGGTCTGTATTCTCTTTCAAACTACGGAGCTCTTGGCGATGGGCCTTTCGGGTGGACTTTAACTGTTTTGCTTGATCCTCACTCAATGCCAAGAGCTCTGACAAGGAGGTTTTTTGGTTTTCTTGAGCCAAGAGGCTGGCGGGGATACCCCCTAAGCTAAGGGTCAATGCCAGATAAACGTTCAAAAATAATTTTTTCATGATTATAGATTTAAGAGTACAAGAGGAGCTTCCTCATTTAATTCTTAGAGTAGCCAGATGGAGTAAGGTTTAAATCTGGGGAAAAATAAATCTCTGAGCTGGAAACAGCTGGCCAAAAAAGCAGTATTAGGATATTACTAAGCCCAAGTTTTACAAGGCTAGACTGGAAAAAAAGGCTATTTTTACTTTATTGGCCCAAGGAATGGAATTAAATTTCAGCTTTTTTTTGTAATCTTGGTACGAAAAATTACACCAACCCTTGAATCATGCACATTCGGCAAACCCAAGACTTCTTGCCTTATTACCAAAAAATAAAGAAAAGGACCCTTACCGTAGTTCTGAGAATTCCTGAGTCCCAATTAGATTATCGCCCGCACCCCAACAAATTTTCCTTGGGAGATTTGGCCCGTCATATCATTTTGATTGAGCGGGATTTGTATATTCCAGGACTTAAAAACCGAAGAAGTTCCTACAAGGGTTGTGATTCTTCCTATGCCGAATCCCTGGTAGATATTCATCGTTTGTACGAGTCTACGATGTACCAATTAGAAACGCTTTTGCAAGGGCAACCTCCTAATTATTATTCGGAGAAATGTTCCCTGCCCAATGGGAACACCATCCGGCGGGAAAAATGGCTCCGCTTGATGCTCGAGCACGAAATCCATCATCGCGGACAAATTTATCTGCTCTTATCCCATTTAGGGGTGCCCATTCCCCAGATATTTGAAATGAGTAGTGAGGATGTAATCCGCTTGAGTGTTTAAGGGCAGGGATTATAGGGAATGCTCATTTTGAGGATATACTTCGGCAATCATGGTAGCCAGCATCTCCAAGGCTTTCTGATCTTCTTGATCAAAATCATTAAGCTGGTCGCTGTCAACATCCAAAACCATCTTAACCTCATGGCCTACTAATACTGGTACTACGATTTCTGAACGAGAGGCCGAGCTGCAAGCAATATGTCCGGGAAACTGCTCTACATCCGGCACCAAGATGCTCTCTTTGCGGGTATACGCGGCCCCACAAACCCCTTTGTCAAAGTTTATCCGGGTACAGGCCAAGGGGCCTTGAAAGGGGCCTAAAACCAAATTACCCCCCTTCTTTACGTAAAAACCAACCCAAAAAAAATCAAATGCCTCTTTTAGAACGGCGGCGATATTGGCCAGATTGGCCGTCAAATCGGGTTCATCGCTAATCAAGGCTTTGATTTGGGGTAAAATAGCCTCGTATTTTTCAGCTTTGCTAGCTGCTTGGGGGACATAAATAGATTCAGCCATGGTTTTATGAAAAAATGAAAATGAATGCAAATGGATATTAATTGAGCCTAAACTTTCTCTTTTAGAAATAAAAAGATAACTTTGCAACCCAATATCTGAGACCGGTAGACGAGTTCTACCAACCTCACAACAAAAATATATATGGTAAAAATTCGTTTAGCAAGACGCGGGCGCAAAAGATATGCCCGCTACGATGTGGTCATCGCCGATTCTCGGGCTCCCCGGGATGGTAAGTTTATCGAAAAAATTGGGGTGTACAACCCTAATACCAATCCGGCCACGGTGGAGATCTTAGAAGATCGAGCCATGCACTGGTTAATGAACGGTGCCCAACCTACCGACACGGTACGCAATATGCTATCCTATCGTGGTATCCTCTTCAAAAAGCACTTGCAAGTTGGAGTTAACAAAGGAGCTCTTACCCAAGAACAAGCCGATGAGCGCTTTGAGGTTTGGCGCAGCAAGAAAGAAGAGCAAATCAACGCGAAAATTGCTAACTTAAGCACCAAAGCTGCCGATGAGTTAAAAGCTCGTATGGAAGCTGAACGTAAGATCCGTGATGCTCGCGCCGAAGTTCTTCAGAAGAAGAAGGATGAAGAAGAATCGGCCATAGCCGAAGCCAAACGCGCCAAGGAAGAAGCCCAAAAGGCCGAAGAAGAGGCCCAAAAAGAAGCGGCTGAGCAAATCAAGCAAGAAGAAGGAGGCGAAGAAGCTCCCGCCGAATAAGAATTATCTTTTATTTACCGAATAGCCTATGCCCGCTCGGTATAGGCTATTCGTATTTATGATCTCTCCATTTCCCGCCTATGCAAAGAGAGGAGTGTTTTGAACTTGGATCTATTGCCCGCACCCGAGGACTTGCCGGGGGTTTACTTGTATACCTTGACGTAGACAACCCGGAAGACTATGCCCATTTGGACATACTTTTTATCGAGCAAAATAACACCCTTATCCCCTATCAAACCCGAGAGTACAAATTGGAACAAGGCAACCGGGTTTTTATGCTCCTGGAAGATATTGATCATATTGACTTGGCCAAACCCCTGGTAGGGGCTTCCCTTTTTCTTCCCTTGGCGGTTTTGCCCGAGTTGGAAGAAGATAATTTTTACTATCACGATATCATTGGTTATCAGGTTGTTGATAAAAACAAAGGGCCATTAGGCACCATCACTTCCATCTACGATGCGGGCCATCAGGATTTGCTAGGGATGGGGTATCGAGGCAAAGAAGTCCTCATACCTATTGTGGATGACATTGTCTTAAAGGCCCTAAAAGAAGAAAAAATCTTAGAGGTCGTCCTGCCCGATGGGCTCTTGGAGATATATTTAGACGAATAAGTTACGGGCCATGCGCATTGATATTATTACCTGCTTGCCTCAATTACTAGAAAGTCCTTTGGCTTATTCCATCGTGCAGCGAGCCCAAGATAAGGGCCTTGTAAAAATCATAATCCACGATTTGCGCGACTATTCTGAAGACAAGCACCAAAGGACCGACGATTATGCCTTTGGGGGTGGGGCCGGCATGGTCATGCGAATTGAGCCCATTGCCCGATGCATCCGTTTGCTGCAAGCCGAACGGGCCTATGATGAGATCATCTATATGACCCCCGATGGGGAAGCGCTCAAACAGCCCTTGGTCAATCAACTTTCCCTACACCAAAATCTAATCATACTGTGTGGGCATTATAAAGGAGTAGACGAACGGGTGAGGCAACACTTTATTACCAAAGAAATTAGTATTGGCGACTATGTGCTTTCTGGGGGAGAGTTGGCGGCTGCCGTACTTAGCGATGCCATCGTTCGCTTGATTCCCCAAGTGCTCTCCGACGAGACTTCGGCCCTGACCGACTCTTTTCAGGACAGTTTACTGGCACCCCCTGTCTACACCCGCCCGGCCGATTTTGAAGGATGGAAAGTACCCGATGTGCTCATGTCGGGTGATCATCAGATCATTGAAAAGTGGCGAGAAGAACAAGCTCTGAAACGAACCCGTAAACGCCGCCCCGACTTGCTCGATTAAAGGAATTCCCTGTAAAATTTGGATGAACAGCGTTCTCCCTGCCCTCCAATGGATTGCCCGCTGCTTTTTTTTCGTAATTTTGTCTCAGCTCAAATCATATTCATCTAAAACTCATAACAATATGCGCTGGCAAGGAAGACAAGGTAGTCAGAACGTAGACGATCGCCGAGGTGGCCGCAGGGCCCGTCAGGTAGGAGGATTTAGTATCGGTACTTTGGTGATTGTTTTATTGGGGTATTTCCTCGGTTTTGATCCCAGTATTTTTATCCAAAATTTTCAAGGGCAAAGCCCCAACGTCGTACAGACCAATCCCACCAGTGCCGAAGAAGATGAGTTGGCCCAGTTTGTATCGGTAGTTTTAAAGGATACCGAGGATGTTTGGAATAAGTTATTCCGGGAGCAGATCAATCAGAACTACAGCGAGCCTACCTTAGTGCTCTTTTCTGGTAAGACCGAATCGGCTTGCGGCTTTGCCAGCTCGGCCACGGGTCCTTTTTATTGTCCAGCCGATCAAAAAGTGTTTATCGATCTGAGTTTCTACCAAGATTTAAAAAACCGTTTCCAAGCCCCTGGCGATTTTGCTATGGCTTACGTCGTGGCCCATGAAGTGGCCCATCACGTGCAATACCTACTGGGTATTACCCGTAAGGTCCAAAGCCAGAGAGGCCGGATCAGTAAGGCAGAATACAACAAACTACAAGTCCGCTTGGAATTGCAAGCCGATTTTTTTGCGGGAGTATGGGCCCATCACGCCCAAAAAATGAAAAATATCCTGGAACCTGGAGACATAGAGGAAGCCCTCACCGCGGCCAATGCCATCGGGGATGACCGCATGCAGATGCAGGCTCAAGGCTATGTGGTCCCCGATTCTTTTACCCACGGTACCTCGGCCCAAAGGATGCGTTGGTTCCGCAAAGGCTACGAAACAGGAGATGTGAGTCAAGGAGATACGTTTGCTACCCGTGACCTCTAAGGCCTTACAAATTTATTGAAAGAAAAAAAGGGGCTTCCCCGCGCTAAAAACGTGAGGTAGCCCCTTTACCGTGTTGTCGGGCGCGGGTCGGGCTGTCACTACTCGCTGCCTTTCCCCACAGGCCCCTACGAGCTCAAACATGCCGT
>CAWUIO010000122.1:0-18682 GCA_963922455.1 uncultured Microscillaceae bacterium
TGCTTCCGCTACACCACCAGGGATAACCGGAAAATATTCCTTTAGAAACTGTTTACGTTTCTTAATTTATGGGCCACTCGCCGAGACTCGAACTCGAACCACCGGGGACACAATCCGGTATTCTACCCTTGAAATACAAGTGGCATGTAGACCTCAGGCCGGGACTCGAACCCGGACCTAGGCAGTAGAAATGCCTGGTGCTTCCTATTACACCACCCGAGGCTAAAGCAAAAAAGCCTTGCAGGGATACTGCAAGGCTTCTTTAGAAAGATATTATAGTCTAGATCCTAAACCGCATACCTTCCCTATTCCTCGCAGGTCTTACCTGGCGGGGCCGTCTGGGATGAGTATGGGGAGTAAGGATATACATGATTTCGTTTTGAATTTTTATTCTCGTTATAATAGTTACGCGTGTATTTTGATATTGTTACAAACATCCTTAAAATTTTTCCGAGAGACAACGTAAAAACTTAATGAATAAGGGGCTTGCCCCGTTCTTTTTTTATAGCACCAGCTTGGGCAAGCTTTCCTACTTCATCCCCTAGGTTTATCTGGGCTACGAAACGGGGCCGGGCTATCGCTACTCGCTGGCCAACCCTCTTGCCAGCGGCGAGCTCAAACAGGCCGCTCTATCCCTAAGCCGAAGTGTATAGTAGCCCGCAGTATTTTCTGGGCATGTAAGAAAAATCATAAAAAAAGAATGAATTAAGACAATAAGCCCGTGAAGAAAGAAAAAACTCAATTAACATTTAATAAGCGGAAGGCTTTTCCCGTATTTGAGCCACAGAATTTTAACAAACCGCGAGAAGCGTTTCCTAACATGTGAAAAAAGGAAGTCTTATTACATCGCTTAGATTCTAGGCCTCAACTAAATATTTGGGCTCGCGTTGATAAAGGTGTAAACTTAATTTCATAGACCTGCCTCGCATTCGTTTTTTACATTCGACCAAACCAGCCCTGGAAATTATTTTCTCAAAAACCAATTGCATCCATGCACAAACTCCGATTGCTCATTTCATTACTCAGTATTTTAGCCTTGCTTGTTTAATTTTTAAAAATCCGGGATCCCTTTATGGAAACCTAGTAGCCCGGTACCCTCATTATTCTCAAAAATTTTTAAAGCATTGCTTGCTGTGTGTTGTTGCTAGACTCCCAAAACCCGGACTTGTTCCGGGTTTTTTGGCTTCAGGTTAACTCTAGGGGCATGGCCTCCAGCAAATCACCTTGCAAGTTGGTGAAGGACCGCATCAGATTGGCCGTCAAGCAAGAATGGATGGGCAATACCCCAATAAGATCCCCTACTTGATACTCTTCCATAACCTTGGGGCTTACTTTTAGGATGCCATGTTCTTGACTAAGATGGGCCATGTAGTTTTCTAGGGTATCAGCCTGCCAAGCATTATCCCGGAAATGGGCTACTTGTCCGTAGTAGGCTTTGGCAGTTTCTGGGTGTATCACGAAGTCTTTAGAAAAATGCACAGCCCCACCATAAACAACTATTTCTCCTCTTTCTGGATGTTTAGCTACTACTGGGCAAGCCATGCAAACGGCGATATCTTCCATCTGGCAATTGCCGTGACTCTGCTGGTATATATCGTAAAAAACCAAGTTGCCAGTACGGATTTCATCCAAAGCAGAAAAATCATCCATACGACTGGCAGTAGGAGTATCGCCACTTGATAAAATAAGCTCCGGGTAATCATCAATAAATTCTTTTTTGAGTGCTTGTAGCATTTGGAGGCTTTGCTGATGTACCAGGGAAATTTCGTCTAAGGTGTTTTCTCGGTAAGCGTGGCCCGCGTGAGCCAGAAAGCCCTTAAAATGCAGCTTTTCGGAGGCTTGGCTAAGATGGATAAGTTCTCGAAGAAAAACGGTTCTCTGGGGATCAATCCCAGTGCGGTGGGTACCCACATCTATTTTAAAGAAAATTCCCACCGGATGGAGCAGTGCCTTTGATAAAGCTAGCAAGGATTCGGATGATTCGGCCAGTAAGTTTAATTGAATCTTAGCGGCCAGCTTATTGATTTTGTCCATTTCCCGAATATTAACTGGAAATGCCACCGTGATATCTTCCCAGTCTTGGGCAAAATACTGAGCCATGCTGAGAGAGGACGTAGTGATCTGCCTCACTCCAGCTTCCCAGCACCATTGCCCCACTGCCCGGGACTGGTGGGTTTTGAAGTGGGGACGAAGTTTTACCCCCGAACGAGCCGCTTTTTCAGCAATTTTTTGGATGTTTTGGCGGCAGGTTTTTTCGTTTATAAGGAGAGTGGGGACGTGAATGTTTTCGAGCATATTCCTTGGGTTTAAGGTTTTTTTATTAAAACACGTATATGTTCTTGGGTTTGGGATGTATAGCGTAATTTACAAACTTGGTAAAAAAAAGCCTATACTGGTCTTAGCGTCTCGCTCAATGCTGTCAAGTTAAGAAAAATTTTATAAGAAGCTTGGGCAAATTGTATGGTGTCCGCATCTTTTCGGGCATTTGTAATGCCCAGGTTTGGATTGGCTGCCACTAAGTTGACAGCATTGAGCGTCTCGCTTCTAAGGCAACTTTTACTGGTTTTAGCGTCTCGCTAAGACCTTCGGGCACAAGTGCTTAACACCTCTTTTCCCAAATCTCTTATCTCTACTCTCTCTTTTCAAAATTGGCTGAGGGATAGAGCGGCCTGTTTGAGCCCGCCGCTGGTCGTGCGTGGGCAGGCGAGTAGCGAAAGCCCGACCCCGGCTGGCAGGTAGGTACATCTTGGCTATAAACCTTTTGAGCCGGGGGCAGCCCCAGCCAGTCTATAAAAGGAAGGGGTTAGGCCCGTTTTTGGGCTTCTTTTTGAAACCAGTCTAGAGTAATTTCCAGCCCTTGACGGATATTGATCTGGGGGGCATAGGCCAAGAGATCACGGGCTTTTTGGATATCGGCCAGGCTATCGCGGATATCGCCCCGGCGGGGGTCGGCGTATTGGGCCTGGATAGGGCTCCCTACTTTTTCTCGCAGGATGGAGTAGAGTTGATTGAGGGAGGTACGTTCTCCGAAAGCGATATTATATACCTGATTGAGGGCCTTGGGGTTTTGGACTAAGGCCGCTCGGATATTTGCCTGCACGGCATTCTCAACGAAGGTAAAATCGCGGGTTTGCTCCCCATCTCCAAAGATAGTTGGGGGCTTCCCTTGGAGGAGGGCATCAATAAATAAGGGTATTACGGCAGCATAAGCCCCTTTTGGACTCTGGCGGGGGCCAAATACATTAAAATAACGTAAGCCAATGAGCTCCATGTGGTAGGTATTGGCAAAGACTTGGGCGTAAAGTTCGTTTACGTACTTGGTGACGGCGTAGGGGGAGAGGGGCTTGCCAATTTTCTCCTCACGCTTGGGAAGCTCTTGACTGTCGCCATAGGTAGAAGAAGAGGCAGCGTAGACAAATCGCTTGACTTGCTGGTCCCGGGTGGCTACCAACATATTCAAAAAGCCATCAATATTGACTTGATTGCTGGTAATAGGGTCTTGGATGCTACGGGGCACCGAACCTAGGGCAGCTTGATGGAGTACAATATCCATTCCTTGGCAAGCCCGTTGGCAATCGTCTACCTCTCGTATATCGCCCGACTGAAATTCATAATTGGACCGTCCTTGAAATTCGAGTACATTGTGCTCAAAGCCGGTAGCATAGTTATCCAAAACCCGGACTAAGCCAACTTGGTGGCGCAGTAAGTACTCAACTAGGTTAGAACCAATAAACCCAGCCCCACCCGTTACCAAAATGCGGAGAGAGCTGAGGTCACGATTGTGAAAGGCAAATTCGTACATGGGCTTGATCAATTGAACTTATCGATTGCCATATTGCAAATCGTAATACTGCTGATAATTTCCGGAGGTGACATTGTCTAGCCACTCCTGATTGCCAAGATACCAATCAATTGTCTTTTCCAAGCCTTCTTCAAATTGTAAGGAAGGTTTCCAGCCGAGCTCGTGCATGAGTTTATGGGCATCGATGGCATAGCGGAGGTCATGGCCCGCCCGGTCTTTTACGAAAGTGATTAATTGCTCCGAGCTACCGGGAGCCCGGCCCAACTTGCGGTCCATAATCTGACAAAGCAAGCGTACCAAGTCAATATTTTTCCATTCATTAAAGCCCCCGATGTTATAGGTGTCGCCTATTTTCCCTGCGTGAAAGATACGGTCAATGGCGACAGCGTGGTCAATTACATAGAGCCAATCCCGAACATTAAGCCCTTCTCCGTACACGGGCAAGGGTTTGTTTTGCTGAATGTTGTGGATAAACAAGGGGATCAATTTTTCTGGGAATTGATTGGGCCCATAGTTATTGGAGCAGTTAGACAGGACAATGGGCAGTTTATAAGTATTATGGTAGGCTCGGATAAAGTGGTCTGAGGAGGCTTTGGAAGCCGCATAGGGAGATTGCGGATCGTAGGGAGTAGTTTCTAAAAAATAACCTCCATCATCGAGGGAGCCATACACTTCATCGGTAGAAACATGATAAAACAAGGGAAACCGATCGGAGGCAGCCTTGCCCAAGGAATCTGCCCACACCGCTTTGGCAGCATTTAGCAGGTTAACGGTGCCAATGACATTGGTTTTTACAAACTCCAAGGGGTTTAGAATAGAGCGGTCTACGTGCGACTCTGCCGCTAAGTGGATCACAGCATCAAAGCGATGGGTTTGGAACAGCTCCAGCATACGCTGGTCGTCTACGATGTCGGCTTTGAGGAAGTGATAGTTTTCTTTTTGGTCAATATCAGATAGGTTGAGCAAGTTGCCAGCATAGGTTAGGGCATCCAAATTATAAATCTGATAATTGGGATACTTTAACACGAAATGTCTCACAACGTGGGACCCGATAAAGCCGGCCCCTCCGGTTATTAGTATTTTCATGGGTTGGATGAAGTTTTGTACAAAAAGTAAAAGAAGCTATTTTTTTCCTAAAAGCTTGCCAGAAATTAGAGACTCCAATAGCCCATTTGCTTGATTTTGCCCCGAAAAATACCTTTTACATCCACCAAAACTCCTTTATCCCGACTAATTGAGGCAAAGTAGCGCTCGTTTAAATCAACGTAGGGCTGATGATTGACCGCTACTACAATCGCGTCATAAGGGGGGCGGACCTGAGGGCTTAGGGCAAACCCGTATTCACGTTCCAACTCATCAGAATCGGCCATGGGGTCTACAACGTCTACTTCCACATTAAATTCTCGGAATTCCCGAACAATATCTACTACCTTGGAATTTCGGATGTCGCGCACATTTTCTTTAAAGGTAGTCCCCATGACCAAGACCTTCAAGTTGGCCATGCTCTTGCCATTTTTTAAGATCATTTTGAGGGTATTGGTAGCCACGTGGCGGCCCATGGAGTCATTGATACTCCTTCCGCTGAGGATTAATTCGGGATTATGGCCAAGGCGACTGGCTTTGTAGGTCAAATAGAAAGGGTCTACGCCTATGCAGTGCCCACCCACCAAACCAGGAGTGAATTTAAGAAAATTCCATTTGGTACCGGCAGCCTCCAACACCTCATAAGTATTGATATTCATCTTTTGAAAAATGATAGAAAGCTCATTCATCAAGGCGATGTTGAGGTCACGCTGGGTGTTTTCGATGATTTTGGCCGCTTCGGCCACCCGGATGGAGGAAGCTCTGTGGATGCCGGCCTCTACGACCATTTCATAAAGCTTGGCAACTTCTTCCAGAGATTCAGGACATCCGGCCGCTACTACTTTGATGATACTGGCCAAGGTATGTTTTTTATCTCCAGGGTTGATACGCTCTGGGGAATACCCCACTTTAAAGTCATCGTTGAATGTTAAACCGGAAACTTCTTCTAAAATAGGAATGCAATCTTCCTCGGTACAACCTGGGTAAACGGTAGATTCATAAATGATGTAATCTCCAGGTTTAATTACCTGGGCTACTGTCCGGGTAGCACTCAGTAGGGGCTTAAGGTTCGGGATATTACTCTGATCAATGGGCGTTGGTACGGCCATAATAAAGCAAGTCGCTTCCCGGAGTTCTTCTAAATTGTAGGAAAAATGAATGTCCCTTCCTTCAAAATCTTCGGAGGGGATTTCTCCGCTGGGATCTTCATTTTGGCGGAGTTTTTCAATTTTTTCTTGGCTAATATCATAGCCTATCACGCTGGTATGTTTGGCAAAGGCCAGGGCTATGGGAAGTCCCACATAACCCTGACCTATCACGGCAATTTTTTCCGTTTTGTCAAGTAAATGCTGGTAGATCACAAAAAATTAGTTTACGACATTATCGATTTGAATAACTTTTTTAAAATGTTCGTATGTAATTTTTAGTCCCTCAGCCCGGTCAATTTTTGGTTCCCAGCCTAGCACTTCTTTAGCTCGGCTAATATCGGGTTTTCTTTGTTTTGGGTCGTCTTTGGGCAGATCTTTATAAATGACTTTTTGGGTAGTGCCGGTAAGTTTGATAATTTCTTCGGCAAAGTCCCGTATGCTAATTTCATCCGGATTCCCCAGGTTGACTGGGTAGGGATAATCACTCAATAACAAACGATAAATTCCATCTACCAAATCGGAGACAAAGCAAAACGACCGGGTTTGAGAACCATCTCCAAACACTGTCAAATCTTCTCCTCTCAAAGCTTGGCCAATGAAAGCAGGGAGCACCCTGCCATCGTTCAAGCGCATACGAGGTCCGTAGGTGTTGAAAATGCGTACAATACGAGTCTCTAAACCGTGAAACGTATGGTAGGCCATGGTTATTGCTTCTTGGAAACGTTTGGCTTCATCATAAACCCCTCTCGGGCCGATGGGGTTCACATTGCCCCAATACTCTTCGTGCTGCGGGTGGATTAAGGGGTCCCCATAAATTTCTGAGGTAGAAGCCACCAGGATGCGGGCTTGCTTAGAGCGGGCCAACCCCAGGAGGTTATGCGTTCCCAGAGAGCCTACTTTGAGGGTCTGGATCGGAATCTTTAAGTAATCAATCGGGCTGGCCGGCGAGGCAAAATGCAAAATATAATCAATCGGACCAGCTACGTGAACATATTTCGAGACATCGTGATGATAGAATTCAAACTCTTTGTTTGGCATCAGATGCTCAATATTAACCATATCTCCGGTGATGAGATTATCCATTCCGACTACTTTGTAGCCTTCCTTGATAAATCTATCACACAAATGAGAACCCAAGAAGCCTGCGGCCCCGGTAATCAGAACTCTTTTCATATCCGGTGTACGTTTAAATACTTTAAACTGGCGTAACCTTACTTTTGAAAGATAGGCTCCTGGTTTAATACTTTATTACGACCAATGCTCACGTAAGAGTAACCTAACTCTTGCATAATAGCCGGATCAAATAAATTACGTCCGTCAAAGACCAATTTATTTTTTAATAACTTGCTTACGGCGTCAAAATCAGGAGTACGGAATACCGGCCACTCGGTCATGATCATCAAAGCATCGGCATCTACCAAAGCTCCGTAAGGGCTTTCAGCATACTCGATTTGATCGCCGAATATTTTCTTCACATTCTCCATCGCTTCTGGATCGTATGCCTTCACGCTGGCTCCTAATTCCAAAAGTTGTTTAATATTATCCAAAGCCGGAGCTTCCCGGATGTCATCGGTATTGGGTTTGAATGCTAATCCCCACATAGCCAATTTTTTGCCTTGCAGCTCACCGTTAAAAAACTCTTTTACGGCATCAATCAATTTAACTTTTTGATTGACATTGATATGCATTACCGCGTTCAAAATTTTAAAGTCGTAGGCAAATTCCGAAGAAGTTTTGGCCAGGGCTTGTACATCTTTGGGGAAACAGCTACCACCATAGCCAATTCCGGCAAACAAGAAGCGCTTACCAATCCGGTTATCGGTACCGATACCCCGACGGATATCGTCTACATTGGCGCCTACCTTTTCGCACAGGTTGGCGATCTCGTTCATAAAGGTGATTTTGGTAGCTAGGAAGGCGTTTGCCGCATATTTGGTCATCTCTGCCGAACGTTCATCCATAACGATCAACGGATTTCCCTGGCGGATGAAGGGGGCATACAGACGCTCCATTACTTTTTTGGCTCTATCGGAGCTAGTACCAATTACCACGCGGTCCGGCTTCATAAAGTCGTCTACGGCAACCCCTTCGCGTAAAAATTCCGGGTTGGAAACAACATCAAATTCTACTCGGGCATGGAGAGCTATTTTATCGTGTACTAATTCGGCCGTGCCAACCGGTACCGTACTTTTATCTACAATTACGGCATAGTCATCGAGTAAGTGACCTAATTCCTCGGCTACTCCAAGTACATATTTTAGGTCGGCCGATCCATCTTCACCGGGAGGGGTAGGTAAGGCAAGGAAGATTAATTCGGCGTCTTTGATACCTTCCGCCAAATCAGTCGTAAATTTTAGTCTCTCTTGTTTTAGGTTTCTTTCAAACAATACATCAAGACCTGGTTCGTAAATGGTTACAACACCACTTCGTAATTTATTGACTTTTTCTTCATCGATGTCAACACAGGTAACGTTATTGCCCGTCTCAGAAAAACAGGTTCCAGTAACTAGTCCGACATAACCAGTTCCGACTACTGCAATTTTCATAGGGATTAGAGTTTTAAAGTTAAATGACCAAAATTAAATTGATAATACGTGTAATCGCTGTTTGTGTATGCTTGTTTTGGCTCGCTTGCCAATAAAGACGTGAATGTTGAAGAAATGTTGGTATGAACGAAAAAAAACATTTTAGGTTCGCTTGGTAAAATTAATACGAACTTATTATTCATAAAATAATATTGGGGGAAACATTGAAGTTTGTCAAATTATTCATATAAGTCCGAGAAAAAGTGAAATGCTGCGCAAGCAAAAATGCATTTTTTTTTTGAAATACCTGATAATAGTTCTGAACTAATGATGAGCTGCGGAGTAACATATTTGCCTAAAAAGCAAGGCATCCGCAAGGCAAAACTCACAATTGCAGCAGATATTACGGCTATTATATGACTTTTCCCCGATTCATGGGTTTTTTGGGGCTTTAGCAAAATATGTCAAAAATAAAGAGAGGCAGGATCACTGGAACAACGAGTTATTCTGTGTAAGAGAAATTAAAAAAATACAATTTTTGGCCCAGGGATATGGGCTTTTCCCGCTATCCCTATCCCGGTATATTTGAAAAATATCCGCTGATAATCTCCTCAGGGAAACTCGGGCAAGCGAATAAAGCTTAAAAAGATGCCTTGGGGCTTCCCGCGCTATAATAATTGGTTCTATTTTGAACATCCTGCCAGCGCGGGCCGGGCTCTCACTACTCGCTGCCTTTCCCCGCTGGGCCGACACGAGCTCAAACATGCCGTTCCATCCCTAAGCCATCTAAAACCGTTTTTGTAGTGGCCAATAGTCTAATAATCACCTGAATTACCTAAATTTGCCGATTAATTACTTACCAATTACCGCTTTAATAATATGAGTAGAAACAAATTGGATCGCTTTGCCGACAATGCCCAAGCCCGCAATGTAATCCAAGAGGGAAAATCTTTGTATACCCAAGTGAAAGGAAAATGGCGGGAGTTATACTTCAACAATGATAACCCGATTGTTTTAGAATTGGGATGTGGCCGGGGCGAATATACCATCGGCCTGGCCTCTTTATTTCCCGATAAAAACTTCATTGGGGTTGATATAAAAGGGTCCCGTATTTGGAAGGGGAGCCAAGAAGCTATCCGGGAAGGCATGGACCACGTGGCTTTTCTACGCATTCATATTCAAAACCTAGATGTATTTGTGGGTGAAAATGAAGTAGATGAAATATGGGTTACCTTTCCCGACCCACGCCCCCGGGACCGAGATGAAAAAAGAAGGCTGACGCATCCCCGCTTTCTCAAAATGTACCAAAAGCTCCTAAAACCAAACGGGATATTGCATTTCAAAACGGATAATACACCCCTCTATGAATATACCCTTGAGGTAATCCAACAATTTCCTGTGGAAGATTTGGTGCACACCGCAGATTTATACGCATCTACCTATTTGCCAGAACATTTCGGGATTCAAACCCGATACGAAAGGCGCTTTGTCCAAGAAGGCTTCAAAATTAAATACATGAGGTGTCGTTGGAATGTGGAAGTTCCTAATCTGCCCACCCTATAATTTCCAGCTATGCCTGCTTTGGTTTCTGTCATTTGCCTTTGCCACAACCACGAAGCCTTTGTGAGAGAGGCCCTGGAGTCAGTATTGTGGCAAAGCTACCCCCACTATGAAATGATCATTGTGGATGATGCCAGCACCGACCAATCGGTGAAAATAATTGAAAAGTTTTTGGAAGATATTCCCGCTTATCAAATGGCCTACACCAATCCTGAGCTGGCACATTCCCAAGGGCCCACCCGAGTAGAGTTTTTGCCCTTAAGTAAAAACCAAGGAAACTGCATCGCTTTCAACCAAGGATGGCAGAGGGCCCAAGGCGAGTATGTTATTGATTTTTCTACCGATGACCTTATGGTAGACCAAAGACTGGAAAAGCAAGTGGCCTTTTGGGAAAGACTTAACCCAAGTGTCGGGGTAATATTTAGCAATGCCCTGCTCATTGATCAAAAAGGGCAAGTTTTAGGTTATCATTTCCCCATAAACGCAAAGGGGAAGAGCCGCAAGCCCGTACCCGAAGGGAATGTATACCTTAAACTCATTCAGCACTATTTTATCTGTACCCCTACCATGATGATCCGTCGCGAAGTATTGGAAGAATTAGGGGGCTATGATGAAACGCTGAGCTATGAAGATTTCGATTTCTGGATTCGCTCATCACGTACCTATCAGTATGCCTATCAAGATGAGGTATTAACGAGTTATAGGCGATATAAGGGCTCTTTATCAGGAAGAGCTTGGCTCAAAAACCAATCAAGCTATTGGGAGTCAACCCTAAAAGTCCTAAAAAAGATTGATTCCTTAAACCAACATCCCCAAGAAGAACGGGCCTTAACCCTGGCTTTGGCTTACTACAAAAGGCAGGCTTACCTTACAGAGCACTTTGAGATAGCCAAACGTTTTAAGGATTTTGGAGACCCTATAATGGGAAAAGAACAGAAGAAAGAAACCTGGCTGGACTGGGCCATCCGAAAAAAAATACCCCTTTATCGCGTGTATCGATTCTATTTGCAAGTCAAAAAATTCGGCGTGGATAAACTTAGGGTCAAATAGCATCGCGCTACCCGACCCTAGGAGTTAATTACTTTTTCTTACTAGCCTTGGCCGCATCCCCGCTGATCATGTCCAAGTACTTTTGTGCATTTTCTACGAAACGATCATGCATTTCTTTGGCTTGAGAAGCCATGTCATAGTTTTCCATACCAAAAGTAGTCGTAAACATACCCGCGAATTGGTCATATGACTTTTTCCACTCTTTAAATAATTTTTCGGAATTGTCCTTGTAATTATCTAGCATTTGAGAACCTGAAAAACTCTGGGTCATATCTTTAAAAGCGTCAGTCCACTGCTTGCTGAACTTTTCCTGGGTATCCACCCACTCTTTTACAAAAGCCGGGGTCTTGTCGTTGACCATCTGATCTTTAAAAGCATCTGACATCTTTTGGGTGATACTCTCTTGTTGGGTAAACCAGTCCTTGTAGAGTTTGCTAACTTGCTCCATAGAATCAGGCTTACCGAAGGTATCCCGCATTTTTTGAGAAGTTGCCATAAGGTTTTCTACCGATTTGCTCTGGATATCGAGCATAACTTCCATAATGTTCTTGGATTCAGGCATGTTTATGAACGTTTTGAGGGTTGTGAAAAAATATTTTGTGTGATTAGACATTTGAAGTAACAAAAAAAAACTGGAAGGAACAATGACTTTGCACAAGGCTTTTTCTTAGAAAATGCATTAGGTTTGTTGAAGCCT
The DNA here is from genome assembly GCA_963922455.1 of uncultured Microscillaceae bacterium. GTDB lineage: Bacteria > Bacteroidota > Bacteroidia > Cytophagales > Microscillaceae > CAWUIO01. Next base: position 11,866 of record CAWUIO010000122.1, read on the forward strand.
TCCTTGTCTTAAAAAATATACTTTTTGATAGGGGAGTACAATCAAATATTTGATTTTTAGCATTTTAGAGCCATTTACTAAGCAGTTTTTTATGATTGGGATAGTTGGTGCAGGAATTTCAGGTTTGTCGCTGGCCTATGAACTACAAAAGCAGAATAAGCCCTATGTACTCTTAGAAGCTAGTCAACAGCCAGGAGGATACATTCAGTCCAAAAGAGTAGGAGCGTATCTTATCGAGTTGGGGCCCAATTCTTTATTAGTAGGGGATGAGCTAATGGATTGGCTCCAAGAGTTTGACCAATCTTCTGAATTACAAGCTGCCCAAGACATTAGTAAAAGCCGATTTATCTACCGGGATGGGAAATACCGGGCCCTACCGAGTGGCCCTCTTAGTTTAATAAGCAATACGTTTTTTTCGCTGTCTACCAAGTGGGCCATCTTCCGGGAATTTCGAAAAAAACCGGAGATTCACGAAGAAGAAAGCCTGAGCCACTTTTTTTCCCGGCGCTTCACCCGCGAAATGGTAGACTATGCCCTCACTCCATTTGTTACGGGAATATACGCGGGTGACCCGGAGCAACTCCTGATAAAGCAAACCTTCCCCCGCATATGGGAATATGAGCAAGAATACGGCTCCATACTAAAAGGCTTTATCAAGAATAAAGGCGGTGGAAGAAAAAAAAGCTTTACTTTCCGGGAGGGCCTGGCCACACTACCTCAGATGATTGCCCGAAAAATCCAAAATCTACGCTATGCATGGCCGGTAGAAAATATAGAAAAGCAAGAGGGAGGGTATGTATTGCACTCGGGCGCAGACTCCGTCCAGGTCTCGCAAGTGGTACTGGCTTGCTCCACATCGGCCAGCGCGAAATTGCTCCAAGCACTTGCTCCTGATTGGTCTTTAGATTTGCAAAAGGTAAATTATGCACCCATGGTTGCGGTGCATTCTGCCTATGCCCGCTCGGCCGTAAAACACCCCTTGAATGGCTTTGGGGGGCTACACCCCAAGGTCGAAAATTTATATACCGCCGGGAGTATCTGGTCTAGTTCTACCTTTACCGGGCGATGCCCTCAAGACGAGGTTTTGTTGACTACCTTTGTCGGAGGGATGCTCAATCAGGAAAAAGCCTCTCAACCCGAGGAAAAGATACGGGAAGAAGTTCATAAGGAGCTGGCCCAACTCTACGGAATTTCTGAAAAACCCCGTTTTCAACACTTCTTCCCTTGGGAAAAGGCCATCCCCCAATACGACCGAAACATTTTACCCGCTTTAGCTCATATATCTGCTTGGGAAACTCAAAATTTGTTTGTTTACAGCAATTGGAAAGATGGCGTTTCCTTGGCCGACCGAATGCTCAAAGCCCGGGAAATGGCCAATCAATTGGGTACCTAGAAAGTCACGTTGACATTGCCTGCATTTGGCTGAGGGATAGAGCGGCCTGTTTGAGCCCGTGGAGGCCTGTGGGCAGCAGGCGAGTAGCGAAAGCCCGACCCCGGCCAGCAGATTTTTTTCCTAAGGCAGCGCACGAACTAAGCCGGGGACAGCCCCATTTCGACCAATCACCCCTTCCTTGCCACCAAGAGAGCCAGTTATTTGACTAAAACTTAGGGCTTCTCCAAAATCATTCTACCTTTGCCATACTAAAAATTAAGCAATATAAGCCAAATATATTGGGTTTTATGCCAGATTCCATAGTAGTAATACCTACATACAATGAAATCGAGAACATCGAGGATATTGTCCGAAGAGTACTCACATTAAAAATTCCACTCGATTTACTGATTGTGGATGATTCCTCGCCCGATGGAACCGGACAAAAAGTAAAAGAGCTGCAACATGAGTTTCCAGGGCGACTGCATTTGGAAGAGAGACAAGGTAAACTAGGGCTCGGGACTGCTTACATTCACGGCTTTAAGTATGCCTTGGCCCGGGAATATCAGTATATTTTTGAAATGGATGCCGATTTTTCGCACAATCCCGATGATCTGATCAAACTACACGAGGCTTGTGCTGGGCAAGGCTTCGATTTAGCCATTGGATCTCGCTATATACAAGGGGTAAACGTAGTCAACTGGCCCATGCACCGGGTACTTATGTCGTATTTTGCCGGGTACTATGTGCGTTTTATTACGGGACTCCCGGTCATGGATACCACGGCCGGTTTTAAATGCTACAATCGGAAAGTGCTTGAGGTTATCAACTTAGATAAGATACGCTTTGTGGGCTATGCCTTTCAAATACAAATGAAGTTTGATACGTGGAAATACGGTTTCAAACTCAAAGAAGTGCCTATCATATTTACCGACCGTACGAAGGGCAAATCCAAAATGTCGGTAAATATTTTTAGAGAAGCTTTTATTGGGGTCGTGCAAATGAAGATTTACAGCTTTTTTAAGCGCTATACCTATTAAACAATTGCCTAATCAAACCGGATAGCCTTCACCGGACGAATTCGGGAAATAACCGAGCTAGGGAGCAGTAAAACCAACAAGATAGAAACCAGGATTAAGAAATTGACGCCCAGAATGATGCCCCAATCCCAAGCAATGGGCACCGTAGCCATGTAGTAATTCTCAACGTCCAGCGGGATAAAGGGGAAATAGTACTGCACCGTACAGAAGCCTAGCCCGATAATATTACCCCAGACCATCCCCCACAAAATGAGTTGAAGGCCCCGGTAGAGAAAAATCATTTGAATTTGCCCGTGGCTTGCTCCCAAGGCCATTAAAGTTCCAATCATCTGCACCCGTTCCATAATCAAGATCAAAAAGACCGAAATCATATTGAAGCCGGCAACTACAAGGATCAAAACTAGAAATATGGCCACATTTTGATCCAATAGGCTCAGCCACTCAAAAACGTCCATAAAGCGCGACAAAACCGTCTGCAAGCCCATGGTGGGGTCCATTATATTCAATACCTCGGGAATAGCCTCTTCTTCCATCTGCTCAAAGTTGTGAACAAACATCTCAAAGCCTCCCACTTGACTTTCCGTCCAGCCATTCAGCCTTTGAATCAGGCGTAGGTCTCCCAGGATAAAGCGTCCGTCAAATTCTCCCATGCCTGTTTGATAAATCCCTTGGACTACCAACTTTCGGAAACGAGGTGGGTCTTGAATAAAAAACACCAAAATCGTATCGCCTAGGTGAAGGTCTAAGGCCTGGGCGGTTTTGAGTCCGATGAGAATATCTTTAGAATACCCTTTTTTCGGAAACTGGATGAAACGGCCTTCCAAGAGGTTGGGGGTAAACTTAGCCGCAGGGTAGTCGGGGTCTAAGCCTTTTAAAACCGTGCCCATGACCTCATCGTCGGTTTTAATAATTCCCGCTTTGTGGGCATACGGGTACAGGTATTCTATGCTTTCTAGCTTTTTTCTACTTTGAAAAAGTGCAGAGTTTTGGGAGATAGGACTTTCTTCTACCGATAGATCATTGCTCCGGGTCTGGACAATCATATGGCCTTGAAAGCTGAATAATTTTTCCCGGATTTTTTCTTTAAAACCCAATAAAATGCCAAAAGAGATGAGCAATATCGCCAGGCCAATGGCAATACTAATCACAGCAACCCTCGAGATGATCCGGGAGAAGGAGCGGGAAGAGCCCTTCCCTAATTTTCTAGAAACGAAGTAATACGTATTCAAGACTATATGATTTGACCTTAAAGCTAGAGAATTTGCGCTAATTCTTGATAAATTAAGCCCCTGAATTCAATAATTTAAAGCCATGGCCCTATTTTCAATGATCTCCCGAAATATTCTACCCGTGATATTTTACCTACTTTGCATTTTTGTATTAGTGGGGACGGCTTGCCAACCTACAAGCCCGTCCAAGGAAGCTGAAGCTAGCCCCTCCCAAGCCTCTTTGGCTCAAAACCCAGCCTCGGTAATTACAAAAGCAGACACGGGCAAATTACGATTAGGCGCAGAGCAAATAGACGTATATTTACCCCGGATTGAGGGCAAAAAGATAGGCTTGGTGGTCAACCAAACGTCCCAAGTCGGCAATACCCATCTGGTAGACACTTTACTGCGCCGGGGCGTGGAAGTGGTCCGCGTATTTGCCCCCGAACACGGCTTCCGGGGCCAGGCCGATGCCGGAGAATATGTCAAAGACGCCGTGGATATTCAAACTGGGATCCCCATTATTTCCCTCTATGGGGCCAATAAAAAGCCCCAGGCCCAAGATCTGGCCGACTTAGACTATGTCATGTTTGATATTCAAGACGTCGGGACACGCTTTTACACCTACATCAGCACGATGCATTACATGATGGAAGCTTGCCAAACCCAGGGTGTCCCCATGATGGTCTTGGACCGTCCCAATCCCAATGGCTCCTATGTGGATGGCCCCGTCTTGGACCTACGCTTTCAATCCTTTGTAGGCCTACACCCCATTCCGATTGTGCACGGCTGCACCGTGGGCGAATTGGCTCAGATGATCCTCGGTGAAAACTGGATCAAGGCTTCAGAAAACTGGGAAATAGAAGTCATACCCATGCGTAATTACTCCCACGCGATGCCGTATTCACTTCCCATAAAGCCTTCACCTAACTTGCCTAACGACCTGTCTATCAGCTTGTACCCTTCGCTTTGCCTCTTTGAGGGTACGGCCATAAGTGTGGGGCGGGGCACAGAATTTCCCTTTCAGGTATTAGGTGCGCCTTTTCCGCCGCTCGGGAAATTTCAATTTACTCCCCGGAGTATACCGGGTATGGCCAAAAACCCTAAGTACCTCGGCAAGCTTTGCTACGGAGAAGATTTTCGGGAGGAGAAGCCGACGTATCAATTCCGCTTAGATTATTTATTAAAATATTATCAGGCCTATCCCCAGAAATCGCAGTTTTTTAGCGCCAACCAGTACATCCGCCTGCTAGCCGGTACCGATCAACTGCAAACTCAGGTAGAAGCTGGTTGGACAGAGGCGCAAATTCGGGCAACTTGGGAGGATGGGCTATCAAAATACCGGAAAATCCGGGAAAAATACCGCTTATATCCCGATTAAGAGGTGGGGCTGCCCTAGCCCCCCGACTCTCGGAAAAACCGAAGAGCCGGGGGCCTAGGTCGGGCTTTCGCTACTCGCTGCCTTTCCCCACAAGGCCCTTGCGAGCTCAAACAGGCCGCTCTATCCCTCAGCCAAGGGCTTATTGTTTACTTTGGATCTTATAGAAAACTCCCAAAGAAAAACTCAACACGGCCGCTCCCGATTTTTCTTCCGGTACATAAATCCCATTAGTCGTAAAATTAAAATCGGCCGACCAATGTTCGTGAAAATCATAAGCCAAGCCAGCCGTGATAGACATGCCAAAGTTGGTATCACTGGCTTGTAAGTCGATACTCCCCAAACTTACGGGGGGTGGGGTCTGGTCTTGTAGCTCAAAAAAACGCAAAACCAATTCACTTAGATTAAGCTCCAAAGATTCCGTGTCGGTAATATACATCCCAAATCCGGCCCCAATATAAGGGCGTAACTTAGTAAGCGTTATATTATACTCAAAACCCAGATTGATGGGGTAAAAACGCACCTGGGGTACCTCGAGCAAAGAGTCGATACTCAGGGCCTCTAGTAGCTCAATCGTAGACTCACTCAAACCAAAACCCTGGGACAAGTCACTTAACTGATCACCCGGCCGCCCAAAAGAAAGAAAACTGAGATTGGCACTGAGTGAAAAACGAGGGCTTATGGCAAATTTGGCCCCAATGCTCCCTCCGTAACCGTTTTTATTGATGGTACCAAAATCTCCGGTTGGGACAGAAAACGTGCCACTGGCACCCACTCTAAATTGCGCTTGTACCGGCTCGGAGAGGACTAAGTGTAGGCAGGCAAATAGTACAAGAAAACCTATAAAATACTTGTTCATCAGACTATTGATTGGTGTAAAAAATTATAATAGACCAAAGACGCTGGGGTATAGCGACGCTGTCAAACAGATGAAGGAACCTCGTACGTAACAGCCTGGAGTGATCATTGCTCATCCTTTTACGCAAAAGGAACCTATTTCTGGGTTTGTGGATCAAATACGGCCAATATCACTCAAAAATTAAACCGATCCCCCTCGAAGCTCAGAAAAACTGTTTTATTTTTGCCATATTAGATCTATCACAACGGAAGTAGAAAAATTTTAACCCAGTATTCCCATGCGGCGATCATATCCATATAGCTTCATTTTCTTTTTTCTATTCATGGCCTTATTCAGTTTACCCGGGGAAATGAAGGCTCAAAATAAGCACGCTGTATTTAGTGCCGACCTGGATGGCGACGGTATTGCCGATACTGGTGGCCAGGATAAATGCCCTTCTACCTTAATTAAAATCCAAGGGCGGCAAGCTACAGCCCTAGATGAAGTAAGCGGAGAAGAAGTTACCATCAGACTTCCCGATAACTTGAGCGAATATGTCTATCAAGACCGTATTCCGCTCGATAACCAAATCAAAGATTTACGAAAAGAACAGTCCAACTACCGCCAAACCCTCAAGCGGGTAGAAATACGGTACGGCAAGTACAAAGATCTCAAAGGCAAGGAGCAAAAGGCCAAAATCGCGGAGTTGCAGGCTACCATTGCCGAGTATGATGTACAAATCGACTCCGTCAAACAAGTCATCAAAACCGTGGACCCGAACTCCTATATCGAGTTTGTGGGCAATGTGACCGACAAAGACGGAAAGGTTTTAAAGGAAAAAGCCAGGGTGCGTATCCGCATTGAAGTAGATATGTTTGGTTGCCTTACCGATGATGACCAAGACGGCTCCCCCAATATGGTAGACCTTTGCCCCGATCAAATCGGTACGGTAGAATCGAGTGGCTGCCCCGACCGCGACCG
>CAWUIO010000123.1:0-18562 GCA_963922455.1 uncultured Microscillaceae bacterium
GAACCCCAAACTGGCCCTTTTCGCCGACAAAAAATAAACTTAAACAGTTTCTTAAATATTCAGCATTCCGAGTTGTTTTAAACCTTTAGTCCCAAAACATATATGGAAGATAAGTCAAACCCTATGATCCATTACCGCAATTGTAATTTATGCGAAGCGATGTGCGGACTGGAAATCGAGCATAATGGTCAAAACGCATCGTTTATCCGGGGGGATAAGCAAGACCCATTTAGCCGGGGCCACCTCTGCCCAAAAGCGTGGGGCCTGAAAGATATCCACGAGGATTCGGACCGGCTTCGCATGCCCATCAAACGGGTGGGGCAATCCTGGCAAGAAATTTCCTGGGAAGAAGCTTTTGAAGAAGCGGCAGACCGCTTAGTTTCCTTGCAAAAGAAATACGATAACTCGAATGTGCTGGGGATTTACCTGGGGAATCCGAATGTGCATAATACGGGCTCTATGCTGTATAATACCGGTTTGATTCGTAGCCTGAAAACCAAAAATCGTTTTTCGGCTACCTCGGTAGACCAGCTCCCCCACCACTTTGCTTCATATTATATGTTTGGGCATCAGGCTATGATCCCGATTCCCGACATAGACCGTACCGATTATCTTTTGATCATGGGCGCCAACCCCTTGGCCTCCAATGGCAGTTTGATGACGGCCCCGGATATTGGTAAACGGCTGGATGCTATCCGGAACCGGGGAGGTAAAGTGGTCCTCCTAGATCCACGACGTACGGAAACTGCAGCCAAATCTTCAGAACATCACTTCATCCGCCCGGGTAGTGATGCTTTATTCCTTGCCGCATTAATCCAAGAAATTTGGCAGTCAGGCAAGCAAAAACCCGATCGTTTAGAGAAGTTTACGGAAGGTTGGGAAACGTTAAAGTCCTGGTTGGAGGCATTTACCCCAGAATATGCCGCCCGGGCCTGTGGAATTTCGGCAGAAGCCATCCGTACTATTGCCCAAGAGTTTGCCGAGGCTCCCCGGGCTGTAGCATATGGCCGTATGGGACTTTCTACCCAGCCATTTGGTGGGCTTTGTCAATGGTTGATCAATGTCTTAAATATTCTTACTGGCAACTTAGACCGGCAAGGTGGGGCCATGTTTACCTTACCGGCTATCGATGTAGTAGGTCTTTCGGCAACTCGGGGCGGTAGTCATGGCCGATGGAAAAGCCGGGTGAGAGGCTTACCTGAATTTGGAGGAGAGCTTCCCGTTTCTACGCTCATTGAAGAAATTATGGAGCCGGGTGAAGAACAAATCCGGGGCATGGTAACGGTTGCGGGCAATCCTGTCCTCTCTACCCCTAATGGGCAAAAACTAGAAGAGGCGCTTTCTTCCTTGGAGTTTATGCTTTCCATTGACATCTATCTCAATGAAACAACTCGGCATGCGGATATCATTTTGCCACCCCAAACGGGCTTGGAAAAACTACATTATGATCTGGTTTTCCATTATTTGGCTATCCGCAATACTGCCAAATTTTCTACGCCCCTCTTTCAACCGGCCCCCAATACGAGGGCCGATTGGCAAATTGCGCGAGAACTAAAAAACCGTATTCATGCCAAAAAAGGAAATACTACGGAGGCTAAGAGTAAGGATCCCTTTGAAAGGCTTTCACCCGAGGCCCTCCTTGACTTAGCTCTTCGCTATGGTCCCTATGGCAGCAAAGGACGCAAATTTTACCCCTTTCACCAGCCTGAGGAAGGTATTCCACCGCTTACGTTACAGGTACTCCGGGAACACCCTCACGGGATAGACTTAGGACCGCTTAAACCTGTATTGCCTCATCGCCTATTTACCCAAAACCGTAAAATTCAGCTTAGTCCTGAAGTTTTTGGGCAAGATTTGCTCCGGCTCAAAGATCATTTCCAAAAAGCCGATGCAATCCAAACGAATGGTTTTGATTTGAGACTCATTGGGCGGAGGCACCTACTCACCAATAACTCTTGGATGCACAATGTGCCCCGGTTAGTTAGAGGAAGAAATCGTTGTACTTTGATGATGAACCCAGAAGATATCTCTCTTAGAAACTTAGTGCCAGGACAATCTGTGCAAGTAAGTTCGGCCAAGGGAAGTTTAGAAATTGAGTTGGAATCTAGCGAGGCGCTTATGAAAGGTGTCGTTTCCATCCCCCACGGCTGGGGCCACAACCGTCCCGGCATACGCCTACAAACAGCCCAAGAAGTGGCTGGGGTGAGTATTAATGACCTGAGTGATCCGGAGTGGTTAGACACCCTTACGGGAAATGCGGCCCTTAATGATATCCCGGTAAAAGTAGAAGCCATCTTATGATTTTTTAAAAAACAGGACACTCCTTACCTTTGTAAGGTTTGGCGCACAAATGCAAATAAACACCCGGTACTAAGTGAAGTGCCGGGTATTTATTTGCTTTAATTCTAGAAAAAATCCAGCGTATGTCCTCAAATGGCTGAACTTTCAAGATGTAAATTCGGTATAACCTAGTGGATATTTCCTACCTCCCCTAGAATGCTTAGTTTAGCTTATGATCTGTTTAGCTAAGTATGGTGTAACTTTTTTATATTTTTTGATCTTAATTTGCGAAGAAGCTGCGTATTTGGGAATTTCTTGAGAGGAAAAAAAAGAAAGTAGGCTGGGTATGGAGAACGAAAAATCTCTTCAACGTTTAATAAGGGAAAGAAATGACGATCAAGAATTATACCAGCAATAATTTTTTTATGAAAAAACAAGGAAAAGCCATACATTTGAAGATAAAATTCTCGAAAAAATAGCCCATGCAAAAACTAGGCTTAAATCAAACCTTATCTCAGAAGCTATCACCCCAGCAAATTCAATTCATTAAGCTTTTGCAAATCCCAACGGCTGAGCTACAAACCCGAATTGAAGAAGAGCTGGAAAATAACCCTGCTTTAGATGAAGGACGCGACAATGAAGAACGCACAGATTCTGATGAGAACAGTAATGAGTTGGAGGAATATGAGGATTCCAGTGAAGAAGAATTTGAGGATGTGAGCATCGAAGATTATATCCAGGAAGAAGAAATCAGTGGTTATAAAATGCACGGGGATGGGAATGTTAAGGAAGAAGAACGTGAAATGCCCCTGCCCACGACCAGTACCCTCAATGAAAATCTCATGACCCAACTAGGCTTTATGGGCTTGCCTACCCGGGAAGAAACCATTGCCCGTCAGCTCATCGGAAGTATTGATAATGATGGGTACATCCGCCGGTCTTTAGAAGCTATTGTCAATGACTTGGCCTTTGCCCAAAATATTGATACCGATCTGGAAGAAACAGAAGCCCTCCTGCGCAAAATTCAAACCTTTGACCCTCCTGGAATTGCCGCGCGTGATCTTAAAGAATGCTTGCTCATACAATTACGTAAAAAGCAAGAGCCTGATGAGTATACCCTACACGCCATCCGCTTGATAGAATGTTGCTTTGAAGAATTTACAAAAAAGCATTACGATAAAATCCAGAAGAAACTGGGGATCAGTTCTGAGCAACTCAAAGAAGTCGTCCACGAAATTACCAAGCTCAACCCCAAGCCCGGTGGCAATAGCACCGAATATGCCCGGGGACAGTACATCATCCCCGACTTTATCTTAAAAAATAATAACGGTAAACTAGACCTTACCCTCAATGCCCGCAATGCTCCCGAGCTTCGCATAAATAATACCTATGCGGACATGCTGGACGCTTACAGCAAAAGCAATAAAAAAGACCGCCACGCCCGAGATACCATTTCTTTTGTCAAGCAAAAACTCGATGCCGCCAAGTGGTTTATTGATGCTATCAAACAAAGGCAACAAACCCTGCTCCGCACCATGAACGCCATCATTGAGTATCAATACGATTTCTTCCTCGAGGGCGATGAAAGTAAGTTTAAACCCATGATTCTCAAAGATATCGCCGACAAGATCAGTATGGATATCTCCACGATCTCCCGGGTAGCCAATAGCAAGTCCATTCAAACTGATTTTGGGATCTTTCCGCTTAAATACTTTTTCTCAGAAGGGATCTCCACCAATTCGGGAGAAGATGTAAGTAGCCGAGAGGTAAAACACGTGCTTAAAAAGTTGGTAGACGATGAAGATAAGAAAAAACCTCTTTCTGACGATAAGCTGGAAAAACTCCTCAAAGGAAGGGGCTACAAAATTGCCCGACGTACCGTTGCCAAATACCGTGAACAACTGGGCATTCCTGTGGCACGTCTTCGTAAAAAGTTGTAATTTTAGCGTTTTGCAAAATTTATCATTCCGCTAGATGACCCAAAGACTGGCCCAACTCCTATCAGTGGTACTACACCCTTTATTGATACCCAGTCTATCCTTTTATATCTTTTTATATGTGAGCCCTTTACCTTCCTTGGCGCTCTCTTACGATGTAAAAGGTAGATTATTATGGGTAATATTTATACTCACCTTTCTCGCACCTCTAGCGGGTATCCTCCTGTTTTTTGCCACTGGAGGTCTCAAAGATTGGGAACTCAAAGACCCAAGTGAAAGACAAATCCCCTATTTACTCACCACCGTATTTTATACCATTGGCACTTTCTTCTTTGCCTTGAGTGAGGGCTATCGCGATTACCCCATCCTAGCCATTGTAGTGGGTTCTATTGCTCTTACCTTGGCCCTGGTCTCCCTCATCAACCTGTACTGGAAAATTAGTGCCCATAGTGTAGGTATTTCCGGCCTGGTGGGTTTTATGCTTGGCATTATTTTTAAATATTCTGAAGACCAACTCTTTTACCCCTTTCTTCTGGCCCTAGTGGCCGCTGGTGCTCTTATGAGTGCCCGGCTTTACCTTAATCATCATTCACCCAATCAAGTTATGGCCGGTTCTGCCCTGGGATTTAGCATTTCTCTTGTAGCAACCCTAGTATTTTTATAAAATGAAGGGGGTATTCTATAATTTTCCCTAGATTTAGTAAAAAAATACTTGATATGGCCAAAATGGATCAAGCCCGGAACATCCGGGAAGGTGAAGAGCTCGCCCTGGATAAGCTTCAAGCATTTTTAGAGAAGACTTTTTCCAAAACCCAAACCCAACTGGAAATCCAACAATTTCCTAGTGGATTTTCCAACCTGACCTATCTACTCAAGTGGGACAATCGAGAGTGGGTCTTACGCCGGCCTCCCTATGGGGCCGAGAAAATAAGCAAAGGACACGATATGGGCCGGGAATACCGGGTACTCTCCTTGGTACACCCTCATTTTCCCGAAGCACCCGAGCCCCTCGTATATTCCGAAGACCTGGACATCATTGGCGCCCCATTTTACATCATGAAACGGATAAGAGGTACTATCCTGCGGGCTGGACAAAAAGTGGATATTTCCCCCGAAACCACCCGGGCTATGAATACCAGTATGATCGACACCTTTGTCAAATTACACCAGTTAGACATTGAGCAAACCGGACTGATTCAAATTGGCAAACCCGAAGGCTACCTCCAAAGACAAATTGAAGGCTGGTCTAAGCGATACGAAAAAGCCCAGACCGAAGACATCCCCGCTATGCACTACGCAAGGGAGTGGCTCGCTAAAAATATGCCCGAGAGCCCCGCCCCTACATTTATCCATAATGACTACAAGTACGACAATATTGTACTCAACCCCGATAATCTGGGCGAGGTAAAAGCCGTGTTAGATTGGGAAATGTCTACCGTGGGTGACCCGCTCACCGACCTGGGAATTTACTTATCCTATACCGTAGAAGAAAACGACCCCCAGGGCTTGCGTAATTTTCTGCCCTTATATTCCAATAGCCTTACCCGGCAGGAGCTCGTGCAGCGGTATCAAGAGCAAAGGGGGGTAGAAATTCAAAATATACCGTTTTACTACGCTTTTGCCCTCTTCAAATTGGGCGTTGTCTTGCAACAAATCTACTACCGCTATCACGAAGGCTTTACCAAAGATCCTCGGTTTGCTCCCTTGATTTTCCTTACTCGGGAATGTGCTCTAATGTCACAAAAAGTGATTGAAGAGCAAAAAATAAGTGGGTTTACAACTTCTTAATACCTTATGGGGCTGCCCCCCGGGACTTTTTTCCCTTCTAAAAACCACCCCTCAAAAAGTCCCGGGGGTCGGGCTTTCGCTACTCGCTGGCCTGCCCACCCACCAGCGGCGAGCTCAAACATGCCGCTCTATCCCTCAGCCAAGTAAACCCTAGGAATAATTTTTTGACCCTTGTAAAGGCTCAGGAAGAAGATTGGCGCGCTTTCCCTCAGACTTTTCGGTATCGGCCAAGGGTAATGAGTGACTGGCTATTTCATTTATCCAATTTTCTATTATAACATACCAAATACGGCGAAGCCTAAAATATTAACATAGTAATTTTAGGCCTAAGATTTCAATACGCCCTATTTTTTAAATAGATTGCACAAAGCCACCATTTTAATTGCATACAAACTTTGAGCAAGCCCACCTATATTCAATCCCTGGCCACGGCCCTCCCTTCCTATAAAATAGAACAGGCCCAAGCCGTTCGTTTTATGAGCCGGATATTCGGTATGGACGAACAAGAAGAAAGGGCCTTACGCATATTTTACCGTACTACGGGCATTCAAAGCCGTTATTCTGTACTAGCCGATTACCAAAAACAGCAAGATTTCGCGTTTTTCCCCAATAGTCCAGAAGAGGCCTGGCCCGATACGGCCCAAAGGATGAGAGCTTACGAAAAAGAAGCCCTGCCTTTGGCTCAAAAAGCAGTATATAGCTGTTTGGAGCAATTTGCTCAAGGGCAAAATACCTCCACAGACACCGTAAAGCCGAGTATTACGCACCTCATTACCGTAAGCTGTACGGGCATGTATGCCCCAGGCTTGGATATTGAGCTTATCGAAACGCTGGGCTTATCTCCATCGACCCATCGGCTGGGAGTTCATTTTATGGGTTGCTATGCCAGTTTTAATGCGCTCAAGACCGCCCAAGCTATTGCCAAAAGTGATCCTCAAGCCCGGGTACTGGTTGTATCTGTTGAGCTATGTACCTTACACATACAAGCCCAAGAAAACCGGGAGCACTGGGTTGAAAATGCTCTTTTTGCCGATGGTGCCGCCGCTTTTATTCTTTCTCAGGATTCCCCAGGGCCTTACCCCGTACTAGAAGTAGATGATTTTCATTGTGGCTTGGCCCCTCAAGGCAAAAAAGACATGGCCTGGAAAATACGCAACTCCGGGTTTGAAATGAAGCTCTCATCTTACGTCCCTGACCTACTTCACTCCCAAATTCGTAATCTAGTCTGCCAGATTTTAGACAAAAACCAACTCAGTCTATCCGAAGTAGGCACCTATGCCATCCATCCGGGAGGAAAAAAGATACTTGAGCAAGTCGAGAAAGCCTTGCAGATACAAAGTTGTCAAAACTACCACGCCCACGAAGTACTCAAGCACTACGGGAATATGTCATCTGCTACTATCCTTTTTGTTTTGGCGGCCATACTCAAACAAGCTTTTGACTTTCCTTCCAACTCACGAATTTTATCTATGGCCTTTGGCCCTGGTTTAACCATAGAAACTGGCTTATTCCGCCTGAGATATGAGCGCTAAAAGTTTTTCCCGACGTTCCTATGACTTGGAACTCATGGACCAGCCCAATATACCTGCTCCCGACTTAGAACGTAACTTAAAAGAGCTTGAGTTTATCAATCATTGGCTGGGGGGGCACGCCATAAATTTGGGTATGCTCAATTATCTCAAACGAAAAGGCTTTTTTGAAGAACAGCGGGTTTACTCCCTCGCCGATTTGGGCTCAGGAGGTGGGGATACCCTAAGGGTAATGGCCCAGTGGTTTAGAAAGAAAAAGATTAAAGCCAAACTCTACGGTCTTGATTTAAACCCGGTGATGATCCAGTATGCCCAGGAGCAATCCGGAAGCTACTCAGAAATATCTTTCACCCAACAAGATGTTTTAAGTCCCGATTTTCCCCAAGAATCATATGATTTGGTCAGTTGTAACCTCTTTTGCCACCATCTTCAAGATGAGCAGCTAATCTCCCTATTTGCTGCAGTCCGGCAATCGGGCAGTACCCTTATTCTAAATGATTTGCACCGCCACCCTCTTGCCTATTACTCTATTTTATATCTAAGTAAGCTATTTAGTAGTTCGTATTTGGTAAAAAATGATGCTCCCTTATCCGTTAAAAGGTCATTTCGTAGGCAGGAGCTTATACATTTGGCCCAAGAAGCTGGGGTGGCAACTTTTCGGATTCGGTGGCGTTGGGCTTTTCGCTTTGCCGCTATTCTTTATCCCAAAAAATAACCGCGCTGATCAAGGACCAACGCGGTTAGCTATTGTATTACAAGCCAGGATTAAGCTACTGGCTCGGCTTTGTTTTCTGACTTAGACGCTTCGGCATATTCCGAGATCGGAATACAGCTACACATCAAATTACGATCGCCATAGGCATTATCAATTTTGGCCGCAGCCGGCCAAAACTTGCTTTCCTTAAGGTAGCCAAGGGGATAAGCTGCTTTTTCCCGGCTATATGGCATTTCCCACTCGCCCGAGGTTACCATTTGAGCAGTATGCGGGGCATTCACTACCACATTGTTTCCAGCTTCGGCTTTCCCTTCTTCTACCTCCCGAATTTCCGCTCGGATTTGAATTAGGGCATCACAGAATCGGTCAAGTTCTTCCTTGCTTTCGCTCTCGGTAGGCTCAATCATCATGGTACCCGGCACCGGGAAAGATACCGTAGGAGCGTGGTAGCCATAATCCATCAGGCGCTTGGCTATGTCGGCTACTTCAATGCCTACTTTCTTAAAATCGCGGCAGTCTATAATAAACTCGTGGGCACTGGTACCATTAGCTCCCAAATACAGGGCTTGGTAGTGCCCTTTTAAGCGCACCATAATGTAATTGGAATTCAAAATAGCCCGTTTAGTGGCTTCGGTAAGGCCTTCCCCGCCCATCATAGCAATGTAGGCATACGAAATAGCCAAGATACTAGCACTTCCCCAAGGAGCCGAAGAAACCGGATATGTACCTTGCTCAGACATAGCAACGACGCTATGATTTGGCAAGAAAGGCACCAGGTGTTGGGCTACACAGATCGGCCCCATGCCTGGGCCACCGCCTCCGTGCGGGATACAGAAGGTTTTGTGTAAATTGAGGTGGCACACATCGGCCCCAATCAAGGCCGGACTGGTGAGTCCGACTTGGGCATTCATATTGGCCCCGTCCATATAGACCTGGCCCCCGTTTTGGTGCACCAAGGCACAGATTTCTTGGATAGCTTCTTCAAATACCCCGTGGGTAGAGGGATAAGTCACCATCAAGGCTGCGAGTCTATTGCTGTATTGCTCCGTTTTTTCTTTTAAATCTTGGACATCTATATTGCCCATTTCATCGCATTTTACCACCACGACTTCCATCCCTGCCATAACCGCACTGGCCGGATTGGTACCGTGGGCCGAAGAAGGAATCAACGCTACATCACGATGTTCATCGCCCCGGCTCCGGTGATAAGCCCGGATAGTCATCAGGCCACTGTATTCTCCCTGGGCCCCGGAGTTGGGTTGTAAAGATACCCCAGCAAACCCAGTGATCTCTGCCAACCAAGCAGTTAGGTCCTGAAAGATTTGTTGGTAGCCTTGAGTTTGCTCTAAGGGGGCAAAAGGGTGCAGTTTTCCAATCTCACTCCAAGTAACCGGCATCATTTCGGTGGTGGAGTTGAGTTTCATGGTACAAGAGCCTAATGGAATCATAGAGTGAACCAGGGACAAATCTCGGTTTTCCAAGCGTTTGAGGTAACGCAGCATTTCGTGCTCGGTATGGTAGCGGTTAAATACGGGGTGTTCCATAAACGCGCTTTGCCGGGCCAATTCGGCCGGGATAGCACTTTCTACTTCTTGGGGAAGGTCGCTTAGGCTTATTTCGGGCTTTTGAGCGACCTGAGCAAACACATTGACCAATTCTACGAGGTCTTCCAAAGTTTTGGCTTCGTCAAAACTTATTCCGATGCGGTGGTCGGCGAAGTAACGCAGGTTGATCCCTTTACTTTCGGCCCGTTCTTTAACCTGAGCAGCTTGAGAAGCATCGACCGAGAGGCTTAAGGTGTCAAAATACACCTGATCTTGCACAGCATACCCAAAACCTTGTAATTGCTTTTGTAAAAGATGGCTCATGCCGTGAATGCGGGCGGCAATATTTTTTAGTCCCTCCGGGCCGTGATATACGGCGTAGGCACCCGCCATGACGGCCAGTAGTACCTGAGCCGTACAAATATTAGAGGTGGCTTTCTCCCGACGGATGTGTTGCTCCCGGGTTTGCAAGGCCATGCGGTAGGCTTGGTTTCCCTGAGAGTCTACCGATACGCCAATGATACGCCCGGGGATTTGTCTTTTGAAGCGGTCTTTGGTGGCAAAGTAGGCCGCGTGGGGGCCTCCGTAGCCCATGGGTATCCCAAAACGCTGAGAAGAGCCTAAAACAACGTCGGCTCCCATTTCTCCGGGAGGGGTTAAGAGAGTCAAGCTAAGGAGATCGGCGGCCACGGCAGTAAACACTTGTTGTTCTTGAGCCGATTCGATCAAGGCTTTATAATTATGCACCGAGCCATCTGTACCGGGATAGGCCAAAAGCATTCCAAACAAGTCCGGATCGGTGATATCTAAGCTATCGTGGCTACCAATTAGCAAATCGATGCCCAAAGGTTCCGAGCGGGTTTTTAAGACATCCAAGACCTGCGGGTGGCATAGCTCGGAAGCAAAAAAGCGTTGGGCTTTTTTCTTGGCTCCCTTGCGAGACCCCCAGAACATGCTCATGGCTTCGGCGGCGGCGGTACCTTCATCTAGCAAAGAAGCATTGGCTATTTCCATACCAGTCAAATCCATTACCGTGGTCTGGAAATTAATCAGGGCTTCCATGCGGCCCTGGGCGATTTCAGCTTGGTAAGGGGTGTAGGCGGTGTACCAACCCGGGTTTTCCAGAATATTTCTTAAAATAACCGTAGGCGTAAGGCAGTCATGATAGCCCATCCCTAGGTAAGACTTAAACACTTTATTTTGAGAAGCTAAGGCGTGGAAAGCTTGTAAAAACTCGGCCTCTGATTGGGGCTGAGGCAAATCCATTTTTTTAGCTAAGCGAATACTCGCCGGTACGGTTTTATCGATCAACTCTTCCAAGGAGTCCACACCAATCAGATTGAGCATGGCCTCCATCGTTTGGGGGCTACTTCCGTGATGCCGGTCTTGAAAGTTTGGGGTATTATGTAAGTGAATGGTCATTATTCAAGTATCAATTTAGTGGGTGGCAAATTGCCCTTGATTCCATTGGAAAAGGCGCAAATATACAAAATTAGAATTAGAATAAGATAAGTCCAATAATATCCTAAAATAAGCTGTCTATGGAATTTGTTTACCCAAATAGGACAAGAAATGCAGGAAAAAGCATGGAAGAGGCCAAGACTCCCATATCGGTATAAAACATCTCGCTGGAAACGAATTAGAAGGCTTAGGGATGGAGCGGCATGTTTGAGCTCGTGGGGGCCTGGGGGTAAAGGCAGCGAGTAGCGAGAGCCCGACCCGCGCTATATACCCGATTTCAGGGTTACAAAGCGCATTATCATAGCGCGGGGAAGCTCCAAAGGTCTTCAATCAAAATTTTAGACGCCAACGTTGTCCTTCTTCTTACGGGCTGTATTATTGATATTGTTTTCGATATACTCAATGATACGGGAGGCGATGTCTTCGCCCGTTGCTTGCTCAATGCCCTCTAAACCAGGAGAGGAGTTTACTTCAATCACCAAGGGCCCCCGCTCAGCCCTCAGCATATCCACCCCAGCCACGGCCAGCCCTAAGGCTTTGGCTGCTTTTACAGCTACGGTTTTTTCGGCCCGGCTCAACTTTACTTGGCTACTCACGCCACCACGGTGTAAATTGGAACGAAACTCTCCCTCCACAGCCTGTCGCTTCATGGCGCCCACTACTTTTCCATCTACTACAAAAGCCCGGATATCGGCCCCTTTGGCCTCCTTGATGAATTCTTGTACCAAAATATTGGCATCTAATCCATAAAATGCCTCCATAACAGACTTAGCAGCACTTTTGGTCTCGGCTAAGACCACCCCCAGCCCTTGGGTTCCTTCTAAGATTTTAATTACCAAAGGAACTCCCCCCACGTGATTAATCAGGTACTCGATGTCTCTAGGATATTTCGCGAAAGCAGTTTTGGGAATGCCTACTCCGGCTTTGGCCAAAATTTGCAAACTACGAAGTTTGTCCCGAGAACGAACTAATGCTAGAGAACTAAGCGTGGTAAATACATTCTTGACTTCAAATTGACGGATAATGGCGCTACCATAAAAAGTAACCGAGCTACCGATGCGTGGGATTATGGCATCTACTTCGGCTAAGGCGCGATCTTCTAAATAAATATTTGTGCTCCCTGTTTCCATGACCACATGGCATTTTGCGTGGTTAATGATCTCGGGGGTGTGCCCTCGTTGTTGGGCAGCTTCAATGAGACGCCGAGTTGAGTATAGGTTCTCCCCTCGGGAAAGGACAGCTATATTCATGGGGCTGGTGATTCGTAGTTTGACTTTAATTTATAAGACAAATCCTTTTGGGACACGTCTACCAAAAAGCGGTTTTTGAGGAGTTTTTTTCCAATAAGAACCGGGAATTTCATGGATTCCCGGTCGGCCAAGCTAAATTCAGTAAGAAAGGTTTGGGCAAATAAGGTGATATTCATTTTGACGACAAAACGAAATTGAGCGTGCCCGGTGGAGCTTTTTATCTGTCTCTCTTCAAAATTTTCCGTCCTATATTCTTGGGCTGAATAATTTTTATAACTAGGGTCTAGTAATTTAAACCCTAAAAATTCTTTACCATCTTTTTCAATGATCCGGGCCCTTTGACAGTGAATAGATGAAGTCTCTGCTCCAGTATCTATCTTGGCCGGCACATTAAAGAGATTAAAATCTGGAAAATCCAATCGGTCTAAGGTCCCGATGATAATCTTAGAGCTTGAATTTTTCTTTTTCAATAAAAACCTTTTAAGGTAGAAAGATCAAACACTTGGCAATGAAATACTTAGCACTCAATTTATAAATTCACCCCTTAAATTAAAATTATTTTTCAATTAATAATAGGTGTCTAAGAATATTTATTTTTGAGATTTGTAAGGGCTGTCTGTACTTAACCATGATCTATTCCTCAAATAAATCTTCAAATACCTCTTCCAACTTCCCAAAGGCTCGTATATCGATGCTAAACCGATCACTTTGGATACTTTTACGGGCAAACCGAGAGACGTAAATCCTTTGAAAGCCTAGTTTTTCGGCTTCGGATATGCGTTGTTCTACTTTGTTTACCGCTCTGACTTCACCTCCCAAACCAATCTCGGCGGCAAAACACGTCTTGGGGGGGATGATCCGATCTTCATAAGAGGAAACAATGGATACACAGACCGCCAAATCGATAGCCGGGTCTTCAATTTTGAGGCCGCCCGTGATATTTAAAAAGACATCTTGGGTGCCTAATCTATACCCTCCCCTTTTTTCCAAAACAGCCAGTACCATATTTAGGCGCTTGCCATCATACCCGGTAGAGCTTCTTTGGGGAGTACCATAGCTTGATACGCCTACCAAGGATTGTATTTCAATGAGTAGGGGCCGGTTGCCTTCTAAGGTAGCCCCCACGGAAATCCCGCTGATTTCCTCATCTCGCTGGGAGATCAAAATTTCGGAGGGGTTGTTTACTTCACGCAGCCCATTGCCGAGCATTTCGTAAATTCCTAGTTCGGAAGTGGAGCCAAAGCGGTTTTTGTTGGCGCGCAAGATGCGGTAAACCAAGTGCCGGTCGCCCTCAAACTGCAAAACGGTATCTACCATATGCTCGAGAATTTTAGGACCGGCTATGTTGCCATCTTTGGTGATATGCCCTATCAAAAAAACTGGGGTACCGCTTTCTTTGGCAAATTTCATCAACTCGGCGGTACACTCGCGTACCTGAGAAACACTCCCTGCCCCCGACTCAATGAAAGCCGACTGTAAGGTTTGAATAGAGTCCACAATGAGCAAATCGGGCTCAAACATTTCTACCTGTTTAAAAATGTTCTGTGTGGACGTTTCGGTGAGAATATAACAACCCGATTTGCGATCGTCTTCGGATAGCCCTAGCGATATATGGGTACCGGCGTGACTCAGACGCTCAGCCCGCATTTTGATTTGCTGTTCACTTTCCTCCCCAGAAATGTATAAAATTTTGAGTTGGGAGAGCTGCAAGGCGATTTGCAGCATCAGGGTAGATTTACCAATGCCAGGTTCGCCACCTATCAAAACCAGAGAACCCGGCACGATCCCTCCTCCCAAGACCCGGTTTAGCTCTTGGTCAGGGCTCAGGATTCGATTTTCTTGGATGGGGTTTATCTCTTTGAGGGCCCGGGGCTTGCTGGATACTTTTTGGGAGGTAGAGGTACGCCATTCTCCCTTTTGCTCGGTATTGGGTTTTTGAATGACTTCCTCTACGAAGGTGTTCCATTGTTCGCAAGCAGGGCACTTTCCCAACCATTTGGGGGATTGGTAACCACACTTTTGACAAAAATAGGCAGATTTGACTTTAGCCATGGGCAAATAGGAGCAGGTTTTTGTTTAATTATTAAACAAAGATAGATATTTTTTAGCAATCCCCAGGCTATTGCTCCCTTGGCCTCTCCAGAAAGGCTTATTCTTTCTTGCTTGGGGCCTTGATGACAATCACGTTAAAACCTTGTTCGTAGCGGTCCCGTGTGGTGGCCATCCATCTCTCACGTTTGCTTAGAGCTTGGGTAGGCTCCAAGACTTTCATCTTGAGGGCCCGAATTTCTTCGGAATGGTCTTGGTCAAAATGAAAATCATAAGCCTCCATTTCGTGAAAATGGGTATGGTCAAACTGATGGTCATCGTGCGAAATAGAAGTCAGATACACGTGAAAAGGGTGTAAAAAATCATAATTTTCGTGCTCATGGATTAGGATGTGCACCGGATAGTAGCCCTCTAGCACAAAGCTGATGGTATCTTTTTCGGCTACGTGCAAGTTTACTCTTCCTAAAAAATCGGTTTTATTAGGTTCTTCCCCATTGAGCTCAATTCGGGAATGCACCACAACGCCTTTGAGGTCCTTGTGGGTTTCTGAATCAACTACTTGAAAAACACAGTCTTGGGCATTCACCTGAGCTAGCAAAGAAATACAAAATAGCCCTCCTAGAAGTATGAGTCTTTTGAAGGCAAAAGGCAATTGGTAAAAATGTTTCATCATAAAGTTTAGGCAGTGATAATTGTCTCTCAAGTATGTAAACGCCTAAAGTGAGCGATTAGTTAAACACACTTTTCAGCTCATCGTCTAGCTTATCGGCCCACCATTCTAAATCGGCAATACAGGTAGCCAGTTCGCCAAAGTCCATGCCCATTATGTCTCGTTCGTAGGTAGCGTAAATGCGGTTAGTACCCTCCATCAAGGTGAGTTTAACCCCTAGGTTGCGGTCGTTCATCTCTAGGAGCTTGATGAGGTATTTTTCCCGAGAGTTTAGGTTTAGCTGGGGGATTTCGGCCAAGTAGGAGAAGATGCGCAAATACTCCCGGGTTTGCTCATTTCCCACTTTTACAGATTGAACAAACACCTCAATATTGGCTGAGCCGTGCTTCCAGTGCCAAAAATTTTTTTCTTCATTATAGGTTTCTTCGCGGCTCAAACCAACCGATTCCACATACTTCTCAATCATGGTTTGTACGAGTTCCAATCGGATTTCTTTAATAGTCTTACCTGTCATTATCTACAGATTTATTGCTTAAATGGATCTTTTTTATGCATTCAGGGGCAATTTGAGGGTTCCCCAGCAGATTTATCTCACAAATTACAGATTTTACACAAAAATCAGAATAAAATTACTCATTTACATACTTTACGTAATTTTCCCAACGGTTCAGCACTTCTTGGAAGTCATCGGGCAGGTCAGACTCATAAAACACCCGTTTTCCCGTGCTTGGGTGGACAAAGCCCAAAGATTTGGCGTGCAGGGCTTGGCGAGGGATAACCTTAAAGCAATTTTCAACAAAACTTTTATATTTTGAAAACACCGTTCCTTTTAAGACTTTGTCTCCACCGTAGGTAACATCATTGAAGATAGGGTGACCAATATATTTCATATGGGCCCTAATTTGGTGGGTCCTACCAGTCTCCAGGCGGCATTCGATCAAGCTCACATAGCGTAAGGTATGAAGCACCTTATAATGCGTCACCGCCCGGCGCCCCATATCGCCCTCCGGAAACGGGGCTGTCACCCGGCGGTCTTTGAGACTCCGCCCCAGATTTACATCAATCGTTCCCTCCTTGGCTTCTGGCTCACCCCAGATAAGTGCCCAATAACTTCTCTCAATACTGTGGTCAAAAAACTGCCGGGCCAGGTGGCTTAGGGCCAGCTCTGATTTGGCTACCACCAAAAGGCCCGAGGTATCCTTATCAATCCGGTGTACCAGGCCTGGCCTCCCATCGGCATTTTCGGGAAGTTGTTGAAAATGATAAGCCAGGGCATTGACCAAGGTTCCGTTCCAGTTGTTATAGGCTGGATGTACTACCATACCGGCTGCTTTGTGGACAATGAGTAAATCATTATCTTCGTAGCGGATATCTAAGGGGATATCTTCGGGAGTGATTTCTTCTTCTCGTCGGGGTTCGGGAAAAGAAACTGTGATGATATCACCGGGCTTTACTTTATAATTAGATTTGATAGGCTGCTCGTTTACTCGCACATACCCCACTTTGATCCCATCTTGGATTTTATTTCGGGTAGCGTTGGCCAAGCGGTTCATTAAAAATTTATCTATTCGTAAAGGCTCTTGTTTTTTATCTACTTCTATCCGGTGATGCTCATATAACTCCAAAGCATCCTCCGAATCGTCCCAAGATACGTTCCCTTCCTCGTTGTCTATCATAAGCTTCAGATTTATTTCTTGTAAATATAAATAAACTCATTTTTTTTGTAGGCTAAGCACCCAGCGTACCTATGTTTAAATTAAAATCGCCTGATTCCTTAAAAAAAGTGGAAATACACCATGCCAGTTTCCACCGTAAGCAGGTGTCCTTATCTTTACTTCGCCTAGATCTTATCCACCCTTTATATGGGGGGAACAAGTATTACAAACTCAAATACAATCTAGAGCATGCCCGTCAAGAAGGCCACCAAACCATCCTTACCTACGGCGGGGCATTCTCCAATCACATTTATGCCACAGCTGCCCTGGCGGCCGAACAAGGTTTTAACAGCATTGGGGTCATCCGAGGGGAAGAAACCCTACCGCTTAATGATACCTTGGCGTTTGCCCAAAGAAAGGGGATGCGACTTATTTACCTCAACCGAAGAACGTACAAAGAAAAATACAGCTCTGAGCTCCTTAGTGTTTTTAAGGATAAATTTGGCCCTTTCTATTTAATTCCTGAAGGCGGTTCTAATGTTTGCGCGCTTCGGGGATGCAAAGAAATCCCCCAAAGTATCGAGGAGGACTATGATTATTGGTTCTGCCCTACCGGTACGGGGGGCACCTTGGCGGGTATCAGCCTTGGGCTTGGGCCTCAACAAAAAGTTATGGGCATTGCTGTGCTCCGGGCTTACGATCATTTACAAAAGGAAGTGCACCGACTTCTTGCCAAATATGCTGAAACATTCCCCCAAGAAGCGGCTTTAGCGACTCGAGAAAACTGGGAAATCCTATCTGGCTATGAGTTTGGAGGTTATGCTAAGACCCAACCAGCTTTGGCAGAGTTTATCGAAAACTTTCAAGCTACCCACTCTATTCCTATTGAGTGGATTTATACCGGTAAAATGCTCTACGCTATCTTTGACCTCATCGACAAGGACTATTTTCCTTCGGGAAGTAGATTGATAGCCCTCCACACGGGGGGGATTCGTCCTAGTCCCCCAATTGATTGATTTCGTCCAAATTGGAAGAGCGATAGTGTCGATATACCTGGATGAGTAAAGCGAGGCCTACGGCGGCTTCGGCCGTGGCAATCACCAGGACAAAGAGTACAAAAACTTGCCCTCTTATTCGGTCTGGGTCTAATTGACTGAAGGCTACCAAATTGATGTTGGCGGCATTTAACATGAGTTCCACCCCCATCAAGACCACCACAATATTGCGTTTAGTCAGGATAATGATGAGGCCTACACTAAACAAAAAGGCCCCAAGCCAGAGATAATAGCTTATTGGAATCATAGGTAAAATTACAAGTAGTGGCCAATTGCCCCCCTAAACTGCTAAGACATGTTGCCTTAAATTGTAAAGCTACACAATATTTAGGATACTGGGGCTGCCCCTGGGCAGGAAGCTTGCTGCCGGAATGCCCTCTGCTGCCCCAGGGTCGGGCTTTCACTACTCGCCGGCCTACGCGCAAGCCAACGGCGGGCTCAAACAGGCCGTTCTATCCCTCAGCCAAAGAAAGGAGCTAGGATACGGTTGTGGTAAAGATTCCCAGCGAAGGTGATTATAATTTTTAAACAAGCTCAATAGCATTTTCTATTATTTGCTTATCTCCTATTAAAATAACGTGAGTTAAAGGGTTTAATCTTAGCAAAATACAATCTCAGCTTCTTGCAAT
>CAWUIO010000124.1:0-18089 GCA_963922455.1 uncultured Microscillaceae bacterium
AAGGACAAGCCCTTTTAGATTTTACCCCGGCCGCCAATGCCCTGGGGGTACGGAACGCGGTAGCAGAAGTGGAAGTAAGCGATGGCCGCTTGACCCTAAGCTCGCCCGCAGGAGGATTAAACACCAAATTGGTATTGGCCCTGATTGAGTCGGTAGACGGTTTCCGGGTACCAGGAGTTATTTCTTCAAACCCCAGGGACGGGGAGGTAAATGTGCGGGCCGACATCAATATCTCAGGAAACTTCTTGCACTTGCCCAATACCAGTGTGGGCGGGGTGACCAGTTTGAATAATGCTACGATTACCACAAGCACGGTAAAACTATACGAGATAGGCATAAACGGAGAGACCGAATTACCCAGCACCGTAAACGGAACGGGTGGGGGTGATGCAATTAACTTGACTCCTTCGGAGAACTTAAAATATAATACAAGCTACCGCTTTGTAGTAGACGGGGTACAAGATTTAACCAGTAATACCCTACTGAAATACACCTCGGTCTTTACCACCGAAGCTGACCCCGGAAATGGCGGTGGGGACAATGAGCAAATCGCCTTTATCAATGATGGAGCCTTGGTACAAGGGGCTGCTTTTACAAGCTTGACTTTTGGCCCGGATGGTAAACTCTATGGCTTGACCCTGGAAGGGGATATCCACCGCTGGACGGTATTGCCTAGTGGACAGCTCACCGGAGAAGAAATTTTGAGCGATTGGAAAACCACTTACGGAGACCGCTCTTCGGTAGGTTTGGTATTTGACCCAAGCTCCACAGCCGGAAACCTGATTGCCTACGTAAGCCACGTAACGGGCGGGTTTATTGAGATCAAAGGTGCCCCTGAGTGGGATGGTAAAATTTCCCGTTTAACGGGCGACCGCTTACAAAATGAAGAGTTATTGGTAACCAACCTTCCGCGTTCGGTCCGGGACCACATCACCAATAGCTTGACCTTTGGCCCCGATGGAGCGCTTTACTTCAACCAAGGAAGTAACAGTGCGGGGGGGGCCGCCGATGGAGCCTGGGGGCTTCGTCCGGAGAACCTGCTTTCGGCTGCTTGCTTGCGTTTGGATATGACGAAATTAGGGAATAATATTCCTTTGAATGTTCAAACATCCAAAGAGTTGGCTGTAATCAATGCAGCAGATGTAAACTCTCCTACGATGAGTGATGGCACCTACAACCCCTACTACGTAGATGCTCCCTTGACCATTTTTGCTTCTGGGGTGCGAAATGCTTACGATTTGGTATGGCACAGTAATGGCCAATTGTACATCCCAACCAATGGAACTGCCGGGGGTAGCCGCTCCCCAGCTTCTGTACCGGGTACCCGCCGTCCCGACGGCACCTTTTACAGTGGTCAACAAATCCCGGCCCTGAGTGGAAACGAGACCCAGCGGGACTGGTTGTTCCGAGTAGATCCTAGCTTAGGCCTAGGGTATTTTGGGCACCCCAACCCTTTAAGAGGAGAATACGTGCACAACCGCGGGCCGATCGACTGTGCCCAATATCCCAGCAATATCACCGCCGACCCGAACTACCGGGGCATTGCCTATGACTTTGGCTTCAACGTATCGGCCAATGGGGTGATAGAATACCAAAGTGAAGCCAATGGTGGAAACCTGAAAGGGGCAATGTTGGTATGCCGTTACAGTGGGGGTAGTGATATTGTCGCACTCTATCCTGACGGCCCCAACGGGGATATCCGGACCGACAAAATTGGTATCCCCGGATTGACCAACTTCCAAGATCCGATTGACTTGGTAGAGAACCCCTTGAACGGATACCTGTATGTATCAGATTTTGGCCGTCAAGAGATCTTCTTATTACGCCCCACCCAAGAGTTGGCCTCAGTGGCCCTAGACCAGTCCTTAGTAATCATGGAAGAGCGTTTAGGCAATGTAAAAGAATCTTCGGTTAACCTGGTCAACAACGGTACCCTAGACCTAAGCAATATCTTGGTCAACCTAGATGGCCCTAACGTAGCTGAGTTTGACGTATTCCCTTCGGTAATTGATACCTTAAAAGCTGGGGACAGCCTAGACTTGACCATTCAGTTTACCCCCACTATTGAAGGTCCTAAGACAGTAGATCTGAACGTGGAAGTATCCGGCTTGCCAGTGAAGAGTGGAAAAATCAATGCCTTGGCCAAATTTAGTGAAGCTTCCCTACAATGGATTACGGATGTACAGTTTGGCCCTGACCTCATTGATATCGGAGATAATAACCCAGCCACGGCGGCAATTCACGGAAATGGCCAAACGGTACGGAGCTTATTAATGCCATTCTCTGATGAAATTTATGCGCCCCGGTTTTCAGTTGCTAATGGTACGAATCCGGTAACAGTAGAGCTGATTGGTATTTTTGCCCTATCAAATGTACAAACCGATGTCAAGGCTGCCTTTGGATGGTTAGAGGAAGCCAATGTAAACACGCGCCAGGAATTGTTTACCCTCCGCGATGACCAAAAGCTAAAAGCAGAAGTAGACGGAAGTCAAGAGTTTATCCCAAGTACCGAGACCTTTGGCTTCTTTACCCGCTGGCCACAATATAATGATCGTATTGTATACGGACAGGATAACTTGAACACCTTTGATGGAGCGATCCCGCACCACGTACGGGTATATCCGGTGCCAAATGAACAAGATGCCTACTTATTGGCCTTTGAGAACAATGTGAGCGGGTTCAGCTACCAAGATTTGACCGTAATTGTGCGAAATGTGAAGCCGGTAAAAGCCGGTATCCGTTTGGAAAACATGACGAAGCTCACCGGAACCAATCAAGGTTTCCCGGCCGAAGACTATTTAGTAATGAACCGGATTAAACGACCTTTCTCCACGGTGAGAAACCGTAACTTCTTGTTTGACGACAACGAAACCCTGCGTATCAACAATGATGGGGACTTCCCTATGGTTATTACTGAGTTAGATTTGCGTGGACGCAGTACATTTAGCTTTGAGTTGCCTAATACAGATTATAATAACCTTCCTATAATCATTGAGCCCGGATCTTACTATGACGTACTAGTTCGTTTCCGTGAAAATGGGAGTGAAGCCCGTAATTTCTTTGACACCTTAGATGTAGTGTATAATGGAGGGCGTGATTCCATTGTAGTAGCGGGTAACTTCCGTTTGGAAACAGAAGGGGGAAATGAAGCCAGTCCATTCCGAATCAATGAAGTATTTGGTTTCCAAACCAATGTCCCTCGCCCGATTCCACGAGAATTTTTAAGTGCCTCGGATATTGTAAACCAAACCTACGGAGAGACTGGTGACATCGTAAGCTCAGAATACTGGGAACAGGCCGATCCAAGTAAACCCGTATCTTATATGTGTATGATGCCTAATTATCCTCCGGGCACACAGACCTTCAGATTATTAGATGCCAACGGCAGCACGGTAGATAACTTCACCTTCCAGTACGGAGATATCAATGGAGAAGCCCAAGGACAGATGGTATACCCATTAAATCGTAATGGATCAGGAGAAATTGCCGGGTATTCGGGTAATGTAAGCCAGCCTTTCATCATCCAAGCCGGTAATCAAAATACCCGTACCAACTCTTCGGGCAATCAAAAAGTAAAGCTACTTCAAGCCTATGACCGCTTTGGAAATATCATTCCAAATGATTATATCGTATTCTTTGATGCGGGTAACGGAGGTAATGGGGACTTTAATGACCAATCTCTTTATATATCCAACGTCCGTCCGAAACCTGAAGGGGTAACAAATGCACCCATCATTGCTTGCCGACAGATCAATTTTGACCAGTTTTCGGTACAGCCTTTCTACATCGCCCATGATGCGGGTACCTTTACTGTCCAGGAAAATGGAACGGAATTGTCCGTAGTGGGAGAGGCTGCCAAAGCCATTTCGCTTCCGGTACAAATCACGCCTGATACAAAGATCAAGTTTGATTTTAAGAGTGATATTCAAGGTACACAACACGCAATTGGTTTTGCCAATGATCTCTTGATCAATCAGTCGGGTATCGTTGATTACTTACAAGTATTTGGTACCGAAGCCCAAGGCATCCAAGACTTCAAAGACTATCCGGGAGATGGCCAATTTAAAACCTACACCATTCCAGTGGGACAGTACCTGAGCGGTAGCTACCAATACCTTGTATTTACTGCCTTAGGACGTAGTGATGCCAACTCCGTATTCCGGAATGTGCAAGTATTCCAAGATGCAGATGGTAATGGAGAATGTGGAGTAGTGACCGAAGACTGTCCGACTATAGATTTCAGTACGGTAAGCTTAGAAACGTATACTACCAATAATGACCAAGCGAGTGCCACAGTACAGGATAACGGTTCTACCTTATTCTTACCGGCCAATGCGTGGAAATACATTAGTGGCACGTATACAGTTACCGCCAACACTACCCTAACCTTTGAGTTTAGAAGTACGACCCAAGGCGAGATCCACGCTATCGGTTTGGATAGCGATAATAATTTTGATAGTGGCTTAAACCACTTCAAATTGTATGGTACCCAAAATTCTTCTAATATTAACCAAGACTTCACCTATACTGGCAATGGAGAATGGCAAAGCTTCACTATTCCGGTAGGATCGTATTATACAGGCTCTTATGATCGTTTAGTATTGTTAACCGATCACGACCAAAATAGTAGAGATGGTAATTCTTCCTTCCGTAACGTGACGCTCTTTGAAGACACGGATGGCAACGGCCAATGTGATGCCCCGGTAGTATCCCCAGCCGTCGGAGAACGTGGTATCGTCCAAGCCGATGAAAACTGGGCCACCGTTACCTTGACCCGTAGCTATACAAACCCAGTAGTGGTAGCCGGAGCTCCGGGGTATGCGGGGGCCGATCAAATGTCGGTGCGTATCCGAAATGTACAAAGCAACAGCTTTGAAATTCGCACCGAAGAGTGGGATTGTTTGGATGGATTTCACTCCCTAGAAAACCTGCCGTATATGGTAGTAGAAGCGGGCGTTCACCAATTGGCCAATGGTACTTTGTTGATGGCAGGTACGCAAAACAATGTGACCCAGTCTTGGTCAACAATCACGTATCCTTCCAACTTCTCAACCCAACCGATCATCTTAGGGTCTTGTGTGACCAATAATGATCCGGAAGTGGTTGCCCTTCGTGTAGACCATACGAGTAGCAGTACCACCGGAACCCGCGTTCGCTTACACGACTTCGCTAGAAGCTCTCACGGAGCAGAAACGGTCAATTGGATTGCCGTGGAGCCTGGGGTATATACCGGAGATGATGTGTTTGAATCGGCCAAGACCGCACGCGTTGTAACTGATGCTTGGTACCGGATCAATTTCACTCAAGATTATGGCAACAACCCTGTATTTATTGGCGCTCTAAGTACCAATTATGGAGGCGATGTGGCTACCAGCCGTCATCGCAACCTGACGGGCTTTAATGTAGAAGTTTTTGTAGAAGAAGAGACTTGCTCCGATCCTGAACTAGGTCATACCACAGAAGAAATTCACTATATGGCTTTTGCCGGATCGGGCGATATCTTGGCTACGACTATTCAGCAAAGTGTTCAGGCTCCGGTTTTACAAGGAGCTAGCCTTCAAGTGGCCTCCGAAAGCCCAGAAGAAGAAATTGCCCCGTTTGAAACTACCGTGTTTCCCAATCCATCGGCAAATGATGTGTTTATCAACTTAGGAGGGGAGTCTCAGGACAAATTCCAGGTTGAATTATACTCTCCTTTCAGTGAAGTGATTTGGCAAGAAACATTGAGTGGGGGTGAGCACCGCATAGATGTTCGGGGACTACCTAAAGGACTATATACTTTCCGAGTATTCCGAAAGGAAAACGTAGAGTACATTAAGCTCTTGGTAGAATAAGAATTTTTGAAAAAGATAGAAAACCTCGGCTTCGGTCGGGGTTTTTTTGCTTAAGAATCAAGCAGGTATTTTTGCCTAAGAGCAAGGGCCCTCTCACTTCTTAAATTTTTATAGGCAAATCATCTTTGGCTTAGGGATACCCACCGCTTGCGGCCGAGACCGAATGGGGTATGCGGGGGGGAGGCTCGGGCTTTGCTGGGTAGCCTGGCCCGCTGGCTACATAGCTGCCTAGTGAAGCCAAAAGGCATAAGCGGGCAAGCCCCAAACAGCCTTAAAAAACGATTGGTGGATAAAGTTTAAACAACATGTGTTCAGAGGAAAGTTTATGGGGCATTCTCTCCGGCCCCAGAGCCTTGGGTTTATAAATTCAGGGTATGGAGTAGGCCGGAGAGACCGGGCTATCGCTACTCGCCGGCTATCCCACATCCAGCGGCGGGCTCAAACAGGCCGCTCTATCCCTAGGCCAAATGGATGTAAAAAAATGAGGGCTACTGGGCAAGAAGTACCACAAAGACTGGGATTTTTTTTTATTAAAAGAGAGAAAGTTTAGCTTACGCTTTACGTTATTCGCCTTTATTTGTTATAAAAGTTTATCTTGTGTTTAGGAAAGAATCTTATAAGTGTTGTGTTTGACGCGATTATTTACTAATTTAGTAAAATAAATTAAAGAGTTCAGCCACGGTACTCAGAGCATCATACTTGCCTTATTTTCAGTACTTAATGTGCGTTCTATCTAAGGCGGTCTTCATCCCTTGATTTCTTGCGTTTTGCTGCGGTATACTTGCATTCTGTTAGAGAAGACATGTAAGTTTTATAGCAAAACTATGTCGTTTGTATTATAAGTTTGAAGTTAAGCCTTATTTATTACTAAATTAACTATACAAATCTGAGATAAAGATATACACACAACATCAACATACTGCATAATAATATTCAACAGTAACCAACAGCGATTGTAATGAAAGAAAGATCCACCATCTATTATCCCTTGGTCATAGTCTTGGCCATATTCCTTCTACAAGTCCAGCCTTCCTGGGCTCAGCTAAACATTTATGAAGCAGAGGATGCCGCATATAGCGGTACTCGTTTGCGAAGCTCCGGAACTGCTCGTGGGGGGCAGTATTTGGACTTCCACAACAACAACAATGACTACATTGAGTGGACTATCCCGGCTAGTAACACGGGCAAACACATTATCAGTTTTTTCTACCAATTGGGTTGGGGAAATGACCGTCCGCTCGAGTTAAGTGTCAATGGAGAGGTGGTAAACGAATCGGCCAGTTTCCCATACACGGGTGACTGGACCAACTGGAGTTTTATTGATTATGAAGTAGACTTGGTAGCCGGACCCAATACTGTAAGAATCACGGCTATTGGTTTTAGCGGAGGGAACTTCGACTACATTTCGGTAAGTAATCCGCCTTCGGTAAACGTGAAAGTTAATTTTTCTACCATCAGTACCCCAGCCCCTGCGGGCTGGCTGCAAGACTTTGGCTTAGCCTACGGTAACCGGGGAAATAACTTGAAATTTGGTTGGGTTGAGCCGGGTACCGCTACCCCTATTGATTTAACGGCTAATGGCATGAACCGAGGACCTATTCCCAATGTAGATGTCTTGCGGGAAAGTCATATGGCGATGGATGCAGACTTTAATGGCATCCCCGATGGAGAATGGCAAGTAGAAGTGCCCAATGGCTCCTATTCGGTCATTGTCCAAGTTGGAGATGCTTTGCCCGAGCTAATTCCCGGTACCCGTCATTTGATTTTAGTAGAGTCAGACACCCTGGCAGACTATCTACCCAAGTCCAACGCTGGGGTTCGTAACTTTACCAAAACCGTAGTCGTTAGCGATGGATTTTTGACCCTTAGCTCACCTGGAGGCTTAAATACCAAGGTAAATATGGTCATCGTAGAATCCTTGGATGGATTCCATACCCCAGCTATTTTAGGGTCTTTCCCCACAGATGGCGCCGTTTCGGTCTTGACGAGTACTAGCATTTCGGCCAACTTCCTACATCTTCCCAATGAAAGTGTGGGGGGGGCTACTAGCCTAGATAATACCACTATTACTACTGAAACCGTAAAACTTTACGAAATTACTCCTAGTGGAGATGTATTGGTAGAATCAACCGTAAATGGTACCGGAGGAGGGGATGCCATTAACTTAACCCCGGTTGCTTTCCTTAAACCTAATACCAGCTATCGCTTTGTTATACAAGGTACCTCCGATCTAGCCAGTAATCCCGTCTTACAGTTTTCTACGGTATTTACTACAATTGAAGAAGAAGAAAATGAGCAAGGCAGTGAAAATGAACAAATTGCCTTTCAAAGTTTAGGCGTAGTAGCTGCGGGAGACTTTTATACTTCCTTGACTTTTGGTCCTGAAGGCCGCTTATACGGCTTAACCTTAGATGGAGCGATCCACCGATGGTTTGTAAATCCAGATGGTACCTTGGCATCCCAACAAATATTGACCGAATGGATGCAAACCTATGGCAGCCGTTCGGCAGTGGGCTTGGTATTTGATCCAAATTCTACTCCCGCCAACCCCATTGCTTACATAAGCCACGTAACCGGAGGGTATATTGCTGAAAAAGGAGCCCCCGAATGGGATGGGAAAATTTCCAGGTTAACGGGCCCAAATTTGGAAAATGAAGAGCTTATCGTCACCAACCTTCCTCGCTCGGTACGAGATCACTTAAGCAATAGCTTGGCTTTCCGTCCTGGCGAAGATCACGCGATTTATTTTAACCAAGGTAGTAATTCGGCCGGTGGTGCCGCCGATGGAGCCTGGGGACTTAGACCAGAACACTTACTATCGGCGGCTTGCTTGCGATTGGATTTGAATATGTTACCTGCCCAATTGCCTTTAAACGTCCAAACCACGAGTGATTTGGCTGTCATCAATTCCGCCGATGTAAATTCACCCACCATGAGTGATGGTACCTACAATCCCTATTATGTCGATGCGCCCCTAACTTTATTCGCCTCCGGAGTACGAAATGCCTACGACCTGGTATGGCATAGTAATGGCCAATTGTACATCCCGACCAACGGAACGGCCGGGGGTAGTCGGTCACCGGCATCGGTACCCGGAACCCGTCGTCCTGATGGTAGCTTTTATAGTGGGCAACAAATCCCTGCTCTCAGTGGAAATGAAAGCCAAAGAGACTGGATGTTCCGAGTAGATCCTAACCTACCCATAGGCTATTATGGGCACCCTAACCCCTTAAGAGGGGAATATGTACATAACCGCGGTCCTATAGACTGTGCCCAATATCCACCCAATATCTCAGCTGATGTAAACTACCGGGGAGTAGCCTATGATTTTGGTTTCAATAAATCTCCCAATGGCGTAATAGAATATAAAAGTGAAGCAAACAATGGAAATTTGAAAGGGGCCATGTTGGTTTGCCGATATAGCGGAGGGAGTGATTTGATTGCCTTGTACCCAGATGGCCCGAATGGTGATATCCGTACCGACAAGATTGGTATTCCAGGATTTGATGGATTTATCGATCCCCTAGATTTGGTCGAAAACCCACTCAACGGTTATCTCTACGTTAGTGATGTAGGGCGCCAGGAAATTTTTCTACTAAGACCAGTTCAAGAGCTGGCTTCAGTAGCCCTGGATAAATCCATGATTATTATGGAGACGGTGATCAATCATAGCTCAGATACAAGCGTCTCCCTCACAAACAACGGTACCGTAGACCTTTACGATATCCAGATTAACTTGGATGGAGAAGATCACGCCGAGTTTACGGTAAACCCAATGGTGATTGATACCCTAAAAGCAGGTGATTCGCTGCCCTTAACCCTCTCTTTTAGCTCCCCAGACCAAGGCCCAAAAACGGTTGACTTAAATGTACAAGTTTCTGGTTTACCCGTGCGAAGCGGGACTATCAATGCCTTGGCCAAGTATAATGAGCCTTCCCTACAATGGATTGCCGATACGCAATTTGGGCATAATACCCTAAAAATCGGAGATAATAATGCAAGCACCAGCGCCATACACGGAAATGGACAAACCGTTCGGAGTTTATTGATGCCTTTCTCTGATGAGATCATTGCTCCGCGATTTGAAATTGCCAACGGAACCAACCCCGTGACTATAGAAGTAGTTGGGATATTTGCTCTATCCCCGGTAAAAACGGATACGTTTGTCGTGTTTGGGGTTTTAGAAGGGAGTGATATCACGACCTGCCAACCCTTGTTTTCAAGTGTAGAAGATCAAAAAATGAAGCCGACTGTAGTCGGTAGCCAAGAGTTTGTACCCAATTCGGAGACATTTAGTTTCTATACCCGTTGGCCTCAATTTGACAACCGCTTGGTGTATGGTCAAGATGATCTAAATGTATTCCCTGGGTCAATACCGCACCAAGTTCGGGTGTATAAAGTACCCAATGAAGAAGATGCCTACTTATTGGGCTTTGAAAATGATGTGAGTAGTTTTGATTATCAAGACTTGGCCATTATCATTCGCAATGTGAAACCAGTAAAAGCCGGTATACGGGTAGAAAACCTTACCAAAATGCCGGGCAGCAACCGCTCTTTCCCTGCCGACGATTATCTAGTGATGAACCGCATCAAAAGACCCGCTAATTTTGGGAGTGTATACCGGGCCGATACTCTAGAAACGCTACGTATTCACAATGAGGGCGATTTCCCCTTGGTGCTAACAGACATCGACCTATTGCGTAGAAATGAGTTTATGTTTGAATTGCCCAATAATGACTACGATACGGTTCCTTACTTTGTATCTCCGGGAGAATATTATGATGTCCTGATTAATTTCCGCGAAAATGGCACCGAGAATACCAATAAATTTGATTCTCTCATCATTGAATCCAATGGAGCTACCCAGTACGTTACCCTGGCAGGTAACTTTAAATTAGATCCAGAAGGCGGAAATGAACCCAGCCCCTTCCGCGTGATCGAGCTCTTCGGTTTTCAAATTGAGTTGCCTAGGCCAATGCCTCTTGAGTACCCAAGCCCCGATGAATTGGCAAGCGGGGGCTATGGGGATTTGGTTACCTCCGATTATTGGGAGCAAGCAGACCCAAGCCAACCGGTTACGGCGGTATTTATGATGGCCAACTCCAATCCTAATGACAAGAGCTCCCGCCTCATAGATCGCTTTGGTAATACAGTGGATAACTTTGAGTTTTCTTACGCAGTTTCTGTCGATGGGGAAGTTCAGTGCCAGATGGTATTCCCCGAAGATAAGGCCAACCCAGGACAAATTGCGGGCTATTCGGGACACGTAAGCCAACCCTTTCAAGTATACATAGATAAACAAGGAACGGGCGGTACGTTTAATGATCCGCCAAACCTTAAAACCAAGTTGTTCCAAGTATACGACCATACAGGGAAGTTAATACCCAATGACTACGTGGCTATTCAAGATGCAGGAAATGTAGGAAACGGTGACTTTAATGACCAAGTCATTTACTTCAGTAATATCAAGCCCAAGCCTGAGGGAGATCTCCCCGAGCGGGTTATTCCTTGTGATGAGATTAATTTCCGTCAGTATCCGGTATTCCCACTCTATCAAGATGATGACCAGGGTACAGCTGCTGTTCAAAACAATGGCGATGGGCTTCTTTTAGAAGGAGATGCGGCCAAAGCCATCGAGTACCCCATACAAGTTACACCTTACACCCGGATCAACTTTGATTTTAAATCGGATATTCAAGGGGAGTATCACAGCATTGGTTTTGCCCAAGACTTAATCATTGACGATGAAACCCTAACCTTGGCGCAACTCTTTGGAACGGGTGAAAATGGCTTTACTGATTTTAAAGACTACCCAGGGGATGGCCAATTTAAAAGCTACTCCTTACCCATTGGTGAACTGATGGAAGGAAATTATAAGTATATCGTCTTTACTTCCAAAGGTCGTAGCGATGCCAATTCCTTCTTCCAAAATGTGAAAATATTTGAAGATACCTTGGACATCGGAGATGTCAACTGCGATTTGGTTGCCCCTCCTGAGCCTTGCCAAGAATTTAATTTCTACGCAGAAGATTTTGTTGATCAGTTTGAAAATGTAGCCGCTAGTGCTGATTACAGCATTGAAGAAGGAGGGATCTCCCTTAAATTAGAAGATGATGCTTGGAAAGCAATAGAGACACCTATATCGCTATCTTCTCATTCAATTCTCAAATTTGAGTTCCGTACTAGCGAACCTGGGGCTATTCACGCAATTGGTTTTGCCCATGATCTAACAACCGATCCGGGCAATATTTTCCAAATTCACGGAGATCAATCCTATGGCAACGGTGGTACGGACCCGTATACGGCCGGCGGAGCTTGGCAAACGTTTATAATTCCCATAGGACAATTACTTCCCCCACTAGGAGGAGATCCTACTCGCGAATTTTCACGCTTGGTATTTATAGCCGATGGTGGAAATACCCAAAGTGATGTAAATTCTTATTTCCGTAATGTACAGATATTCACAGATGTAGATGGGAATGGTTTCTGCGACGAAGGCCCTAACCCTGAGATAATCGGGGAATCGGGTACCGTTCTCGTGGATGATGTTTGGAAGTCGGTTGCTTTCCAAAACACCTATCAAAACCCAGTGGTCGTAGCCGGAATGCCTAGCCGGGAAGATTCAGCTCAGGCACTATCTCATATCCGTAACATCACCACATCAGGCTTTGAAATCAGAGTGGACGAGTGGGACTGCTTAGATGGTATCCACGGGCAAGAAGAAATACACTATGTGGTGATGGAGGCGGGAAGTCACGAACTCCTCAATGGGAGTATGGTGCAAGCAGGTATTGACCAACACATCGACCAGTGGTGGAATGTGATAGAGTTTCCTAGATCTATGACCAAGACCTTTTCCATCTTTGGTAGCCGAGTCACAGAAAATGCAGAATACTCTATGGCTTTACGCTTTGATAATGGAAACACCAATGCCAATCAAACCCGTATGCGCTTCCAAAGATTTGAAAACAATGCGCACGTGAATGAAAAAGCCTCCTGGATTGCGATCGAGAAAGGTTCCTTTAATGGACTCAATCCGTATGAGGTCAATGCCACCGAAAAAGACGTAACCCACGAATGGTTTGATATCGAGTTAAGCCGGGACTTCGGACAGAACCCCGTATTTATTAGCCATATGACCTCATTCTATGGAAACGATAAGGCTTCCTCAAGATATGCTGATTCCTCGGGCACGGTAATACGGGTTATGACCGAAGAAGAACCGTGTAGTGATGAAGAAATCTCTCACACCGCAGAAGAAGTTCAATATATGGTCTTTATGGGGCCTGGGGATATTTTAGGGTTCCCTCTCGAAGTGCCTCTATCCAATAACAGCTTGAGCGCTAACCCAACATTAGGGGAGGAAGCGTCTCAGACTGCTGAAATTGCTCTACAATATGCGCAGGTATACCCTAATCCAGTTCAGGACCTGACCCAACTGAGTTTGAAACCGGGCAATATACAACCCTATACAGTTTCCTTATTTTCACCTTTTAATGAGTTAATCTGGGAGCAACGTATGGAGGCGGGTGAGCATACCCTAAATCTTGCGAGCCTACCTACAGGTTTATATACCCTACGGGTTGTTCAAGATTTAGGGGTAGAAGTGATTAAATTGTTAGTAGAATAATAAGCTTTCCCTCAGACTTTTGAATATGAGAACCCAAGGCAAAACCCACGCCTTGGGTTCTTTATTATATCATATTTTAAGTCTAATAGATCTTATTGGTTCAAAAATTACATGCTAAACACGGTTCAGGCGAGTTTTGTGGAACAATTGAAAATAACGCGTTTATCATTGGAAAAAGGCATGATATGGGGCTTGCCCGCGCTATAAATCACTGCTTTAAAGCTCGTTTTGCCAGGCGCGGGCCGGGCTAGGCTGCCGAGCCGGCCACCCCTAAACCAGCGGCGGTCTCGGCCCTTTCGGGCGCCTATCCCTAAGCCATTTAAGCAAATTTCTTACATGAGGCATAAAATAATGCACTTTTAGTTAAAATATGTTATTTTTGAGCGAATATCTCCCAACCTCCTGTCTATGCAAATATTGTAGGCATAGCTAGCTTTTTCTTGGTCTTATTTTCACTATTCTATTTGGTAAAAAATTAGGAAAACCTAAAACAGTAGATCCATGTTTAAAAAGTTTACTCCTCGGTCGTCCACGAGATTACTGAAGGGTTTTGAAGCCTTGATTTCAAAAAATCAGCGGCCTAAAACGCTATTCTTATCCATAGTCATTTGGTTTATGGTACTGTGGGCTTTTATACCCATGCCCCTACAAAATTCAGGCTTAGACAATCCGGAACCTATCGCCAAGTTTCTCAACGGTCATTTGCCTAGCATCACCCCCGCCAATGGGGCCGACATCACTTGGACCGTAGAGCCAATTTTCCCCAACCTACGTTTTCAAGACCCCTTGGTAATTACGATGCACCCTAATCAAAATATCATGTTTGTGGCTTCTCGCCAAGGCCTAATTGAGTATTTTGATCATACCCCAGAAGTGAGCACCAAAAACCTGTTTGCCGATCTGACCGACCGATGTGGAGTAGTATGGGATGGCGGTTTCTTAGGGATGGCTTTTCACCCAGAGTTTGGCTTGGCTGGTTCTCCCAATCGTAAGTATGTGTACATGTATTATACAGCCAAAGGACCTAACGGCGAGCACGGCCCTTTTGCTTGTGATTCTCGTTGTTTTACGTGTGCCGATAACGGTAATTTTTACGGGAGTTATCTTCGCTTGTCACGCTTTGAGATGGATGAGAGTACATTTACTTTGGATAAAAGTAGTGAGCTTTACTTGTTTAATGTTCGGCAATACAATGCCACGCACCGAGGAGGTGGTTTGGTATTTGGCGATGACGGCTTTCTATACCTTACCATCGGAGACCAAGCCCGTCGGACTACTGCTCAAAACATTGTAGATAATTTTGAAGGGGGGGTTATACGCATTGATGTAGATCAAAAAGGGGGAAGCATCAGTCATGCCCCCCGACGTAAAATGGGAGTTCACGCAGGTGAAGCCGATGAAACCTCCGGAGTAGGATATTTTATCCCCAATAACAACCCTTGGTTAGATGTTAACAATGGCCTTTTTGAAGAATTTATTGCCCTTGGTCATCGGGCCCCTCACCGAATGACCAAAGATCGCCTAACCGGCGAGATGTGGATCGGAGAAGTGGGAGCCGGTAGCCGAGAAGAAATTAGCATTCTCCAAGTAGGCTCTAATGGCGGTTGGCCCATATATGAAGGGAATCGCTACCGTCAGTTTACTGCTTGTGGCTCCAACACGATGCCCATGGGTATTGGTACCTATAACCCCCCCGTGGTAGATTTTCAACGGAACGAAGCCAACGCCATCATGGGAGGATATGTCTACCGAGGAAGCCGCTACCCTTCACTGTATGGAAAATATATTTGTGGCGGCTATAGCCAAAACCGTATTTTTTTAATTGATAAAGATCTCAATGGGGATTACAATAAAGAAGTAATCGCCTCCTATACTCCAGGCCGCCTCGTTACCTTTGGGGAAGATCACCAAGGAGAGATGTATATGGGTGGGTTGGGCAATAATGTAAACCTATATACCCTCCGTGCTTCTGGCGGAGACCAAGAAGCTCCTCAACTTCTATCAGAAACGGGTGTATTCAAAGATTTAGTAAGCCTCGAGCCGCAAGATGGGGTTATTCCTTATGATATGATCCAACCTTTTTGGTCTGACAATGCCGAAAAATCTCGATGGATGGCAATCCCAAATGACGGAACCCACGATACTGCCGAAGAAAAAATCTCCTTTTCCGAAAATGGTAACTGGGAATTTCCTCGAGGAGCCGTACTCATCAAGCATTTTGAATTAGGAGGGAGAAGGCTAGAAACCCGCTTTGAAGTAAAAGGAGATGATGACAAGTATTATTATCTCACCTATAAATGGAATGCAGAACAGACCGATGCCGAACTTTTAATCAATGGAGCCGATGAACCCGTTATGGTCAATGGCAGGCAACAAATATGGCACTTTCCAAGCTTAGTAGAATGCCAGGCGTGTCACCAAACCTCCGTTGGGAGTGTATTGGGGCCTAAAACCCGGCATTTAAACACCTCCATTCGCTACCCTAAGACCAATAAAGTAGCCAATCAATTAGTAAGCCTTAGTTATCTGGGTATACTAGATGAAGACATTCACGATGAAGAAACCTTGGATTTCATTACCTTGGCTGCCCAAGATGACCCCAATGCCTCCTTAGAGTGGAAAGCAAGGTCTTATTTGGATGTGAATTGTTCTTACTGTCACCAACCGGCTACAGGTAATCGTGCGGCATTTGATGCCCGTATTACAACCCCTTTGGATGATCAGAGCTTGATTTTTGGCCCTTTACTAAGTAACCTAGGAGGCGACAGTGCCTTTGTGATCTACCCCCAAGATACCGCACGCTCTATTCTGTATAAACGAACCCATGCTTTGGGAGATATTGCTATGCCGCCTCTAGCAAAAAATGTCGTTGACTCTGCTGGAGTTCAACTTCTTGCCGACTGGATCAATAGCCTAGATCCTGATGAGGATTATGGTATAGGCATTACCCAGAGCATTGGGGAAACCGGCATTGCTCAGGCCGGAGATGCCTGGACTACAGTTACGCTGAGCCGAAGCTACACAAACCCGATTGTTGTAGCCGGTGCGCCCTCGTATAATAATGCAGAACAAGCTACGGTTAGGATCCGAAATATTACGGGTAACAGTTTTGAAGTACGTATGCAGGAATGGGAGTGCTTAGATCTTAACCACCCCCTGGAAGAGATACCCTATATGGTAGTAGAATCTGGAGTGCATAGCCTACCCAATGGTTCTCTATTGATGGCCGGATCTCAGGAGAATGTAGGTAATAGTTGGACAGACATCACCTACCCATCCCCATTTGATAATCTACCGCTTGTTTTAGGATCTTGTGTAACCAACAATGACAGTCGAGCCATAGCTTTAAGGTTTAACCACAATACGAGCACTACCAGCGCGACTCAAGTACTCCTACACGAATTTGATAAAAGCATGCATGGAGGAGAAACTATTCACTGGATTGCTCTCGAGCCTGGTGAGAATGTAGGCAACAATAGCTTCTCGGCGGCTAAAACTGGAGTAGTCGTAGACGAGGCCTGGGAAACTATTAATTTTAACTTAAATTTTGGGAATAATGCCGTATTTGTGAGCACGATGCACGGGTATTATGGAGGAGATGTTTCTACCATCCGATACCGTAATATGAATGGCTCACAAGTAGAAGTATTTGTGGAAGAAGAAACCTGTAGTGATGCGGAATTGGGTCATACCAATGAGGATGTGCATTATTTAGTATTTGAAAACGCAGGTGATATTGAAGGTATAGGAACAACTAGTAGTGTACCTGGGGGGCTCACGGGTAATTATTATGACAACATAGACTTTACGGGTACCTTACTAAGCCGGGTAGATCCTCAAATTAACTTTCAGTGGGGCAGTGGTTCTCCTGACCCAAGTATGGGTATCGATAATTTTTCTGTTAGATGGGAAGGAAGTATTAAACCGCCAACCTCAGGCAGCTACACCTTTACGACTCGTACCGATGATGGTGTACGTTTATGGGTAGATAACCAGTTGCTAATTGACCAGTGGGTGGACCAATCTCCCCGTGAATGGACTGGATCCCTCGCCTTAATCGGAAACCGTCAAGTTTCCATTCGTATGGAATACTATGAAAAAGGAGGAGGGGCCGTAGCCCAGCTTTCTTGGACAGGCCCTAACATTGCCCAGCAAATAATCCCTAGTAAGTTTTTATATCCAGAAGCTCCCCCTGTGGGCAACCAAGCCCCCCAGGCCTTCTTCCTGGCCAATCCCACCCGGGGCGCGAGCCCCCTGAGCGTGCGATTTAATGCCCGTGCCTCCTCTGACCCAGAAAATGATCCCTTAACCTATACTTGGGACTTTGGCGACGGAACGACGGGAAGCGGGGATACCCTCACCCACGTGTACACCCAAAAAGGAAATTACCGGGCCGAACTCACAGTTAATGACGGGAATCTGGAAGATGTAACCAGTGTGATGATCGAGGTAGCCAATACCGCCCCGGTGGCCGCCTTTGTAGCCGACCAGACGGAAGGCGATGCCCCCCTAGTAGTCCAATTTGACGCCAGCGGCAGCAGCGACATTGACGGCGATAGCCTAAGCTACACCTGGGACTTCGGCGACGGCAATAGCGGCACGGGCGTCCAGGTGAGCCATACCTA
>CAWUIO010000125.1:0-17811 GCA_963922455.1 uncultured Microscillaceae bacterium
ATCATCACCAAGGATAAGATGTTCAAACATTATGATGTAAAGCTGCTTTGGTAGTAATATAAATAGTCTTAAAAAGGCTTGTTCTTGGGGGCGATAAGATTACATAGGGTAGCACCGCACCAAGCTCCGGGCACCGCCCTACTCAAGTCTTTTTTTCAGTGTTTTCG
Organism: uncultured Microscillaceae bacterium; assembly: GCA_963922455.1. Classification (GTDB taxonomy): domain Bacteria; phylum Bacteroidota; class Bacteroidia; order Cytophagales; family Microscillaceae; genus CAWUIO01. Next base: position 168 of record CAWUIO010000125.1, read on the forward strand.
TGTGATTTTTTGGTTTTATTGCCTTTTGCGTTATACTTAAAGAAATACGGAAAAGATCATGACAGCTATTGAATTACAATCTTATATCCAAAAAAATATTGATAAGCTTCCTCCTGAGAAATTAGAAAAACTTAGGGAGACATTTGATAAAATTTTAGAAGAAGTAGGTGAGGAAAAGCCTAAAAAAAAGCGAAAATTAGGAACGATGCCTGATTTGGTAGAGTACATTGCGCCGGATTTTGATGAGCCTCTAGATTGTTTTAAAGACTATATGCCTGAATGAGGTACTTGATCGATACACATGTTATAATTTGGGCATTGGAAAAGAGTGATGAATTATCATCAAAGGTAAGCCGTGCTATTGAAGATCCCGATAATGAGATTTTTTTCAGCTTTGTATCCTTGTGGGAAATTGCAATAAAGCGTAGTATCGGAAAATTAAGGCTAAGATACAGTATCCCGAGTGTTGTAGAAGAATTGGGAAAGCAGAGTGTAGATGCACTGTCTCTAGATGCGTTGGCTGTTGAAGAGGTCGAGAACCTTCCCTTTCTAGAGAAAATTAAACACGCTGATCCTTTTGACCGGGCTCTTATTGCCCAAGCAAAAGCGAATGACCTGGTGATCATCACCAAGGATAAGATGTTCAAACATTATGATGTAAAGCTGCTTTGGTAGTGATATAGATAGTACCAAAAACCAGTGTTTTTGAAACGCTCACCCATCCCCCACAAAATACCCCCTCATTTATTCTAAAAACCCGTATATTTATCAAAGTATAATAAATAAGGTTTTTTAGACTATGAAATTAGGATATGCTCGGGTATCAACTTCAGATCAATCTTTAGACTTACAAGTAGATGCCCTGAAAGAAGCCGGCTGCGAGGAAATCTACCAGGAAGTTGCCAGTGGGGTCAAAACTGATCGGCCCGAATTGGACAAGTTACTAGGATATGTTCGCAAAGATGATACACTCATCATCTGGAAATTGGATCGCCTAGGACGCTCGATGCCTCACCTGCTTCGTATTGTAGAGCAGTTAGAAAAGAAAGGTGTGGGTTTCGTCTGTCTCAATGAAAAAATTGATACTACAAGCCCGGCTGGAAAACTCATCTTTCACCTCTTTGGGGCACTGGCCGAGTTTGAGAGGGAAATGATCCGAGAACGGACCAATGCCGGCCTAAAAGCGGCGAGAGCTCGAGGAAGGGTAGGTGGAAGGCCCAAAAAGATGACAGAAAAAAAGATTAAAGCGCTACAATTACTGTATGATGCAAAGGAGCTCTCTATTGCAGAGATTTGTGAGCAGTTTGGGATCAGCAAGGGCACCTTGTACAGATACGTAAATAAGTGAATATTCCGTCAAGAAGCTTGCGTATTTAAGGATAGACTATTATTAGAAATCACTTACCTTTAACTCAAATCCTGAGAGAATTTGAGATTGGGCCGTCTCGTTTTTCTTAAACCGAAGCTCTACTTCTTTTCTTAAAACCACAATTGCTTCTCCGGGGTCAATGCACCACACTTCTTTTACTCCATTAGCGAGCCACTTTCGGCACTTCTCGTAGGTATCGTTAAAGTTATCGCTTACAGAACGCACCTCTGCAATTAGGTCAGGGACAATTTTAGCATATTTTTTCTTTTCTGCACTATCTAGTTTCTCGTAGCGTTTTTTTTCAATCCAGGCAGCATCTGGAGATTTAACTGAGGTATCAGGCAAGGTAAACCCGGTAGATGAGTCAAAAAGATATCCAAGTTCTCCATTGTTCTCGTTCCACACGAAGAGCTTTCCAAAAAATTTACCAGACTTTTGTCCAGAATCAGTACTAGTTGGACTCATAAGAATAATATTCCCTCTCTCATCGAGTTCGGCCCGGATATCTGGGTTTAGTTGAGAAAATACCAAGAGAGACTCCCTAGTAAATTTACCCGTATCGCTGAGGGGCAGTGTGCTTGGTTTTGTGAAGTCAATTTTTGTTCCCATATCTAACCTAAGTTAGCGAATTTTCCTGATATTCAGGATTTTATTTTTGTTGGTTTGGGTTATAGCTTGTAAAACAATTAAAAAAGACAGCTTATATTTTATGGATACAATACTTTTAGATAGAATTACTTTAAATAGAGAGGTTGGGCATGGTAAACCGACTATCCGTGATAAACGCTATTTGGTGGAAGGGATTCTTGAGTATCTAGCTGCAGGAGATAATATAGAAGATCTTTTAGAAGAATTCCCTGACTTAGAGCGGGAAGATATTTTGGCCTGCCTGGCGTATGCAACTATGGTGTCTAAAAATAAGGGATTGGTTTTGGAAGTATGATGAAATTTATTGTAGATGCGCAACTTCCCCCTTCTCTGGCAAAACTACTTCAAGAAAAAGGGTATGATGCGATTCATACAATGGATTTGCCCAATCAAAATGATACGCCTGACGAAGAAATAAATCAGCTTTCCTTAGCCCAAGAGCGTATCGTTATTACCAAAGACTCAGACTTTTACTATTCATTTAACTTACACCAGAAGCCATACAAGTTATTACTTGTTCGTACTGGGAATAAACGTGTCAAAGATTTGAAAGACTTGTTCTTAAAAAATTTTCCACGTATTGATCAAGCATTTCAGCAAGCTTTTTTAGTAGAATTAAGTAAAGAGAGTGTCAATATCCTTAGCTGAAGTAATAAAAAAAAAACCGGCCTAAAAACTCAGGCCAGCTTTCCGTAGGGATTCAAAAAAACACATGACATACACTCCAAGAGAATTTTCTATTTGGAGATAAAAGTATTTGCATAAGGCGGTTTTTTACGCCCAATATTTTCCAGTAGCAGCACTTGTTGATAAACCCTTTGATCCATCTCAATTACCTCTACCGCATCATCCAGCTCCCCTCGCTTTGCCAGACGACGGCGATAATGAAGCAAAGCGGTAGAGATGATCTTCAACTCATCCAAGTTTAAGTGTAAAGGAGCCCTCTTATCCTGTTCCAGGTTTAGGTTTTGGATCGATGGTCCAACGAAATAGCCACGAAGGCTCCTAAGTGTTTGCCAGATATTCCGCATACTTTTGAGTCTTTACTACTTAAAATTATTCCTCGATCTTAGGGAAAAACTGTTCACGTAAGGCGGCATTCTCGGCCTTAAGCTTCTGCAATTCTTCTTCCAGATCGTCCATACGTTTTTGAAAGCGTTCAGCCATTTCTTGAAATGACTTTTCAATAAAGTTATGTGCCTGGCTTGTTTGTTTTTTGCTTGTCTTCCGACTTGCTTGAGCCAAGGGTTGGGCATTGATTTGCCATACAATCTCTCGTTGAGAATCTAAAACTTGAGGAGCACTCATAAGCAATTTGAATTAAAATGACAGATTAAGACGGTTCAAAAAACCGCTTATTTTTTCAGCATAATGACCATGATAAACAAGCCCATAACCGGCATTACTATCATAAGCCCACCCATGATCCACTGGGTCCACCAAGCTCCAATCAGCCAATCAAACCACTTTGTATACAATACCAGAATAAGTGCATCCAAGTACAAAGTGATGGCTCCGGGGCAGAAAGCATTTTGCCATTTCTCCTCGTGAAATAGTACAATGACCATCAAGATTGAGATGGCAGTTCCGTATAGAAGACCGTCAAGCTCCATATCGCCCGACAAGCTTCCGTAATTTCCCGATGGCACTGCCATCAAGAAGCTGTTTTTTAACACGACAACATTAAACGATACAATTAGTAAGAGTACCGTTCCTTTTACCATAGAAGATGTAAAAACCTCTGATAAGCTAGCAGCCTCAGCAGACTTGCTACGTTTGCGAGTCCTTGCTGCTCTTTTTTGAGTAGTAACCATAATCCACTATTCCTAAATGATAAATAAACCGTAATGATCTCCCAGCTCCTACTATGATCCGACCAGCAGGGTGAAGACTTTTTGTAAATACTCTTTGCCAACCTCGCGAGTATTTTGGTGTCTTTAATACCTGGTGTGATCTCACGGCATATTAGAAATCAAAACCAGAATATTAGATTTTTGGGCAAAAATGTGAGCAATGCTATTCCAATTGGTAACTTTATGAGCAAATATACATGAATTCTTCCCGGTTTTGCAAATATATTGATCAAAAATTTACACTTTTTTATTTCCTGCTCAAAAGAATAGCGGTATAGAAAATTGATTTAGGGGCTGCCCCCGGCAAATCACAATCCTGCCATGTAGGTAAGTCTGTACTAGCCGGGGTCGGGCTTTCGCTACTCGCCGGCCACGGCTCAGACCAGCGACGGGCTCAAACAGGCCGCTCTATCCCTCAGCCAATAATGCTAGAAAATTTGAGTGGAAAGGTATTGTAGAAATCAGGAGGGGGTAAAAAATGAATGGCTTGCTATGAGTAGACTTTATTTAAAAGCTACATCATCGGCAAGCCACAATCTTTTGTGTGTAAGATTATAAAAATAGAGCGACTTAGAAAGAAATGGTTTGGTGTAACCGGAAACCTCAGTTTCGTGATTAGCGTAATTTCCCAGATTCAAAGTTTGGGCCTTGGGAATGTTGGCTATCCACTGGGTCTTTTGCCCCAGATAAAGCCTTTTTCAACTCTTGCTCTGCAACTAAGCGAGCTTTTTGAGACTCTTGTAAGATTTGATACGTCTGAGCGACAATGTCATCAAAATTACGTTTTCCTCTCATTGTGCCAAGTTAGTTTAATTAGATTAATAATACAAGTCTTGTTGAAAACTATCCATTTCCTTACGTATTTTAGATATTTCTCGGGTGAAGTCGAAAATTAACTCCTGGAGCCTTCCTACTTGTAGCTTAAGCTTTTCTGGGTCTAAGCTTTGATGATATGGTAATTTTTTTGCATTCATTTTTCTCTTGGTAATTTGTGATAAGCAGCGTTTGCCGTTAACTATCAACAAAAAAGTGCCAAATGTGTAAATAGCTGGAAATCAAGAGAAAACTCTACGGTGGATTTTCAAAAAAGTTTCATAATTGGAAAAGGAGAGAGTAAGTGAGAAAATTCCCCGTAAATCTTCTTTGGCAATAGACCATAGTAGCAATGGGCGGTTTTTACGAATTATCTTCTTGTAAAGATCTCTACGAAGAGGGGGTATTTAAAAAAGTAGATCGGTAAAGTTACGCGCAAGTGAGCCATTGGCCATAAGATAGTCTTTCTCATCACCTTTTAGCTGGGCAGATTGTACTTTCTTTTCCCAAGCCAAAATCTGTTCTTGGAAGGTAGAGAGGCTTGTTTTGTCTTTGGCGTATTCAAACTCTCCGATAATTGTATTGAGCTCTTGCTCTAGTTTTAGAAAGCAAGGATTGGATGAAGGTTTTCTATTCCTAGAAGCTTGTGCAGGAAACCGGTTACCCGATTGGAGTCTGTGTAAGTCATCTTCATGCCGAACGCCAAGTTGTTCGGCCAACTCATTCCAGTCAGAAGATATATTGCCAGCAGAAATACTTTTCAAAATGGAGTTTGCAAGCGAATCGTAAGGATTTTGGTTCATGCAGAGGATAAAGTTTGTGTGCCAGCTTAATTATTACAACTTTTCTTACAAAGTACTAAAAACCAGCTTATTCAAATTTCTTATTATTTTTTCTTAATCCAAAGCCTTTATCTGTAAACTTTATTAAGATGTGAGAAGATAATGGCGATTTCTTGGGTTAATTCAGGAAAAAATAAGAAATCAGCTTTACTTTTTGGGCTTAAAGTTATCTGCTGGGGGGATATGCTGGACTAACGGAGACTTAATAACTGTCCAAAACATAGCATAAACGAAAGAATATGCTAGTAAAAATTTGAAGATATATTGTCTATTTAAAATTTTTAACAGTAATTTACAACACATCTTTCGTGCATATATCTACCTACTCTCGCACAAGTTTGACAAGCTAAGGATATTTAGACAGCAGCCCAAGCAACATTTGTTTTACTATTTACTTCAATTGAGTAAAAAACTCAAAATGACATGCTTTTTAAATTAAATCTTAAAAATGCGAACAAGTCCGTTATCGTAGATGATTTTGTTTATGAATATCTGAGTAAAAATCCTTATCTACGCAGCTTGGATTTTGAGAAAAACCTGCGATTACACTCGAGTGGCTACGCTGTTTTCCAAAAAGCATGGCGGCAAAAGGATGGCACCTACAAAACAGAAACCATTTACTTGCATAAGCGGATTGCAGAACAGTTTATTGACAAACCCGATTCTGATCAAAAACTCATCGTCCGGGTAGTTAACGGGAATAAGTTAGACTGCCGAGTCAAAAACCTGGAATGGGCGACAATGTCCAAAGCTTCCCGTAAAGGCCGTAACTATGGCAGTACAGGCTATCGGGGAGTTCGTAAAGATGGCAATCGCTACCGGGCTACAATCTATGTGAACCGCAAAGCCATTCATATAGGTATGTATGCTACTGCCGAAGAAGCTGCCTTAGCCTACAATGAAAAATCGAGGGAAATCTTTGGGGAAGAGGGCAAAATCAATAGTGTAAGTATCCAAGAATCGCCTCAAAAGCCAACAAAGAGCGAAATTAGCGGTCAAGCCAACGCTTAAATAAAGTACTGCGTTCCCGGCTTACGGTCACCTCTTTTTCTGCTTCAGGGGAGAGCTGTATTTTGAGCTTTCCTTTAAAGTAATTATGAATCCCTTGGATCGCATCGATCCTAGTAAGAAATTGACGGTTTAAGCGGAAGAAATATTGTGGGTCTAATTGGGTTTCCAGCTCATCCAAGGAGTAATCAAGTGCATATTTTCGCTTTTCTTGGGTGATGAGTAAAACTATTTTCTGCTGGGCATAAAAATAGGCAATCTCATTTTGCGGAATATAGATCAATCGTTCCCCTAATTTTACCAGAAAACGCGATTTGTATTCGGGCTCGTTCTGCGTTACCGATTGGAGTAAACTTTGGATGTTCTCCATACTGTATTGACGAAACTGTTCCGTGATTTGCTGAAATTTTTGTATGCTTTTCTTAAGCTCTTCTGGATCAATCGGCTTTAAAAGGTAATCAATACTGTTGACCTTGAATGCTCTTAAAGTATAGGCATCGTAAGCTGTTATAAAAATAATAGGAGCTTGTACTTCCACTTTTTCAAATATCTCAAAGCTAATTCCATCGGCCAACTGGATATCCATAAAGATAATTTGTGGACTAGGGTGGATGCGCAACCATTTTACAGCTGCTTCTACCGTATCTATTACATCCAAAATTTCTACATGGGCTTGTACCTGCTTCAATAAGCTCTCTAACCGTCTTACTGCCGGGGCTTCGTCTTCAATGATGAGCACTTTCATAAACGTGGATTAAAGGCAAGGTGACAATAAAATTATGGGCTGTAGCTATAACATCAACCGTCTGCTTGCTAAGGTATTGGTAGCGTTTCCGTATATTTTCTAAGCCAATTTGAGTGGAAGGAACTGCTATTTTTTTCTTCTGAAGATTATTCTTTACTACCAATAAATCATTCTTAGCAATATACACATCGATAAAGAGTGGGCGTGCTTTGGAGACCTCATTGTGTTTAATAGCATTTTCTACAAGCATTTGTAAGGTAAGAGGAGCTATCCAAGCTTCTAGATGTTCTTCTGGGATACGAAAATCCACTTTGAGGTTTTCCCCAAACCGGTTTTTTTGTAGGAAAATGTAAGCCTGGGTAAACTCTAGCTCAGTATGAAGGCTCACGAGCTCTTTATTCTTATTTTGCAAAATATACCGATAAACCTTGGAGAGCTGCTCGGTAAAACGAACGGCCAGTTGAGGATCTTCCGGAATTAGGGTAATTAGTGTATTTAAGCTATTGAAAAGAAAATGAGGGCTCACTTGATTTTTAAGCGTTTCATACCTGGACCGTAAGGCTTGGTGCTTTAGCTGCTCTGCCTCAATGAAAGTTTCTCGCCATTTTTGCAGAAAATAACTTGTTTCATAAGTCATGCTGACAATAAAATTGATCACGAAGTCTTTCAGTAGATGCCCCCAGTTTTTAGGAGCCAATACAAGTACTTCATCTCGCCACAAGACAAGAAACAGATTAAGAATACTTCCTACAACCACCGTATAAACTGTACAGCAGATTATAAGATAAGTCAGCCTTTTGCTGTTTTCTTGATAGCTAGGAAATTTTTTTCGGAGATAAAGTATGATGCTTACATTGCCTTGCCAATAAACAAAAGCGTGGATCCCGGCGATCATGACCTGCTCCCAATAAATGCCTTCTCCTATATCAGGAAACACAAATGGATGGCCAAAGGCTATTAAAGCTATCCCGATGTAACGAATGTATTTCTCTTTGAGCATATAAAATGATTAAGGAAGAAGTACCAGGTATTTAAGCTTTTATTGGCTTAGGGATAGGCGCCCGTATGGGCCGAGACCGCCGCTGGCTGTGCCTTGGCCGGCTCGGCAGCCTAGCCCGACCCGCGCTAGGCACTATTGTCAAGTCATAACTCTAGTACCTCAGCGCGGGGAAGCCCCAAAAGTAGCTTTACTACTTAGCAAAGATTACCAATAACTGTATGCTATTGGTTATCCTTATTCGCTACAATTTAAAACTGAACTTTGTATTGAACAACCGGGAAGATGCCCAACTGGTTAATTCTACGGATACTTTGGGTACTTCTGTTGTAATCTTGATTTAAGATATTGTCCCGATTGGTCACATTTTGGACGTCAACAAAGAACTCGTGGGTAACTTTGCGGGCATTTATGCGATAACCGGCTTTTAAATCCCAGCGGAAATAATCTTCAAATTGCCCGTCAAAAGCTTGGGTATCGTCTTCTACGGCAAACCCTTGCTCGATAGATGCCGAAAGATCAATAGGGGTAAAGCGTCTCCCTCCTGCCAAGGTGACCTTTGTGTCTATGAAAAAAGCATTTTTATTGCGCACGGCAAACTCTTTTCCGAATAGGATATTGAACACGTAATTGCCATTGTAGGCCGTATTGCGCTCAATCCCATCGCTTCCTTCATAGCGTGAATTAAAAACGGAAGAGGTGACCAAGAAGTAGTATTTGCGATTAAAAAACTTCTCAAGTGTTAGCTCTAAACCATAATTGTAGCCAGTCCCGTCATTGATCAGCGAATCCTCATCTGGAATTTCAAAATCGGCACCTGCATTTAATAAAGAGAAAGAACTAGGTCTTTGAGTTACTGGGGCATCGTATATCTGTTGGTAATACGCTTCTACTTTTAGCCTTAAGAAATCATTGATTGAATTGTCATAGCCTAATACATAATGGATACTCCGGGTAAAATCAAGCTCTTCGTTGGTAAGTAAATTTTCCCCATTGCTCCCGGCTGTATTTTGGAAGTAAACCTGTAGAGGCTGCAATTGACTATGTAAACCGGCTCCAAAGCTTAAATTTTGGGAGGAGTTAATTTTATATTGTAGCCCAAAACGAGGCTCAAAGGCTCGAGAATTATTCAGGGTAAGTTGCTGGTAATGTAAACCCGAATTAAGTACCAAACGCTCACTTATCCTAAACCGCCACTGGGCATAAGCCTGTAGTAGGCTAGTATTTCCATCAAAATCCTGCCTCACCATAAATTCTTGGGTTTCTTGGTTTAACATACTATCCACCAGGTTGAGATTGAGTAAGTCTACCGAACCCCCGATGCGTAAAGTGTTCCGGTTATTAATTTTTCGGTTTAGTTGAGCTCTTAGGCTATAACGCCACTGGTTAAAATCGGTGGCACTCTCAAAAAAACGGGAAATGACTTGTCCTTCATTATCCCGGGTAAGCGAATCATTTTCGCCCCGGCTATAACTTCCTGATACAGCCAGCGTTATTTCTGAGTAGGTATTTGGGTTAAAAAAGTACGTATGGGTAAGTCCAACTACTCCAGTACCTGACTCAAAAGCGAGGTCATTGTTGATATCTCCAAAGGCATCATTGGGATCTGGATCATCTTCCTCGCTGCCAAAAAGATCAATTTGGCTAATACCACCCAGCCCGAATATGCCAAATCGTCCGGCTTTTTCAGTAGGGATATCTATTTTGAAAGAGAGGTCCTGGTACTGAGGAACTGCCGATCCTGTACCAAAATCTAGGCCCATCGCATCAAAGACAGCCAGGGTTGAGTAGCGATAATTGACCAGGTAGGATGCGCGAGAGTTTTTAGAGAAAGGACCTTCTATTCCGGCTTCTACCCCATTAAACCCGATTTGGAATAAGTATTCGCGTTTAGAATTATTCCCATTACGAAATTTTAAATCAAATACCCCAGCGTTGGCATTTCCATATTCGGCAGGGAAGGCTCCGGTAAAAAAATCTGAATTGTCCAGGACATTATTGTTTAACATACCAACTGGCCCCCCGGTTGAGCCCAAAGTTCCAAAGTGGTTGGGGTTAGGGATGTCTATTCCTTCCAAGCGCCATAACAAGCCTGTGGGTGAGTTACCCCGGATGATAATATCGTTCCGGGCATCATTGGCCCCACTTACTCCGGCATAGTTGCTCGCCATACGGGCCGGATCATTTCGGCTACCTGCATAGCGACGCGATTCCTCCACATCAAATCCTCGGGCACTTATCACGGCCAGTTCATTATTTACCAAGGTTTTGTCCTCTTCGGCTGTAATTACAATCTCTTCACTACTAAAAAATTGCTCTTCTAACTGAATATTAAGATTTACTTGCTTCCCTGAAGTAAGCAAGATGTTAGGAATTAATCGCTCTTTATAGCCCAGATAAGATACTTTTAGAGAAACCCGGCCTAGGGGAACATTCTTAATCTCAAAAAAACCATCCTGGTCGGTAGCAGAACCTAGTAAAGGCTCTGTACCTGGAATGTAAACACTCGCCCCGATAAGGGGGTACTGCGACTGTTGGTCAATGACATTTCCTCGGATGGTTTGCGTTTGGGCCAAGGATAAACTTGGCATTAGAAGCACTAGGAATACAATAAAGTTTTTCATGGTTATCGGACGTATAGATCAGTAATGATTACGCCAACAAAGCTAGACTTGAGAGAAGATGATAAGAAGGGCTTAACGAAGAAGCATACTTTAGGAAGGATCAAACGGAAAATTTACTGTATGGAACGGGCTTCTTAAATAGAGGTACACGGTCAGGCATTAGTTACATGGGTTGTATAAATTTTTAATTAAACTTTCATATTAAGCTTTGAATCTCTATATTGCCTTGGTAGAAATGCAACCTTCATTCTTTTATCCAGCACCCTCTTTTAGAGTTGTGGAATTAAAAGTTCCCCCAGAAATTTATCCTAATAATTAGACACCAAACAGTATCGATCATGAAAGTTGTTGTATCTGAGGACAGCAAGTCCCTCACCTATATCCACATTACAGCTACCGACGCCGAATATGAAGCTATGGAACAAGAACAGAATAAGTTTGAAAGTCAAGGCTTCCGTGTAGTTGGAGATCTAATCCTAGACCTAAACATCCAAGAACGTACCGTTTTTCTCGAGCGTAAAAAAGTATCTTAACTCCTTTTAGTCCCAAAGGGAACTTAGAATATTTTACTTTGTTTTATTATTGACTGACTAGTCAATCAATAATATGAGTCCTAAATCTCCCGATCAATTTAAAGCCCAAAGAGAAGATAGAAAACAAGAAATTCTTGAGGCAGCGCTTTCTCTATTTGCTCAAAATGGCTTTGAGAATACACGCATCCAGCAAATCACAGAAAAAGCCAGTATATCAAAAGGTCTTTTTTATAATTATTTTGAGAGTAAAGAAGCCATTTTGCAAGAGTTGTTTGCGCTACTGTTTACCAAAATTCAAGAACTCGTTAAGCTAGTAGAATCATATAAAAGCGGCATCACCAACCCTCAAGAAACTATAAAAACCCTACTCTCGCTCACGCATAAATCGGCCGTAGAGAATCTCGAGTTTTGGACATTTTACAGCCGCCTTACTTTTCAATTAAACGAACCCGAAGATACCCTGGCTAAGCTTTTGCAGTTTGAAAAAGCTTACAATGCCCAATTAGCCTGCATTTTTTCTGATCTTGGGTACGCCAATGCAAAAACGGAGGCTATTCTGTTTAATAATACCTTGGATGGCATTATTCTCAACTATGTGCTCAGGCCTAAAAATTATCCCTTAGATGCTGTTATGAACCAGTTTAAAGATAAATATTCTCCAAAAATTTAAATACAATATGCTTTTTTAACTAAAATCCTTTGGGGCTTGCCCGCGTTATGAAGTCTTACCGCTTACTGGAAGTAAAGTGCCTACGCGGGCCGGGCTAGGCTGCCGAGCCGGCCGACGCTAAACCAGCGGCGGTCTCGGCCCATACGGGCGCCTATCCCTAAGCCAAAAACCTATTAGCCATCGCCTATATGCAAAACATTCGTCTTAAACTTATACTGCTGCTCCTACTGTATGCTAGCTTTTTTACTCAAACTAGCTTCTCCCAAGATGCCAAAGAGATTGTCCGCAAATCTAATGAAGCCACCCGGGGAAAATCCTCAGAGGCTGCAATTACAATGATGATTGTGCGCCCAAAATGGACTCGAAAAGTCTCGATGAAATCCTGGTCCAAGGGAGACGATTATTCCTTAATTCTTATTCAAGCTCCGGTGCGTGATAAAGGTTCTAGCTTCCTAAAAAGAAAACGGGAAATGTGGAACTGGCAGCCCAGCATAAACCGCACTATAAAACTTCCCCCATCCATGATGAGTCAATCTTGGATGGGGTCCGACTTTACCAATGATGATTTAATCAAGCAGGCTTCTATCGTAGAAGATTATGAGCACAAAATATTAGGCAATGCCACCATCGACGGCACTGCTTGTTACAAGATCGAGCTCATCCCTAAACCAAATGCGCCAGTAGTTTGGGGCAAAATTTTACTTTGGGTCAGTAAAGACAAATATCTTCAGCTAAAAACCGAAATGTACGATGAAGACGGCTACCTGGTTAATACTTTAAATTCCTCAGAAGTTAAATCCATGGGGGGGCGAGAAATTCCTAGCCGCTTGGAAATGATTCCTGCTGATAAGAAAAACCAAAAGACCGTGCTGATCTACGAATCCTTAAAATTTAACCAAACTATAGATGATGACTTCTTTTCTTTACAAAACATGAAGCGCGTAAAATAAGCCATATGCTCTACCTTGTAATCGCCTGGCGAAACATTTGGAGGAATCCTAGAAGGACTATTCTCACGCTTACTTCTATTTTAAGTGCGGTAGCCCTTGCTATCTTTATGCGTTCTCAGCAAGAGGGCTCTTATGAGCACATGATCCACAATACTGCAGGCAGTTTTTTAGGGCATATCCAAGTTCAGCTGGATGGGTACTGGGACGAACAAAGCCTGGACAACAGCCTAAGTCAAAGCGATAGCTTGCTTGAAGTTCTTTCCTATGTGAGCAATGTAAAAGAAGTCGTGCCCAGACTACAAGTCTACGCCCTGGCCAGTGGACTAAGGCAAGCAAGGGCTGGGTTGGTTGTGGCAATAGACCCAGGACAAGAACAGTTTTTATCTGCTCCATCAGATAGATTAACTAAGGGTCGTTATTTCCAAGATCCTGAAGAAGAGAGTGTTTTGCTAGCCGAAGAGTTAGCCGGTTTTTTGGACCTTCAAGTAAATGATTCTTTGGTGATTATTGGTCAGGGGTACCAAGGAGCCAGTGCCGTGGGTAAGTACTTGGTTAAGGGCTTGGTCCGTTTTCCAACTCCAGATTTGAACCGTTCACTAATTTACATACCGCTTGCTGCCGGTCAGGAGCTTTTTGGAGCTTATGGGCAACTTAGTTCCTATTCTCTTATCTTAAACAACCCAAAACAGAGTCAGGAAACTGCTCTCTCAATAAAGGAAAAGCTTCAACACTCGACCTTGGTGGCTATGTCTTGGCCAGAAATGGCCCCCGAATTATCTCAACTTATTCTCTCGGATAAAGTAGGAGGGCAAATCATGATTGGGATTTTGTATATGGTTGTGGGTTTTGGCATTTTTGGCACCATTCTCATGATGACAGTTGAAAGAAAATATGAATTTGGAGTGATGTTGGGGATTGGGATGAACCGATGGAAATTGGCTTTGATTGTCTTCATAGAAATCATCCTTCTAGCTAGTATCGGTATTGTCTTAGGGTGCTTACTGATAGCTCCTTTGCTTATATATTTTCATTATAACCCTATACGCTTGAGTGGTACAATGGCCGAGGCAACCATCGAGATGGGAATGGAACCTTTGATTTATTACTCTAACGATTTTAACCTTTTCGTAGAACAAGCTCAAGTTATTTGGATTCTAACGGCTATTATCGCCTTATACCCTGTTTGGACAGTATCACGCTTACACATTGTTTCTGCCATGCGCTCTTAAACTTTCATTCTATGCTTATTACCATTGCCTGGAAAAACATTTGGAGGAATCCTACCCGGAGTTTGGCTGTAATTGGGGCTGTAGCCCTGGGTTTATGGGCAGGGTCATATATGATCTCATTGGCCAATGGTATGAACCGACAGCGATTGGAAGAGCAATTAAATACCAGTGTCGGTCATATAAAGATTTCCCACCCAAAATTTAATCAAGACAAGTCAACTGAGTTTTTTTTAAGAAATCCAGATTCTATTGTTAGAGTGGTGAGCCAATTTCCCGAAGTGAAGGCTTATACCAGCCGACTAAATTGCTATGGTATGGCCAGTAGTGCCGCTGGTTCTTATGGAGTGGATATTTACGGAATTGACACAGCTCAAGAAACAAAAGTGTTTGCCATATGTCAGAGAGTCCAAAGTGGTATGTTTCTTCCCCTGGATAAACGAAACCCTATCGTGATTGGAGCTCGTTTAGCCAAGCGATTAAACCTGAAAATTCGCTCTAAGGTAGTTTTGTCCTTTCAAAATACAGCCGGTGAGATCATAGCTGGAGCTTTTCGGGTAAGTGGTATTTACGCTTTGGATAATAAAGGCTATGAAGAAAGCCATGTTTTTTTGAGAAAATCTGATTTACAAGAATTATTAGGCCTTTCAGTAGATGCCGCCCACCAACTTATATTCAAACTTAATGATCCACAACTTGCCGAAGGTTTGAGCCAGAAAATTCAAGGGGACTCAACTGTTTATTTATCGGAAAGCTGGAAACAAGTATCGCCTGAGCTAGCCTACATAGACGAAATCATGGTCTATTTCTTTTTAATTTTTATAGGGATCATCCTCTTTGCCCTTTCCATGGGTATTTTAAATACCATGTTAATGGCAGTACTCGAGCGTACTCGGGAATTGGGCATGCTCAGAGCAATTGGCATGAGTAGGACTCGTGTATTTATCATGATTATGTGGGAAACACTCTTTCTTACCTCTACTGGCCTTCCTATTGGTCTCGGGCTAGCCTGGATGAGTATCAGTATCAGTCATTATTGGGGCATTGACCTCTCGGTGGTTGGCGAAGGCTTTGAAGCTATTGGATTTAGTAGCTTTATAAGACCGGTTATGGCTCCTTACGAGTACTTGGGTATTACAGTAATGGTATTTGTAGCTGCTTTTTTATCATCGCTCTATCCGGCTTGGACAGCCTTAAAACTAAGGCCCTCTGAAGCCATACGAAAAATCTAATTTTAAAACCTCTGGTTTATGAAAACACAAACAGAGCAAACAGAAACAAACATAAATACTGGCCCCATAATTCAAGCTAATGATATTCATAAAACGTATCAAGAGACCCAAATTCCGGTCAAGGCCTTGAATGGTATCGATCTCCAAATACAAAAGGGAGAATTTACTGCTATCGTAGGCCCTTCTGGCTGCGGCAAAACCACGCTTTTAAATATAGTAGGGGGATTGGACCAACCCAGCCAGGGCAATGTGTATATCCGAGGAAAAGACATTACACAAATGGGTGAGGCTGAGCTATCAAAGTTTCGCTTGAAAAAGATTGGTTTTGTCTTTCAGGCCTATAACCTGATTCCGGTGCTGACAGCTTGGGAAAACGTTTCCTTCATTATGCAACTCCAAAACCAAAGTAAAACTCAAATTGATGACCGAGTAAAATCACTCTTAGAAGAAGTTGGCCTTGGAGATAAGTTACATCACCGCCCTAAACAACTTTCGGGTGGGCAACAACAAAGAGTGGCGGTTGCCCGGGCTTTGGCTTCTAAACCAGAATTTATTCTAGCAGATGAGCCTACTGCCAATTTAGATTCTGTATCTACCTCCACCCTATTAGATATCATGGCCCGACTTAATCAGGAAGAAAGAATGACCTTTATATTTTCTACCCACGATGCCCGGGTGATTGAACGGGCCCGCCGAGTCATTACCTTGGAAGACGGAAGAGTTTTAAAAGATGAACTACTTTCATAAAATAAGCAAGTTAAGCTTTCTCCCTTTCGCCCTTTTATATATGTGGGGAACGCCTTCCCTATTGCTTGCTCAGCGTGATACAACTTTTTACCCAGAGGAACGGCAGCCGTTGCTAAGTGTGAATGGGTATATGAAAGAATTAGGTATTTTATCAACTACCCGTTCCTTTAAAAGGACTCGTTATGATAATATCCTACACAATCGGGTCAACTCATTGTGGGTATTAAGTCCAAGGCTACAGCTAAAAGCAGATCTCCGAACTCGTTTATTTAATGGATACAGTGTGGAGAATACTCGTGATGCATTCAAAGAGTCCTTGGGGCAGGACATTGGTTTGCTAGATCTTTCGTGGGTATGGCTAGACAGTAAACACACCTTGGGCCACAGTACCCTAGATCGTTTATTCCTTACCGTCACTGAGAAAAAATGGGAGTTAAGCTTAGGTCGGCAAAGAATCAACTGGGGCCGTACCTTTGTTTGGAACCCGAATGATCTCTTTAACACCTACGCGTATCTTGATTTTGACTATGAGGAACGACCGGGAACGGATGCCGTTCGCTTCCAGTATTATTCGGGGTACGCCTCAGGATGGGAGATTGCTTTGGCTCCTGGAGAAAGGGGAGATGAATGGGTAGGAGCCTTGATGTACCGTACCAACCGGAACGGCTATGACATTCAAATCTTAGGAGGTAATTTTCGTGAGGAGTTGGCTTTAGGCTTGGGATGGGCAGGGGGCATCAAGGGTTTGGGCTTCAAAGGTGAGCTCACCTATTTTCATCCAAGACATTTTTGGGATAGGCAAATTGGCTTTTTGAGCGGAACCCTGGGCTTAGATTATGGATTCCCTAGCTCCCTTTACCTGCAAGCGGAATTCCTATTCAATGGAAACTGGCACGGGGGAGGAGATGCTGCTAATATTTTTGCTGAACCTCTACCAGCCAATAATCTATACACGGCTCGAACTGCATTTTTTCTAGGAGGTAATTTCCAGATGCATCCTTTAGTCAATACCGGACTGGCAGGTATCTTTGCCCCAGATGAAAACTTATATGTTTTTGTGCCTTCGTTGAGCTTATCTTTAAGTCAAAATCTGGATTTTCTTATTACTGCCCAGTTCCTCCGAAATCCTTCTCTGGAACGTTTGAGTGGTACTGGTAACCTATTTTACTTTCGTCTAAAACAATCTTTTTAAGATTCGTAAGAGATTGGCTGAGGGATAGAGCGGCCTGTCTGAGCTCGTGTGGGCCCGTGGGGAGAGGCAGCGAGTAGCGAAAGCCCGACCCCGGTGCCACCAACTGCGCATATGAGCAGAACTTTCAACACCGGGGGCAGCCCAATGCCATTGCATTAAGGGCTTACATATTCCATCGGGCATTGGTGGCTGCTT
>CAWUIO010000126.1:0-17731 GCA_963922455.1 uncultured Microscillaceae bacterium
CGATAAATTTGATGAAATCAGGTTCCCGTATTTCTATTTTAAAATGGCCCTTTGCCGCCCAACGCAATTAAATTTAAACAGTTTCTAAATCACTTATAATCGTTTTAAAAAATTTCGGGGTATCCTTCAAACTTAATAAAGGGCAATACTTGTTTAAGTTTTGGGATACTGTCGAGAATATTCATAATTCAATTTAGTTTTGCTCCCTCGCCTGTGTGAAAGGAGGCAGTCAAACCCTATGGCCAAACCGTGAAAAAATTGTCAATTTTAGAAGTAGAACTAAAAGGATTCCCCCGAATTTGCTACCAGAATGAGGAAATTGAGTTTCGTACTACCAAATCTCAAGCTTTATTTATCTATCTATTGGTTGAGTCATTTCAGCACCCCAATCAAAAAATTGCCCGAGAAAAACTAACCGATTTACTATGGCCAGGTATGCCCCTCAGTTCAGCTTTGCAAAATTTGAGGCAATGTATTTACCAAACCCGTAAAAGTTTAGCGAGTTTGAACCCATCCGAAGAGGAGGAGTATGAATGGATCATAAGTGACCGAAAAACCATTTTACTAAGAACCAATTCTTCCATTCAGCTAGATATAGCCCCTTACCTAGACCCATCCCTCCTGTCCCTCACCCCCCTGGATCAATTGCCCAAGCCGCCCCTAAACCTTTTGGAAAACTTTTATGTCCCCGAATCTGAGGCCTTTGATACTTGGGTGGAGCAACTACGCTTGCACGTAAAAAAGGTAGCGATCAAGCATTTAAAAAACCAGATTGAAGATTTAAAATCCCAAGAAAATTGGACGGCAATTCCTCCTTTGGCCGATTCGCTTATTTCTTGGGACCCATTACAAGAAAACCATTATAGATACTTGATTGAGGCCCAGGTAAAAAACAAACAAGTATCTGCCGCTCAAAATACCCTAAAACGCTTAGAAAAAATTTTAAAAGAAGAGTTGGGTATCCCCCTCTCGCAAGAAACTCAGGCCTTACTCGTTGAGAACACCTCCGAGGTGCCCCGTGAGGAAAAAAAGCTAGAAGTTATCAGCGCTCAAGCAGTTAAGTCCAAACGTTTTGCCTGGCTTGGGGGTGTCGCCCTCTTTATCATACTTACTAGTACCTTGCTGTGGCAATTTTGGAAGTATCCCTATTCCCCCGCCAAAACATCCGAAGTGTACAGTATTGCCGTTTTACCCTTTAAGCAAGACCAGGTCGAGGAATATGTCGTCAAAGGACTAAGCGAGTCGGTCATTGAGTACCTTTCCCGCGTGAAAGGTTTAAAAGTAATATCTACCCAATCTACGGCCCGCTACCCCCAAACCCGAAACGACCCCCAGGAAATAGGGGAAGAACTGGGAGTGGGCTATCTTTTACTGGGAGAAGTATCTCAAAAAGATAGGCAAATCCGAGCGCAAATACGCCTATTACAAACTTCCACCGGTAAAGTGTATTGGTCGGAAAGCTTTGAACACCCTATGCGAGATATTTTTCAATTTCCTCAAGAAATCGCCCGAAAAACTACCGAACAATTGGGGGTCGCCTCCCTCGGCTTAAATTTTCCAAAAACCGAGGTCTATACCCCAGATAGTGAAGCCTATGATTGGTATTTAAAAGGACGGGAAGCTTTTTACCATGTATATGCCGACAGCCTCAGGCAAGCCATTACCTGTTATCGAAAAGCTTTGACAATTGACCCCAATTTTACCCTGGCCCGGATACATCTGGCCTGGACCAACTGCACCCTGGCCGGGACTTGGGGCGATGAACAAATTGAAGACATTTACATAGAAACTATGCTGCATTTGGATGCCGTAAAGCAGAAACCAGCCTACCGGGATATGTACCACATTATCCACGGATTTCTGAATTTATGGACCCTAGATAAGCAAAATGCCCTTCGACAGTTCCAAAAAGCCGTCTCTACCAACCCCAATATTGATTTTGGTTATGGGGGCCTTTCCCTCATGTACACCCTATTGGGCCGTTATGAAGAGGCAAAGCAAATGGCTTACAAGAGCCTCGAGTTAAACCCCCACTTTTTTTGGAATAAATTCTGCCTAGCCGAGGCTCATTTTTTTGCCGGGGAGTATGCGGCGGCGGAGCGGTATGCCCGCGAAACCATTGCTGTCAACCCCAATCACTTTTCAAGCATTGCCATAGTAGGAAGGTCCTTGGCCGCCCAAGGAAAATTTAAAGAGGCGATCGATATTTTAAAGCCCACCGAACAAAAAGGACCTTACTTGAAAGGGCAATTGGGAATCGTTTATTTTCACGCTGGGCAAAAAGATAAAGCGCTAGCCATCCTAGGAGATATGGAAAATAGCCATAAGCAAGGTGAGAAAAGGCTTGCGTATTACACGGCAATGCTCCATAACTTAATGGGGGACTCTCAAAAAGCGCTCGACTGGCTGGATATCTCCTTGGCCAATGTCGAGAACCAGCTCAATTGGGTAGAGGTTGATCATGAGTTTAAAAACCTCCACGATACCCCCCGCTTTAAAAAGTTACTCCAAGACATTCCAAAAGCCTTTAAAAATAAAGTCACCCCCTAGTTTTCTTAGCCATGCGCCAGAGTACTGGCAACTTTTCTAGCATTCCAGGCATTTCTATAAATTGTCACTTCTTTTCCGTAAACAGGCAACCCTTTTTGGAGTATTAACAATCTCATAGACAAACAAGCACTTATACTGATGAAACATCACCTAATTGGCTTTCTAATTGGGGCTGCCATACTCTGCCTTTCCCCCAAGGCCCAAGCTCAAAAAATTGGAGAAATTCGTAAAAAAGCTCAAGAACAATCCACGAAACGTTCCAGCAGTGATTCTAATTCTTCTCGTAAATCGCGCTCAGGATCAAGTGATTATTCTTCCGGCTCAGGAGCAGAGGAGTTTATTAATTTACTCATGGATCTATTTTCCCGAAGGCCCAGAACCCCTGAAGAATTGGCCCTAAGGGCCGAAAACAAAGCCATTCGGGCCGAAAATAGGGCAATCCGTAGAGATGCCCGGGCCCAAAAGCGGGCCGATGGTATTTTACGCGCCCAATCTTCCTTTGAGTTGGCTTATCACGTGGGTTTAGTACCTAGTGACTATGTTTCGCACCGTGTTCGGGCGCGGGCCCGGGTAGGGGTCATATCTACCGACCTGCGGTATTCCGGGCTCACCGAACAACGTCTTCGGGAAAAAGACCGCTTCAATACCCTCGATTGGCAAATCTTACAAGTACATCTTAGTTTACTTAGTCAGGTAGGCTTCCGCTTGGGGGCCGGGTTTATGCGAGAATATGAAGCCAATCAAGTCTATCCTGAGGTGGCCGGGGCCTTTGATTTCCGGTTTTTACAACAAAGGTTTCGCTTTATGCCCGAATTGCGCTATGCATGGGATAGCCGGGTGAGTGAAGGAAATTCTGAAACAGTACGGGTGGAATTTAATTCTCAGTTTAGCTATGCCCTTGTAGACACCAAACCGGTTCGCTTGTATGGGGGGTTTAACCTAAAGTATGCCCGTTATTTTGATTCGGTAGATCTATGGACCTTGGGCCTGGGGCTTAATTTGCTATTTCATTAAATGCCCACTTTGATTCGTTTTAGCCAGTATTTTGCGGAAAAAAACGAGGGGCTTCCCCGCGCGATTGTGAGCCCCTAGCCTTAGGACAAACCTGCTCGCGCGGGTCGGGCTGTCACTACTCGCTGCCTCTCCCCGCTAGCCAACACGAGCTCAAACAGGCCGTTCCATCCCTAAGCCTTTTGAGGTACTATACGAAGAGCCTATGCCTAGCGGACAGCCTATAAGTATTTATACTAGCGGACAGCGCTTACAATGACCTTTTCCTTTTTTAAGATATTTCTCACAGCACTTTTTCTTTTTCTTCAAAACACGAGGTTCTGCCTCAGGAATAGTTTCTGGTGTAATACCCGGTGCCTGAAAACGGGTAGAAGTATCCAAGCCCAGGTAAGAACTTACCAAGGAATCCCGGATACTTCTACTTTTCTTTTGTTTTAGGGTTTGTACTGATGTCAAGACAAGCGTGTTTTTATTTAGACTCATTACAAATTACCATCAAAAGTAAGGAAGAGTTCCCGGTCATGCAATGATATAGCTCAGTTTCTCCCTAAAAAGCCGTTTAGTTTTTATTTAAACTGATTTGAAATTGATTTGAGGGCTAACAAAATATCGGAGCAAGGGTTAAATTTGATGATAATCATAATTAATTTTTTGACATGAAGACCAATCTCCTTTACGCTGCCTTAGCTTCTAAATATGAAGCCCAGATCAAAGAAGCATTAGCTACCCTTGAAATCTATTTCAACAACTCGGTTGGTATCGGGGAACACCCGCAACACCTAGAAGAAATGGACAAATTTGTTGAGCAAATGGCCAATGCCGAAGATAAGTTGGAAAATTTGAAGCGTTATTTTAGCGCTGATGGTGCCCTTCGTGACAATGTTCCTCAGATGATTGCTGAATTGGGAACCTTCACCAAGGTAGCTGAATAAATCTATAGGCTTTTGTTTTCTCCTAAAAATAGGCTCTTGGAGCCTATTTTTTCTTGAGCGAATACCTTACTTCCATCACATACGAAAACTGAATGGCCGGCTCTAATATCCGGGGGTTGACCACGGCATCATAATTATTATAGGGCACCTTGTCGTAAAAGTAGGTAGGCGTTTTTTTGATCTTGCTGCTTACCTTAATATCTTTTTGCACCGATGAGGTGCTAAATGCTGAGTAACTCGAGTAACGCTCCACGGGATAGACACTCGATAATTGTTCACTAAAAGTCTGATAAACAAATTGCTCAGGGGCAGCGTCGAAGTTTAATGCTTGAAAAGTAGTGAGCTTTTTCTCGATCACGCGGCGAGCGGTGGCCCGAAGCGAGTCGTAGACCGAGTTCATCTCCGGCTCCGAAAGGTAGTAATCTACCTTAACCAAATCGTAGATTTCTTGTTGGGCAGCCAGAACCATAACTTGGTCTAGGGTTTTAATATCTTTAAAATACAGGTGGACATTTTTTTTCAGCTCGAAGCCAGTAGGCACTTCATTGGCCGACTTACTAAACACTTTCTTTGTAATTTCAAACTCAAAGGTAGGTACCTGGGAGATAAAGTCTACATAGATATCTTGCTCCCTAAAGCCAATTTTATTGAGGCTCTGCATAAAGCCCCGGATGCGGCTCTCGATGCGCTCATTACAAATCTTGGCCGTTTCTCCGGCTTGGGTAATGCTAAGAATCGCCACGTATTCTTCGGCGGTACGGTTCATCAGGATTCTGGCCCCGATTTGCATGGTAGAATCGTTGATAAAATAAGCTTGGGTAGTGGGGGTAAAGGAAGTCTGGCCCCTACCCGGCCCAAAACTGATTTGATTTTGACGAGCAATTTCCTGATAATTGATATTGCCTTTGGCTTGGCCGTAGCTTTCTGTTCCCAGAATTATTAGAAGGGCAAATAAGAATACGAACTTTTTCATTTATTTAAATTATTTAGTGGATCATCTGGTACATTATACCCCGATCCTCCTTGGCTGTTACAAGCGGTATGTAAGATCACCCGGATTTTGGCAAAAAGAAAAGGCTAAGAACTTACGATTAAGTCCTTAGCCCGCACTAAAAAGCCATGTAAAATCAGGATACAAGCGGCGTTTCTTCGCTTAGCTCACTCACTTGCATCACGACCTCATAGCGGCCGCGAAATTTATTAAATTGGTAGATCTGGGGAAATCCAAAATCTTCAGACTGCGGGCTGAAAGAATCTACGTTTACCCCCAATAAATCATCTTGGCGAAGGTGTTTGAACAATTTGAGGGCCAAGCCAAAAAGAAATCCCGATATGACCAGAATGTTGATATTGGGCAGGCCATTGATGGCGCTTTTTACATCATTAAAATCGGTCTTGTTGTTTTCGTTTACATCCTGAATTATCTCCTTTTGGGCTTCTTCCGTGACGGCATTCCAATCAAAAGCATCGGGGTCAATTACTTTCTCAACGCCCTTTTTAAGCTCCTCATAAATGTCGGCATTATCTCGCTCGTATAAGGCTAAGGCTACCGAAAAGGCCTCGGCATCTCCCAAATCTACCTCTATATCATTAAGTTCTGGTCGCCAAGCTTGGCCTTTTTTCACCTTTTTTTGGATTTCGGATACTTCCCCAAATAGGGCATTTTTACTCGCTTTGACAAACTTGCCTTCTTCCATTTTTCCGGCAACGACCAAGAGGACAAAATAGATTTCATCTTTCCCAAGTTCCCGGGTAGTGCGGGTACAGTGGATTTTACTCATTTCAATTTTTACTTTCATAGGAATACTTTTAACGTGTATGCTTGGGCCTGTTTTTCCAAATTTAAGCTGAGTGCTTGGCCACAGCAATGACAACAGGTTGGAACTTTAAAAATTGTACTAAAGTTGGCGATTTACGGGTAAGATTCCCAAGCAAAAAGCAAGTTTTCCCTTGTTAATAGATACATTATGTTATATAAACCTTTCCATTTTCCTAAAAGCCCCCTACTCTTCTCCTAAAAACTGAACATGCGCTAAAAATCGTATTGGCTTAGGGATAGAGCCTCTGTTTGAGCCCGCCGCTGGTATGCGGGGAGCAGGCGAGTGCCGAAAGCCCGGCCCGCACGGGCACTCCCTTTGAAGTGGCGCCTGGATGCGTTTACGCGGGCAAGCCCCAAATGCTTCTTTACCAGTAGATTAAGCTTCTTTTCGGTAGGCAATTAATCGTTCTATCCCCTCGCTCAAGGGCGTTAGGTCACGACGGAGAACCTGTCGCATTTTGCTGATGTCTGGCATACGGCGGCTCATATCCCCTTCTTGGAGGGGGGGCAGGTGGACAATTTGAGAAGAAGAACCCGTAATATCGATAATCATACGGGCTAGGTCGTAGATCGTGACTTCATGGTCATTGCCAATATTGATGACCTCATTGCGGAAGAGGTTTTGCTCAAAGACATTCAGGGTGGTTTGGATATTGTCTTCTATATAACAGAAAGTGCGCGTTTGGGAGCCATCGCCATAAACGGTAATATCTTGATTATGCAAGGCCAAGTCTAAAAACTTAGGTACGACAAAATCGGTACTTTGCTTGGGGCCATAGGTATTAAAGAAGCGAAAGATGCCAAAATCTAGGCCGTATTCTTTTTGGTGGGACTTAAAAAAGGCTTCCCCCACGTTTTTGACAATCGCATAGGGCAGGCGGGAATTGAGCGGGGTAGTTTCTTCATTTTGGGGAAACTCTACAGGCTCTCCGTACACCTCGGAGGAAGAAGAGTAAAATACCCGTTTTACTCCCGTATTTTTGGCCAATTGCAAGACATGTTTGATGCCCTCAATATCGCGTAGGACCCGCATTGGGTGAGACAAGGTACGCTGTACCCCTACCAAAGCGGCATAATGGAAGACATAGTCAAAACTATAGGAGAGCATTACGGCGCTAATGTCTTGTAAATCATTGACATCCCCCTTGATGAAGGTAAAGTTGTCTGGCTGGGGCCTGGGCAGCTTTTCCTTGAAACCCGTTACCAGGTTATCCAGCACCACAACATAGTAATTGGGATTTTCGCAGAGTTTTTCCACCAAGGCCCCGCCCACATTTCCGGCCCCACCGGTGACTAAGATTCTTTGCATGCTTTCTTCATTAAAAAATTAAACCCAGTTTTTGATCGCCGCGTAAAAGCGCCGGGAACGTAATACGCCGGGATAGGTAAACAAGGACCGGGTAAGGTATTTGATCACTTCTCCCCGGTTTTGCTTGGTCATTGCCAAGTGGAGGGCCACATAGGTATCCAAATCGGCCCGAAAAAGCTTGGCATATTTACCGTATTTTTGGAGAAAACCCTCATCTTGTTGCAAATAATGGTTGAGCAATTGGATCCTTTTGACGAGTTTTTCCTTATTGACCTGCAACACGCTACGGGCATCGTGGTTGATTACGGTGCTCGTGATGGTATTGCTGTAAGGTAATGGAAATCGACTCGCCAAGCGCAGCCAGAGTTCGTAATCTTCGGAAGCTGAAAGGGCCCGGTCGGGATTGAAGGGGTATTGCAGCGCAATATCCCGCCGGATAAACACCCCATTACAACTCAGCACATTTCCGTAGATCAATTGCTCATTGAGGCTACCCGAAAACTGATTGACTTCCCGCTCCAAATTGCCTTCGGGGTCTTTAAAATCATAGCCTAGATGAAAAAGTTCGGGTTCCTCAAACTGGGCAATTACTTGGCGGGCCTCAGCCAAATGGTTGGGATAGGCTAGGTCGTCCGAATCAAAAAAGTTGATATATTTTCCCTTGGCCATTTGGGCCCCGGTATTGCGGGCTACGGCCCTTTCTTCATTTTTTTTGGGAAAATATTGCACCCGGGGGTCGGGGATGCCCTCTACCACCTCGGCGGTGTTGTCTTGGCTCCCATCGTCTACGACTATAATCTCAAAGTCTCCCTCTTCTTGTTTTAGTAAGGAGTCAATCGTCTTGGGGATAAAATCCGCTCGGTTGTAGGTGGGGATTACCAGGGTAAAATATGGGCTTTCTGGCATGGTTTTAAGGATTTATTAAGTTTAAGCAGGTAATCATAAACCAATGGCAAAATACGCAGCTTTTCGGCCTGAGTGCCCTTTTGAGCCTTTCCTTTTTGGGCCTTTTCTAACGTATGTCAGAGTTTATAACGCTTCCCATGAATGAATCTTCTAGGGAGGCAGACTTTTTTGGTAAAAAGCCAACTCCTTGTATTTTTAACACGAAAAACGCAAGTGCTGTTGACACCTAAAACACAAAGAAAGGGATTTTTTCTGGAGAAGTGGGGGGCAAGGGGCAGGGTGGCTGACTAAAAAACAGAAAAGAATTAAGCAAATGAGGGAGCTGCGTTTTTTTGATGGGGAGGCGTTTACTGGCCCTGAATTCTAAGGCCTGATGCTGGCCGTAGGATACCTTAGCTTATCCATACCCTAACAATGCAAAATAAACCCTTGACTATGCACATTCTCGATCTGAACCTCAGAATCCTGGGATAGGTATTTGCGGAGATGGGATATAAACACGTCCATACTTTTCCGGCTAAATTCGTCACTGTTGCCCCAGATTTGTTTTAAGGCCTTTTTTCGGGGCAGTAATTGACCTTGATGCTCACAAAGCAGCGTCAATAATTCCGTTTCCCGAGCGGTGAGTTTATACGTTTGTTTGGGATGTTTGAGTTGAAAAAGGCTAGGTACAAACGTATAAGCCCCGATTTGGTAGGTGCTTTTCGGGACTTGAGTGGCTTGCATTTGCTGAAGCAAAGCCCGGATTTTGGCCACCAGAAGTTCTTCATCTACAGGTTTGGTTATATAATCATAGGCGCCAACTTTAAATCCTTTCAGCTTGTCAATTTTGAGAGACTTCGCACTCAAGAAGATAAAAGGGATTTCCTTAAATTTCTTTTTAATGGTTTGGGCCAGCTCGTAGCCATCGATACCTGGCAACATCACATCCAAAATGGCCAATTGATAGATTTTTTCCTCTAAAACCTGCAGGGCCTCTTCGCCCGATTTTACCCAATCGACGGTGAAGTCTTGCATCTGCAAATATTCTGACATAATGTACCCAAAACTTGGGTCATCTTCTAATAAAAGTAAATGGCTCATCCTCAAAACTTAATAATAAACTCGCTCCCTTTTTTATAATTTTTGTTCAACTCGATACTGCCTTGGTGGGCTTCCACTACACTTTTTACGTAACTCAAGCCAATTCCGAAACCTTTGCCTTTGTACTGGTTGCTTTTCTGGCCCCGGAAAAAGCGTTCAAAAACCTGATCTTGAAACGATGGGGCAATGCCTGGGCCATTGTCGCGAAAACAAAGGACTTTTTGCCGACTTTCTTCAAAGGCTAGTATTGTAATGACCACGCCTCGAGGCGAATATTTCAAACTGTTTTCCACCAAGTTGGCAAAACAGTTGGAGAGGTGGTCGGGATCCCCTTCCAGTTCAGGGTTTTCCAGGTTTAGGTTTATATGGATGACGGCGGCTTTTTCCTCAATCAGGAGTTTTAAGCGGCCCGGTACCTCCTGAATAATTTGCTGCACATCTAGCAGCTGCATTTCCATTTGCCCCCCCTCTTTCTCCAAAAGAGAAAGTTGTAGCAGCTTATCTACTTGACTTTCCAAGCGCTTGCTTTCCTTCTCGATCAAGCGGTGATAGACCTCATTTTTTTGCGGATCTTTACTCTGCCGTAATACTTTTGAAGCCAAACGGATAGAACCCAAAGGCGTTTTAAACTCATGGGTCATATTATTAAAAAAGTCATCTTTGACCTGGCTCAGTTTTTTATGCTTGGCCAAAGCCCCTAGTAAATAATAAAAAAGGTAAAGCAGGGTTCCCAGCAAAAGCAAATTGAGTACAAAGAGATAGATCAAAGATTGTAAAGCCTGAGAAAGCGCCTGAGGAACGTACAAAGAAAACCACAAAGCTTTTCCTGCCGGCTCCTTTAAATTTTTGACCGGGCTATAATATTGAAAAGTAGATTCATCCATCAAGCGTTGACGATAGTCTTCCTCGCTTTCGTCGGGTCCCCGTTTTGTATCTTTGACAATAGAAAAAGATATGATACAGCTCAAACAGCTTTTCAAGTCCGAATCCAGCAACTTGCCTTTCAAACCGGAGGAATTACTTTTATACACACCTCCCAAAGTATCCTGATAAATGGCAAAATAAACCCTGAGATCTAGTTGATGGGCAATTAAAAAGGAATCTACTGAGTGTTCCACTTGAGATACATCTAAGTCGTGCAGGGTTATGACCTTGTCGTGAAATAGATCTCGATTTTCTTGGTTGAGTACCAGGGCCAAGTCTCCTAGCAATCTGCTAAGCTTTTGCTGGGTCTCTTCTCGCTGTAAATAGACCGCCTGATAGAGCCAATAGATCTGTAAAAGAATCAGGGAAGTACCCACGGCAAAAACCAATAAGCTTAGCTTCTGGTAATGATTTAGTTTCGTTTTCACCCTTCAAAAGTAGAGCATATTAAGGGATTGCTAAAGCTCCTTAAGTTATGCTTAAGCTTTTTAATTTTTCCTTTGTATTCCTTCGTTTTTGCCTAAGCCAAGAGTCGGGCAAATTGGCTTTACTTTGCTCTCAAACAAATCATTAAAACTTTTTCCCTATGAATTTCATCAAATTATATTTCAGTTTATGGGCCTTCTTGCTCACCCAATTTTCTGGCGGAATTGCCCAAGAGTACCAGCTTAAAAAGGACATTAGCCCTGAAGAAAAACTCTTCTTAATGGAAGTAATTCAAGAAATCAGTGAGAAAGACCATCTGTACCGGGGCAAAATTTCCAATGGCACCCTCGACGAGAACATTATTGCCCAAATGGATTCAGCTTATGAGGCAGGTGGGGTCGAGGCCTATTTTAAGTACAAACAATCGCTAAATTTATCCCTGGACAAGACCATTAAGGATTCACTTTGGCAATTACAACACCGTATCGATTATGAAAATCATCTATGCCTCCGGGGCATTTTTGATACCTACGGGTTTTTACCCAAAGAATTCCTGGGAAAACTTGACTACGTTCCCATACTTATACTAATGCATCCCCCCAAAGACTGGGATATTCCCCAATACCTAGAAGACTATTCTAAATTGCTCAAGCCCGAAGTAATCGCGGGGAGAATGCCCGCCAAAACCTACGCTACATTTGTAGACAACATCAAGGGTAAAATTTTACGTCAGCCTCAACTGTATGGTACCAATATGCAATATGATAGCAAAACCCAAAAAGTATTGCCCCCAATCATTGCCGATTTGCAAGAAAGCAATGCCGCCCGGCAAGAGATAGGCCTTCCCCTATTAAAATCTGGAGAATATCGTTTGTTTAAAAATTGACCGGGGTATGGCTTGGGGCTTGCCCGCCAAGTATGCTCAAAAGGAGCTTTTGAGCATACTTGGCGGGCCGGGCTTTCGCTACTCGCCGGCCCACCCACGGCCAGCGGCGGGCTCAAACAGGCCGCTCTATCCCTAAGCCATTTTGCTCGGGATGACATACAAATTACTAACATTTACCAAACTGGCCCTCTGAACCGAAGGGAGAGATCTTTACCCTTGGGGGATCTAAAGTCAAAACAAAGGCCACACTTACATAATCTACGCGCCCCTTTCCCTGCTATCCTAGCCCTCAGCAACTCATTTTTTACTATCATATGTTAGAAAAATAAACCAAATAGCAGAATACTGCGAAATAAACTGGAATTTAATTGACTTTTTGCCCTTCCTACCCTAACTTCAAACTTATCATATAGTAAGCAAAACAACAACATACCACGTATGCCTAAATTCTTAATTTTAACTTTTACCCATGAGGTAGTTTTTCAGCAATTGGGGCATTGTATTCCCCTAAACGTCCCGGGGCCATCCCCTCTGCCCGGCCAGGCTAGCCAGTTTTCTTGGGTGGGCCTGAGGCAATATCCAGCTAGCCAAGCAAGCACCCAAACCCTAGGCATCTTATGAAAACCCATACCTATATCCAGCAACTGGTACTCGCCCTATGCCTTTGCCTGGTTTCCCAGGCCGGGCTTCTGGCCAAGCCCCTACCCAAGGACTGGTATGAAAAGCTGGTACAAAGTGGCCTAAGCCAACTGGAAGCCCGCATCCGTCAAAATGCCCAAAACGAAGCTTTGGGGCAGGCCGGGCGAAATTCCTATATCATTACCCTAGGGCAAGATCCCCTCATCCAAGAAGGCAAACACAGCCGGGAGCAGGGCATCCCGGCCTACCGCCTACTGTCCGAAGCCCGGTTCCGGGAACTGGACGGCTTCTTACAGGAAATTCACCAAGAACCGGCCCTGCAAGAAGCCCGGGCCGGCTATTATGTCCTTATGGTCAACCACCTGGAAGCCTACCTAGAAACCCAGGTCACCCAGGCAGACCTGCAAAGGGTCAAGGACCTAGTAGCCTTTAAGGCATGGCAAAATGCTAATCAACAAAAACAGTTAAGCCAACTGCAACACCGTTTGGGACAACTTTCCCACGATATCTTGGCCGAACTCAAAAAGAAGGGCTATGGCGAGACCTATGCCTACCTCTACGGGCGGGTCACCGTGCATTATCCCGGCTCTAAGGCCGATAGGCTTAAAACCCAGTCATTTTACTATGCCAGTTTTGCCCCCAAAGGGCAATATCATAGCGAGGCTGTACGGGAAAAACTGTCCAAGCTGCGCCCCCTCCTCGATCAGTTCAATTCCAGTGGGGCCGATGTGCATTTCCATTGCCTTATGCGGCAGTCCCGTCTCTTCCGGGACGCCTACCGGGAAATCCAGGCGGGTAGCCAGGAGCCCTCCCTGGATGAACTTTTATTTTCGTCCCAGGTCCTTTATCAGGAAAGTAGCCGCCGTTTTGCCGCCTCCTTGCAGGTCCTGGACCTGCACGAAAGGCCGGGACAAGTCCCCGAAAAACTGGAAGGGGGCCCCACCTTCCTAGTGGCCGATTACGTCGGCCTGGAGGGAAAGCGTTTGCTCATCAGCACGCAAAGCGAGATGGGGGCTTTGATGGCCAAACTGGCCCAGCGGGTCAAGGTATGCCTCACCAACCCCCAATCGCCGGCCGTGGTGCGGGACTTTCTAGAAAAAGGCTTAAGCACCACGGCCCCCACCGATTTTGGGAATTTCTTTCAACTAGAAGAAGGCGAAATGCTGCTCTGGGTACACTTCCCGAAGCCGGGGGAAGCCCAATTGGAGTTCAGCTTTGCCAGCAGTTTGATACCGGAAGTAGCCGCATTCTTGCAAAAGGAGCGGGAAAACTTGGTGCGGGATGGTTTTGCCGCCTCCATGCAGGCAGTCAAGGCCGTATCGGACCTGCTTTCGGCCACCATCAAGGGGGGACAAATCCCAGAGGCCTATTGGAATGCCGCCCATCCCACATATGCCCCGGGCCTGAAGCTCCTCATGGAGGTGCTAAGCGGAGATGTAGTTGGGGAAAGCAAGAGCTCCCCCAACCTGGCCCAGTTGCAGTTTGCCCTGTTTGCCGGGGCCTACAACCAGACTTTGACCGAAGTGGCCGCAATTAGTGACCTGGTCTCCTTGCTGACCGCCTACCTTTCGGATGCCCAGGTGCGGCAAAGCCTGCACCAGGCCCTGGGCGAAGTAAGTTTTAAAAAGGTCGTGCAAGGACTGGCCCAGGGGGCCATCCGGCAAGGGGACACCTTTGCTCAGTTAAACTGTAAGTCGGCCCACCTCTTGGGCCAGGACATGGTAGCCGTGCTCTCGATGGTGATCGGTTTTGGCGAAATCAAGGCCGCCGTACAGTCGGGCAGTTTTGTCAAGAACCTGGGCAAACTGGCGGTGAGCAATGGACAAAACTACCTGCGCTTGCTTTCGCAAATCAAAAAAATGGGGGTGAAGGTCATCCGCCAAGGCCAGCAAACCTTCATCTATGCCGGGCAACTAAGCCAGCAACTCCTTGCCCGGATCGAGGAAGGGCTTTTGCACCTCGAGAGGCAAGCCATCGAGATGATGGACGGCAAACACCTAGGCACATTTGAAGATATAGCCTGGGTCACACCCGATGGAAAGCAGGTGCGGGGAAAGGTGGAGTTGTGGGAAGATAAGGGGAGGGTTTATATGAAGGGGGAGGGTGAGGGATCAGGAAAAAGAAAAGTCCAACCAGATTATGGTATTCTTATAGATGTAAATAGAGATAATTACGAAGCCCTTTTTAAAGAAATAGCGCAAAAGGTTAAGCGTTCAGGTAATACTTCTAACTGTACGAGTGTATCAGCTTCTGTTGCTTTAAAATTAAGAAAAAAACCTATTTTAGATGATGCAGAGTTTACTTTAAAAAATGTTGGAGGAAAAAATGCAGAATATGGTCTTCTTAATTTAAAAAATAAATATAAATTCAAAGAGATGAAATCATACTTAAAAGGGGACAAACCTTACATGATTCCATTTAATAATCGTTCATCTCCAAACGTTAATTTGTACCCTGGTGGCATTAATAATAGAGTAACAGTAGAACGTATATTGGAGCAATTGCCGAATGGATCTTCACTTATCTTTGCATCTTATAAAGGTATGCATTCGGGTGCTCCTTTTCAAGGACATGCGTTTAATGTATTAAAAGATCGAGACAGCAAAATTAAGTATATTGATGCTCAAATATCAGAAAGAATGGAATATGGTGAGGGAATTGAAAAAGTTATCGCCAAAATAAATAAACACGGAAAGATTAATGGTAAAGAAGGTACCTGGCACGTTTTTGATGGATCTGATATTTGATTCCCTTATCTGAAACCATAAAATCCCTTTAGTGAATGGTTGAATATAGTTTATCAAGACTTTATGATTGGGCCGTGACAACTGGCCATTTGTTACTTAGCCAGGACACGCTAACTAACGAAAAAATTAGCGAGTCCTTAAATCAACTTAAAGAGATAACAATTACCTCTGAAAATATAAAACTGTTTGAAAGTGAATTCATAAAGGAAGATTTTACTTTTCTTAAAAATGTAGAAACCATACATTTTGTACAAATGGATGGTAATATTATTGAAAGTATTCCTTTTCAAAACCTACCCAATTTACAAAGTGTAAAAATCCAAGGTGAATTTATTAATTTTCTTCATAACAATTGGCATAAACTATCTGACATAGAATACCTTGAAATTAACTTTTCATCAAATACTGAGAAAATCCCCGAAGATATTTTATTGCTTAAAAAGCTAAAATACCTTCACATTACTAATTACGCGCTGAATTCTTTACCAAAGAGTCTTTGGAAACTTAGTACTCTTGTAGAGATCTCACTTAACGTAAGCAACTTTTTTCTAACAGGCGAGTCGAGCCAACTTCTTAAGTTGAAAAAATTATCTATTGGCACGAGTTTTACGTTTTCCATTGACTTTCTGATTTCTAATAAGTATAACTTTTTGCCCAATTTAGAAGAACTTAAAATTGAATGTTTTGGTAAAAACCAAGGTTTTAACTCATGGATATTTCATTTCTTCCTTAGGAAACACATCTTTACTCACAAAAAATTAATATCATTAGAATTAAAGTCTAATTACGTAAGCAAAATTCCTGAAAGGATATGCCAGATGTCAAACCTTGAAAGGTTACACTTAAAACTTATTAAGGATTTTAAAGGAAGTCATTGTTTGAAAAACCTTGAAAACCTTAAATTTCTGGGTATTAGTGAAAGTGATTTAGAAGAAATACCTTCTTGGCTATCCCATCTAAAAAAATTAGAATATTTGAGCTTTCACGATACCTTGATATCAACTATACCATCATTTGTAAAAGAACTCCCGAATTTGAAAGGCATTGACTTATTAATGACAAGAATAGACGAAAACCAAGAAGTTGAAATAAGAGAAACTTTGCCAAACTGTAACATACAATTTGGATATTGGCTAAGGGACAAAATAGACTAAGTAAATTGTACTAGCCAATATTTAATCTGACAGTATAGATTTTTGTAAGGATCCATGGTACCATGCGTAAGAAAGTACGAACCATTTTTGGTTTAATGACCTGTGCTT
Source organism: uncultured Microscillaceae bacterium (assembly GCA_963922455.1). GTDB lineage: Bacteria > Bacteroidota > Bacteroidia > Cytophagales > Microscillaceae > CAWUIO01. Next base: position 16,495 of record CAWUIO010000126.1, read on the forward strand.
AGTCCCTCTAGAGCATAATGGTTGGATAGTTTGGTCGGGATGACGTAAACAGTACACACATTCACCAACCTTGTCCTCTCGACCGAAGGGAGAGATCTTTACCCTTGGGGGATCACAAGTCAGATCTAAAACCAGCGCCGGGTAACTCCAACCTGAAGATCCCACTCCTTGGTCGGGATGACAAATAAGAGAGAGTCCGCGTCCTCAAACAATTAAGACAGAATACTTAGCCCTCCATAGCAAACCCAGTATACTGCCGATAGTAAGGCGGCTGAAAACCTAACACAATATCCTCCCGATCAATACCTCGGGATACAAGCTCCGAGGCTATTTTCTGGTCACTTTGATTTAGCCAGATCCAAACTTTGCCACTATCTTTTACCTCTAGATGAAAGATAAGTTGGTGCACGAATTGCTTTCCGTGCCAGCCTTGCATCAATAACTGAAAGTGTCCCGAATCTGTATCGGCAATTATGACCTTTTCTATATCCTTGTGAAAAGGCTGGCTTCGTTGATGGGATTCTAGCCAATCCCGAACTACGGTATGATATTGTTTTACTTTTTCCATTGGGTTATTTGAGGGAGGCTTGGGTCAAAGACAATTAATTTAATACCAGCAAATTGGGCTGACTCCTGTACAAGCTCTTGGGTAAATAAATAATCGTGAGCTTCTTGGGATAGTGCCAAAAACAACAAGCGGTCCGGCTCTTGTTTTTGAAGGGCTACTTTATAATTAATATACTGTCCTAAGGCCAAATGATATTCATAGATAGGGGATTCATCAATAAAACTCTTGATTTCCACTGCTATCTTCTCGTTTTTCTTTTCGGCACCCAATAATTTTTCAGCTCCCAAATCTATTTTCAGCTTGCTACGATAGATGATCGGGGCTAATTCGTAAGGGTCGTGCGTGATTTGCCAGCCATCTTTTTCTAAGGCTTTTTGACTGCCTGATGAAAAACATCTTTTGACATATATCCGGGTTTTCATAAAGTTAAACAAAAATCCCCAAAACATATGGAAGAGATTCATGCACATTGACAATTTACGATGTGAGATTCTCGATTTGGACAGCCCACGTTACTTGCATATAAAGCAACTCCAACATCGTAAAACCCAGCAAGAAAATCCTTCACTTTAACTGGAAAAAACATCCCTAGCACCAAGCTATCCTCTCGACCGAAGGAAGAGATCTTTACCCTTGGGGGATCTGAAGTTGGGTCTAAAACGAGCGCCG
>CAWUIO010000127.1:0-17481 GCA_963922455.1 uncultured Microscillaceae bacterium
GATACTCTTTCACAAACTTAACCCTTTCTTTTTTTCTTAATGCAATGGCATTGGGGGGCAGCCCCAAGATAGAATATATCTAAAACCTAAATGACCACTGTATACTTCCAAAAACAGTAGCTTTGTTTCCTTCAATTTCCGGGCTGTACCGCTGAGCTATGAACCTGTAGCTGCTTTTTTCTCGAGCATAGACTAAGCCTAGCTGCTGCCCAGTGAGCCAGGATCTAGCTTCTTCTACAAAAGGGCTCTCGATATCCCATATACTTCCCTCAATCAGGGTATTATGTTCTACCCTACGTACTGAAAAAGCAAGTATTGCAAATATTTCGTGCCTTTTACTGAGGCTGGTTTCTTGTGGATACAGGTCGGGCCGAGAAAGGCGGCTATTGGTATAAGCTGAGGAGGAAAGTGGGTTGATTTTTCCCAGCCGGAGGCCAATAGTTTGCTCTATATCTTGAAAGATAGTGCCTAATTGAAGACTAGTTTCTGAATTTAAATCGCTCCAAGAAGCCAGTTGCCAATTATGTAGATAGCAAACTTGAAGATTGGCTCCCAATTCATTAGAAATTTGCGTGTCCCAGCCGCGAGGGGTAGGAAAGCCTATGATGCTATGCAAGCCCTTCTGTATATCTTCAGCGATAGACCAAGGACCTGTGGATCCCAATTCAAGTTTTAAAAACAAGCGATTGTGTGTTTTTGGATATATTTCCCAAGACATGCCGGCAAAAAGCCAACCTGCGTAGGGCCGGTCCAGATCTCGTATCCGAGTCTTGTTAATCTTGCTTGGGGTGTAAATATTTTGTCCCAGAAACCAAGTTAAGATCTGTTTTGAAGTCTTTTTAGGCACGTCCTGATTACTTGTGTTCTGCTTAGAGGGGATGAGTTTGCGAAAATAGATGTGAGCTCCATTGGTATAATATCGATCTATATTGCTGAACAGATAAGCATCATTATCCGATCGGATGATAATCTCGTAGCGTAATTGTCGGGATGACAGTTTAGGCTTTTCCTGAGACCAAGCTGTTTGAAAACTAGTAGCCAGAAAAAGAGTGCACGTTAGGGTGATGAGGAGCTTCAACTTTCACAAAAAATAGGCGATGGGACCTTGCTTTTGATATGATAAACTACGCTTTTTATTTTTAGTTACCTCTGATTACCCAAAAAAGTTCATAAAAACCAGTTTTGAATGATTAAGTGCTAAGATTAAGTTTTCTTATTTGGCGTCTTCATCGTCTTGATTAGGTTCCGTAGGGGTATTCTGAGCCCATCGTTTTAAGCAGAAATATTGAAGGTTATGTTTGCGCCCGGTTGAGGCAGTAAAGCCCCAAATTGCCTGGGTTTGGCCTTCAAAAACGTCATTTACCAAATCAACCTTTCCCTGATACACAATGACACCATCTAGAAATACGGTAATCTTTTGTACATCCGCTTCCCAACGGAAACGAAAATTGTGTAAATAGCCATCTTCTAAGTTGAAGGCTTCATCCCGGTTGTTCCAGTAACGCTCGTGATAATTGGTGCCTCCGCTTAAGAAGGCTACGTGATCACAGCTGGGGTCATTTTGACGATAATTTTGGTAGGTATCAAATTCAATGGCTACTGAAGGAGCTATATAATTACCCCCTATATAGTTTTTGCTCCAACGTCCGTATCCCATGCACTCGCCCCAGGTACCAAATGCGTCAAAACCTCGGGTATCATTATGAACTACAAAAGTAATCCCATCGGCCCCTTCATCTTTATCGCCTAAGAAGATATCAAATTCAATCTCAAAAAAACTGGCCAGATTTAGCTTTGTAGTGTGGTATGCCAGCCCTTCCATGTACTGTACGTCTGGGGTAAGTTGAATGCAGTCGTTTGGCATTTTCTCGGCACTTCCCATCAAACGGAATGTTGGTGTTCCGGTATAATTGGTTAATTCTGTTGACTGAGCATAGCACCCCAGGGAAAGAATAAGCAAGAATAAACAATGTAGTAATACTTTCATGGTACAGGATTTCTTCTTGGTTGATAATTACATACTTAAGGTACAAAATAATTGGGAAAAGAGAGTACTAGGAAAGGGCCAAGTCAAGATAATAATCCTATTTAACTCATACTGAACAATAAACCTATTTTGGAACCCCTTATTATGCCAATTAACTTGGAATTGCGGTTGAACTTAGAGAGTTGATTTACTAATATTTGTTAGAGAATAGCATTAAGGCAATATTTGGCATGTTCTGAGGGCAAGAACTATAGATAATCATGCCAATTTTTTTGTTTTTATTGTATCGATTAATCTGAAAAAATTATTAACATTGCAGAACCGACAACATAAAAAAAGTGCAGTGTTGGCAGCACTGCACTCCAAGAAGATCAAAAAGTAGGTATGCTAAGTCAAGTGTCATACTTACTTCATAAAAGCAATGTTAATGCTTTTGTTTCTGTTTTACTATATCGCAAAACTAATAAAAACTTTTTTATAATAAAAGATTAATTTTGCGATAATCCGACCCAGAAAGGCATTTTAACTCCTGAAAGTCAATAAGCTGGCAACTTGTTGATACCTTTTTTATCCAGGAGTCTCTCTTGCATTAACTCCCGCTTTTGTGTTTGCAAATACACTTGATTTATCTTTAGGTATTATGAATTGTGCTACTGGTAAACCAAGAATTGAAACATCGGCTAGATCATGCGATTAGTCAAGATGGAGGCTTAGCTGTATTTCAGCACTACGGATTTGAGCCAAGTTCCCGGGCTCAAAAAGTCAACCCATTTCGTGAAGAAAGAACCAGCTCTTTTTACGTGGTTCAAAAATACGGGAAAATTATTTTTAAAGATTTTGGAGATGACCAGTTTAAAGGTGATTGCCGGAAGTTTGTCCAGCTCTATGAACAGGTAGACTATCGAAGATCTTTTGAGATTCTGTGTTATATCTATCAATTGGACTCAACAATCCAGGTCTCTACTTCCCAGCCTTCCTTTCGTAAAGTTGCTCCCAAATCCAAGAAAAGAACCCTTAACAAACAAAAGGAACTTTTATCTATTGAATTGGATAGACCAAATACAAAAGAACTAGCTTACTGGAAAACAAAAGGTAACGTGGACCCGGATACTCTTCAAGAAAATGGGGTACAAGCAGTCCGTTCTTTTAGTATTAAAGACCAAACCGGAAGAACTAGGCATTTCCAGAATTTAAATTTCGTTTTTGCTTATGAGATTGTCCCTCTGAAAGCGTATAAGCTATATATGCCCTTGGCTGAACATCGGGTGTATAGCCGCTCTAAAACGGTTTTCTTGCCTAGTTTAGCCCCGGCCCGAGAGGTTTTTGGCGAGACTTACAATTATAGCTTTGGTATTGATACACTAGATCCCAAGCAGCCCTTTTTGCTTTGTGCCGGTGAGGCAGACTGCCTGGCTTTAAAATCAGCGGGCTATAATGCCTTCACCCTAGGAGATGAGCGAAGTAAAATCCCTTCTTCAGTTTTAGACCTACTGCGCCAAAGAGGATTAAATCCTGAGGAATCGAGCCATGCGGTCTTATACGATACGGATTTCACTGGTTTGCAGGCCTCTAGCCGGTTGGCAAAACAGCATAACTACTTACAGTTAATACTTCCTAAGCTCCCTAAACAATTCAAAAGAGAAGAGCCAAAGCCTAAGCAAAACGATGTTTGTGATTATTTGCAAGCCTATGGCCTGGATGTGTCTTTTAAGGTACTCCTTTCGCAAAGTGTTTTTCAAAACTCTGATTATGAGTTGAAATACACGCCAACTTTTTATTTAGAAAAGCACCTCTCCGAAAGAGTTGAGGAGCTAGTAGAATGCATAAAGCAGTACAAACGTATACAAATTGATGCCAACGCCGGAGCTGGTAAAACCTTCACCATGCTCAAAGAGATCCCAGAACACTTTGATTCTCCTATATTGTTTGCTGTTCCTTTCGCTATCCAAGTAGAACAAATAGAAAGAGAATACGCTCAAAATGACTCCTCTTTGGCTTGTTTCTGTAACTCTAAGTTAAATAATATGTCGGATGATGCCTGGAATAGTCTTGGACAATCGCTGGCTAAAATCAATATCTGCACATATGACCGGATCAAGCAGGTATTTCATAAAATGCAAGAGCATTTTGGCAAAGCGCCCCATGTAATCATCGATGAAAGCCATTTACTGACCAGTGAATACGGATATCGGACCAGGGCCATACAAGATGTTCTGGAGGTATGTCAAGGAGCAAATAGGGTAATTTATCTCTCGGCCACTCCTGATTATAGCCTTTGTAAATTCTCAGGCTTCCGCTTGGTACGCTTTCGGAGAAGAAAAAACCCTAAAATAATGCTGCGGTCCATTGACTATACACACAAGCCTAAGCAATCTATCCTGCAGATCCTTTTAAAAGAACGTAAACGCCAGTTACAAAATCCTGGAACCATCAAGCCCATTATTGTCCGCCTTAATAATAAAACTTTAGCTAAGCTGATCGCTCAACTTCTCCTAGAACAAGGCCTTTACAAGAAAGGGGAAATAGATTTTGTATTCAGTGAAAAACGGAAAGGCCTGGATACTCCAGCCAAAGATAGCATTATCCGGGAAGCGCAAATTCCTGAGCAGGTTCAACTCCTGTTTGTCACGGCCTGCTTTGATTGTGGGATCAATATTCAAAACAAAGCCATCGACAAACTGATAAATTTTGAAACCCGTTATACTGATAACTGTAAAGACACCTTTAAGCAGCTTATTGCCCGGTTCAGAAAACTAAGCTGCCTCGAAGTATGGAATTGCAAGCCCCTAAGCCGTAAGGGCCTACCCCCCTTACGTTCCAAAGAAAGGCTTTATCAAAGCTTATTAAGAGATGCTGAAAATAAGCGGAACCTTTTGCCCTATAACGATGTCCCTTTTCAAGAAACCATCCAAAAGAGGCTTCAAGATATTCACCGCTTTGGCTTAAATACCCCCCGAACGCCAAGATATATCAAGGGCAATCGGGATATTTCGGCCATTCACAAGCTTTTGTCTTGGGATCCAGAGACCAACACCTACCCTATCAATTACAATTACATCCGTTTTGTATTGAAAGATTATGAGAGAAAAGGGCTATGCAGTGAGCAGTTTTACCAAGAACTATCCGAAGAAATTCCGGATCTTACCTGGCAGTCCCAAGATGTTTTTGAGCCCAGCACCGATAAAATGAGTAAAGAACTGCTCAAACTCCAAGAAGATGAAAAACAACTTCGTAAAAATAAAATCAGCCTGGTTGCTGAGTGGATTCGTCAGCAAGCCCGGGAGTTTTTTGAGGGAGTCTACCATGAATACTGCGATGTACACTTACGCCAGAAAATCCAAAAGGCATTTATCATCAATCCAGCCCACAAAGTACCCTTACAATCCTTATTTTTCAACTTCTTGGATACGTACCCGGGGCTATCCGATGCTGCCATAGCTTTTAAAGATTGGGATGTTACCCAATTTGACGAGGTGATTTTAGAACTGAGTCACCGGTACTTCTACTTAAAAGACCTCTTAATCCCTCGCACTAAAATTCCGGACTTATTGATAGAATATGCAGATGATGTCCATTTTGGGCACTTGAGTAAACTATTAAATAATCAAATCGGACTTTTGGCCCGCCGGGTGAGTGCTGATAAGTTTACTGAATTAATTCCCGACGCCAGGTATCGAGAAAACATTCACTTTCTTGAGCTCTTGCAAGAGTACTTCAAAGATCCCATAAGTATATGCTATCGTCAGAAAAAAAGCCTGCGTTTTCTCCGCAAGAAAGAATCTTTACAGTACGATGTGAAACTAATCAAGTACCAGCAAAGAAATCTCATACTAACCCTCCAGGACCTCTTACAGCAACAAATACAGGGAGTCCGCAATAAATCCCGAGTAAGAGACTTAAAGCGACGCTACCGCACTCTAGGCCGGAAGCGCAAGCGACTAGAGCTTAAACTAAATAAAGCCCATATGGATTATCAGAAAAGCCTCACGATTGGCATAGAAATTAATGAATTGTCCAAACTTGTCAATCAATTAAGGCCTCATTATTCTGATTATCAAGGTCCAAGGGCCAATTATCGCTTGATAAGCAGTTTATTCCATACCAAAGTACTAAAGAGGCGGGCTTACTCCGGCAAGGAAGATATCACCGCAGCGGATAATATCCCAGAACAATACATCGTTGAAATTGGACAGCCTCTTTCCTTTAATCAGGCATTAGCTCAGCTTGGCTTCACATTGCCAGAGCAAATTGAATATGAACAATATCTCCACTATCAACTAACGCTTGACTGTGGAGATACGCTACCAAACCGGGCAAAAAATCAATTGGGTGCGACTCAATCTACTATAGCATGATCATGTCGAATTCAATACATACCCGATTCAATCGCTTTTTTGCCTATTAAAAGCCATAAGGGGCTTCCCCGCGTTAGAGCATACTTACTTTAAAGAATGGCCCTTGCCGCGCGGGTCGGGCTTTCGCTACTCGCTGCCTTTCCCCGCAGGGCCTACACGAGCTCAAACAGGCCGCTCTATCCCTAAGCCATTCTCTTGAGGAGGTGGCTCCGTGTTAATTTGAGCGAATATTTCCCATTATTGGAACATAAAGGGAAGTATTGAATACGTAAATAGCTGACATGCAGAAACTTGCCATATTGGTACATTATTGGTCAATTAGTTAATCAGTTGAGATTAAGACTCAATGCATAGCTGGTTGAAGAATGTTCCAAAAAGGCTCGTTTCCGGGAAGAAGCGAGCTTTTTTTATGGGGTACTCAGTGACAATAATACCACCTTAGAGTCCTTTTAGAGGAAGCAGTTATGAGTTAGTCAACTAAAAAGGAAAACCTATATGGGACGGATCCCTAAGCACACAAAGCAAACAGCCGATGGACCTTTTGAAGCAATCCAGATTCGGGGAGATGGTATTGCTGAGGTTTGTATACAATCACATCATAGGCTGGAACCCTCTGACATCATCCACTTAGTCAGCAATCTATACGAACTAGATCCTAGCCGAGAAAACACAAAGATTATAATCAAGTCGGACGCAAAAAATCCACTAAGCCAGGAAGCTCGTCTTTTTTTATCTAATTGCTCGAGCATCCGAGCAGCAGCTTTGGTGGTATCAAAAAAAACGCGTCGTTTATGGTCTATTCCTCGGCTTTTCAAAAGAAGAAAATCAGGTTCTTGTGCTTTACAGGATTTTAATTCTTCAGAACTAGGGGAAAGGTGGTTAGAAATGCAGCCAGACTAATGAAAGAAGACCTGGTTTTGGAGATTGGAATTTTATTAGATATATTTGTTTATACCTCAAAAAAAACCGATCTGAAATTCAGACCGGCTTTCCGAAACGGGATTCAAAAACAACTGACTAGGTAGATTTTTTTATATTTTAAGCCGCTTGATCGGCTGTCATTTCTTGGGTTTCCAAAGCCATAATCATCTCATAAAATCTTTGATCTATCCGAGCTATTCCCTCTGCTCTATCTTGTTCCCCCATCTTGGTCAAGCTTCTTCGATAATGTAATAATGCTGTAGAGATGATTTTAAGATCATCCAGGCTAATACTTAGACGGGATGGCTTAGACTTGCTCACGGTTAATTTCTTATTGATTGCTCCGCTTGGTTTATCTTCCGATTTAACCTCCGGAGAAGCTATCCCAGGGTGATCTATCGGACCTTGAAACATATCAGCAATCTTGACTAAAAGGGACTTGGGTGTGATGAGTGATAAACTTGCCATGTGAATATCGTTTTAATTAAATTTTTCAAACAGAGTTACATTATTGTATATCAAACAGACGGTTTCTAAGCGAAGCATTTTCTGTTTGCAATTGATCTATTTCTCTTTCTAAGTGCCCAACCTTATCCCGGAGTTGCCTGGATAATTGATGTAAGGCTTTATCAATTAATTGTTTAACCGGTTTTGGTTTTTTGAAGTTGAGGGTAGCTTGGCGGTGCCGGTCTTTCCCTGGTAAAACTTCTTCATTGACTTGTGAGTGAATCGGGTTCATTGCTTAATTGTTGAGTATTAGAATTTGAATCGCTCAATACATAAGCAAATATGAGTCAGTTTTGGGAAAAAAACAAACATATCTTCGAATATTTGTTATTTTTTTAAACAAAATTTTTATTCTCTTCCATCATCTTGTTTAAAATGCTCAGATGCTAAGCAAAAGACTCTTTTACCTGGAGTTTTTTGGCTGAGGGATAGAGCGGCCTGTTTGAGCTCGTGTGGGCCCTGCGGGGAAAGGCAGCGAGTAGCGAAAGCCCGACCCCGGCCAGCACCCATTTACCTAAGATTTAAGCTCGTGTGCTATGCCGGGGGCAGCCCATTCAAGTTCCTATAAATTGTAAGAGCTTTAAACCCAGCCAATAAGATTTATCAATTTTGGAAGGATGGTCTCATAAAAAGAAGGTGCGAAAAGTATAAAATAGCATAAAATACTGATTATCAAAACATTATAGGAGTGGTACAGGATTGGGTATATGGTAGGCAAGTTCACAGCTCAACGCATAGCTGGTTGAAGATAAGAAAAGGCCTGCTTCCCTGAAGTGGGCTTTTTTGATTGGAGGAGTTGATTGAGCGAAGATAAGGCCTATTTCAAAATAGGAATTTATTCCCAAATTTGGGAAAATACAGTGGGTTTCAATAGGTTAAAATGCTGGTATACAAGCACTTAATATGTTGGTACATTATTGGTCAATTAGTTAATCAGTTGAGATTAAGACTCAATGCATAGCTGGTTGAAGAATGTTCCAAAAAGGCTCGTTTCCGGGAAGAAGCGAGTTTTTTTTATGCCTTTTTGGCTATAAACTCCTTAAGTTGGGCAATGAGCAACTCTATTTGTTGATAATTTTCAGCGTTGGGTTCTCTGGCAAAGCGCCGTAAAGCCTTTTGGATATTGCCTTGATGAACTTGTAGGTCGCTTTGCGGTTTAGGTTCAGGTTTTTGGGGAGCTGGTTTGTCAAGTTGTTCTACGTAGTCAAGAGCTTGCTTGAGTTGGTTTTGGTGAAGTAGCTCTCTGAATTGCCTTAACTGAGGAGACTTTAACTCCACCAGGCGAGAAACTGTATCTTTGGATAGATCCAATTCTTTATTCAAAATTTTCCACTTGAATAAAGTATCATTACCTGTCAATTTCTTAATTCCCTGGGCATATTTCTGATCTCGCTTAATGGTAGATTCTGAAACCTTATTTATCTCGGCCAATCGTTGCGCTGTGCTGACCGAAAGTTCATTTTGACCCTTCGGAGATTTTTGGTTCTGTTTGAGGTTATGTGTTTTATTTTTCTTTTCTAATTCGTATTGCTCCCCTCGAAGATAAGACTTAGCGAGCTCACTGATATTTCGCTTGCCTAGTTGGTTAAGAATCATCCATTCCTTGACTTGGTCAAGGTCCTTAAAATCCTTAAGTTCTATTTTGAAGTCTAGTTTATGGGCAGAACAAATTCGATGACGGTTGTGCCCGTCGATAAGTACATATTGATCTTTATTCTTCCACAAGATTAAGGCGTCCCGACAGCCCTCGCGTAGGATGTTATCTTCTAACTGAGCAAATTCTTCTTCAGATAAAGGTGGAATAAAATCTCGAAGCTCCTCCTCTATGTGAATGTTTTGTTTGATGCTTGATTCAGATTGCGTCTTACGTTTTACAGCACCACTTAAGATGTCGTCAAATTTTCCTTTTTTTGCCATAGGTACCTAAAGGGGGGTAAAGTTTATGCAAGCGGACTACTAAGCACTTCGGCGGCCAAGTTTTCATAATCCTTAGCCGCCGGGGCTTGTGAATTGTAGGTAAAAATATCTTGCCCTACCATGGAAGCTTCTACTAGGGCTACATTCTGGCGAATTATACTGATAAAAACTTTATCTCCGTGCTCGTTTCGTAGTGATTCGATAATTGATTTGCTTACCACTGTACGGTTGATTTGGGTAAGCAGTAAACCGTTCAGTTGCAGTTCCGGGTTAAGTTCAGCTTTGAGTTCGTCAATCAGGTCTAGTATAGTATTAAGCCCTCGTATGGCTAGATATTGCGCTTGTACGATAATCATCACCTCTCGGGCAGCAATTAGGGCATTGATGGTTAAGATGCCCAGGGATGGTGGACAATCAATCAGAATAAAGTCATATGTATCCAGCACCGGAACCAAAGCATCCCGAAGCTTGAAATAGCCATCTTTCTCTTGGATAAGTTTTAGCTCTGCTCCAGATAAGGCAAGATTGGCCGGAGCAATGTCCAGCAACTTACCAATATTCACAATCGGTAAGGACTCTTGGGAACACAAAGCATCATAGGTGCTAAGTTCCGGATTTTCAATGCCGATGGATTGAGAAAGGTTAGCCTGAGGATCTATGTCCAGGATGAGTACGCGCTTATCTCGCTGGGATAAGGCTTTACCCAAGTTAAGGGTAGTGGTGGTTTTGCCGACCCCTCCCTTGTGGTTGACGATGGCGATGCTACGAGCGGGCATAATACCAGAATTTAACAGCCTTTTCTACAAAGTAACAATTTATATTTTTAATTACACTATTTGCCATGCTCTAAAGAAAAAAAACCTGTTGACTCGTCAACAGGTCTCTAAACAAATATATTTTAAAATCTTATGCGGCGATTGTTTCGGCGGCAGCTTCTAATTCTTGGTCGAGAGATAAGATCAATTGATAAATCCGTTCATCCACCTGGGCAACTGCCTCTGCTTTGTCAAAATCTTTACGCTTCAAAAGGAACTTCTTGTAATACAATAAAGCACTGGAAATAACTTTTAAGTCATTGACCGATACCCGGAACCGGGCTCGGGTAGAATCTGTATTAGAAGAGTCAAATATTGGTTCTTCTTCCTTGGTTTCCAAAACAAATCCCTGGATGGATTCTGCCAAACCTAATAACAAGTTTTTGAACGAAAAGTAAGCAATGTTGGCCATGGGAGTAGGGTTTTAGATGAGCAATTAGTTAAAGATAAACAAAAAAAAGGCCTTTATCGAGCGTATAAGCCCCTTTTTATCTACTGCCAACCTAAACCTTTGACTAGTAGCGAGAAAAATTTTTATCCAGAAAATTTGTCATATACTGCCAGAAAGGCGCTTATTATCTCTAAACATTTGATCCCCAGCTGGGTGGCCAAAAATAAAGACCATCCATGGGATGGCCTCTATTTAAAACTTTCACTTCTACTAATCTATCAAATCACTATCCTTAGGAAACTGCAATTTCTTTTCGCTTAGGCTTGGCTTCTTCTAGCTTAGGGATTTGCAGCGATAATACACCATCTTCATAGCGGGCCTCAATGGCATCTCCGTTTACCAACTTAGGAAGCCGGAAGGAACGCTTAAAAGTGGTGTAGCTAAATTCTTTGCGTCTAAATTTTTTCTCATCTGTCTCAGATTCGGTTTTTTGTTCGGCCGAGATTGATAAGATGCGGTCATTGATTTCAATTTTAAAATCTTCTTTGCTTAAACCGGGAGCAGCTAGGTCAAGAGTAAAGTTGTCTTCATCTTCACTAATGTTTACCGCAGGGACACTCTTGAAGGTATCGCTACCGGCAGTAAAATGAAATTCATTGTCCAAAACACGGTCAAGTAAATTGAAAACGTGAGCAGGTTTATTCCATCTGGTAAGCATGATAAATTTCTCGTTTATGGTTATTAAATACTTTGTTTTTAAATTCACTAAGTATTAGACAAGGAGAGTACCAAAGCCAAAAAAACGCATTTATGAATCGAAAATAAGACATTTTGTCACTTAAAGGCTTATATCAGAATTTATTTAAAGACAAAATGTCATAAAATATAAATTTCCCCCTCCCTCCTGAGAATTTTCTTCAAAAAAAACCTGTTTGCCAACTGTATTTTCACTCAAAATATCATGAGCATATGTCCCTAGATTTTAATCAGATTGTATTAGAAGCCAGCCAAAGCTTACCGGTAGTGGTTGACTTCTGGGCTCCCTGGTGTGGGCCCTGCCGTTACCTAACTCCAGTTATCGAAGAACTGGCCCAAGAACAAGCTGGACTTTGGACCTTGGTCAAGGTTAACACAGACGAAAACCCTGAGGTATCCAAGGAGTACCATATCCGCGGGATCCCAGCCGTTAAAATGTTTTACCGAGGCGAAGTCATTGCTGAATTTACGGGAGCCCTACCCAAGCCTCAAATAGAGCGTTGGCTACGTGAGCATTTACCCGATGAGCGTAAAGAAGCTTTACGTGGGCTGCTAGATACTCACAAGGACGATAAAGAACAGTTGATAAAAGCCCTGGAAAATTTTGTCGAAAAGAATCCAGATGTAGGAGAAGCCCGGATAGCCCTGTCTGGGCAGCTTGTACTTAGTAATTCAGAGAAAGCACTTGCCTTGTTGGAGGGCCTAAAAATTGAACCCAAGTGGATCCAGGAGGTAGAGCATATTAAAGACCTTGCTGCATTCATGAACTACTTACCAGCTGATGAAACGAAACTTGCTACCCTAATGAACGAAGCTCAAAACAATATCAAAAGTGAAAAGTACGAAGAAACCCTAGAAAGCTTAATTGAGATGGTCATGCTAAACAAGGAATATGCTGAAGAGCTGCCCCGGAAAGCCATCATTGCTTTATTTAATCAATGGGGAAGGGAGCATCCGCTTACCCAAAAATACCGCCGCCGTTTTGATATGGCATTGTACTAAATAAAGCTCTCTCAGAATATTACTCACTTGGGGTTTTAGTTTATCCAGGCTACTTACTTAGTCCCTGGATAAACTGAAAGTCAGCCTTTTCATCATTGATAAAAATACTTTATCTTTACGCGCGAAACGTTCAAAGTCCAGCTCCATTTCCTTTTAAAATTCCTCAAAATTGTACTTATCGAGGATTCATTTCTGTTTTACAAACTTTTTAAGACTGACATGAAAAAAACAATTGTATTTGTCACCTACGCAATGGGCAGAGAAGGTACTTCGGCACTTATGGGCTTGATCAATACCTTAGGCATCCCTGTAACAACGAATTATAAGGACATCCGGAACCCCAAAGGGTACTTTGAAGATCCGGATTACATCGAGATGCTTAAAAAAGAGCTTCCGGCATTTTTTGATGGCCCGCTTCCAGAACCGCCAAGTATGGAAGATGCCGAAGCCAACGCGGCCGAAAGCATGGAAACTTTCCGAGAGTACTTCAAGAAAAACTTTGTGGGGAAGGACATGTTGGCTATCAAATCTCCTAAGTATATCTGTATTTTTCAGATGGCCCACTTGATGCCTGAGTACGATTTTAAAGTAATCGTAACCCAAAGAGAAATGGATGCTATGGTGAAGTCTCTACAAAAGATGTGGAGCCAGAGCAAGGGTATGAGCGAAAAGCACTTGAGTGCCAGCCCCGAAGACATCGCCCAACACATCCAACGATGGAGAGATTTTGGAGATCAGGCAATGGAAAAGTACAGCAGTTATGAATACTTCCATACCTCCTTTGAGGATATCATGAACGAAAAGTACGCAACGGCCCAAAAACTTGCCGATTTTGTGGGGGTAACCTGCCCACCTCAAAGCGCAATAGAAGAGTGGCTAGACGATAAACTGGTATCGCGTAAAGAATATAAAGGTAACTTTTTTCAAAAAAGTAAATTCCGCCTCAATAATTTTTTGATGAAGTTACGCCAAAAAATGAAAAGCTAATTTATCTACTGTATCAAAAGCGCATAAGTCTCCTTTCGATTTAGTCGAGAGGGGATTTTGCTTTTTACAGAGGAATCTCAAATTTGGGGCTGCCCCCCGGAGTAAAATGAATACCCCAATAAGAAGTAAGTGCCCGGGGGTCGGGCTTTCGCTACTCGCTGCTTTTCCCCGCAGGACCCGCACGAGCTCAAACAGGCCGCTCTATCCCTCAGCCAAAACAAAAAAAGCCATCCCAAGTAGGAGGCTTTTTCCATTACGACACTTGACTTATTTATACTTGTTGCTTTTCTAATGATTTTCGGGCTTTCCAGGCTCGGGTTCGGCATGGATCACTGCAATACTTAGCCGGGCGTTTTTTAATCTCCTCTTTTCCACAGTGGGCACATACCGTATAAAATCCCCCCCCTCTAAGCTCTGATTTGAGCTTGCTGGTACGTTTGAAGGAGCTTTGAGGTTCAGGTTCTTTTTGGTACCATTTTGAAAAACCAATTTCTGGCAACCCAGGCTCATTCACCTCGGTATCGGCAGATACATCTGATTTTTTAACTACCTGCCCTTGAGAGTTTAAGTAAAGGGCTTGGCTCTTGCGAGCCTCCGTGGTCTTTAGAGAGGCTTCAGGGTTTAACAAGAGTTCTTTTTTACAATAAAAAAGGTAGATCCAGGGGTAGGCCAAAAAAAAGCTCAATATTAGCTCAAATAGAAGCCATACGCCAGCTGTCACCAGGGCATAATGCTCTTTGTGCTCACCACTTGCAATTTCTTGGGCTTTGTTTTGCCTTTCTACCTGTGTTTTTTCACTTATTCTTTGTTTTTCGTATTGCTCCGCCAAGCTTAGGTATTTTTGCTGTTGCTCTTGCATATTAGCTACTTGCCGGTCATAGCGAACGTGCCTTTCCTTCACTTCTGGAAGTAAGTAGTCTTTTCCTTTCCATCGGGCATAGCTTCGTTTATCTTTTAACTCTTGTTGTTTTTGAGCAATAATTTGGTTGACATTCTCATGTAAACCTTGAATTTGATCCTGAGTCTCTTGGATCTTTTCGTCCCAGGGGCTTAACGTAGCTTGGATATCCAAGATTTTAGCTTCCGGAGCGTGATTTTGGACTACTTTGTATACACCCAAAGTACCCGAACTAACCAATAGAGAGGAAATTAAAATCAAGGTCATCAAGTTACTGCGGATCCATTGTCCGGGTCGGACCCGGTTTTCTACCATGCGAAATGTAGTGAGATAGTTGTACCCAGTAGTGCTCACCAACCAGCGGCGTAGAGATTCAATTCCCAGAAAAATGAGGAGCCCTATGATGGCTAATATCCAATCTTGTTTGAAAATACTAAGCTCTACCTGGCCAAAACGCATGGTATCGTAGAGCAGATAAGAACCGGCCAGGATGGATATCAGTTGAAGGGGATAGCTGAGCCAAGCGCTTACTAGGTAGTATAGATAATTTCGTTCGGCGTAGTCTTTGGGTTTAGCTGCTAAGAGATCTTCTAAGAAAGATTCTTTCTGTAAATGGGCCCATTTTACTTTTTGTCCCGAAGACCGTATCTTTGATCGTATTGTCATAGACTAAAGAAGGATAATGAAGTCAAACCAAAGTAAGAATATTTCTCAGTGGAGGCTAAGAGAAAATCTTAAAGCAAGAGTAAATCTTACTTAATAATGCAATTATAAAGAAAATATCTTATTTATAAAGAAAAATAAGAAGAATTTTTCTTGGTTAAAAGAATTTCTCTTCTCACACAGATAAACTTATGGATTTAAATGAGTACACCGGAAATCTCTACGAGCAGATTGTAAGCCGCATTTTGGAAGAAAGAAAATCTCGTGGAATTAGTAAAAAGCAAATTGCTCAAGACCTAGGCCTAAACCCGGTGACTTACTCGGATATGGAAAATGGCAAAACAAAGTTTTCCGTTGTGCGCCTAATTGCAGTACTAAAATATCTAGAGATAGAAGATATTTTCAAGGCTGAGCTCCCCGGAGAAGTAGGGGATAGTGGCCCTCAAGACCTAGTGGTAGTAGAAGATTTTGAGTCTTTCCTGACCCGGTTTCATCAACAAAGTGAGCATCTAGAGGAGCTTAAAAAAGAAAATAAAGAGATCAAAGCCTTACTACACCAAATCATTGACAAGCTAGGCTCTAAGAAAGATAATTCCTGATAATAATTTTGGCTAATCTGTTTTGAATGGCTTAGGGATGGAACGGCCTGTTTGAGCTCGTGTGGGCCCTGCGGGGAGAGGCAGCGAGTAGTGACAGCCCGACCCGCGCTGCAAGGATTTTCCTTTGGCGCATGTTTTTTTAGGCGCGGGGAAGCCCCTAGGAGATATTCTTAGAGGTATGGCACCATTAATACTCGGCTTCGTTGAGATCGATGACGGTATTGTCTTCTTGTAACAGGTAGTGGACTGTCCAAACATCAAGCATATGGCTGGTATTGCTGCTGACCCGGTTGACCACGACCAGCCTTTCTTCGTAATTTTGGATCTCGATAACTATAAAGCTGACTGATTGCCAGTATACTTGCAGTTCGTTAGATGAACCGGGAAATGTTTGTAATTCCTCCTCAGTGAGGGAAGGGTTTTCCTGCCAGTGTATAAATCGGATGATTGTAGCCTTTTCTTCGGCAGTAGCTAGTCGGGTATTGCGGATCATAGGGCAGTAGGAGCTTGTGCGATTGAATGTTTATATCCTAACGTAAAATTGAGCAAAAACGCTTCTTGTAGGTAAATTCTAATTTGCAACAAAAAGTAAGCGTGGTCGGATTATATTAATTTATTTATTACTTTTCGGCATATATCCAAAACCAAAGGAAGGCATGCGTATTTTATTCATTCAAACGGGGGGGACTATGGACAAAGACTATCCGCACTCCCATCAAGGCTGGGCATTTGAGATAGGGGCGCCAGCGGTTATCCGTATTCTTAAGAAAGTTCGCCCTCAAGTTCATTTTCAGTATGATGTAATGCCTCTGCTCAAAAAAGACAGTTTAGAGCTTACTGCGAGCGATCGTCGTTTGATTCGGGAAACGTGCCAAGAAGTACATACCGACCGAATTATTTTGACTCACGGCACGGATACACTTTTACAAACGGCTTCGGTACTTACCGATATTCCCAGCAAAGTAATTGTTTTAGTGGGTGCCATGCAGCCTGAGCGTTTTACCGATTCGGATGCGGATCTGCAATTGGGCATGGCCATTGGAGCAGCTCAAACGCTTGCGCCAGGTGTTTATGTGAGCGTACAAGGCTTACTAGCTCCTTGGGATAAGTTGAAGCGTGATCCACAGACGGGGGCCTTTTCTTTGAAGGGCCAGTAAAGGGGGTAATTGAGATATTATTCTCCTTTTTGCGTTATACTTAAAGAAATACGGAAAAGATCATGACAGTTATTGAATTACAATCTTATATCCAAAAAAATATTGATAAGCTTCCTCCTGAGAAATTGGAGCAGCTCAAAGAGACCATTGATAAAATGGTTGAGCAAATCAATGAAGGAAAGAAGACTACCTTAGAGAAGCGTAAATTTGGGAGCATGAAAGGTTTTGTGAAATACATGGCTCCAGACTTTGATGAGCCATTGGAAGATTTTAAAGACTATATGTAGTGCAGTATCTTCTAGACACTCACGCTTTAATCTGGTTTCTCGATGGCAATGCAGAATTATTACCCAAGGCACAGGCTACCATTGAGAATATAGATAATAACATTTCTGTAAGCGTGGCCAGTATGTGGGAAATTGCTATTAAAATAAGCGTCGGAAAATTAGAGCTGCATCAATTTCCTTCCACTTCTGATATATTCCCTAGATTAATTGAGAACCGCATATTTGTTAGTGAAATTATC
>CAWUIO010000128.1:0-17389 GCA_963922455.1 uncultured Microscillaceae bacterium
GCTGGACGTGCGGGGGCCGGCTCGGGCTTGGCTGGGTGGCCCGACCCGGCCCATGCTAGCAGGAGTCTCCTTTTTGCCCCAATTGAATAGGGGCCGGGGAAGCCCCAAAGAATTAACTATTGAATTATTTCATCACTTTTTTTGGGAATTGGGTAGGGTAGGGAGCTACGGGTTCGTCTTATGGGCGAACAAAGTAATAAAACCCTATGTCACACCTTACTCAAATTGTCCTTTTATGGATGTGCTTTTTTTGGATAAACAGTGGCCTTGCTCAAGCCCAAATTTACAGAGATTATGTGGGTGCTGGTCACGATAACTTGCTTCGGGTAAGTGGCTCCCCCCACGTTGGAGCGCACTCTGCCCAAGTAACCGTGGATGGAAATGGGCTAGACAGTGCCTATATGAAAGTACAGGCTTCCCGCTTTTTGGCCCAAGCCACCTTAGGGGCCAACCGCTCATTAATAGATGCGGTAGCCAAGATGGGCTTTGCCAAATGGATCGATCAACAGCTAAAAGTGCCACCAAGCTCCTTGCAAACCGAATTAGAAAATACCCTCGAGGCATATTATGCCTTTTGCCTGGCTAGTGGGGGGAATGAAGATATGTGCTACGAATTAGCGGGTGAATATGGTTTTATGTTTCAAGCGGGCTGGTGGCAAGTGGCCATGACTGGGCAAGATTTATTGAGGCAAAGGGTGGCTTTGGCCCTCAGTGAGATTTTTGTGGTATCCGGAATTGGCCAATTTGAAGAGCCTTTTGCTTATGAGCTGTGTAATTATTACGATATGCTCTTAAGGAATTCTTTTGGCAGGTATGAAGACCTACTCTGGGATGTCACCATGCACCCGGTTATGGGGCAGTACCTGAGCCATTTGAACAATCCGAAGACGGATTTGCAAGCGAATACCCGACCAGATGAAAATTACGCCCGGGAGGTCATGCAGCTTTTTTCCATTGGTTTATTTGAGTTAAACCTAGATGGTACCTTAAAAAAAGATGCCCAAGGAAATCTGATCCCAACCTACAATAACGATGATATTAAAGAGTTTGCCAAGGTATTTACGGGCCTAGGGGATGGGGCAGAAGATGGGACCTTTGGCAGCCCTCCGACGGCTTTTGATATTGATTTTCTGGTACCCATGCGTATGTATGAAGAGCACCATGAGCCCGGCCCAAAAAATTTACTAAACGGATTTGTGGTACCTGCCGGGCAAAGTGGATTGCAAGATATTCGGATGGCCGTAAAGCATCTTTCAGAGCATGCCAATACCGCCCCGTTTATTTCTTACCGTTTGATTCAACGCTTGGTAAAATCGAATCCGAGTCCGGCCTATGTGCGGCGAGTATCGGAGGTTTTTTCGAACAATGGCCAAGGAGTACGCGGAGACCTGGGAGCAGTAGTCAGGGCAATTTTACTAGATCCGGAGGCCCGTGACCCTCAGTGGCTGGCCGATCCAAGTCATGGGAAATTACGGGAGCCGATGATCCGGTATACCCACGTTTTGAAAGCACTCCAAGCGTATAATGAAAGCAATAACTACCCTAATTTGCCCATGTATGTTTTTGAGGAAGTGCGGCAATTGCCCTTGTTGGCGCCCAGCGTTTTCAACTTTTTTCTACCCGATTATCAGCCCAATGGTCCGGTAGCTCAGGCCAATTTGGTAGCCCCAGAATTTCAACTGCATAATACGGCCACTTCAATCGCCTATTTCAACTTGGTCGATACGTGGGTTAATGATCAATACTTGATGGAAACTGGGGAGATTTATGAAATTTTAGAACAAGAGGTGCCCGACTCGGTGATAGTCAGATTTCGAGAAGACTCTGCGTGGTTGGAGCCCAAGCCAGAAGTGATATTAGATGAGCTTTCCCTACTTCTGTGCCACGATCAACTTTCGGCCCCTAGCCGAGAAGCCATTCTAAAAGCTATGCGTGATTTCAGTACCGAGGATGAAAATCTCATGGAGCGCCTGGCTTTGGCGGTCTATCTCATACTGGTATCCCCAGATTATAATGTGATCCGATAAATATACAAACGTAACAAACGTCTCATGAACCGAAGAAACTTTCTACATAAAGCCGGTTGTGCCTCTCTGGGTACCTTACCCTTTTTATCAACCTGGATGAGCTTGAGCCAAGTTCAGGCAGCAGCAATCAATAATGCCCAAAATGTTCCAGATTCGGAGGATTACCGGGCGCTGGTTTGCATTCTACTGGCCGGAGGAAACGATAGTTTTAATATGTTGGTGCCCCGGGGAGCCAGTGAGCATGCGGCCTACAGCGCAACCCGTTCCAATTTGGCCCTGCCTCAGGCCGGTTTATTACCGATACGTACAAGCCTTCAAACGGGTATAGACTTGGGCATTCATCCGTCTATGCCGGAGGTGCAGCAGCTTTATCAAGATAAAAAACTGGCATTTATATCAAACATAGGGACTTTGGTGGAGCCTATGACCAAAGCAGAGTTTCAAAATGACTCCTTGAAAATCCCGCTGGGTTTGTTTAGCCATTCTGACCAAATCATGCATTGGCAAACCTCGGTACCCAATGAGCGCAATGCGATTGGTTGGGGAGGGAAGATGGCCGATCTACTCTCAAGCCTCAATGGAAACCAAAATGTATCTATGAATATTTCCCTCTCGGGCAATAATGTTTTTCAAGCCGGTAATAAAACGGTTGAGTATACCATCGAGCCGGGGATAGGCGCAAAAACGATCAATGGCTACCAAGGAGAGGGATTTTTGGAGCAGATTCGTACCCAAGCGGTCAATAGCCTCCTGGAACTACAATACCAAAACATATTCCATCAAACGTATGTGAACACAATTAACGTAGGTATTCAGGCCAATCAGGAATTTAGCCAAGCACTCAATTCTACCCCAGCTTTGAACAGTTCCTTTTCCTCAAGTCCGATTTCTCCCAATTTTGAAATGATTGCCCGTACCATTGGCGCACGTAAGACCCTCAATATGAAAAGGCAAACTTTTTTCATTTCGTTTGGAGGCTGGGACCACCACGATGAAGTAATTAATACACAAGCCCAGATGCTGGGCGTGGTTAGTAAAGCCCTGGGAGAGTTTCAAGCTGCCTTGGAAGAATTAGGGGTAGCCGACTGTGTAACAACTTTTGGAATATCCGATTTTGCCCGTACCCTTACATCCAATGGTAATGGCTCCGATCACGGATGGGGGGGGAATACATTTGTCATGGGAGGGCATGTGAAGGGAGGCGAAGTATATGGGCAATACCCTGACCTGGCGCTTCATAATAATTTGGATGTTGGGGGTGGGGTCTTAATCCCTACTACGGCTACCGATCAGTATTTTGCTGAATTAGCCCTTTGGATGGGCGTTTCACCCAATGATCTGTCCTTAGTCTTACCGAATATCGGTAACTTCTATAGTCCAGGTTCTCCCCAACTTCCTATCGGTTTCCTAAAATCCTAATTTATAGAAATATGCTACGATCTATCTATATTTTCCTCGTGTGTATAATAGCCTCTTGCGATCTTTGGGCTCAGGAGTGGCCTTCAGGGTTTACCCATGACACCCGACCTAGCGAGCAATGGTTATCGTGTACACCCAGTGCCAATCCTAATACCCAAAGAGGCGAAAGTTATTGGCTGATGTTTGATTTGGGGTACACCTATCCATTGACAAACAGCACCATATGGAATTATAATGTGCCCGGAGACGGTCACATGGGAGCGACCCGTTTGGCGGTAGACTATTCCTTGGATGGACAAGTTTGGCAATCGTGGGGTGAGATACATCTGGATACGGCCACTGGAAGGAGAGATTATGCCGGACAAGCTGGGCCAGATTTTACCGGTACCCGGATCAGGTTTGTACTATTTACGGTCTTAGAAACAGCACAAATGCCGATGAGGTGTGCGGGTTTAGGCGAAGTTCGGTTTAATTTGGATCAAACGGTTACTTCTACCTTTCCCAGAGAACAAACGAGCTTGAAAATATTTCCCAATCCAACCTTTGGCCCGGTTGAGTTGGAAGTACCTGGTATCAGGCCAGAGCGGATATTTATTTACGATGATCAAGGAAAACTCCTTTTGGAACGCGAGGCAAAATCCGAAAAAGTGAGCTTAAACTTAAAATCTTGGCTTCCCGGATTATATTTAATTCGATTAGTAGGCCAGAACGGGCAGCATTTTGAGCAAAAGCTCGTCTTAAAATAAATGATCTCCTCTTAGAGTACGTTGTGCTTTTAAAAAAGGGATGGAATGCTCCATTCCTTTTTTTATATACCAATGCTTGCCTTAGGCCCATATCCGCTCACGCTAAAATAATGTTAAAAAAGGCCTTAGGCCCTTCCTTGGGTTCACAAAGCTTGATCAAGCGGTAGAATCAAAGTATATTGCATAAGAGCCAATAAGGGAAGTCGGAAATCCCTTTTCTGAATACCTACCCTATTACTACCTATACATCTCAAACTTTTATTGGAATAATCCTTAATGGTTTTTCGATGCAATTGATTTATGCAATTTCATAGTATTGGTATAAGTCTTGGGTGATCGGGTTTTTATTCCTGGCAGGAAATAGTAAAAAGTAAAAAGATTAATTTTCATGAAAGCAAGCGTACTCTTTTGGTTCGTCATGGTATGTTATACGGTGGGGACCGCGCAAATCCGGTATGAAGAAGGGTATTATATCGATAATGCAGGAAAACGTCATGCGGTATTTATCAAAAATGTGGACTGGAAAAACAATCCAAAAAAGTTTTCTTACAAAGAAAAGATGGAAGATAAGCATCTCGTGAAGAAGATTGAGGAGGTGATGGAGTTTGGGATAGATGATTTCTCCAAATACAAACGCTTTTATGTGAAGATTGACCGCTCAAGTAATTATCTAAACCGCTTGAGTAAACATAAAGAAATGGATTGGGACATGGATACCCTTTTCCTTAAAACCCTAGTAGAAGGGAAAGCCGAGCTTTACATATATGAGCACAAAGACTATGTGCGATTTTATTACAGCAAAGACGGGGGGGATATCCAAGCCTTAGTATATAAAAAGTACCGAGCGTCTGGGCAACATTTGGGAGAAGTAAATCGCTTTCGATTACAATTATGGAATAATGTCAAATGCGAAGGAATGTACCCCCGAGATGTTGAGAAACTACGCTACACACAGAAAGATTTGATTGCATACTTTACTAAGTATAATGCATGTTTTAAAATTATCGAAGATCCGGTCAACTTTGAACAGTTAGAAAAGCGAGATGCCCTCAACATTTATTTAAGGCCTGGGATTAACTTTGGCTCTATTCAGATTAACACTAACCTGGCTTCTTCTCGCATGGGAAAGATTAGACGTTCGCCAGCTACCCGTTTTGGGATAGAATTTGAATACATACTACCCTTCAATAAGGGTAAATGGGCTCTTTTGGTGGAGCCAACCTTTCAATCCTACAAAACGGATCAGATGCTTAGTGGTAAGGAAACAGTGGTAGATTATAAATCCATACAGCTTCCCTTGGGTATCAGGCATTACTTTTTCTTAAGTAAAAAATCACGAATTTTCCTGAATGCTCATTTCTTATTGGATATAGATTTAGACAATTCTTTGATCAGTTTTGAGCAAGATCCTGATTTGATAATCAGTTCTACCGGTAATTTGGCGGCTGGTCTTGGCTTCAATTATAACAATAGGGTGAGTCTGGAATTTCGGTATGGGGCCCGCCGAGAAATATTAAAAACTTCAGTTGAGTTTACTTCAAAATACACCAGCTACGGAATTGTTTTGGGACTCAATATTCTGTAGAAACAATGTTGAAAATCTTGGCTCAAAACGCCTATAACTTGGGAAGGCCCATACCTTACTGATAGAGCACTCGAATGTCAATATGCGAAGTGCGCCCTCTGTCATCGGTACATGAGATCGTATGCTTGCCTATTTCGGGAGTAAAAAACAACTCTTCTCCCACGGGAACACGCTGGTAAAAGGTGTCATCGATATACCAATCAATTTGCTTAGTATCATTGCCGGCCCGGCACGATAAGAGTAACTGCGCAGGGGCATCGCGATCAATAAGGTATTCTCGATCGGCACTGGGTGAGGTAATGAGAGGAGGCTCACCGCTGGTTTCAAATGGCCGGGTACATTGGGGATGGTGCGGTGGTGGACTATTCCAATCTAAGCCCATAGCCTGATAAAAAACTGCTATTTCAGGCTTAAAATGATCATAGAGTCTCTTTTTAAAGCTCTGGGAAGGCAAACAATGCATACAATAGGACTCAGACTCGTCTTCTGACACAAAGTATACCTTTTGATGATTACAGGTATGGCTAGAGGAAACCAAGGGTATATAATAATCCAAGACCTGTTCTCGACAGAAAGTATCGGGGGGTAAGCCCGACTTGGAGCATACCCATCGCTGTTTTAAGGCCAATGGTCCGGCAAACCAATCTTGGGGAGATGGGGGTGACAAGCTATTAAAAAGCTCGAAAAGGAGGGGAGTAGCCGTTTGGGCTCCTACAAGTTCACTAGAGCTCTCACCCGAAAAATTACCGAGCCAAACCCCGATCGTATAGCGGGTATTGAAGCCAATACTCCAAGCATCCCTACGCCCAAAAGAAGTCCCGGTTTTCCAGGCGATCCGACTGCGCGCATGGGTGTTTTCAAACCCAGAAGGCAGATCAGGCCTTTGGCCCTGACTCAACATATGTGCCGTGACAAAAGCCGCGGATGGGGAGAGGAGGCCTACTCCACTGTCGGGTGTGCTCACGGGTAGAAAACTGAGCGGGGTAAACCTTCCTTCTTGGCTAAAACTACGATAAAGGTTGCTAAGTTGCTCCAAGCTCACTCCACAACCTCCTAAAATAACGCTGAGTCCTAGCTTTTTTTGATCCGTTTCGATTTGCCTGAAATTGGCCCGGATAAGCTTTTTTAAAAAGGCTTCCAAACCAATACGCTCTAAGACCTTGACAGCCGGAATATTTAGTGACTGGATGAGGGCCCGCTCGGCCGAGATGGGCCCCTGAAAGTTTTTATAGAAGTTTTCTGGCTCAAAACCCTGAAAATCACTAGGTACATCAGCCAGGATAGTTTTGGGGTTTAGTTTACCTAGGTCAAATGCTAGGGCATAGGCCAGGGGTTTTAAGGTGCTTCCGGGGGAGCGTATAGCCTCTATGCCATCTACTTCACCGGCGTGTTCGCGGTCTTTAAATTCACTAGATCCCAAGTAGGCCCGTACTTCCCCAGTAACATTGTCCAAAACCAATACGGAGACATTATGAATGCCTTGTTGGGCCCAGCTTTGCACGTGTCTTCGACTTAGTTGTTCTACCTGTTGTTGGGTGCCCAGGTCAATACTGGTATATAAAATGGGCACCTTGGGATAATCCCGATGCATACGGCGACTCAAGTGCGGGGCCAGGCGAGGGGTCGGTTTCTTGGATACTTCCAGAGGTTCTTCCAAGGCACTATTGATTTGCGATTCGGGGAATACGTCTGCCTTCCCCAGTCTACGAAGCCAGCGATTACGTTCTTTCCTTATGTGATCATTGGCTTCCCCCAGTCGAAGGCTGGTAGGACGGTTAGGAATAATTGCCAGCGTAATTATTTGGGCCAAGCTCAATTTGTCCGGGTTACGCTCAAAATAAATCCAAGCGGCCGATTTAACTCCTTCTATATTGCCTCCATACGGAATGAGGTTGAGATATAATTGTAAAATCTCTTCTTTGGAGTAATGTAAGTCTAGTTGCAAGGCTCTGAACATTTCAATCAGCTTATTGCGGTAGGTGCGGGCTCGGGGCCGGAGCAGGCGAATTACTTGCATACTGATGGTTGAGGCGCCTGAGGTTTTTTTCCAATACAATAGATTGAGTAAGCTGGCCCGGATCACCGAAATGGGGTTAATCCCCGGATGGTAGTAGAAGTACTTATCTTCTTTGTAAATAATAGCTTTTTGTAAAGCCGGTATAATTTCGGGCAGTTCCGTTTTAAAACGCCATTTATCCGATGCATTGAGGTATCCGTGGAGAAAGGTAGAGTCCCGAGCCATGATCATTTGGGAATAATCCAATTGCACTCGAAGAGGAAAAAGCAGGTCTAAAAGCAGAAAAAAAAAGAATCCTCCCCCCCATGTCAAAGCAAAATATTTCAAGAGCTTTAGTTTGGAGGTTTTTGAAAATAAAAACCCCTTAGGAAAACCCTTAACAGAATGAATAATACTAGAAAAGCGAAATTTCATGAATGTATAGTAGCCAAACTAAATAGACTTATTCAACTAAACCAATGAGTTCTTCTCGGCCAATAATCTGCCGGGTAGAGTCTAATAATTCGTGACATACCACGAGGCGGATATCCCTGGCTATAAAAAGGCGGTGGCCATAATTAACTTCGCTGTGGGGGTAGGTTTTGAAATAAACGTAACAACTGTCAAATTGAAATGACCGATTTAATTCCATAGGGCTAATCACTTCCTCAAGGCATATCTCGTAAGGCCCATTGCGATCTACCGAGTTCCAACAAGTACCCGGTTCTCGTAAATAGTAAGCCATCTGATTAATATACAAAGAATCCCTAATAATTTGGACAAAAATTTCGGGAGAGTAGCTAATTTGCTCAATAGAATCGGGAATATCCACACTTTTATAGATGAGCTTGCGGTAGTAGGTCCGTGGAACTTTGGGCTTCATCATACCTACTTTGTGTTGCTTAGGGTGAGAAAGGTCATAATAGCGGAATTCCTTAATACGTAGCGATCCGTTGGAGAAGTAGATCAGCAAAAAGGGTATTACAAAAAAGGTGATAACTACATAAATAAAACCCATCAAACGGTTTTGTATAGTGGCCCGGCCAATACGCCGGGCCAGTTTCAAAGGAATTCTTCGGATTGGTTTTATAGGTAAAAAAATCAACACCCCGATAAAATTGAAAAGAAAATGAGCCAAGGCTACACTCAGTGCGGCTTCCGATTCGGGAAAAGCGGCCAGTAATGCGGTGAGGGTGGTTCCTACATTTGCTCCCATTAAAAAGGGAAATGCCCTTTTTAAGGATAGTTTATTGTTGGCAACAATCGGCACAATTAAAGAAGAAATCAAGGAGCTGGATTGGATTAAGCCGGTAAGCAAAGTGCCAAATAAAAAAGAGCGGTAGGGATTCCGGAAGAGGATTTTCTCAAGCAAATTGGGCTTTTTATCCAGGATTAGTTTTTTGAAAAACCCAGAGATTAGTTGGATCAATAAGAATAGGATCAGAATTGAGGCAAGGGTGCTCAAAATCCCGTACTGAAACATCCAAAATGAGAAGTTTTCATAGAAGGGGGCTAAAGGGGCTACGAATGGGTCAAACACGGAAAATACATTTTTGGGGGCATAATAATGCATTCCTTGAGCCATACTACTGGCCAATCTTGAGAGTAGTTTAAAAAAGTACTCCAAGGGTACCAAGATGAGTGCCGTACAAATATTAAAAAAATCGTGAATGGTAGCAGCCGAAATAGCCTTTCTGAATTCTTTCTTGTGGGTTACATGCCCCAAGGCAACCAAGGTACTGGTAACCGTAGTACCGATATTGGCCCCCATAATCATAAAGACGGCATTTTCTAGGGAAATTGTACCAGAAGCCACAATGGCTACCACAGTAATGGTAATGGTAGAACTGCTTTGAATGATGGCTGTAAGCAGAAGCCCAATAAACAGACTAATAAACGGATTGGATGTAGCAATGACGATCTGCTCTATCAAAGAAGAGTTTAAAGTTTGGAAAGATAGCACCATCCAGTGTACGGCCGTTAGAAAAGCCGCCAAGAATAGTCCTAGCTTAAGCACAATTAGCCCGTAGTATTTCCCTTGCTGAGCGTTCATCGCATTCCCATTACGGAATTGAAGAATTAATAGATGCAAACGTATTTAAAAAATGGGCAGTAAACTATCCCTACTCTTGGAAATTATGATTTAATAATGACGAATTAATCTTGGGATAATACTATTGCCCACGTAATTCTTCAAGGGCAATCCAGCTCATTAGTCCAGCTCCGATTTCCAGGGCATTTTCGTCAACATCAAAGGTAGGAGTGTGTACAGGGGAAACAATGCCCCGGGCTTCATTTCGGGTACCTAAACGATAAAAACAGGCATCCATTTCTTGGGAAAAGTAGGCAAAATCTTCCCCGGCCATCCATAAATCTAGGTCTACGACATTTTCGGGAGACATATAGCTTTCGGCAAAACTCCGGGCTCTTTGGGTAAGCACCGGGTTATTTTTAAGGTGGGGGTAACCAACTTTAACGTCAATCTCGCAGTGGCCTCCCATGGCTTCAGCCAGGCCCCGGGCAATATTTTTGATTTTCTCGTGGGCTTGCATCCGCCACGTTTCATCAAAAGTACGGAAGGTACCTTCTATGTGGACTTCGTGCGGGATAACGTTGGTAGCTCCTTGCGCAATTACTTTACCAAATGAGAGTACAGAGGGCATTTTAGGGCTGGCATTCCGGCTGACTACCTGTTGCATGGCTACAAGGATATGCGAACTAATCAAAACCGGATCAATTCCCATTTCGGGCATGGCTCCGTGCCCTCCTTTTCCTGTTACGGTCATATAAATTTCGTCGGCACTGGCCATATAGCGACCTTCTCTAAAACCGATAGTACCCACCGGCAAGAGAGGCATCACATGTTGCCCTAAAATACTTTTAGGGCGGGCGTGTTGCGGAGAAATATCTTGTAAGACCCCTTCTTTGATCATCAAGGAAGCCCCCCCCGGAAATTTTTCCTCGGCCGGTTGAAAGATAAGTTGTACCGTTCCCTCAAAGTGCTCCGTAATTTGGGAAAGGATACGGGCTGTACCCATCAAAGAAGCGGTATGTACATCGTGACCACAAGCGTGCATAACCCCGGGTTTGGTCGATTTGTAAGGTACATCATTGGCCTCGTGGATCGGAAGGGCATCCATGTCGGCCCTCAAAGCTACGGTACGAGATTGAGGGTTTCGGCCTTCAATAAAAACGGTCATACCATGGCCGGCAATGCCCTCGTGGGGTATTAAGCCATAATCTTGCAATTGACGGGATACGTATTGAGCGGTTTCAACTTCCTCAAACGATAACTCAGGGTGGGCGTGTAGGTGTCTGCGGTTTTTTACTATTTCATCAGAATAGGCTTTAGCCAGTTCTTTTATTTTTTCTATTAGATTCATAGGGCTTTCTTGCTTGCAAACCCGAAAATAAAGCATCTTTTCGGGATACTTGCAAATTCACTAAAAAATCAAAAAAAATCTCCCCTAGAAAACATAAGAACCACTTAGATAGAACTGTCCAAATGCCGG
This sequence comes from uncultured Microscillaceae bacterium, assembly GCA_963922455.1. Lineage (GTDB taxonomy): Bacteria > Bacteroidota > Bacteroidia > Cytophagales > Microscillaceae > CAWUIO01. The sequence goes on from CAWUIO010000128.1 coordinate 11,286, forward strand.
TTTTTTTCTATTTCCTGGGCTGTTCGTGGAAATACGGTACTCAAAACACTACCGAAGATAACAACAGCTAAGCAACCTATCAGATTGAGCCAAAGGTAAGCTACTTGAAAGCCAAACATCTCAAAATAGATAAGGACAACTACCAACTCTCCGGTCAAAGCAGCCAAAAAAGTAGCCCGCGAAGAAACAAACTTAAAGAAAAGAGCCAATAAAAATACCCCCAAAATAGTCCCGTAAAATAAGGACCCAAGAATGTTTACGGCTTCAATCAAGGTACCCATACGCGTGGCCAACTGGGCAAATATAATGGCAATCACCCCCCAGGTTACCGTAAGTACTTTGGAAGTCCACAGGTAGTGGTGGTCACTCTTATCCGGGGATATGACCCGTTTGTAAATATCAACGGTAGAAGTCGAGGCAAGGGCATTCAACTCAGAAGCTGTGGTAGACATAGAGGCCGATAAGATTACGGCGATTAGCAAGCCAATGAGCCCGTGGGGGAGATACTGCGTGACATAGGTCAGGAAAATATAATTGGCATCCCCCACATTACTATCAGCATCATTGACCAACATCAATTTCTTGGTATCTTCCCGTACAGCCTTAAAGACCTCTTGCGATTGATCATAGGCATTTTCGGCCTCAGCTTGCTCGGCCGGGCTACCATTTTTCATCCGGTCTATGAGTTCGTAAGCTTGGTTTTTTCGTTCTTCAAAGGCTTCTTGATATTGTTTTTCAAGTATTTGAAAGTCTTCTGCGTGTTCGCTGTTCTGTAGCTTTTTAACTTCTAATTGATTAAAGTGAATAGGCGGTTGGTTAAATTGATAAAAGATAAACAACATCGCCCCTATGTACAAGATACAAAACTGCATCGGGATCTTGAACATCCCGTTAAACAGCAAACCCAATTTGCTTTGCGTCGTAGATTTGGCCCCTAAATAACGTCCCACTTGAGACTGGTCCGTACCAAAATAAGCCATCTGCAAAAAGAACCCCCCGATGATACCCGACCAAAAATTATAGCGATTACTTAGGTCAAATTGAAAGTCCATGGTATTAAACTTACCACTTTTACCAGCCAAGCGCATCGCATCCCCCCAAGATACCTCCTGGGGCATCATATGGATTACCAAGTATCCCGCCAAAGCCATCCCACTCAGGATAATGATCATTTGCAGCTTTTGAGTCTGGCTAACCGCATCAGAACCTCCAGATACCGTGTAAAAAATCACGGTGCTTCCTACCATGAGATTGATCCAAAAAGTATCCCATTCCAAGATCACCGATAAAACGATGGCTGGGGCCGCAATACTTATACCGGCGGCGAGACCTCTTTGTAATAAAAAAAAGAAGGCCGTGAGCACCCTCGTATTGACATCAAAGCGTTTTTCCAAGTACTCATAGGCCGTAATAACCCGAAGACTATAGTATATCGGTATAAACACTTTGGAGACCACCACCATGGCTATAGGCAGGCCCAAATAAAAGAGAACAAAGCGCATGCCATCCGTATAGGCTTGACCGGGGGCAGAAAGAAAGGTAATCGCACTGGCTTGCGTGGCAATCACAGAGAGGCTGATGGTAAACCAAGATAAGGAACCTCCCGACTTGAGATAATTATCGAGACGTTTTTGGCCTCGACTCTTCCAAAGACCGTATAAAACTATAAAGGAGATGGTGCACAGTAATACGATCCAATCAAAATACTGCATAAGTGCTTTAACGATTATATGGTTTGGGCATTAGGCATACCAGCGGGAAAAGGCATGTAAGAACCATACAAAAATTCCAAGGCTAGCAATAACTGCCCAATAGATCTGATTCCAAGTTCTAAAAAATGGGGGCAAATCCGGGTTCTTTTCTTCTTTCATGGTGCACAAAGATAGATTTGAATTCTAGAATCCTTAAAATAATTCCCCTAGGCTTGGGGATTTAACAGAAAAATAACAGCTTTGGACGAATCGTAAATTACCTCGAATAGTTTTTACAAAAATGCACATTTCTGCATTTTTTTTGTATAGTTAGCAAACCAAGTGTAAAGTAAACATAGCGAATGTATGATTAAGGTTCTCTTTGTATGCTTGGGGAATATCTGTAGATCTCCCCTGGCTGAAGGTATTTTTAGAAAATTAAGCCACGAACAAGCCCTCGAGACAGAATGTGACTCAGCCGGAACCGCTGGGTACCATATTGGAGAAATGCCCGATGAACGATCGCGCGCTACGGCCCAAAAATATAATGTCCCCATCAACCATAGAGCTCGACAAATCTCTCCCGACGATTTTAATAAATACGACTACATCGTTGCCATGGACCGTTCCAACCTGCGCAATATTCAGGATATGCAAAAGAAAGTGCCCGTAGCTACCAAATCTAAGGTATTGCTCATGCGTTCATTCGATCCTCAGTTGCCCGAAGGAGAAGTTCCTGATCCGTACTACGGAGATATCCGGGACTTTGAGAATGTTTACGAAATTCTTTTTCGTTCCAACCAGCGTTTTATTGAGTATTTACAGAAGCAAGAAACCGATCCCTCTACTTAATTCACGTACTCGCTTGTTCTATTCTTCCATTAAGCCCCGATAAGCCCGTATGCTCTCTGCCGATGACCAGTTGCAATTTTTTGACAGCATACTCTTCGAAAGCCTAGGCTATGCCCCCGAGGTTCTTTCTTTTGAGTTTGTATCTGGGGGGTGTATCAACAATACCCTTCGCTTAAACACCAAAGAGCGGCCCTACTTTGTCAAATTTAATGTGTACGAACTGCAAGGCATGTTTGAAGCCGAGGCCCAGGGACTAGAATTGTTAAGACAAGCCGATGCTCTAGCCACCCCCGAAGTAATCGCTTGGGGAAAAAAACAAGATAAATCTTACCTCATCCTAGAATACATAGACTCTTCAATAGAAAGCCCTACTTTTTGGGAAGATTTCGGACAAGGCCTGGCCCGATTACATCGGCACACTTATGCCAAGTTTGGTCTTGATTTTGACAATTACATCGGGTCCCTGACCCAATCCAATGAGCCCATGGCTGATGGGATTGAATTTTTCAGAGAAAAGAGGCTAAAAGCCCAAGCCGGAAAAGCTATGTACGAAGAGCGCTTAGACCCCGCTTTTTATCAAGAAATCCTCCAATTTGCCGAAAAACTCCCCAATTTAATCCCTCAGGAGGCCCCAGCTTTACTCCACGGAGACCTCTGGAGTGGCAATTATATGTGTGACCCAGCGGGCGCTCCCCTAATCATAGATCCCGCTGTCTATTATGGCTACCGGGAAGCCGAACTGGCCTTTACCCAACTCTTTGGAGGCTTTGAGCCCCGATTTTACCAAGCCTATCAAGAGGCCTTTCCCCTGGAGCCCGGTTATGCCCAGCGCAAGGATATTTATAACTTATATCCCCTATTGGTACATTTAAATATCTTTGGCTCGGGTTACCTTAGTGGGATTCAGCGCATTATTAGGAAATACAAGTAGAAAAATTGAGTACTCAAGCAAGAAGCTCAATCAAAAGAGACTAAATTTTCGTATATTTACTACATAATCAAAGACTTACTCTTTTCACCATGAAAAAATCAGTCTGTGTTTTACTCTTATTTTTAGGCAACATTTCCCTGATTTGGGCCCAGTTTAAACCGCCTCGTATTTTAAAACATCCCACCCTTATACGTACGGAGCGCTTAAACATCCTTAACACTACCTATCGGGAAACCAACCTCAACATCACCCCCGACGGGAAATACCTCTTCTTTATGTCGGGGCGCGGAGGGCAACCTTGGTCGGTACAAAGAAACTATTCCGGAAAAATTGAACACGATGGAGACATCTGGTACTCCCAAAAAATGAACGGGCGATGGGCCTACCCCCGTTGCTTAGGCCCCAGTGTCAATACCTACGATGGGGAAGACGAACCCAATATCTCCCCCGATGGGCAAAGCGTGATTTTCCAAAGCTGGGGTAAAGCCTGGGAAGATACCGGAGGACCCTATTACAAAGCCAGGCTCTACGGCGCCCAATGGGGCAAACCTATCGGACTGGGAGGCGGAATTAACCAATTCTTCTTAGATACCAAAAAGCAAAATGGTACCTCCTACAAAAGGCCCGATGGTAGCATCGCATACTACGGCACCCCCCACGCCACCGACGGAGTATCCGTTTCGGCCGATGGCAAGACCTTTATCGTAGCCGCGGGGGCCGATTATGAAGGCAATATGGACCTCTACATCAGCCAGAAAAATGTGTATGGCGCTTGGTCCTACCTACGTCGTTTGGGCGTAAGTACCCTGGGCGATGAGCGCGCTCCTTTCCTTGCCGCCGATGGCAAGACCCTCTACTTCGCCTCCGACGGATATGGCGGGTGGGGTGGACTAGATATTTTCAAGACAGTCCTAGACGCCAATGGAAATCCCGGGGAAGTCGTTAATGTCGGGGCACCGTTCAACACCTGGCTAGACGATTACGGCTTGGTTCTAACCGCCAATGGAGACGAAGCCTACTTCATCCGAGAAGGCGATATCTACTTTGCCAATGTAGAAGAAGCCTCTCCCGAGTTAAAACCCTTCTCGGCTACTTTGATGATTGCGGGTAAAATTACCGATGCCAAAACCCAGCGGGGTACCCAAGCAAAAATTGTGATCCGGGATCCCAAAAGCAATGCGGTCATTACCCAAGGCCAGTCCAATGCCCTTACGGGAGAATATACCCTCGTCATCCCTATTGAGAAAAACGAATTTATCCAAGAAGTAGAAAAAATAAGCTACACAAAAGTTACCAAAAACTTTAAGCAAGAAATCAAGCAAGGGCTCAACCAAGTCCAATCCGATGTGGCCTTACAAAGACCGGAGCTAGCCGTAAACAACAAACCCGATCCCCCTGAGAAAAAACCCGATCCGGTAAAAGAAAAACCCCAAGAAGCCGCCGCCTCCTACGGACAAACCCGTAACCCTTTAAAAGAAATAAAATAGGGGCTGCCCCCGGCGGTGTAGTCCCTGCCCCCGTGAACAGATACTGCCGCCGGGGTCGGGCTTTCGCTACTCGCTGCCTCTCCCCGCCGGGCCTACACGAGCTCAAACAGGCCGCTCTATCCCTCAGCCAAAAACCCAATTCCTAGACAAGTTTCGTCCGGAAAAAGCACTATTATCCCTTTGGCTTGAACTTGGCTGGGATTGAGAAGGAGGGGATGCCGGATAATAAGTGGCAGTACATAGGTGTGGAAATGGAAGAGTCATTTGGATTGTATTGGCAGGAAACTGAGTTTAGAAGCTATGATATGCAACTTGGACATTTTCATCAGATTGACATAATGGTTGAAAAATTCAACATGTTGACAGGCTATAATTATTCTCTAAATAACCCAGTAAACCTTACTGATCCTACTGGGTTATCTCCTTACAGTTACAATTGGTGGAATGGTCAGTACGAAAATTCCGATGGTCAAACGGTTCCCTGGAGTTGGGTAAAGAAAACTGCAAATACCAAAACCTTTCAAACCCCTAAGCCTGCAATTTATATTTGGTCAAGTCATTTCGATAAGCATACTCTTAGGAAAATTTCAAAGGAGGTTTCTCAAATTTTTTCTAAACAAAAACAAAAATACGGGTTCCACCTAAATATTAAAGCCAAGGTCATCTCTCAGGATGAACATACGAAAAAAGCCTATGGCCGTTTTGACGCTTGGGTAGGGATAAAATATTTCAATGGTAATGATCATTACCCCCCTAATAATGAAACATATGTAACTCCTCTTGAAAACGAACTTGTTACATATTACAGCCAAGTTATTTTTGATGAAACCAGATCCGATTGGACTCCAAATACACCTTATACCTTAGCTTACAAAACAGCTCACGAAGCATTACATCAATTTATATGTAAGGGAATATATTATACACATTCAGTTGCTGAATATTGGGAGTACAGAAACGAAATTAATTCGTATTATGGAAATGATACGGGGCACGACAATGGTATAGTAAATTTAAATATGACAGGAGGAGTAGTATTGTGGAAAAGAGCCGGAGGGATTCCTCCCAATAGTTCTGAAAAATTAAGGGAAGCTGAGCAGATAATAGGCAAGCACTACAATTTATTAAGAAATCTATTCTATC
>CAWUIO010000129.1:0-17243 GCA_963922455.1 uncultured Microscillaceae bacterium
TTGTTGATTTCATCAGAACCCCGTATTCTCATGTTATACGGCCCTTTTCGCCGACAAAAACTAAACACGAACAGTTTCTAATGCTTTACCTCCTTCGGCGAAACCCGCCCCCCGAACGGGGAACCGAAGGCCGGTTGGCCCCTCCCCGATTTAGGTAGTTTTGGTAAGCCCCACTCCGGTTATTTCCCCTTTGCCGGTTTTGATACTCCCTTTGGGGATAGGCATTATTAGGATTGAAATTATTGGGGCTTTGATTAGACTGGTTCATAATCGAAGAACCCGCCTGGGAAGGGTTTTTGGAGGTTTGCATAGAGTTTTCTTGGGGCCGGTTCCCATCTCCGGCTAGATTGGCCGAAGGGTCGGCCAGGTTTTCCTGATTCAAATTATTGGTTTTTTCATTGCTTTTCAGGTTGTCCTGGGCCTGGTTGGCCCGGTTTTCCACGTTTCCTTTCTGTTCTGCACTTAGGTTTTCTTGGGATACCTGGCTCCACTCTCCCTCATCGTGCTTATACCAGTTGTCCCCTTCTTTTTTGAACACCTCTCCATCCTTGCCCACGTACAAATCCCCCTGCTCATTTTTAGCGATCCCGGCCGAGTTTCCTTCGCTAGTGGTATATCCTGCCCCCTGGGCATTTCCTGAGGTCTGAAAACCGTAGCGGGTGCCCTGCTCATCGCTGTAATGCTTCGTCTGGGCCCATTGATCGTTTCTTTGGACGTAGGATTCGCCCCATTGCCCATAGGGATCGTAGGACTGCTGGGTGCTAGCATAGGTATTGGTCTGGGCATTGTAGGCCTGGAAATTGGTCTGGCCAGCGTTCACGCCTTGTACCGTATTGCCGTAAGCCTGGCTTCCGGTGCGCGGATTATAGGCAAACACTTCTCCGGCCCCTCCCTGAGGGCCCCAAGCCGACCGCCCCCAGGCATAGGTGCCGGTGCTGGGGTTATAAGCAGCCGCCCTTCCCATGCCACCGTAAGGCCCATAGGCTTGGGCTTGCCGGGTGTAGGCCCCCGTGTAAGGGTTGTAGGTAGCCCGAAACCCATAACTATACGAATAGGGATAATACACCGGATAGGCATAATAAGGCGGATAATAATAATAGGGAGCATAGTAATATCCGGTACCGTAAACCGGCACGCCATACGCGACATACACTCCTGTGTAGCCCGCAGTATAGCCATACGTTACGTAGCCACTGGAGTACCCATAGGCATAGACATAGGTGAGGTGGTGCATGGGTGAATACGGCGGTATGACATAAATCGCCGGGGGTACCACCCGGCAAACCGTCCAGCCTTGGGTGGGAGAGTCCGAAACAAACCAAACACCTTGGTAGCACCAGTAATACTGATTGCCTACATACACAATATCGTGCGGCGAATTTTTTACATAACTTACTTCAGTGCCCTCGATGGGTTCGAGTTGGGGTTCCCCATCGTAAATGGCCTCAGGCGGCTCGGCATCTGATTTGACCTGGGCCGTACTCGGGATACTGGCTTGCACGACCGCTTCCCGGGATTGAATTGTCCCCGGTACGCTGGCCAGCAACCGCCCCCAAGCACTGCTATCCGGGATCTGTTGAAAATCTTGAGGTAAATCCAGGCTGGCAAATACCCATGAACCGTCTAGACTGGGGGCACTAAACCAACGGCCTGAAAGCAGCAAATAATACAAGTTCTTTTCGCCCGAGTAGATAAGATCGGCATCGGTATTCATCACTGCTTTTAAGGAACTAGTCCCCTCAATTGCTTGAAATTTGGGAGCGCCGTCCAAGACTAAAAGTTCGGCCGGTTCGCTACTGGTAAAGATGTCTACCTTTGTGCCTGGTATTTCGGACGAGTTAATCGACTCCGCAATATCTTTCCAAGCTTCTTTGGTGGCCAGTTTTTTAAATTCCTTGGGCAATTCCCCAACCGGCAGCCAATTCCCCCAGAGGTTGAAAGCCATCATCCAGGTTGTATCATTCAACAGATAATAAGTATCGTCCTTTTCGTATTGGAACACCGGCCAATTGGTATTGACGGCAAAGCGTAGGTTTTTGACCTGGGTATCGGCCCAGATGGGCTTTCCTTCAAATATCACCAAGCGAGAATTGAGATCATCGCTATACAAGATTTTGGGCGGGGTGGAGTCCAGCTCAGTCGTTTTAACTTCAAAAACGGCATCATTTACCATGGGGAGCATACGGTCCAGGGAAATAATCTCGGGAGAAGCTTGCAAAGATTTTAGCCGGGCCAGGGCCATGTCATGAAAGGCTTGGTCCTTGCCCTCAACGTGCAAATCCAGAATTTCCTTTTCATAGATCAGCACGGAGCGTGAGGCCTTATGGGTTTCGGTTTTCGCTTTTACCTGGATGGCTCCAATCAGGGTATCGGCGGAGTCTTTTTTGGGGATGATCTCGGTGGCTACCCAACATTCTAACTCCATGAATTGCTCCCAAGCATACACTTGGGGCTGGTGAAACACGAGGGTGGCCTCTTCCAATTCTATTTTTCGGGGCCAGCCTCTATCGTCAATGATGGTATCCTGGGCCAGCTCTACGCTAGTTGAATCAAGCCCTTGCCAAGCCAAAAGATCTCCAGCTTGGGTCAGGGCAAGTAAGAAAAATAAATATTTCAACATGCTTAATTAGTTCGTATTAGGGGGATTTTTCACAATAACTTCAAAGGACATAGGAGATGAAAAAACTCCTCAGCCTGATTTTGCTCGCAATTTATCCGAAGCTATAACAAAAAATATAGAACTTGTTTAAGGATTTGCGCTAATGCTTATACTAAAGGCTTTTTTTTGCTAAAATAGCCTTAGGTTTGATTCAAATAAAGGGGATTAGATTATATTTTTTTGCAGAAAAAAAATGAACTCCTTGGGGCTTCCCCGCGCCATTCAGGGAGGTTTTTATTATTTCAAAAATCTGCCGGCGCGGGTCGGGCTCTCACTACTCGCTGCCATGCCGCACGGGGCCCCACGAGCTCAAACATGCCGTTCCATCCCTAACGGGGTATGTGCAGGCACACAAGTCTTTGCAATGACATTTCAAACTGGTAATTTATCTTGAATTCGCATTTTTTTAAAGTGTTGAAAATCAGAAAATTACAAGTAATGTCATAGGTAGCCTTGGTAAGTCAAAGGCAAAGCGGATTAAAAAAACGATAAGCCCAATACCAGCAGGAGTCTCCACTCTTTGTTCCCTAATTTCTTTGGATTTCTGTATATTCGCTTAGCGCAAATCTGTGAATAGACGAGCCATTCAAGAGAGAATTTCACCGATCGTTTTACGGCCTTGGGCTCTAAAAAGCTATTGGGATAAGAATCCAGCTTAGGTCCGCTTTTTATCATTTTAACGAGCCATTTGAGAACCCAGTACAGATTGAATCCAGATTAATCGCCGATGGCAAAAGGAACCAGGTTCTTGGCTTTGCGTGCGCAACCCGAAGAGCTATGAGCCAAATTGAGAAATTATTTCCAGATTTACGGGTCTTTATTTGGAAGAAATTAAAACCATATAATAAATTGTGCCTCGGATACCCAGTACATAAACCTCTTTACTTCTTAAAAAAATAAATCTAAAAAAATGACTAAACCCTTCTCCTACCTTCTTCGCGTTCGTTATTCGGAGTGTGATGCCCAAGCGGTGGTTTTTAATGCCAAATATGTAGAGTTTATCGACATTGCAGGCGGTGAGTATTTTCGGGCCTTATGGGGAGACTATAAAAACCTTCTCGAGAAAGGCATGGATGTGCAAGTGGTCAATGTCAATGTGAGTTGGAAAGCCCCTGCCTTGTATGATGATGTACTGGCCCTAAATATGGGCCCCAAAAGGATTGGGAATAGCTCTTTTACCTTAGAAATTGACTTTATAAATTATACAAGTAAACAAGTTATTGCTACGGGGGAGATTACCTATGTTTTGGTAAGTGTGAAGGAGCATCAAAAAATGGCCATCCCTGACGAAATACGAGAACAATTAGAAACCGGGGCCTCTGCACTGGTGAATCATGCGGGTGTGCTAGTGGGCGCATGATTTAGGAAGCCCTCAATGCCTGAGCGCTGATAGCTACTCACTTCCCCTACTTCCTTTTCATCAGTCGGCTAATACAGGAAAGTCTGAGCGCTATGCTCAATGCCCTCAACTTAGTGGAATCCAATCCAAAACACGGGCCTTACAAATGCCCTAAAAGATGCGGATACAAGATAATTGTGCCCTAGCTTTATGTAAAAATTTTCTTAAATTGAAAGCATTGAGCGCTACGCTGTGGCCCCACGACAAGATCATATCCTGCTCGATCCAGGAAAGAAAGTCTACTTGTTGCTCTTAAAAAATAATTCCTTCCCTAGTATGCTGCTAGCTTTACGAAGATCTAATCACAGAAGGCCCTGGGTTTGCTAAAAACCGAATTTTATCCTAATATTCCCCTCCTATTTATTTCACACACTGCATGATAATCCTTAAAAATTAACTTATTCGTTACCTAGTATGGATAATTTTAACTTGGATGACATCCCGAGCTATCTATTTGATGCTGCCATCACGCTTATTTTATTGCTTCTGATCATTTTGGGGCTGGTTTTGGTGGATTACTTAGCCAAGAGATTGAAAAAGCGGCTGCTTATGCTGCACTTGAAAAGTTTAAAAATATTTAATTTAGAAATTATCAATAAGGGCAAACAAGAACTGATCATCACCTCGGTCATTAATGTCTTGCAATTCTTTGTTTCTATTTCATTCCTATACTTTTCGCTGGTGGTTATTTTGAGCCAGATCCCGGCCACGGTGGATATTTCCAAACAATTGGTCTACTTGATATTCACTCCCTTACAATTGTTTTTTAGTGGTTTTCTGAGTTATCTCCCTGATTTATTCAAGATCATTGTAAGCATTTATATTGCGCAATACCTGATAGGGGCGGTAAAGTATATCACCAATGGAGTCATAAAAGGCAATTTCCATTTCCCAGGCTTTGAACCTCGAACGGCCCGCCGCACGGGTGAAATTACCACCTTCTTGCTTTATGTGTTAACTATTATCATCATTTTCCCTAGCTTGCCCGGATACGAATCTTTGGCCTTTAAAGGCATTGCTACCTTTTTAGGGGCCCTCATTACTATCGGGGGCAGTTCGGTGATTGCCAATTATATGGCAGGCATTGTCATAACCTATATGCACGCATTTGACAAGGGAGACTGGGTAGAAATAGATGGTATTACGGGAAAAGTTATCGCTATGGGAGCTTTTGCCATACGTATCCAATCGTATAAAAAAGAAACCATCAATATTCCCAATTCTAAAGTCTTGGGCTCGGCCATTCGTAATTACAGTGGAAAAAACAAACAGGATATGATCGTGTATACAGAGGTCAGTATAAGCTATGATGTCCCTTGGAAAAAAGTAAACGACCTTTTAATTGAGTCGGCCCATCGAACGGACTTATTAGATAAAGAAAAAGCCCCCTTTGTGCACCAAAAGAAACTGGATGATTTTTATATTGTCTACGAATTGAACGCGTATTTAAAAGAAGCCGGATCAAAACCCAAGGCCTACTCTACCCTACACGCCCATATTTTGGATGTATTTAACGAGGCCGGCATAGAAATCATGTCTCCTCATTATCGGGCCGAAAGAGATGGCTCAGGATCTACTATCACAAAATAGGAAGCTTTTTTTGGCTTAGGGATGGAACGGCCTGTTTGAGCTCGTCGCTGGATGGTGGGGAGGCCAGCGAGTAGTGACAGCCCGACCCGCGCCGCTAGGGTTTTGAGCTTAGGAAACATTTTTTTAGCGCGGGGAAGCCCCAAAATTTCTTTTTTTTCTAAGAAACTGTTCGTATTTAATTGCGTTGGGCTGCAAAGAGCCATTTCGGGAACCTGATTTCATCAAATTCCTCGCCCATAGCGCTGCTATGCGCTCTTTGTTGATTTCATCAGAACCCCAAACTGGCCCTTTTCGCCGACAAAAAATAAACTTAAACAGTTTCTAAAAGATAAAGCCTACCTTTTCTTATCATTTTTTTTAGGGCCTAATGCCTTATTTTTTAAATTTTAAACGGAATTAACCTATTCCCATCAATCAAATCCGTGATGATGAAACTACTCTCAGTGAATGTATCTCTCCCCAAAGAGGTAAGCTACAAAGGCAAAACAGTGAGGACTGGAATTTACAAAGAACCTGTAAACGGCCGAATAGCCATAAAAAAACTCAACTTGGAAGGCGACGGACAGGCCGATTTGATAGGACATGGCGGGGAAATGCGGGCCGTCTATGTATACTCTTACGATAATTACGCCCCTTGGGCCCAAGAACTAGGACGCAATGATTTTTCCTACGGTCAATTTGGGGAAAACTTTACGGTACAAGGCATGCTCGATCACGAGATCCATATTGGCGATCAATTTAAAATTGGGACAGCCATCTTTGAGGTGAGTCAGCCGCGGGTACCTTGTTACAAACTAGCCATGAAGATGGATGTGCCCGATTTTTATAGCCGAATCCTCAAAAGCGGCCGTTTGGGCTTCTATTTTAGAGTGCTGACAGAGGGTGAAGTGGGGGCAGGCGATGCGATTATTCCTCATAAAATTCAATCGCCCGCGGGAATTAACATTAGCCAGATAAATGAGCTGATGTACTTTGACAAACACAATTATGAGGCCATTGAGAAGGCGCTCAGCTTGAAGGCCCTCTCTCCGGGATGGAGTGATACGTTTAAAGACCGTTTGGCCAAAAAAGAAAGAGAAATTGAGGAGCAAAAAGCCTATCAAGCCCTGCGGGTCAGCAAGATTGTGGAGGAAAGTGAGACCATCCGTTCGTATTACCTCAGTACCCCCGATGAGGAATTGGCATCCTTTCAAGCTGGGCAGTTTCTCCCCATCAAATTGGATATTCCCAGGCAGTACCAGTCGGTGTATCGCACCTACACGATCTCTAATGCCCCCGGTGAGAGCTATTATCGCCTTTCCATCAAGCGGGAAGATGCCCCAGCCGATACCCCCAATGCCTACCCCGGGGTTTCATCCAACTATTTTCACTCCCACGTACAAGAGGGAAGTGAAATTATGGCAGCCAAGCCCCGGGGTAAGTTTTATTTGGCTAGCGATAGCCGCTTACCCCTCGTATTTATCAGTGCCGGGGTTGGGATTACACCCATGATCAGTATGCTCGAGGCGCTCTTGGCCCAACAAGACCCCCGCGCGGTCTACTTCATCCACGGGGCCCGTAATGGGAAAGAGCATGCTTTCAAAGAGCAGATTCAGGCCATTCAAAAAAACCATCCCCAAGTAAAAGCCTGCATTGCCTACAGCAAACCACTTGACTCAGATACCCTAGAAAAAGATTACCAAGTGAAAGGCCGTCTGCACCTAGACATAATCAAAGAAAATATCCAATTCAATCCCCAGGCCAATTTTTACGTTTGCGGCCCCAATAGATTTATGCAAGATATGCTACTGGGCTTAAAAGATTGGGGGGTGGCTCTGGATTGTCTGCATTTTGAGCTTTTCAATTCTACTTCGGAGCAAATCAACTTGAGTAGTTTTTTAAAGGCTGAGCAATCTACCCAGGGGCCGTCCTCTTCTACATTCACGTTCAGCTTTCTGGATTCCAATTTGGAAGCACCCTGGGACGAGGCTTATGAGAATATATTAGAATTTGCCGAAGCGAAAGGTTTAAGTCCTGATTTTAGCTGTCGGGCCGGGGTTTGCCATACCTGTACGACTCCGATGACCTCCGGCCAAGTAAGCTATGATCCTGAACCCTTGCAAGAACCCGACCCGGGAGAGGTCCTCATTTGCTGCTCCAAACCTACTTCAAATATTCAGTTAAAGTTATAATAGCTAAAAAATAAAACCCTGGGGCTTCCCCGCGCTACGAGTATGAGGCCTCAGTCCCATAATTGCTGGCGCGGGTCGGGCTCTCACTACTCGCTGCCATGCCGCACGGGCCCACTCGAGCTCAAACATGCCGTTCCATCCCTAAGCCTTCTGATACGAGATAAAAAGATAGAATGGCTATGATTGTGATGCGCTTTCATTCAACGCCTCGTTTAGGATGCTCGCCCCTTCTTTTCAAGTCTTAAAAAAACCCTTCGCTATCCTAAGAATACGAGGTAAACAGCCTCAGGGTAGATCTTTTTAGATTAAATCTCAAAAAATCACAAGGACTTGTGACAATTCCTAAATTTTTGCTACTAATACTATAAAGCTTAGCTTATCATGGAATTGAACAAGCAAAACTTTATTCAACTCATAAACGCAAACCGAGGCACGATTCGGAGCCTCTGTCAGGCCTATTTCCGTGGGGATGAAGATCAAAAAGATGCTTTCCAGGATATTATTCTACAATTATGGAAGTCATTTGAGTCCTATGAAGGCCGAGCTGCCGTCAATACCTGGATATATAAGGTAAGCCTGAATACCCTCCTTACTAAAATTAGGAAAGAGAAAAAATCGGTGGCAGCTGAGCCGATAGATACTGGGCACTATTACATCTCACAAGCCAAAGCCGACGATCACGTGGAGCTACTTTCTTTGATCCTGCAATCCCTGAAAGAAACAGACAAAGCCCTGGTTATCTTGCATTTAGAAGGCTATCAAAATAAAGAAATCGCTGATATACTCAACTTGTCTCCCTCGAACGTTAGCACCCGCTTCAATCGCCTAAAAAACCATTTAAAATTAAAATTTAAGCCCAAACCCCATGAAACTAAATGATTTAAAACCGGCTTGGCAGCAAAGGAAGTTATCCCATGCCTTGAGCGAAATAGATGCCCATGAAATTCTGTCCATCATCGATTCCCCGCCGGTTGCCAAGAAAGCCCAGCTACCCCGGCTGCTCTTCAACCTGCTCTTGTTTATTGCCATTACCCTAGTTTGTCAAGGAGGATGATGACGTACATCATATGGAATGTGGATCCCAACCTAATCGATGGCCTTGAGTTTTTGCGATGGTATGGCATCTGTTGGCTTATCGGTATGTACTTAGCCTACCAAATCATGGCTCATTTTTATAGACAAGAGAACATCCCAGATCAGGAACTAGACAGCTTTGTCTTCTACGCCGTGTTAGGAATAATAATCGGGGCCCGCCTGGGCCATGTCCTCTTTTACGACCCGGTATATTTCTGGGAGAATCCCATAGAAATACTTCCCATACGGATACACCCCAGCTTCCAGTTCACCGGATTAGCTGGCTTGGCTAGTCACGGAGGCGTACTAGGGGCATTCATCGCTTTTTACCTTTACCACAGACGGTACCAAAGGGACTACCTTTGGGTCTTGGACCGGATAGCCATCGCCAGTTCTATTTTGTTTGCTTTCATACGCATAGGAAACCTGATGAACTCCGAGATCATTGGAAGCCCCTCTTCCCTAGCTTGGGCATTTATTTTTGTACGTGTGGATCTTATTCCCCGCCATCCGGCCCAGATTTATGAAGCCTTGGCCTACCTGTTTTCTGGTATCCTGCTATACGTTTTATGGAAAAAAACTCAGTTTGCCCAGGCCCGAGGGTTCATATTTGGTCTTGGGGCCGCTTTGATGGCTAGCCAACGGTTCCTGATCGAGTTTCTCAAAGAAAATCAAGTGGCCTTCGAGGCGCAGCTTATTTTGAATATGGGCCAGATGTTGAGTATCCCCTTGATTCTCTTAGGAGTTGCTATGATGATCTGGAGCCAAAGAGACCTCCTTCGTACAAAGGCCTTGAATTCCTGACACAACGTACAAGCTAGGCAACCCAGTTGTGCGTGCCCTTCCCGCTTTTTGTGTGGCATCGCAAACCCAAGCCCCTACTTGCTCTTACCCTTGAGCTAAGTTCCTGTAAATTCCTAGGATTTGCTTAACTTGAAGAGCATGCATATCTTAGTTTGCCTTCCAAAGCTAAGCTTAAACCGTATTTACATGAACAGAGGACATTTTTTTGGATTTTTAATCTTTGTTTTATCATCATTAAGTATTTTTTCATTCATGGATAAACACCCTCACTCAAGCCCTGAAACAAAATCCTACGCAGCCGGACCAGCATGGAAGCTGGTTTGGTCGGATGAATTTAATGCCCAAACCTTAGACGAAAATACGTGGAATAGGCAGGTAGTAAAAGCAGGGCGCTTCAATGAAGAATGGCAACGCTACACCCATAGGCCCGAAAATGCCTACATCGAGGATAGTTGTTTAGTGATCAAAGCCATCCACGAAAGCGGAACCCACGGCGAAGATCAGTACACTTCGGCCCGTTTAAATACGGCAGGCAAGCAAACTTGGAAATATGGCAAAATTGCCGCCCGCATAAAACTACCCTATGGCCGTGGCATCTGGCCAGCTTTCTGGATGCTGGGAGCCAATATCGATGAGAACGGTGGCGATACCCCCTGGCCACAATGCGGCGAAATTGACATACTCGAGCTCTACGGCACTCGAAATGACGCCCTTATCGAGGCCAATTTGCATTATGCCGACCGATCGGGCTCTCACGCCCAAATGGGAGCCAAGGCTTACCATCTTGACCAGGGTACCTTTGCCGACGACTTTCATATCTTTGAGCTTGCCTGGGATGCCCAAGCAATTACATGGCTGGTGGACGGAAAAGAATTTGCCTCCCTTGACATATCCGGAGAAGAATTTTCTGAATTTCACCGCGAATTTTTCATCCTTCTAAACATTGCCGTAGGCGGCACCTTCGCGGGCAGGCCCGACGCTAGTACTCCTTTTCCTCAATACATGTATGTTGATTGGATCAGGGTGTATGAGAAAAAGGAGTAATCTTATTATGTCTTCTTATGCCACTTACCAGCCAAAGGGTAATTCTACAATCGTTTTATCCCAAGCAATCATTAATTTGCCCATAAACTTTCCATCTTCTACCATTTGAATAGAAAAGGCCTCAAGCGTTTTGTCGGTTTGCCGGGAAGGGGCAATTACCCGGATGGCATCGTTTTCCTCCTTATACCCATACGAGCCCCAATAATCCAAGTCTTTACTAAAGATGATGGTCCAATTACCTTCTGTCGGGATGGTAAACAAGCTGTAGGTGCCAGCTTTAAGCATCTTTCCTCCAAAATTGATATCCTGGTAGAGTTTTACTTCGGTGGCTTCATTGGCCCCCGTTCTCCAAACCTTGCCATAGGGCACCAAACTCCCGAAGATCTCTCTGCCATTTTTTTGAGGGCGGTTATACACAATCTTGATCAGGGCTTTTTCGCCTTCTTTGCGATCGTGGGCAAAATTGTCAGGAAAATAGGCAATATCGGCCGGGCTACGGTCAATTCCTCGGAAGCTTTGAGAAAAAGAAAGGGCCGGTAGGCAAAGAAGCAAAATCAGTACAAATCCTAATGTTTTCATATTCGTTTAGTGAGTTTAGCGTACGAAATACCTCATACAAAAGCGCATGATTTGGCTAAAACTAGTAAAAGTATTTATCAAAGAAGTACTTTAATAAGCTCCTTTTTTTCCTGTAAAGTAGGTTCAAAATCATATTCCCTAACCAAACACCTTGGGGCTTCCCCGCGCTAGTTTACTATTGAAATTGACATTGTTAAAGCGACCCTACTTCGTTGCAAATAATTTTCGCCCGCATCTTTCTGGGGTATTGGCAATGCCCCTAGGTTTTTCATATTTACATTTTAAGGCAATTGGTTTCTGTTGGTTGAGGCATGAGAATGGCCATAAAGAGGCTAGCGCGGGCAAATGCGACCGGGCTATGGGGAAAATGCACTCCTTAGCAAATTTCTCTTTCAAAAGGCTGAGGGATAGAGCGGCCTGTTTGAGCCCGCCGCTGGTTTTTGCGGGGAGGCGGCGAGTAGCGAAAGCCCGACCCCGGCGTACGTTCTCCTAAAAAAAGGCAGTTATTGTAATCACCGGGGGCAGCCCCTGAGACACCATTTAACAGCGGGCGTATTTCTTTTTGCGCCCTAAACGTCCCATTTTGACTACTTTTTGGATAAATTCGGTAGCAACAGGTACTTTACAGGCGGTACTGCCCATATTTACGGAGACTTTACCAATTTTTTCGGCCACTTCGAGGGCCATGGTATGTAAGGGCAGCACCGAACACCCTAGGGCAATGACAAAGCCGTTCATCACATAGCGCACCCGGTTGGGGGCCTCATGAATTCCTTCCGCAATCTGAGTTAAATAGGCTTGAATTTCCTCCAAGGGAAGTTCTTCATTGGGGCACATGGAGATATAATTGGCCAGGGCCGACCATCCGGCAGTGGCTACCATCTCTTCTGATGAGTTAATCCACTCCTTGCCTATTGTCCAGGCATGGGGCGTTTCGGCGGCTAATTGCCCCACAGTATACTCACTGAGCATATACCAATACGCCTGATGGGCCCAGCGGTCTAGGTCTTCCTTGCGCATGGTTTGGGCATCGGCCATGAGCCCAGCTAGGTACATGGCATCCGAATTTCCGGTTTCGTAGAGGGCTAGGGCGAGCGGGTGATTTTTCTTTTCCCGCTTCAGGATTTTTTTAAGGTCCCCTACTTTTACTCCAAAAAAGGGTTCCTGGGCTCCGTGCCGCATGAGTATTGTTTTGGATTTATCACTTCCCATGGAGCGAAGCTCTTCTATGATGTTTTCTACCTGTTCGGTCATAGGTCTGTTCGTTTACGTTTTCTACTTCAAGTATCTGCATTAGTGAATATAAATTCAAGAGTTCTCCTAATTTTCTTGTATAAAATTTTGCTAAAAAAAAAGAGAAGAAAAGCTTTTTTTCTGTCTTGGAAAACATGTATACACTTTTGATGCCTTGCCTAGATTTGGCCTGAATTAGGCTATTCCTAGGATATTCCCCTTTATCTTACCTAGTCAAGTCAAATCCCAATAGCCAGCAACATATGATTCACTTTGAGAGTTAATCTAACAAAAGGAAAACTGACTCAAAATGAAAACACCATTCCAGTTCCAAACACACACTTGGGTATTACTTGCCCTACTATTCAGCCTTTACAATTGCCGCCCTATGTTGGAAGATCCGATGCAGGATGGCGATATTCCTAGCGATGCCTCCAATGAGCTATTGGGAGGCATTGCCCCTCCAGATGGTTTTACTTTCCAGATGGATCATCAGGTCTCTTTCACTATTACCGTAAAATCGGATGATGATCTGCCTTTGGAGAATGTAGACTTAAAATTTTATACTGCCCACCCCGACTCAAGTGGTCATTTATTATTTAGTGGTACCAGTAATAGCCAAGGTATATTTCAGATCGACTATACCCTGCCCCAATATTTAGAGACCGTGTACATGAGCACGGATTATTTAGGCCTTATACCGGAGCATTATTTGTCAGTTGCTGATGGAAATGTCTCTTATCTATTACAAAATAAACGTTTTGCCCAAGCCAAGACCAAGTCGGCAGTATCGGGAGGTGTTCGTTTAAAAAGCAATGGTTACCATTATATGGGAAGCTATAATTCATTGGGGGTGCCAACTTATCTGGTAGAGCAAGATCAAACGGTTACGCAAGATCTATTGGATGTAGTCAACCAAAGCCTCCCAGAAGGTTTCCCGGTGCCTACGTATAATCCTCAATACATCGACAATAATGTCAATCCCAATACTGTTTTGGTCGATTCGGCTGAGTTATGGATTACTTTTGTCCACGAAGGGGCGGGTTTTAAGAATGCCATAGGCTACTATACCTACCCTAGCGATAATCCACCCGCCACCCGGGACGATATCGACAGTTTGCATATTATCTTCCCAAATTCTTCTTACTATCAGTCGGGTGGAGGTTTATTTCCCGGAAACAAGGTGTATTTGGGTAACTTCTCAGCAGGAACCACCGTGGCTTGGTTTTTAGTGCCCAATGGTTGGGACGGAAGTGAGGTGTCGCGCAATGCCCAGGATACAAAATTTTCCGATAAGCAGTTAAACACTTTCACTTCTTCGGAATATCAAAACCACGTTATATTGCTCAACGACGATGTACGAAAAGTACTTCTTTTGGGGTTTGAAGATATTAATAGGCCCGGGGGAGATAATGATTTTAATGATGCAGTCTTTTTCATAACCGTGAGCCCCTACGAGGCTATTTCTACCACAAATTTGGTAAGTACCACAACAGCAGAGGATGGTTTGGATACCGATGGGGATGGTATCCAGGATACGTATGACGATTATCCCAATGATCCGGATAAGGCCTTTAATTTATTTGCTCCTGCCCAAGATGTATGGGCAAGCTTAGCTTTTGAAGATTTGTGGCCTAGCCGGGGGGATTACGATTTTAATGATGTAGTCGTAGATTACAATTACGCTTTTGTTACCAATGCGGCCCAGGAGGTGATTGAGATAGAAGCCAACTTTAGCCTAAGAGCCGTAGGAGCCGCGTATAGCAATGGTTTTGGAATAGAATTGGACGTAGCTCCCAGTATGATTAGTTCGGTAGAAGGATCTTATCTTACCGAATCCTATATCAACCTCTCCGCCAACGGTACTGAAGCCGGACAATCCAAATCGGTTATTATTGTATTTGACAATGCCCACACGGCTTTCGGTAAAAATAGAGGGGCCATAATCAACACCCGGGGCAGCTCACCCGTGGATAATACAGTGCCATTTCAAATCAAAATCAAGCTGAATCAACCCATCTCCTTGAACGATTTAGGCAATGCCCCTTATAATCCTTTCATTATCGTGGACGGGGTACGAGGCCACGAAGTCCACTTGATGGGCCATACCCCTACCGACTTGGTAGACCAAAGTCTATTTGGAACCTCCGTAGATGTGAGTGATCCCAATACCGGGGTATACTATCAAACCCAAGAAAACTTGCCCTTTGCCTTGCATATGCCCCTTAGCTTTGATTATCCTTTGGAAAAAATTGCGATTAATCAAGGCTACATGCACTTTGTCACTTGGGCCAACAGTGGGGGACTCTTGTACCCAGATTGGTACTTATCTAAGACCAATTACCGAGACGATTCTCAACTCTTTGTGGGTAACTAAGTAGCTGAAATTACAAAAATCCCTTCTCAGAAATCATGAGAGGGGATTTTTTTTGGAATCATAGCAAAACAAGAAAGCCTACATACATGACATACGTAAAGCCTTAACCAAGCTTGTAACAACTGGTAAGCTGAAAAATAGTACCAAGAGGGGTAGACAAATTAATACATTTCAGCTATGAAACTTATACCAGCCCCGTTGGCATTCCTATTACTAGGAGTGCTTGTTATGCTATTCTCATGCCGACAGTCCTTTCTGGAAGAAATAGACGATACTGTTGTATCTGATTCTTCCACGGTTTTAGGAGGACTTACCCCGCCCAATGGTTTTACCTTTGAAACAAGCCGAGAGGTGTCTTTTCAAGTAACTGTAAAAGCCGATGATGATGCCGTTTTACCAGGTGTAAACCTCGTGTTTTATACGGCCGATCCCGACGCTAATGGAACGGAATTGTTCCGAGGAGTTAGCAATAGTCAGGGAGTATTTCGTATAGACTTTGAGATCCCCAGCCACTTAGACACGGTTTTCCTGAAGACCGACTTCATTGGGTTGATACCTAGCCATACGCTAGTGATCACCAATAATTCGGTCAATTTCTTATTGCAAAACAGCCAGTTGAAACGGGCCCGCCCTAAAACAGGCCTCAAATCAGGCCCTATTCTTAAAAGTGGCGACTACGTATATCTCGGTAGCTACAATAGCCAAGGAGTTCCCGACTATTTGGAGCCTCAAGATGATATCATCACCGCCGACTTACTCAACTTAGTCAATACCAACCTGCCCGAAGGAAGGCCCGTACCGACCTACAACCCCCAATACATTGATGAAAATGTACAGCCCAATACTGTTTTGATAGACTCGGCCGAAGTATGGGTGACCTTTGTCCACGAAGGGGCGGGTTGGCGAAATGGTGTTGGGTATTATGTATATGATACGGGTAACCCTCCCAATACCCGGGATGATATCGATAGTTTGTATATCATTTTTCCCAATTGTTCATACGAGGGGCACGGAGGTGGGCTCTATTCGGGGAATCGGGTAAGCTTGGGCAATTTTCCGGCAGGAAAAACCATCGGGTGGTTTCTTGCTCCCAATGCCTGGAACTCAGGCACCCAATTGGTCAATTCGTCTAGCGAAATAAAATTCTCCAATAAAGAACTCAATACCTACACTAGCGCCGATTTCCGAAACCATATCGTCCTCTTAAAAGATGATGCCCGTAGATTGCAGTTATTATCTTTTGAGGACATTACCCGGCCCAGCGGGGACAATGACTTTAATGATGCCGTATTTTTTGTAACGGCGAGTCCGTATGAGGCCCTACAAACGACCGATGTGGTAAGCACCGCCCAGGTCAACCCGGTACTCGACCAAGACTCCGACGGAATCATAGATACCTATGATGCCTTTCCTGAAGATAATCAGAGGGCCTTTGTATTTTACTCCCCTTCGGAAGATATAAACGGAAGCCTCGGATTTGAAGACTTGTGGCCCAATCTAGGGGATTATGACTTCAATGACATCGTTGTAGACTACAATTATACATTTATTGCCAATGCGGCCCAGGAGGTAGTAGAGATTCAGGCCGATTTTGAATTAAGGGCCGTAGGGGCATCTTTGAGCAATGGTTTTGGGATCGAGTTGGGTATAGCTCCCAGCAATATTGCTTCTGTAACGGGAAGTCAACTTACAGAGTCCTACATTAACTTATCGGCCAACGGTACCGAAGCCGGGCAAGACAAAGCCGTGATTATTGTATTTGACAATGCGCATGCCCAATTTAGCAAGCCAGGAGGAACGGTGATCAATACCCGGACTACCTCCCCGGTATTTAACCCGATCCCCATACAGATCAATATCCAAATGAGCCAGCCGGTGCGCTTGAGCCAACTGGGAGTAGCCCCTTACAACCCTTTTATTATAGTGGATGGGGTACGGGGGCACGAAGTGCATTTACTTGGTGAGCCTCCAACCAGCTTGGTCGATGCCAGTTTGTTTGGCACCTCAGTAGATGTAAGTGATCCCGCGCAGGGCATCTATTATCAAACCAAGCAAAACCTCCCCTTTGCGATTCACATCCCCGTTAGTTTTGATTATCCCCTAGAACGAGTAGAGATAATCCAAGGCTATCAGCACTTTGCTACCTGGGCCAGTGGAGGTGACCTGAGCTTTAAAGATTGGTATCTTCCCAAAACAAACTACCGCAGGGACCAGCACATTTATTATGGCTCGAGATAAGGAAAGCCCCTAAGGGATATCTGGGCTCAAAATAACTCATGGGGCTTGCCCGCGCCTTGTAGAGAGTAGCCCAGA
>CAWUIO010000130.1:0-16995 GCA_963922455.1 uncultured Microscillaceae bacterium
ATCTCTCCTCTCGCTTCTCTAGAGGCTGAGGGATAGAGCGGCCTGTTTGAGCCCGAAGGGGCCAAGCGGGGGGCAGGCGAGTAGCGAAAGCCCGACCCCGGCGGCACTTCACTTTCATCTGAAAAACAGGAGTGCATCGCCGGGGGCAGCCCCAACACGCAAATTTTTATTCCCACTCAATGGTGGCCGGAGGCTTCGAACTAATATCGTATACCACCCGGTTGACTCCCCGTACTTTGTTGATAATGGCATTGGAGATATCGCCCAAAAACTCGTAGGGGAGTTTGGCCCAATCGGCCGTCATACCATCCACACTGTTAACGGCGCGTAGGGCCACCACATTTTCGTAGGTGCGCTCATCGCCCATTACGCCAACCGATTGTACGGGTAGCAAGACGGCCAAAGCCTGCCAAACCACATCGTAGAGATCATAGTCTTTTAAGCCTTGGACAAAGAGGGCATCTACTTCCTGCAAAATGCGTACGCGCTCAGCGGTAATTTCGCCCAAGATACGTATCGCCAAACCGGGGCCCGGGAAAGGGTGCCTCCCCAAAATAGTGGCCGGAATCTTCAGATGCTGCCCCACCTCGCGCACCTCATCTTTAAAAAGCATGCGGAGGGGCTCTACCACTTTGAGGTGCATTTTTTCGGGCAGTCCCCCTACATTGTGGTGCGACTTGATGGTAACCGATGGCCCATTGACCGAAACGGACTCAATTACATCGGGGTATATGGTGCCTTGTCCCAACCAAGACACCTGCTCTAATTTTTCGGCCTCGGCCTGAAATACATCAATAAAGGTATAGCCTATAGCCTTTCGCTTGTCTTCTGGGTCGGTTTTTTGGGCCAAGGCCTGGTAAAACTGATCTTTGGCATCTACTCCAATAACGTGTAAGCCCAGGCCTTGGTAAGACTCCAGTACTTCTTCGAATTCATTCTTACGGAGTAAGCCATTGTCTACAAAAATACAGGTAAGCCGCTCCCCAATCGCGTGCTGTATCAAGGTAGCGGCCACGGTAGAATCAACGCCACCCGACAGGCCCATCACCACCTGGTCTTCCCCCAGCTGGGCTTTCAGCTCTGCTACTGTAGTCTCGATAAAGGAAGCGGGCGTCCAGTTGGCTTCGCATTGGCAAATCTCAAATAAAAAATTGCTCAATATTTGTTTTCCAGCCTCCGTATGGGTCACCTCGGGGTGAAATTGGATGCCAAACACCGGTTTATCACGGCGTTGATATGCCCCCACTTTAATATTTTCGGTACCGGCAATGGATTCCAATTCGCTGGGCAAGTCTTGGATGGTGTCCCCGTGTGACATCCAAACACTTGTATCGGCACTTACCTCTTTAAAGAGTAGGTTCCCCCCATCAATTCGGCTCAAACGCGAACGTCCGTACTCCCGCGAATTGGCCGAAGCCACCGTACCCCCCAATTGTTTGGCAATGAGTTGCGCACCATAACAAATTCCCAAAATGGGGGTCGATGTGGCAAAAGCATCCAAGGACACCTCGGGGGCATCTGCATCATTGACCGAGCAAGGACTTCCGGAAAAAATTACACCTTTGATATGATCAGGCAATGCGGAAGCTTGGTGGTAGGGGTATATTTCACAATAAACTCGCAATTCTCTAACCCTGCGGGCAATTAGTTGGGTATATTGCGAGCCAAAATCCAGTATAGCAATTTGGGTAATATTCATGCCGCCAATTTAGGGATTTTCCTTAATATTTTGCTAAATAGGGCTCACCACCTCCGGCTGCACTGTACTAAGAAAAACCTCTCAAGAAAAGGCATTGATTTTGTTTTAGCCAAAGAAATATTATTGCACCCATGCGTCACTACTTCCACACCTGTCTCTACTCTTTTATACTATTTTTAGCTCCTCTCTCAGCATTTGCTCAAAGCGGAGACCTGTTTTTACAAAACTACGAGGTGAGTATTCCCAATTTGCCGCTGGTAAACCAAGCCGTGGTCCAGGGGAATAACGAGCTCATGTATTTTGCCAATAAACGGGGAGTTATCTCCTATGATGGGGTAAGTTGGGAACTCATAAAAACCAACCACACCCCGTATTCCTTAGCCTGGGACGACTTAGCCAATGAAAAAATCTACGTGGGCTGTCGGGAAAGCTTTGGCTATTTGTATAATGATAATACGGGGAAAGACATCTATAAAGAAATTTCGGCTCGTGGGGAAACTTTTGGCGAAATCACCAAGATCATCGTACAGGATGAGTTTGTCTACTTTTATAGTGACCAAGCCTTATTTAAAGCCTCCCGCCAGTCTCACAAAGTGGTTAAGACCTATCTGCCCAAAGGGGAGCCCAGCTTTGCCGGTATTTTTGAATTTAAGGGCAAGATATTTTTAAACAGCCGCACCAATGGCATCTGCCTAGTAGAGGAAAAGGGGTTTAGAACCCTCGTGAGCCCGCCCGAGTGGGATGACAAGTACATGATTTGTTATGCCCAATTCCACGAAAACCTGACGATCCTCGGGATGAGTGACAATATACTCTATGCCTTTAATGGCAATAGAGTGTATCCTTGGCAATCTGGAGCCACCGATTATTTAGAAGGAAATGTACTGAGTGATGCCATTAATTTAGACGAACACCTGGCGCTTTCTACCTTAACGGGAGGGGTTGTGTTGATCCGAAAATCGGATAAGCAAATTGAATACCTCATCAATTATCAAACGGGACTTCTCGACGAAGAAGTTTTCAGTATCAGTAATGACAATCAAGGGGGCATTTGGATCTGTCACGCTCAAGGAATTACCCGGGGTGATTTACGTCTCCCCATTCGTACCTTTTCTACCTATGTCGGTTTAGAAGGAAATTTGGAAACTTCACACATCTATAAGGATACCATCTATGTAGCCACGAGCGATGGCCTCTTTTACCTGTCCAAAGTAGACCGTTTTGAAGAAGTGGAGAGCTTTATTAAGAAAGAGCAAGAATATTTAAAGACTATAGAAAGCATCGTCAAAACGGTTCGCATTTCCGATCCTATTCGTAGCTCCTCTGTACGCCGCTACAGCCTTTCTCGAGATGGGAGCAAGCCCAAACGACGTACCATATTAATCAATGAAGAGACGGAGGTAAAAAAAGTGCCGGCCCGAACCATTGGTACCGAATACATCACCACCCTATACAATACTAAGGAAGCCCGGAAGGCCTATGCCTTACAGTCCATCCCCTATATCTTTAAGAAAGTCGTGGGAATTGAGGCCAAATGCCGCCAAATATTAAATTTTAAAGACCATCTCCTGGTGGCCAGTAACTTTGGCCTCTATGGCCTTAAAAGAGAAAAAGAGGAGGATGTGGAAGGGGAGCCCATTCTCCCAATAGATTATATCCATTATCTCCACCCATCTGAGAAGTTTTCTAACCGGGTATATGTAGGTACCGATATGGGTATGGTCGTTTTGGAGCTTGACCCCCAAAGTAATACCTGGGAAGAGAAAGCCCGATTGGATGATACCTTAAGCACCTCCATCAAATCCATTCAAGAGTTTGGCTCAGATGTTTGGTTGGGGGCCGAAGGGAGGGTATTCAAAGTTCCTATCGTCTCTCAAGACAGTCTAGGGAAACCCAAGCTCTACACTTTTGAAAATAATTTCTCTGAAGATGTGATGGTTCGGGTAATTAAAGACAAATTAGCATTTATCCTGGCCTCTGGAATTTATGTGTTTAGTGAGAAAAAAGAAAAGCTATTCAAAGATGCCCGCCTTCAGAAGTATTATAATGCGGAATCCCCCCTTTTAACCCGCCAAGCGGGATACACCTGGAACCACCAGGGTAAATGGCAAAACATCAGCCACCCCCGCGAAAAAGACTCTATCAACACCGACTTATTAGACTTCTTCCCAGAAATCAAGGACATCTTTATTGATCAGAAAGATGATGTTTGGTTGGTAGATGAGAGTACACTCTACCGAGTAAAAAAGCAAAGAGGGGCTATCAGCAATAACAGCTTCAATATCTTTATCCGGAATATGTTCCAACACCCGGATAGCTTATTGACCCTAGATACAACCGCAGTTTTTGAATACCAAAGAGAAGGCGTAAGCTTAACCTTTAAGCTAGCATCTCCCTTTTATCAGAATGAAGAAGGAATCCGGTATAGTTACAAACTGGAAGGCCTAAGTACCGATGCCGATTGGTCTCCTTGGAATAGTCAGGCGATTATCTCCTTTCCCTATCTCCCTAGCGGTGAGTATACCCTAAGAGTAAAGGCCATTAATATTTATAATGATGAAGCCCAAGGAAAGCCCATTAGCTTTGTCATTAAGCCTCCTTTCTGGGAAACTACCTGGTTTTACATCCTGCAAATTTCGGTATTGGTTGCTTTATTATTTCTGTCATTCTTATTTAGTAGGCGAGGTAAGAGTAGTACCGTGTCTAATATCCTGACCTTAGTCTCTATCATCACAATCTTTGAGTTTTTTATATTACTCTTAGAGCCTTATGTGGAAGACTTCTCCAACGGGATTCCTATCTTCAAATTAGGGATGAATATACTCCTAGCCATCACCTTGTCACCCGCCGAAAGGCTCTTAAAATATCTTCTAGGAAAACCGTATAAAAGCCCCGAGGCAGTCGGTGCCAAAGCCGTAAATGAAGGCTAAGCTGCTTATTTTTGTTGTTTCACGTGCTTTTTCATGATTTTACGAGCGGCTTGTTGCGTATGGGCCGCTCCTTTCATTCGGAAGAGTTGCTCGGTGGCATGCTTGCGGGAAGGAGCCCAATCAATGATAGGACTGGGATAATCCGTATCTAGTTGGCAATGATACATATTTTGCTCCATGGGAGTCATCTTCCAGGGAGTATGCACATACTCAAGCGGTACCTGCTGCAATTCAGGGAGCCATTTCCGTAAAAACACGGCCTCTGGATCTTTTTCCTGGGATTGCTTCACCGGATTATAAATCCGAATATTATTGAAGCCCGTGACACTTGCTTGCATCTGAAATTGGCAAAAATGGATTCCCGGCTCATAATCCAAAAAAAGACGGGCCAAATGGTAGACCCCACTTTGCCAAGGCTGCCACAGTAGATGGGTTAAAAAAGAAACTAACATAGCCCGCATGCGAAAATTAAGATAGCCGGTTTGTTTTATGCATCGCATACAAGCATCTACCAAGGGATATCCCGTTTTACCCTCTTCCCAAGCCTGTACCCGGTCTGGCATAAGCATTTGTTCTAACTTATTATACTCCCAATTCAAATTTTCAAACTCCATGCGGTCTTCCATCTCAAAGCGCTGCATGAAATGACAGCGCCACTGCAAGCGAGAACGAAAATTTTTAAGCTGAAAAGCAAATGGGCTATGCTTAACCGTGCGCTCATAAAATTGATACACTTGACGCGTGCTAAGATTACCCCAACTAAGGTAGGGAGAAATACGGCTACAACTATAACGGCTTTGCTCTGGCAAGCTCATGTGGTGATTGTAAAACCGAGCCCTTTCCTGTGTAAACCCTTTTAAGTACTTCCAAGCATACGTCTCTCCTCCGGGTTGAAAATCAGGATGAGGTTTTCCCAAGTCATCGGCCCAAGATTTGGGCTTAGGAAAGTATGTGTTTAAAGAGAGAGGTAGGGTTTTCAGGGCTTCTAAATTGGGATGGTGTTGGGAAGCCTGCATATAATCCATCCAAAGATGGTCCCAGTTACTTCGGTTTTTCATTCCTCTTACCACACCATTGGCCTGATATTCATGCCAAACTATCTCATCCTGAGCAAAGCATTTTTGAAGTTTCAGGTCTCTATCATAGGTAATTCGCACCCCCGTCTCTTGATGAGAATACACCCCTTGAATGGTGTGAAATTCTTGAATTTTTTCAAACACCTCCGCGGCCTCTCCGAAGGCGATTTCCATTTGATGACCCAATTTATTCAATTGCTGGCCCATCTGTTCAAGGGACTGGTAAATGAAGCGTGTGTGGCGAAAGCTCCAATCAGGGTAGCGCATCACGCCTGGCTCAAAAATATATAGGAGAAGGATGGGCAGCCCTTTATCAATTGCTTTTTTTAAGGGGAGGTGATCATGCAGTCTCAGATCCCGCTTAAACCAAACAATAGAAATGGTCTTTCTATAGGATGATTGTATGGTAGGCATAGTGACTAAACTGGCTATAAAAGGAGAAAGTTTTGGGGTAGGCCTATAAAGATAATTGGAGGTGTTGACGGGGCTGCCAACTTAACCTCCAATATCCTTCAACCAGCTATGGGGATTCAAATGTACTAACTTCCTATATTTTGTACAAACTTTTTTTAAAAAAATTTCACTTTTAAAGTACTTCTTTTGGATGTAGGGAAGGAGTTTAAATAAATTTTCATACCTGAATACCTATTTCCAATAATTATAAAATCTCCCCCCAAAACCTTGTGTTTTTGTAGGAGGGGCTTACCCACGCTAAGTTCAATAGCATCCCTAGGCAGCTAATTGCCAGCGTGGGTCGGGCTCTCGCTACTCGCCGGCTTACCCACTGCCAGCGGCGGGCTCAAACAGGCCGCTCCATCCCTAAGCCAGAAATCTCACGGGTATTGTCCTATCTTGCCCTTTTGCTTGCTTGGATCAAGGTTAAATTAGACCAATTCTAAACTTCCAAATTTTTTTACTGAAAATTTGGCATAGAGTCTAAAAATTATAATTTTGCACTCCACCAATTAAGGGATTATCCCAGATATGTCAAATGTTGCGCTTAATAACATACCATTTCCAAGCCTTACTGGCACCAAGTCCATCTAATGGGATGGGTTCGGTTCTCTGGAGATCGGGTGTATTAAGACGCAAATTCCTTCCGTGATTTTACTCAGAAAGCGATTTGTTTCCGTCACCCGAACTTCCCCGAAGCTCGGGTTTTTTATTGCATCTACTGTTTCCTTTTCAAAAGGCTCAGAAAGCCAAAGGCTTGTCAACCCTAAAACTTTTAAGCCATGTCAGGTATTTTCACTTTTCCTAGAAAAACAGTAATCACCCGCTTAGTCGCAGTGCGAAAACACGCCGATTGGTGCGAACAAAGCCGGGAAATGAATGGGGTCTTCCACCACCTCGTGAATCGCTTTGATGGCCGGGAAATTTTATTCCTCACCATGGACTTTACCAACAATACCACACGCCACCAGGCTATCTTGTTGGCTAGTGCCTTGGGAATCGTCCAGGTAGTGGAAAAATTTCCAAATACCGGCCAGATCCTTCTGCTTACCTTCCGCGGAAAGCAATTATTTGCCAGTTTAAGTCCTGAGCAAAGCTTCCAAGAAATGGTAGGCAAGATAGCCAGAAGGCTGAATTAGGCTGAGCCCTTCTTTCTTGAGTTTGTATTGGCCCAAACAGGCAGTTTTGCCTGTTTGGTGCCCAGGAAAACTATGTCGTATGCTCAGCAAACTACCCAATTCATTTTGCCTAAGCGGGTCACAAAATTCAACCCGGGCCTAACTATCAGTAAGAAAGACACCCATAAATCACTGATAGGACTCTTATCAAAGACCAGGGCCCGGGAAATAGGAAGCAAGGCTGTGTGCCCTTCTCTCAAATGTAGAAGAGCCTAACAGACCTCAAGCGTGAAGCTGCACGTTTCCTAGCATTTTGATCCCTCGGAGGAGAGTTGTGTGCCCAGGGGCACATGAGGATAATGACGGGCCCATTATGGCCTGAACTCATTATTGCGAGCTAAACAGGGAAGCTCGACAGGCACCCAAGGGAAAAGTCAGCAAACGCCTGCCCTGAGAATTTATCAGGCCAGAGGCCCGGCATTATACTTTTCTCCTCCAATAGGTAAAAAAGCCCCAGTTCTCTCTTAAAAAGGGAGGCTGGGCTATTTAAGAATGAAGATGCCCAAGGCATCCCAAACTTGTAGAATCATGAGCAAGCAGTCTCAATTAAAAATAAAAAAAATGCGAGAGGCCGATTACCGGGCTTCTCTCCTTAAGACGCTGAGAGATACCAAAAAGCGCCACAAGAATCCTGAAAGAACTCTTACGGCTATTTTTGAGGGTAACATACGGCATTACAACTTGCCACACGGTTCTGGTTGGAGCCGTATTGCTTGTATCTTTCAAGAAATTCTAAGCGGTGCGAATAACAAAAAACGCAGTCGAGGTTTTTTAGCCTTTTTATTGGATTTGACTCACATTAAGGGATGTACCATGCTGCAAGATGAGGCAATCGTAGATGGGTTATTTTCTTTGTACGCTTATCAAAACCGTTGGATTCGTCCCTTGGAAAGCTGGAAACCACGTTCTCGAAATCGTCGACGCCAATTTAGCCACCTACTCCGACACCTTTTGACGGAGTATAAGGTACCCAGCTTTATGGACCAAGCTTTCTACTTTGATAATTCTGACCATATCCATTGGTTTATCCATATTGGTCAAGGTAAAAATATCCGGAAAGCTAGCCATTTGCCCTTGCACCTAACAAAAAAAATGGCCCACTATTTCTTAATGGCCCCGCCCGATTTTACAATTAATGAGGCCTTGAGAATGGGACAAATCTTAGGACTGGGCGGTAGGATGCCCTTAGTAAAGGCCATATTGGGAACTTTCCTGCGAGGTTCATTTGAAAATGATCCATTTTGGGTGAGTGTCTTGCAATTCCTTATCAATCAAAATGATTTAGAAAAGAAGCAAATACACCCCTTATTAGATTATATCAATCACCAAAAATATGTCAGCCAGGAAATGGTGCTAGGGCGAGGACAAATGGAAACCGTTCCTCCCCCTCAGCCTAATTTCAGCATGAAAGGACGTACTTTGTCCGCATTAAACCGTGATGTGCAATCATGGCACCGAGAATTGCAGATTCGCAAGCGACGCTTCAAGCACCGTACCTGGAGTCCGGTCAGCATCCCAGACTATGAGTATATAATAAGTGAAGGCACGGTTGAGCAGCGTATCTACCAAATTCGTCAGTTGCTTACCAGCGATGAACTCTACCTAGAGGGCAAAGCCATGCATCACTGTGTTTCTACGTATGTATCTGACTGTGTAGAGGGCGATTGTTCCATTTGGTCCTTGACATGTGAGGATGTGTATTACGGAAAGAGGCGCCGTGTTACCATAGAGCTGGAGCCCGATAAAACTATTTGTCAGGCCAAGGCCAAGTATAATGAAGACCCAAGCGGGGAAGAAATGCAAGTTATGACCCGATGGGCCATGAAAAATGGCCTAAGCATTTCTCGGTATTTATAGGAAAAAAAAAGCCGGAAAGTTTCCGGCTTTTTTTTCAAAACCAAAGTATGATACAGAAATAAATTCTACTATCTACTTATCTGCAACCAAGAATTTTTATCAGGAGAAATCACTTTTTTGTTGGGTCCACCCTGGCTTCTGCTTGGTAGCGAGGGGGAAATTGAGCCGGTAAAAACCGGATCGTATCTCCGAAGAATTTCCACTCAACCGAAAAATATATCCAAGCATCTTGAGTATCTCCCCGATAATTTTTGCCGGGGTACCAAGAGGGGGCCCTGCGGAGGGCAAGGAAAAAATTTTGCAAGAACTCGGCCGACACCTCGGCCTTATGTCTTAAGCGTAACTCTTGTACTTGCCCCGTTTTGCTCAGGAGCATATAAAAGTCAAGGCTACCCTCCGATTGTTGGGGCAAGGGAGCATTCAGGGAGGCAAATTCCTTTCCTAAGGCATAAAAATAATTTACTACACTACAGCGTGGTACCGGCAGCTCTTCTAGGCCTTGCCCTAAGAGAAGAGATTTGCTAGACAAAAGAAAGAAGAAAAGTCCTGTAAAATAGAGTCTTGAGGCCATGTTGATTGTCGTTCAGAAGGTTAAAAAATTAATTATTCAGAGGAAATGTTTGCGCTATTTTGCTCAAGAAGATGAATGTATTTATCTCGTATCGTATCATATTTTTCATATAGGTCATTATGAGACTGCTTTAAACGTTCTACTTCCTCTTTGAGCTCATCAAGACCCTCATGGTACTCTTCAGCAGACCGCTTCTTGTTTGAAGAGCCGTAAGAGATTTGAGGTTCTTCCATTTGCGAAGCCGCATTTCCTGGACTAGGCAGGCTTCTAAACATGGCACCCTCCCCCAGAATCAACCAGTCTAAACTGATTTCCGGAAAGGTTCTGCAAATTTTGACGATCAAATCAAAACTAGGTTTATTACGCTTTCCCCGAATGATATTATAAATCTGCGAATTTGGCGTATCAATCTTAACACTAAAGTCATTGGGATTGCGGGCCAAGGTCTCTACTAATGCCTTTATCCGGTCTTGAATTTCCATGCTTGCTATTATATATTGTTTTTACTATCATATATTGCCTCAAAGGTAGCCTAAACCAAATCAAGATGCAATATAATCTAGTTTTTTTTAGCAAAATACAATATATGATAGTATTTGACTTCGCTTATAAAATTTTCTCAAGAATTTATAGCAAACCAGGAACGTTTTGGGGCATAGTATTGTATTACTCTTTACATGAGCTTTTAAAATATACTCCAAAAGCTCATATCCTCTACATTTTCCTTATTACCATCGTTTTATCTTCTGATTTATCTCAGGGTCGGTGATTCTTTTCCGGTAAGATGGAATTTCCCAACGGAAAGGAAGGAGTTTATACATCCTGTGAGTTTATCAAATCTTTACGATAAGGTAATTTTTTTGTAAAATTTTAAAAAATTGTGGGACATTATGCAACGATTAGAACAAAGTAGTGACAAGTTTGTGAAGTTGGTTTCTTCGGCCGTCAATCTTCTGGAAAGCAAGGGTTATGAGCAAATTCGGGCCGATGTAGGCGATTATACCAAGCCTTCTCCCATCACTCAAAAAGATGGGGAAAAAATTTATACTCCCGACCTAACTGCCTATACCAATCAAGGTAAGTGTTATTTTGAAATTGTAACCAAAGATAAGAAAGAAGACAAATCCCTCGTAGGACGCTGGAAGCTTCTGGCCCGATTGGCCCAACTCCGAAATGGTGATTTCTACATCCTCGTGCCCCGAGGCTGCATGCGTTTTACCAATGACGTTTTAGAAGAGTACAATATCCCAGCAAATATCTTAAAGCTACAAACGGCTTAAAATACTCTCAGAACTGCAAAGCTCCTGCCCGGCCCTCGCCGGGCTTTTTTTATGCCATTTACCACTCGCAAACTCCCACCAGACTACAGCTTCTTCTTTTTTTTCCCTTCTTTTGTCCTAGCCTTGACCCCTAAACTTTTACAACATGTTACCCAATCAAGACCCAACCCAAACCCAAGCTTGGAAACAACTCAGCGAGCATTACCGCAGCATGAAAGACCAGTCTATGCGAGACTTGTTCGCACAAGACCCCGAACGTTTCCAAAAGTTTACCATCTGCTTCGAAAATATATTGCTAGACTATTCCAAAAACTTAATTAACGAGCAGACCCTGCCCCTCCTCCGGCAATTGGCCCAGGAAGTGAATCTGTCCCAAGCCCAGGAAGCCATGCGCAGCGGCCATAAAATAAATAAAACCGAAAATAGGGCCGTCTTCCATATTGCCCTCCGCAACCTATCTGGACAAGCCATGCCAGTTGATGGTCAGGATGTGATGCCAGAGGTCAAGCAGGTCCTGGCCCAAATGGAATCATTTTCTCAAGACATTATAAACGGAAACTGGAAGGGATATACCGGAAAAGCCATCCAAGATATTGTCAATATCGGTATCGGGGGCTCCGATTTAGGCCCCCTTATGGTTAGCGAAGCCCTCAAGCCTTACCAAAAGGAACATATCCGCTTGCACTTTGTCTCCAATGTAGACGGAACCCATATCGCCGAAACCTTAAAGAAAATAAACCCGGAAACGACCCTATTTATTATCGCTTCCAAAAGCTTTACCACCCAGGAAACCATGACCAATGCCCAAAGCGCCCGGCAATGGTTTTTAGAAGCTGCCAGCTCGGAAGAGCATATCAAGAAACACTTTGTGGCCCTGTCTACCAACCGTGAGGCCGTGATGGCTTTTGGCATTGACCCGCAAAATATGTTTCAGTTTTGGGATTGGGTGGGTGGACGCTACTCTTTGTGGTCGGCCATCGGCTTACCCATTGCCTGTGGGATTGGCTTTGACAACTTCCAAGACCTTTTAGCCGGGGCCCATGCCATGGACCAGCACTTCTTTGAAGCCCCCGCCGAAGAAAATATGCCACTCACCCTAGCCCTTCTAGGCATCTGGTATACCAACTTTTTTGAGGCCGAATCGGAAGCCATCCTACCCTACGATCAATATTTGCATCGTTTTGCCGCTTATTTTCAGCAAGGAAACATGGAAAGCAATGGAAAAAGCGTAGACCGGAACGGAAAGCCCGTATCTTACGCTACCGGACCCATCATTTGGGGCGAGCCCGGTACCAACGGACAGCACGCTTTTTACCAATTGATCCACCAAGGCACCCGCTTGATTCCTTGTGATTTTATGGCCCCAGCGATAAGCCAAAACCCCATCGGAGACCATCACCCCAAACTCCTGGCCAACTTCTTTGCTCAAACGGAGGCCTTAATGAAAGGAAAATCTGAGTCGGAAGCCCGGGAGGAGCTACAACAGGCAGGCAAGTCAAAAGAAGAAATCACCAAGCTATTGCCCTTTAAAATCTTTGATGGCAACCGGCCTACCAACAGCCTACTCTTCAAAAAGCTGGACCCTCGCACTCTAGGTAGCTTGATCGCCCTTTATGAGCACAAAATCTTTGTCCAAGGCGTGATCTGGAATATATTTAGTTTTGACCAATGGGGCGTAGAGCTGGGCAAGCAACTGGCTAAGACCATTCTGCCTGAGTTGGAAGGCAATACCCTGGTAGATAATCACGACTCTTCTACCAATGGCTTAATTAATGCCTTCAAAACCATGCGAAAAGAGGCTTAGGTTTTCTAATACATAGGCATGAGGGGCTGCCCCCGGCGGTGTGCGTTGGCTTTATCAGTAGGAAGCCTCTACCGCCGGGGTCGGGCTTTCGCTACTCGCCGGCCCACCCACAAACCAGCGACGGGCTCAAACAGGCCGCTCTATCCCTCAGCCATTTTTCAAGCCCTCTAGCCCTCTGCTTAACTCCCAGGCATATCCGTTTTTTTTGGTTTGGCCAAAACCCACATGATGCCCATACTGATGGAGCGTTGCAAGAGAAAAAAAGGACTCCTCAGAAATTTTTGAAAGACCATGCCCCAAAAGTGTTTTTCTAATTCTAGGGTCCAGTCTTCTGGCTGTTTTTCCATGGTGCTGAGCCACCAAACCAAAAAAGGGTCCATGGTGCCATAAGTCTGTATCACGTGGGGCTCCCAGCCTTGGTCACGGAGGAGCCGGGCCAATGTCTGGGGACTAAACAGCATGGTGTGTCGCGGAGTATGATAGCCCCCCCACTTGGCCCCCTGCCTTTTCCGAAACCAAGAATCATAATTGGGTACTTCTATGACTAAATGCGTATTCGGGTGCGCTTTGGCCCTTAGAGCACTTAAGGTTTTACGAGGATGGTAATCATGTTCTAAGTAATGCCACATCGTTATCAAATCAAACGGAAGATGTGGTTCTAGTTGTTCTAAACCTCCCACTTGCAAATGCAGGGACTCAAAACGGGCATCCCCCTCCCAGCCTTGGCTACTAAAATCTAGTCCGTAGGCTTGACATTGGGTTTTTTGCTGCAACTTGTATAAAAAAGTGGGGCGGCCACAGCCATAATCCAGTACCCGGGTCTGAGGCGAAATCGCCAGTTTTTTTCGCACACTTTTTACGCGACGAGCATCCATCCCGTCCAGGCCCCATTGCACCAAGCGAGCATAGCGGCCCCAAGCTTCTGCCCCTCGGTAGGGGAGATAGCTCTCCGGGTAAAAGTAGCCCAAACCAGATGCTTTCACCCGAGGGTTTAAATAAACCAGTCTGCAGTTGGAACAGGATACAAATTGGAAGAGCCCAGGGGCCCTTTGCATTTGCACGGGGGTTTGGATAAGAAAATCTGCTTGAGTAGCCTCGCAGAGGGGGCAAGCAATAGATTCGGTTTGATAGAGCATACACATGAATTAGGCAATACGAGCCAACCAAATGGGAAAAACTATTGTTATAAGCCTATGATTATTACCTTTCCGGGGCAGCCTCTACCCCCCAAAAAAGCCTTTCAAAGACAAACCCGGGAATATAACCCGGAAAATCAAGATTCTGGTCTATTGCTCTACCAAAATAGAAAGGTTCTCCTGGGCCCGGGCAATGCCGGCTCTTGGACTGTACCGGCCTTTAAGGACCTACTTGCTTATCGAGAGCACATCACCCTATCCTTGCAAATTGGGACATGGCAAAATCATACCATCAGCCTAGGTGCCTGGAAAGGAGAAGAACTACCCGACATAGGTCCCTATACCTGGGTGAACCTCCGCTCCTTGTTTGCTTACCCAGACGCGTCTTTTTTAGGCATGATTGGGTTTGGTAATCAAATGCTCCACTGGGATATGAACACGCAATTTTGTGGCCGCTGCGGTTCTCGACACACCTTTGATGCCCAAGAAGGAGGAAAAATATGCCCTAACTGCGGCCACAAGACCTATACCCGTATTTCTCCGGCCGTGATTGTGGCCGTAATCAAAGAAGGTAAAATTCTCTTGGCTCAGTCGCCCCGGCATCGTGGTAAATTTCATACCGTATTGGCGGGCTTTGTGGAGCCTGGGGAGTCTTTGGAAGAGACAGTCCTTCGTGAAATCAAGGAAGAGGTAAATATTGAGGTAGGGAATATCCGGTATTTTGGCAGCCAGAGCTGGCCTTTTCCCGACTCTCTGATGGTAGGGTATTTTGCCGACTATCAAGGAGGAGAGTTAATGCCCGATATGGAAGAAATCTCAGAAGCCGATTGGTATGGGCCCGATGAAATCCCGATAATCCCCCCGCCCGCCAGTATTGCGCATCATCTCATTCAAGCCTTTGTAGAAGAATTCAAATAAGTTAAAAGCCGGTTGGGAAATAAGGGCTTAGTTAGCACAAACCGTTCTATTGGCTCTTCCATTTTCTTTGGCTTAGGGATGGAGCGGCCTGTTTGAGCTCGTCGCTGGATGTGCGAGGGCCAGCGAGTAGCGAGAGCCCGACCCGCGCCCACAGCATTTTGCAAGGAAGGCACCTGCTTTTATAGCGCGGGAAAGCCCCTAAATTTCTTTTTAAAAAAAATATTAATTGTGCCGGATGGCTACCACGATGGGCAAGACGCTTTGTTTGTCGGTACACTGAGCCTGAAATTTTATGGCATCGGAGCTTATATATTCCACCGCATTCTGTGGAATCAGCTTTTCGCCCAAAACTTCTTGGATACGATCGTAAAAGCTCAGATGGGGAAGCAGACTAAATTGATAGCGAATCTCACCGATATTCAACTCCTCGCGGGAATACAGGATGCATAAATAATCGGTGCCAGGCTCTCCAACAATTTGGGCGTATGTATCTTCTCCAGGCAAAGCCACTCGATTGCCCCGATAACTAAGGTAAGGGCTAATTTGATTATTTTGCGGGAACAGCGGATTTAGCCCAAGCTCTTCATCGGCCCCTAAGGCATAGACATAGGCCGGTTTTTCATTATTGATCTGGAGTTGAAACAGCGTGCCCGTAAAGTAAGGCTCCGATACTTCAAAGAGGCCCTTGTCTTTTGGGAGGGTCAACATAGGTGAGCCATTGGAAAGGACCAATTGAATATCGCCTTCTAAAAGAAACTCTTCGGCATCTTTGATGCTCATTTCATAGGCCTCGAAGCAGTACTGCTCGATGTCGGTGTAGGACATCCAGATAAAGCCTTCATCGCCCCAGGCGGTTCCCCAACTATTCATCAGCTCAAAGGCTCCCCCGTAACGTTCGTCATCATAGCCTACAATCGTGAGGGCGTGTCCCCCTTCGGGATAGGGGTTATCGGTAATTTGCTTTTCCCAGAATTTCTCCCCCTTAGCGTTCAGGAAGGACTCGGTACAGCATTGCATACCAATGATGACCGGTTTATTTTCGGCCAGGCTTTTTTTGATGAGCAAGGTTTTGTTATCCACATCGGTATCGAAGAGTCGCTTATAATCTTGAATGCGGTAGCGAGAGGCTTTTTGCTCGTCATTATTGGTGATCATCTGTCCGCATTGACTATCGAATTCAGAAATTCGGACGGCCCCAATATTTTTAATAATCTCTAGGGCATTGAAGAGGCTGGTGCCCTCTTGGCAATAGATATCGTCTACCGATTTGGCCTGCTCATAAATAAAAAAAGGGGAGAAAGCATTTTCAGTAATCAAAATTTGGTTGGTCCACCCTTGGTCATACGCCATCAGGATGGTACGGGCGGCATATGCCGTAGACCAGCCTACGCAAGTACCATAGGCTCCCTGATTTTGAGGAATGGGAGCGTATTGGTGTAAAGATGCATGAAGGGGCAGTTTGGAAAAATCTCCCCTCATTAAGGAAGCGGCCAGGGGAGCTTTTTGATAAAGTTCCGGATTAAGTATACAACCGGTCCGGAACTCTTGGGCCCACGCAGGGGAAGAAATAAGGTATAGTCCTAAGCAGCATACCCCGATACAGGATATTGCCTTTGCCAAATATGTCCTCATCATAATGATTGTGATAAATCCAGAAAGATATATCTGCTTTACAAGAGCAATCCTTGTTTACTTCGACTTGATAAACAAGAAATCACTTCCAGGTTCATTTTCGCCAAACTCACCGTAGTGAGGGTTTGGATTTGCGCCTTCAAAAAATTGTACGATTTCGGCAATCGTCAGGATTTGGTCCACTCCCCCTTCGCTTCGTAGGGCTTCCAAAAAGCGTCTTACGAAAGGTGAGTGATATCCAGGACGTCCATCGGGAACATACTCTTTACCCCCAGAGGTATAGAAACGTCGGGTTTTGTATCGCAGTTTGCGGTTGATAAACTCTTCTCGGTCAGACTGGATATCGCTTTCGGCTCCACGCATAGCCAAAGCACGGTCTATGGTACCCCCAAAACAAACATCCATGACTAGGAAAATATGACGACAAGGGATGCTATTAATATAGGTCCGTAAGTTGGCAT
>CAWUIO010000131.1:0-16790 GCA_963922455.1 uncultured Microscillaceae bacterium
CATAAATTTATAAAATTCAGTCTAGGTAGTAGATCTCGATAAGCCCTTTGGTCCCCCCAAGCTGGTCTTAGCGTCTCGCTAAGACCTTTTACGCAATCTTTATTTAAAAATGAAACCGATCCCAACCCCCATAAATTTATAAAATTCAGTCTAGGTAGTAGATCTCGATAAGCCCTTTGGTCCCTTCATAATCTCTGGCACTGCTATACAACCAATCTGAAGCATTGTTTACAAAACCTGCCTGAACTGGGTTTTGATGTATGTATTCTAATTTTTGATCTAAGAGGGAGTTGCTTGTAAGTTCAATAGGATGATTATGCTGTTGCCAAAATTGAAAATCTTTGTTATTGGATTTACTTTCTCCTGCCCGTTCCATCATCCATAATATCCATTCTTTTCTGCTTTCTTGGGGGCTATGCTGGATAAATTTTCTAATATGCCGTGACGTGTAGCTCTTTAAGTCTCGGATTACGGCCCCTAATTTGTTATGAGATTTAACGGATAAGATCATATACACATGGCTCGTCATCATACACCAAGCCCCTACCAACAGACCCTTTTCAAGTTGACAGTATTTAACAGATTCTAAGAAAATGGAGCGGTATTCATCTCTAATAAATACGTCAATCCATTTAATTACGGTAAAGGTGACAAAGTAGAAGCTATCTTGATCTTGAATTTGGTATTTCCTTCCCATATATGTGTATGCTAAGTTAAATAAAGCGTAATTTTACTTAACATTTTATAATTATCGGACTGTTAGGTTAGGTATTTTGGATGAGATTCAATTTACTATCGGGGTCTTAGCGAGACGCTAAGACCAGGATGGTATTTTGGATGAGATTCAATTTACTATCGGGGTCTTAGCGAGACGCTAAGACCAGGATGGATGGTCTCTCCTCTCTCTTCTCTCCTCTCTACTCTTCTTCGGCTGAGGGATAGAGCGGCCTGTTTGAGCTCGTGTAGGCCTTGCGGGTAAAGGCAGCGAGTAGCGAAAGCCCGACCCCGGCAGGCAGCCTACTTGAAAAGTAAGCAGATCTACTTATGCCGGGGGCAGCCCCCGAAATAGAAAAAAAGCGTTGAGTGAAATACCCAACGCTTTTTAGGTTAACAACATTTACACAAACGAGAGCAAGGACCTTAATGCTGTACCAAGAGACGCTCGTAGTAGGTGCGTTCTGGCGTCTGGATGATACAGGTGTACACACCGTCTGGTAGGCCATCATTCATAATGGTGAGGGTTTGAGGGCCGGCCGGAAGATTCTTGAAAGTTCTTTGCATTACAATATGATTGGTTCCGCTTACCGTTAGCATCACATCGCCAGGCTCAGCCAAATCTAGCTCCAGATTGAAGTGGTAACTGGCCGGGTTTGGATAGATGATTTTAAAGGTTTCGGCTTGGAACTCGGCTTGGGTGGCGCTGCTATTGAGGAAGTTGTTTTCCCGCATAAGCATCACCCAGTCTTTGTTTGCCTCTCGGGGAGGTTCGGGGAGCCTTTGCAAGCCTTGCCCGGCTTGGAAGCTGATATTGGCCCCTTGAAACTCTTCTCCATTGCGGGGGTTGTACCATAATACCGAGTAATTACCCGTAAAGTTTTTCAAATCTATCTGGTTACTACCTCCCTCGGGTAGGTAGATGGCATAGACCTGGCCTTCGAGGGCAAAGCAGAAGTCGTCTTCGTTTTCGGTAAGCTCGTCCATACTTTTCATTTCCCAGAAAGGAAGGTATTCTCGAAAAAATTGCAGGGCAAAGCGGGTGTAATCCCACATTTGGTCCCGGCTGCGCCAGTCTTCACAGGTGAGGTCGGAGTGCGGTAGGGAGTAACCAAAGTAGTACTCAACCCCGGCACCCCCGGCCATAAAGTTGCCCCAGAGCGTTTTGTAACGAACCAACTCGTGGTTATTGCCTTCCCCGTCGGGCGTAACCCCGGTATTGGCATTGCCTTGTTCATCATTGGCTACTACCCAAGGACGGGAAGTCTCAGCCGATGCTTCTACCCATCTCTTGGTGTCACGGTGCACATTGTTCACTCCAGTTTGAATCGAGATCCCGGTCAACAAAGAGTTGTTGCCTAGCAAGGGGTTGTAGACTTGATCTTGTTGGTTGGGATATGTGTGGATAACAATATTGTGCTGATAGGGGTCGTGCTCCCAGAAGTACTGGGCCATTTGCTTGCGTTGCCCATTGGTGTTGGTGTTTTCTTCACCTAGGTTCCAGTTTAAGGCCAGGTGGTGGGCGTAGCGGGCTATCAACTCGCGGTAGTACAGTTTCCGCTCGATGCCCAGGGCCCCTCCGTCTAAGAGTTGGTCGTTTTCCGTTTCCTGGGTTTTAAAGTGGAGGTATAGCCCGATATGATCAGCGTGCTCAAAGACAATCTCCCATTGTTCTAGTTTGGACACATCCATGCGGGTCCGGTCCTCTTGGAAGCCGGATTTGTCATTGTAATTTAAGTAAGGGAATACGTTTTTGTCATCCCCTTTGACATTCATCGGTAAAAATGAGAAGGCATTCATACCTTCGGAGGCCAAGTAATTTAGGGCCCCGATTAGGCCTTTTCCTTGGCCATTTTTCCAAGTAGGGTCTCCATTATTCCAGTCTTGCACGTGGGGCGCCCAGTCTTTACGTCGGTCACCTCGGTTGGGGGTATTGTCAAAATCCTCATAGGCTAGGAGGTTTTCGGGAGCGTCGGCCCCGCCTTTGAGGAAGTATTCCCCGGTTTCGGCAAATTGCAGGTAGCGCTGGTTGACATAGTTTAAGCGTCCCTTGCCCCGGAAATCCCGGCCAGTTTTGTTGGTAGCGGCGATATCAAAGGAGCCGCTTTGGCCGTCAAAGGAGAAGGGAAGCCCGGCATGGG
Source organism: uncultured Microscillaceae bacterium (assembly GCA_963922455.1). Classification (GTDB taxonomy): domain Bacteria; phylum Bacteroidota; class Bacteroidia; order Cytophagales; family Microscillaceae; genus CAWUIO01. Next base: position 2,856 of record CAWUIO010000131.1, read on the forward strand.
GGTCGTCTAGAATGGCGATATTGTTACCGGTACGGAAAGAAGCCTGGAAATTCCAAGTGCCTTCTTCATCCGGACTAAAATGTACACGCCAGACATTTCCGGAGCTTGCCCCGGTATTGGCGGCATCCCCGTCGGCGGCGAAGTAACCCGGTACTCGATACGACTTGTTACTGGCAGCATGGGTGAAGGTTACCTCCATACGATAGTCTAAGAAAGGGTTTGGCTCGGCAGTTTCGTGGGTGCTAGGGCCGTCGAAGGATACCGTGATTTTGTGCCATTTTCGTAATTCGCCACTCACTAGCGGAGGGTTTTCACCGCCAGGATTTGGCGGAGCTAAGGGGCCACAGTTTACTTCGCTGAGGGCTTGGTTTAAACTCGTGGCTTGATTGAAGCTAAACTTTTCCGGATCGTACAAGACGACGCGGTCTACGGCAAAGCCATTGGAGCGACCGGACAGTTCCAAGGTATAATCACCAGGCTCGGCAAAGACGGCAAATATATCGTGGGCATCGTGGTCGCTGGTTCGGGTAGCCCAGTGCCAGCCATTGAGGGAATTCATATAGGACTTAAACCAGCCATCTTTTCCGTTTCCATTGGGGTTCGGGCTCTTCCCGGAGCCGTGCGGATAGACAATACTGTTCCCTTTTTTGCCGTAAAAATCATCTGCATCCGGCATCCGAAGCCACACATCATTGTGTTCGGTATGGTCATTCCCTACGGCAATGTAAGAACGGATTTTTATAGCGTAGGTACCCGGATTGTTGATGCGGATTTTGTAGGTCAAAACGCCTTGCCCCGGATTGTTAAACTGATTACTTGCTGTCCATAAGAGGTACTGGGAGCTGGAAGCATTGCCTATTTGATCTTCCAAAGACCAACCCGGGCTAATTGCTGTATTTTCTAGCTCTAAGGTAGCTAAGCCCCCGGCTTCGATAAATACTTGATTGGCCGGGTCATCACATTCACCTGGGTTAGGGTTCGGATTAGGATTGGGGTTCGGGTTGGGATTTCCGGGCTCATCGCTCAGGACATAAAAGCTGATACTTAAAGAAGAACCGGCTTCTCCTTGGGCATTGGCTTGGGTAAATGGTGTAGCACTCAGGACATATTCTCCTTCACTAGGAGTCCAGGCATTGTAATCGCCATTGGAGTCGCCATGTAGCGCATAAGGAGGCTGGTTTTCTGTTTGAAAATTGGAAGTACCATTTAAGGAGAAGCGGACGCTACCGACTTGCTCTGGTATGGTAAGGGCTTGGACGTTTAGGCTCTGGCTAGGAAGCTCATACAATTTGAGGGTGTCTCCATTGGCCAGGCTGGCTATTTCGGTGTCGGTATCGGCATTGATCAGGGCAAAGCGACTTATTGCTAAGGTCGCCGGTGCAAGTACTTGGAGGATGTCAATTTGGACTTGGTCTTCGGCCTGACGTCCATCATTATCTTCTACCACTAAGGTGACTTCGTGGGTACCGATCGGAAGGATCATACTAGCTTGTGCGCCTTCGGCGAGTAATTCCTCACCTATAAACCATTTATAAGATACGAGTTGCCCATCCGGGTCGGAAGAACCCGAGGCATCTAGGTTGACTATTTCGCTTCCATTTTGGTCCTCATCCCGTAGGGTCTGGTTTGGGCCCGCAACTGCTTGGGGAGCCAAATTGGGCTTTTCAAGAATTTTAATGAGGACTTCATCCCAGTCTATAAGTCCGTCATTGTCTTTGATAAGTAATAAAAGGGAGTGCGTACCTAAAGGGAGGGTGGTTTCGGCCATTTCTCCCCGGGCTATGATTTGACCGTTTTCAAACCATTCGTAGGTAATGATGTCGCCATCCGGATCTATGGAAGCGGAGCCGTCCAGTTGTACGGTTTCCTCTCCATTTTCGTCGGCATCAATCAGGTCTTGATCCTCTCCGGCGTGTGCGCTTGGGTTTACTAATACTTTTTCTTGGATTTCGATAAGTACCCCATCCCAGTCGCTGGCTCCGTCGGGGTCTGTGACCATTAAAATGATTTCGTAAATTCCTACGGCCAATTCAAGACTAGGAGTTGGGCCCTCGGCTATGAGATTTCCGTTGACAAACCATTCATAAATGAGTTCGTCCCCGTCGGGGTCTTCAGATTTAGTACCGTCTAGGGCTATATTTTCTTGGCCGTTGTTATCGGCATCATAGACCTCTTGATCATCTCCCGCCCGGGCAATGGGAGGGCGGTTCTCTTTGGACAGTACCGTTATGATGACATCGTCTTGGTGAACCGCCCCCGCATTGTCTTTTACAATTAATATGATGACGTGATGCCCCACGGCGAGGGTCACCTCAGCTTGAACGCCTTCAGCTATCAATACTCCATTCTCTATCCATTGGTAGGAGATGATCTCTCCATCGGGATCTTCAGAAGCAGATCCATCTAAGAGGAGCACCTCATTCCCGTTTTCGTCTTCGTCAATTACTTCCCGGTTCTTACCCGCTCTGGCCAGGGGGGCTTGATTACTGGGGTTTTCTTGGGACCGGTAGACCCAAAAATCTACTACAAGGCTCTCGCCAGCTTCTCCTTGAGCTTGTTCCTCAGGATAAGGGATTGCCTCGATCCGGAAGGCGCCTTCTTTCCAGCTTTTGCCTCGGTAGTTAAAAGCGGGATTATCCCCAAAAAGGGCATAAGGCATGACGTTTTCGGTGCCTTTGTAGATACGTTCCCCTTCGTAATAGTAGTTAAACCGGACACTGCCCAGGCTTTCTGGTTCGGTCAAGGCCCGGATATTATATTGATCAAAAGCAAGTACGTTCAAATCCAAGCTGTCGCCCGACTCAATCAAACCTACCTCTTGATTGGTTTCAGCATTTATTAAGACGAAGGCATTAATATCTAAGCTCGGGTTAGGCTCAGCCTCGTCTCGGATTACTTCGAACTCGATTTCCAGGGCTTGTCCCGCATCTCCGCTACCGTAGGCTCCGGCAAAAGGACTAGCTTTTACGCGGTGCATCCCTATACTTGGGGTCCAAGATTTATAATTTGGGCCCGAATTACCAGCCAAGGCATAGGGAGCCTTATTTTCTACTCTGTATCGATTGTTATTATCATAAGCGAAAATTACACTACCAACAATATCTGGCTCGGTGATGGCTTTTATATTGAGTTGGTCGCTGGGCAACTCGGCCAAATTGAGCACATCGCCTTCCAGCAAAGGGCGGATGACTTCATCGGTCTCGGCATTAATCAAGAGTAGTTGACTCACCGCTGAACTAAATTCTTGATGGATGATCTCAAACGTGATTTCTAAAGATTGCCCTTCCTCTCCTTGGGCCCGCGATTCGGAAAAGGGCGTCGCGCGGAGTGTATAAGAGCCCAGGTCGGCTTCCCAAGGATCATAGTCTCCGTTGGTGTCTCCATTTAAAGCATAGGGCGGGATATTTTCTATTTGAACTCCCGTATTACCGTTGAGGGAAAACATCACACTTCCTACTTGGGCTGGCTCGGGGATGGCCCGGATGCTTATTTCATCTGTGGATAAACTGGCTAAATTAATGACATCTCCCTCTTGGAGAGGGCGGAGGTCTTCATTGCTTTGGGCATCAACCAGCATAAACCCTGATATGGTTTGAGCGGGTAGCGAAAGGCTGAGAAATAAAAATAGGGCCAAGCACAAGCCCCATGCTTGTAGGTATAATTTTTTCATAATCTCTTGATTGGTTTGTGTATGTTTTCAGTTTATAAAACGAGCTTTTTGAAGCGAAGTACAATTTCTAACCTGAGTAAGAAGCGCTGCTTTGGTAAGTTTTCCTTTGCCTTCTACCTTACTCTTAGCTTATCTATATTTTTCTTGCTAAAAAAAATGAGGACGTTTTGGTATCAAGAGGGATCAAAGGATCTATTTAAAGAAGCAAAATTAGGGTTTACTAACTTAAGTAAGAGATGGGCTTGTGTGTAAAATATTGAAAATGAAGTGTTTGTGTGTTTTGATGTGGTCAAAATAAAGAATGGCTGCCGGGCCTATACCCATCTTCAACGCCCCCCTTGTAATAAAGGGATGACTTTTGAGAACTTTTTCAAGCATTTTGTGGGGTGGCATGTGTGTAAAGTATTGGTAATTAATGATTTGTGCTATATGGCTATACAGCCACTAGGCTAAAGAAAATCGCTTATAAGTAAAAAAATAAGTTTCTTTTATGAAAAGTCAGCAGTGTTATATAATTCATTAATTAAAGACGTATTGAGTAGGGGACGAACCGAAAAAATACATGTGTTGGCTGATTTATGCCCTGATGGGAGGGATCATGCCGACTCAAAGAGGACTAATTATTCAGAAATAAGAAAAAAGTATTGCAAGATTAGTATTCAAGTGCTAAATTTGGATTTATAATGTTTACAAGAATTAATTAGATACTTATATTATATAGCCAAATTCATATAGTATGGATGCCATCATAGACTATTTTGCTAATATGCCTTCTGCCCACCGTTCGGCAGTTTTGATTGGGGGGCTTACCCTCTTTTTCTTGATAGAAAATGCGGCCCCCTTGTTTCAGATAAAGTACAATCGTTGGAAACAAATAGGCCATAATATTTTCTTTACCCTGACCACGGTAATTATCAATTTTTTTATGGCCTTTATCTTGGTTGGCGCTAGCGATTGGGCTGTTGCCCATTCTTTTGGAGTGATTCAATGGTTTTCATTTAGTCCCTTGCTTGTTTTACTTGTGGGACTTCCACTTTTAGACTTAGTGGGGGCCTGGTTACCTCATTTTGTTGAGCATAAAGTATTTTTTCTATGGCAATTTCACGTGATCCATCATACCGACCAACACGTGAATACCACCACGGCCAACCGCCACCATCCGGGCGAGAGTGTGATTCGCTTTGTTTTCACCACCTTGGCCGTATTGTTTATTGGCGCTCCCATGTGGTTGATTTTTTTGTACCAATCGCTTTCGGTGGCTTTAAGTCAGTTTAACCACTCTAATTTGAAAATGCCCCAATGGCTGGATAATGCCTTATTAGTGCTAGTGTGTACGCCCAATATGCACCGGGTGCATCACCATTACCGTCTGCCTTATTCGGATACGAACTTTGGGAATATCTTTTCGATCTGGGACCGGATGTTTGGTACGTACTCCGTAGTGGATAATTCAAAATTGGTTTACGGCCTGGATACCTACTTGGATCCAGAAGAAGCCAGTAACTTAAGCAATCTCTTGAAAATTCCTTTTGCCGGGTATCGCCCGCATATTGATTATAAGGAAGAGGAAAAATTGTAGGGAGCGCACTATATACAGGATGTGTATTGCGGGACCAAATGGTGATTTTTAGGTACAGTTTTGGGCGATCCACTGAGTTTGATACGGATTTTGTTTATTATCCTTGGCACACTGAAAACACCTTATAAAAGCATACACGTATGGCCTTAAAAGTTATCGGGGCTGGTTTAGGACGAACCGGCACCCTTTCCCTCAAAACTGCCCTTGAGCAACTAGGTTTTGGCAAGTGCTACCACATGGCAGAACTGATGAACAATCCCCAGCAAGTACACCACTGGTTGGACTTGCAAGCCCAGCAAAAAACCGATTTGGAGGCCCTGTTCAGTGGGTTTCAATCTACGGTAGACTATCCAGCTTGCCGATTTTACCATACCTTTTTTAAGGCCTATCCCGATGCCAAGGTGGTGTTGAGCGTCCGGGACCCCGAGCGTTGGTATGAAAGCGCTAGAAATACCATTTACGCCACCAAACCCAAAACCCTAGGGCAAAAGCTGGGCATGCTGTGGAAAATGCTTACTAAGCCAAAGGTGAGAAAGTTGCTCCCGGTTTTTCAAATGGCCGACCAGATCATTTGGGAGGGGCAGTTTGAGGGGGAATTTGAAGATAAGGCCTTTGCCTTAAAGAAATTCCATGAGCACATAGAAGAAGTAAAAGCCCATATCCCCGCTGATCAACTACTGATTTTTGAAGTTAAAGATGGCTGGGGCCCCCTCTGTAATTTCTTAGAAGTACCGGTGCCCGACACCCCCTTTCCTCGGGTCAATTCCCGGGATGACTTCCCTAATATGATCGCCCAACTGCTCAATAAAGGGAAGTTCGAATTGTGAGATTTGGGGCGGCCCCCGGCTTGAGACTTCAGTACCCAATAGCCCATGGTTTGCTGGCCGGGGTCGGGCTTTCGCTACTCGCTGCCTTTCCCCGCCGGGCTCAAACGAGCTCAAACAGGCCGCTCTATCCCTCCGCTAAGAGAATGTGATAATGTATACATTGGGGATTTTTAAATTGGGAGAAGTCTGGGGAAGGAGTACCCAGGCCCAAGCATGAGCATGAATACCTACCTGTAAGGACCCAGGCCTTTCTTTTTCTGCTCCCCAACCCGTGAAACGCTAAATATCACGTAATCTCACGCTTAATTCACGCGCCATCTTTTCCCAAGAAAGCACCGTACTCTAATTTGCCTACCGAATTATTGGTGCAATCAAAATGTAAGCAAACTGTGAACGAAGAAAAATTACACGCCTTACTAGGCAAGATGGTAAACGAACTTGGGGCTGCCGTCATGGGAGTACACGTCATTCTTGGCGACAAATTACAACTCTACAAAACCTTAGCGCAAGCGGGGCCTCTTAGTTCGCCAGAATTGGCCGAAAAAACCGGGACCCACGAGCGCTATATCCGGGAGTGGCTCGCAGCCCAGGCGGCCTCGGGCTATGTAGACTACCACCCAGACAGTGCTAGGTTTTCTATGTCTCCCGAGCAAAGCGCCATACTCGCCAACGAAGAAAGTCCCGTTTTTATGGCCGGGGGATTTTACGGCCTAGAATCGGCCTATGCTGATGAACCTAAAATGGCCCAACGCTTTAAAACCGGGGAAGGCGTGGCCTGGTCAGACCACTGCAATTGCTTGTTTTGCGGCGTGGAGAAGTTTTTCAAGCCCAGCTACCAGCATAATTTGGTGCAGCACTGGCTCCCCGCCTTGGATGGCTTGACCGAAAAACTAGAACAAGGAATACAAGTAGCCGATGTAGGCTGTGGGTATGGTGTGTCTACTATCTTGATGGCCCAAGCCTACCCTCAATCTACATTTTATGGCTATGACTTTCACGCTCCTTCTATTCAAAAAGCCCAGGCCTTGGCCCAGGAGTCTGGTTTAAGCAATGTGGAGTTTGCTCTAGCCTCCGCCAAGACCTTTCCTCAGCTGGGATATGATTTAATTGCGTGTTTTGATTGTTTTCATGATATGGGAGATCCCCTCGGAGCCGCCCAATACATCAAAGAATCCCTCAACCCGGAAGGAACTTGGATGCTTGTTGAACCCATGGCTGGCGATACCTTAGAGGAAAACCTCAATCCAGTAGGCCGGGTGTACTATGGCTTTTCCACCTTGGTGTGCGTACCAACCTCTTTAGACCAAGAAGTGGGGGCCGCTTTGGGGGCCCAGGCCGGGGAGAAAAAACTCCGGGAGGTAATCATCCAAGGAGGGTTTGGCGAGGTGCGTCGGGCCTTGGATACCCCTTTTAACATGATACTGGAAGCAAAAGTCTAACTATGTGTTTTGAGCGGGTGAGCCTACATGGCTTACCATGTGGATATGTTACTATAGAAAATGACCTGTCTGGGGATGGGTCTTTTTTTTTATTTTCACGTCTGTGCCTGGTCTTAGAAACGCTATTCCCTTTAGGCAGGCTTTATATAAACTTTTTAAGCCTAGCCTTCTGTCAAAACTATCCAAAACCCCTTAGATTTGTAATAAAAGAGATCATGGGAGTAACTGTAATGCAGTTGCTCGCATGGTAGGGTTAATTATAAACAACATTCCGAAATATAAATGAACAAATTTTTTAGAGTTTTAAAGAAAGTACTTATTTACACTTTCTCTTTCCTAATACTGATAATTATTGGCGGTTATATTTACCTATATGAGCTTCCAAAAGGACCTGAGATTACCAAGCCAAATGAAATAAATATCGGAAAAGGCTCTTTTGTTATTTACGCTTATGAGAATAGTAAGCGCAAGTCAATCAAAGTATGGACTTACCGGCCAGAAAGTTGGGAAAACCAAGATAAAATAGTGTTTGTAATGCATGGTGGAGGACGTAATGCAGATGACTATCGCGATGCTTGGGTTGAATTAGCTAAAAACAATAATTTACTCATAATAGCACCTGAATTCGAAAACAAATTTTCAAAGTATACGACCAACGGCTATCAAGAGGGTAATTTATTTACCTTTTTCGGAACTAAAAACCCAGAGAGCGAATGGGCTTACACAGTAGTTGAAAACATATTCGACCATGTCAAATCGGTCAATAATATTACAAATAGCCATTACGACATTTTGGGCATTCTGCTGGAGGACAATTCGTTCATAGGATGATCATGATTATGCCCGAATCACGAATAGAAACAGCCATTGCTGCAAATGCTGGATTTTACAGTCTTCCAGATGAAAATCTAGCGTTTCCGTATGGATTCAAGAAAATGGACATCAAACTGGATAACGAGATACAAACAGCGTACAAAAAGAGATTGGTTATTCTATTGGGCGAACTGGACAATGACCCAAGTTTAGGAACTTTTAGAACAATTGAGTTGGCAATGCAGCAAGGAGCACACAGACTTGAACGTGGAACTAATTTTTTTAATGCGAACAAGAAACTAAGTGAGCAAAACGAATGGTCATTTAATTGGGTAATTGATACCGTTAAAAACGTAGGTCATGATTACAGGAAGATGTCGGAAAATTCAATTGAATGGATAAAAAACTAACCATAACAAAAAGTAAGCAAATATACTCGCTATCGCTCGTACAGCGCTTACATGGTCGTTAGGTAAAAGCAAAAAGTAGGAAAAATCAACGCTTGAATGGCAATCAAAAATAATTGATAAATGCAACCAAGGATTGAAAGATTAGAAGAAAAGAAATTAATTGGTTATAATATGAGGATGAGTTTAACCAATAATAAAACGGGTCAACTATGGGGACAATTTGGACCAAGAATTAAAGAGATCCAAAACAGGGTGACTGAAGATAAAATTTCTATGCAAATCTATGATTCTTCATATTATGCAAACTTCAGTCCTGATAACGAATTTGAAAAATGGGCAATGGTTGAAGTCGAAGATTTTAATAGCATTCCAAATGAGATGAAGTCATTCACATTGCAAGAAGGAATGTATGCGGTATTTGATTACAAAGGTTCTAGTTCTGACAATTCTATTTTTCAGTACATTTTTGGGGAATGGTTGCCAAAATCACCTTTTCAAATAGATGATAGACCTCATTTTGAAATCTTAGGGAAAAATTATAAAAACAATGACCCAAATTCAGAAGAAGAGATTTGGATACCAATAAAGAAAAAATAAAAGCCCCTAACACAAACCCCCTCTAGCGCAAGCATAAGCGCAGCGGTGCTTGTGCCTATTCTTAGCGACAGCGTCCCCGCTGTCTGCCGCAGGCAAGGGCGCCTGGGGGATATCCTCTGAGCTGAGGGTTAGCACCTTGACTGGACTCAGCCCATCCAATGCCCCAGTCTCTCTGAAATGACCTAAGCGGACGGGTTAGGCTTAGACTTGATTTGGGTATAAAGATAAGGGGTGTATCTTCAAAACAAAAAAAATCTAGCCACTCAAAATCGCTTTTTGGCTCAAGTCAGGCTAGGAAGTGGCATTAGCCTAGGGGCTGAAAGAGGATACGCTTTCTCTAAAAGTAAAGGCCCAAGAACCGCTACGCTTATCCTTGATCCAGGTTTGTGGATGAATCCGTTTCAGTAGAACAGCTGGTTCGCGGCCAAGCAGCCTATGGGCTAGCAGTTTGGAGAACTGCCTTTTATTGAAAAGCTTGGGATGATCCTACGGAACATCCTCTCACAACGGGGCTCTTTCTTCTCTCATCTCTCATCTCCTCTTCCTTCAGCTTAGGGATGGAGCGGCCTGTTTGAGCCCGCCGCTGGATTGCGCGTTGGCAGGCGAGTAGCGAGAGCCCGACCCGCGCCGGTAGCCTTTTGCTGGGAAAACTACAGGTGATAGCGCGGGGAAGCCCCTAGAAATCCATTCTTTGAAAAAAACAGGCCTAATCTGGAACGCAGGTTTGCCCTATGTATCCAGGGAGGCATAAAAAAATGGATAGGCTGACCTAGCCTATCCATCTCTAAGACCATTGGGAAGCAAATATTACCTAGACAATTCGGCCATTTTGGGTTCTAAGCCGAAAGCTTCTAACATTTCTTCTTTGGAAGAGCCTTCGTCACGGAGGGCGTATTCTAGCTCTTCGGCCATCACGGCAAGCATCGCATCGATGTCAGAATATGCTAGACTTCGGTTCAGGGCCACGCGCATCCCGGTGTTTTTGTAAGGCACGGCGGGATAAAGACCTAGATTTGTGAAGAATCCGGCTTTCATCATGCGGTTTAGGAGGTTGAAGCCAACTTCTAGTTTACCTACGCCAATAAAAAAGATCGGGGTAAAGCTATCGTGGATCAGGCGTAGGTCGTACTTACGGGTTGTTTCTTGAAAGAAGCGCATTTTGGCTTGGAGTTCTTCTTGTAAGGGTTGTATTTCGGGGCTCAAGTGGATTTTGGCACTGGCCACGCTGGCTCCCATCACGGCAGGTTGGATAGGGCCCGAAAACATGACCCCCGCACCGCAATTACGGATCTTCTTTTTCATCGCTTCGTTAGGGAATACCAAGGCTCCCCCGCCACTCGCAAAGCCTTTGGCTAAGGAAGTAGCCATAACCATGCGGGGATGAAAATTCATTTTGTCAAAAACGTATCCGGCTCCTCGGGGCCCGGTCCAAGACATCCCGTGGGCATCGTCTACGTATACGTGGAATTGTTCATACTCATCCAAGAGCCTTTGGATAGCTGGGACGGGCATACCATCGCCATACATAGAGTATACCCCATCGGCCATGTACCAGATGTGCCGGTATTTCTTCTGGGCTTGCTCAATTTCCTGTTCCAAGATCTCCATATCATTGTGAGGGACCGAGCGTACCGTGACCCCTTGTGCCTTGAGGATACGTAAGGTGTTTTGAACACTAGCGTGTACCTGCTTGTCTTTGATCACCAGGTCTTTCTCATTAATAATATTGGGTAGCACCGTGATATGACCTAGACTGGTGGTAGGGGCGGCAATCGTAGGCTGCTGAAAAATTTGGGAGAGCAGGTCTTCCAATTCATCATAGATACCCAAGGAAATATAGGAACGGGAGGCAGAAAATTGGGTGCCAAAGCGATTGATGGCGTCAATGGCCCCATACTTCAATCTTTGATCTACTTCCATACCCAGATAGCTACAAGAGCCGAAGTTTAACATCTCTTGATTGTGGATCCGTACCGTCTTTCCATTGATAAAGTCATCTTGGGTAGAGAGTTGCATCACCCCACGTTGGGTACCATCGGTGAATACCTCATCTACTAAGTCTACAAAATTTTTCATAAAAAAAATACTTGGTTGCAGTCTGTGAAAAAGAAAAAACTATGAATTTCAATTAATATTAAAACTTAGCGTTCGAATTCGGGGTTTTGGGAGCTTATCCGCTTTTATAGCTTACTTTATGTTGTAACATACATAAACAGCCCAAATATTATATTTTGTGAAAAAATTAAATTTGCAGGAAGCTTTTTAGATATTTTATTACATCGATAAAATATGGATAAAATTTACGGGCATACAGCAGGGGGTAAAGAGCGTATTGCTTAATAATGCGTACAATAAACTTGCATAAACCTAGTATTCTTGCATACATGAGCAAGCAGTAACTCTAAGTGAGGCCCAGGTGTTTGATTCAACCCTTATACCCTTTTGGAATAAGGATTTTCTACTAAAATATGAGAGATTTTGGGGTTTTATTTATGTAGGCAGTTGATTTTAAGGGATTTATAGACAAGTGGGAGTTTTTTTGTTAAATGGTAAATTATGCTCAAAACCTTACATGCTTCTTGTATTTATAAATTTGTGTTCAATTTTTTTGCGGACAGTAGCTTGAAATTCAGCGTTTTAAGGGTTTGTTTTCTGCTCACTTAGGTTTAAAAAAAAGTTCACTGTCACAAGATACTATTTAAGGTATTATGATCTTTTTATGCGGGCTGGATATAGACTTTTCTTTGGCTGAGGTAAATTTTAGTTCAAAAGTATGGCCTATATACCTATTATTGTTACTACATTGTTTTTTTATCCTCAATTTAGGTCCCTCAAAAAGCCAGGGACAAGCCGCTAGTTTTTTTTAGTTTTAACAATTTTTGTCCATAAAGTGAAGGCCTTATTCGTCGCAGGATCAGGCTTAGTGGGCAAGGAGTAGTTTTGTTTAATCTTTTTGCCGATCTACGTGGGGAAAGTCAAACCAAAAGGGGGGTTTAGGGAAAATAATTTGCCCAGGAGTAACAGTTTGCCGCTTGCGCCACCCTTTCACGGAGGAACGAATTTCATTCTTATCACTGGCCAAGAAGAATCCTTTGAGCAGTGTGCCCGCTAAGGCAACTCAGGAGCAATTTAGAAAATTAGTTAGTTTTAATAAAAATAGGATTCTTATGGGGTTCTTTTCCTTTTAAAAAAGATTTCTGGGGCTTCCCCGCGCCATAAAGCGATGTTTTCCCTTGAACCTATGTACCTTGCGCGGGTCGGGCTGTCACTACTCGCTGGCCAGCCCGCATACCAACGGCGAGCTCAAACAGGCCGTTCCATCCCTAAGCTGAAGGAAGAGTAGAGAAGGGAAAAGAGAGATCAACTGAAAACGCCGCAGCCGTGAGGTTCTAGGCGTGATATAATGTTTCATAAAGTCTGTAAAAACATGGTTAAATATCAAGTTTAATTTTGTCTGGATAGAGTATAGCCAACTGGACAATAATTTTTTGCCAATTTCTTAGCGGCATCGTCCATTTTTCACTCAGACGCTGTAAAGCTAGATATACCGATTTGGTGACCGCCTGATCACTGGGAAATATAGTTTTTCCTTTGGTATACTTTCTAATGACCCGATTGACATTTTCAATCACATTGGTGGTATAAATCATTTTTCGGATCTCGGAGGGAAAATCAAAAAAAATAGATAAGGTTTCCCAGTTTTCCGTCCAGCTCTTGAAGATATGGGGGTATTTGGCTCCCCAGGTTTCTTCTACTTCTAGTAAAGCTGCCTCTGCTTGTTCTTTTCTATCAGCTTGATAGACTTTCTTTAAGTCCTTAGCCAGGGCTTTGCGCTCCCCCCAGGTGACATATTTGAGGGAGTTACGAATTTGATGTACAACAAGTCTGTTGTAAGCTCTCTGGAAAAACGGCTTGAATAGCTTCTGCAAAGCCCCTCAGGTTATCAGTACAAGCAATAAATACCTGTTCCCCCCCGTTTTTTCATATCGTCCAGCACGTTCATCCAAAACGAGGCGCTTTCCGTTTTATCCAACCAAATACCCAGGATTTCCTTATGACCGAGCAGGTTCACCCCTAGCACTAAATAAATGACTTTACGGATATAGCGCCCTTCTGATTTGACTTTAAACCCTATGCCATCCATCCAAATGATAGGATAGGTGCCTTAGGGGCGTTCCTGCCAGGCACGAACGGTCTCTAGGACAGGGTCTGTGATTCCCGACACGGTGGATTCTGAAATAGAAGCCCCATAAATCTCCTCTATTTGCGCCGAAATATCTCGGGTACTCATACTTACACACTTGGGGAAACGTTAACCCCAAAGTTGCCGAGAACTTTGCTACTGATGAACATACAGCAGAGGGGGTTGTTATGAAGCGTACCTTCAGCAGGTCACAACTTATTAAGCCAACTACACCCCAGGCTCAATTAGAAAAAGAATATTTAGTTACCGGTACTGTAACGGCGCAAAAGTAAAAAGAGTTAAACCTAACCCCAAGCCTTATAAGATTATATTCCGATAACATCTAGTCATGGAAGATTTGAATTTAGAAACTGTTTAAGTTTAGTTTTTGTCGGCGAAAAGGGTCAGTTTTGGGTT
>CAWUIO010000132.1:0-16416 GCA_963922455.1 uncultured Microscillaceae bacterium
GAAAAGGTCCAAGGACCGCTGCGCTTATCCTTGAACCAGTTTGCCTTTTTTTATAGGCTTGGACTAGATGGGGTATAAGAACATCCGCGCTATAGGGTGCCTACCTAAGAGATTTCAAAACAAGTAGAGCTTATTCAAAATAAAAGCCCTCACATCTCTGCAAGGGCTTCTAATTATTAGTATTGACTCATCTGTTTTATTAAGTCATCAAGGAACTTAAAATCGCTTGAATCAGACCACTTTCCTTCATTTTTAAACCGTTTAGCTGCCTCAATAAATTCATCTCTCTTATTCCATTTACCAAGGTTGTTCCTGTCAAAAGTTAAAAAGTTAAACTTATACAAAGCCTCATTTTCGTTTGAAGTGAGCAATGGAATAAATAAATAATTATCTGGACTCATTATTCTATTACCACCCACAGTGCAAATTCTGTTTACAGGGTTAATATTAAATAAACATTGCTCCGAAAGTCGTATAGCCTTCTGACCTTCTTCACTATTCAGACTATCTAAATCAAATGACTGGTCATTATATTTAAACATCAAATCAGAAGAATTAGCCACAAAAGCAGGAAATGAATATAATTTCTTTTCGTCATTTGAATTAGACTCACTTAAATCACTCATTGTTGTATTGTTGATTTCAATCGTCATAATAACAGTTTCTTAAGGTCTTATAAGTGTAGTCTGACCACCGTGAATAACATATTGTCTGCTTTGTCCCAAAATACGTAGAGCATTGTAATCGCCTGAACTTGGAGGGGCAGTGGTAGGATGGGTATGACCAAACAATGTCTTTATTTGTCCTTGCCTAAAACTAATACCTCCCGGTCCACCACTAACTATAGCTTTCTGCCCATTGGCTAACCTAACAACGGCATGTTCATTACCCGTCATCCAAGTCATTCCTTTAACGTCATTAACAATATTTGATATTTTAGAACCCTGTGGAATTATTTTTTGGAGTGTCATCGGTAATGTCCTTCCTCCAGCACTTGAAGAAACAGTCACCCCCCTAGCGGCTCCTCTAACAATTCTTGTAACAGGAGAAAGTGATGATGCAAGTATAGTTGTCTCTGCCAATGATTCGGGTAATTTCTCTCTTAAGGCCTGAACACCAACCGCCAAAGGCACGAGCTCTGGTGATGGAGCTGTACCAGTGACTGGCCCTTTTTCCCATCCAAGTGCATCAAGGCCTTGATCATATAATGTTGTTAACCCTTCTTTAAGGGGTTCAACTACATTTTCATTTAGAAGCTTACTCGACTCACTAATCCCAGTCAGTACTAATTCACTTGTCCAATCAAAAAACTGTTTAACTGCCCCGGGCTCACCTTCGGGGGGATCAGAACTGACACCTTCAGGGTCTCCATACGCAGCCGCTCTAGGATCGGGAGTTCCATATATTGCTGGCCAGGATTCTAAGCCCTCTAATTCTACATGACCAGTTACTTTGTTTTCACTAAAAGCGTAGGAACTATTGTATACATAGTCTTCAGCTAGTGGATCAACCGAATGAAATCTACCTAGTTGAACATCCGCATTTCTCCATTTAAAACTTGACCAGTTTAACCCAAATTCGTCTTGCTTCTCCTGACCTTGAAATTGAAACTTATGCTCCGGCCTGCCCTGCTTCTCAATACCAGCCATATTGAGTCCAAAGGGATAATAATGGTTTTCTTGAACTAAGATATCAGAATTATGCTGTACTTCCAAATCATCAAACCATACATCTACCTCGCTTTCATTGGCAACAAAGATCTGGACAAAACCTTCTTTCTGGATTGTGATAAACTCTTCCTCGCTATTAAAGGGGTTTTTCAGTACATATTCTTGCCCTGTAGCTGTCTTGGCTTCTTCATTTACTTTCAAAGTATAGTCTTGTATTACTTTGCGCCCTTCATCGTAGACCAAAACCCGAAGATAAGCTATGGGAACCTCTTCTTGGTTAGAACCGGCTTGGTGTGGCCTAAACGATACCCCGGCTTGTAAAGTGTTGAGTATACTTTCTTGTTCATTAACGGGTATACCAAACTCATCTGCCTGCTGCGAATAACCTGGGTTAGTACTCAAAAACACGCTCAGATCCCCCAGCCTTTGGTTAGGGTCTGCATTCTCTTGATAATGAGCCCAAACTTTGGCCTCGATCTTATCTCCTTTCCCTACCTTGAATTCTTTCAAAGGGCCTAAGGGTCGATCTTCTCCTGCCTTGGCATTCAATCTGGATGAGGAGAGCCCTCCCTCGGTATGGTTCCAACTATCGTCCCGGGTCTGCTCGATGTGCAAAAACTCCCTGCGTTCGGCCAAACTACTTACATATTCCATACTTGCCACATAAGGGTCAGCATTTTTGGGCCAACGACAAGCTACCCGCAAATTACCTAAGTGGTCAAGGATATGATACTCGTAAACATAGTTCGCTTCATCGGTTTGACTAGGGGCCAGGCATCGCCCTTCAGAGGTTGTAAAAAATTCCAAAACATCATTTTGGTAAATGAAACTCCCTATATAATCTGTCTTAGAAATCAATATATTATTATCGTACACTTCCTTGGCCAATTTAACTCCGTTTGCATCATATATGTACTTGATACGACGGTTCCCAGAAAATTCAATCAAGCTGGGTAGGTTTAGGTGATTGTAGCTAATCTGAATATTCTTATTAGCATCAAAAGTCATATTTCCATTTAGGTCATAGCAATACTCATCCCCATCGGCAGCTTTAATTGGTGCTGCTCCCCCATGAGCATAATCTGTAAAATCCCCCGCCAATCCTGTATGATTAGTCGGGCTTGTATCCCTAGCATCATCTACACTGATCAAACGATTACCCTCAAAGGTATATACCAAATCGTCTATTAAATCGTAGGTTGGGCCTGCGTTATTAAGCGGGTCAGGATCGTTCCACTGAGCAAGGCCCTTCCTTTGTACCGTAGTAATATTACCATTAACATCATATCTAATTAAGGGAACAGAGTAATCTTCCTGGAATTGATCTGAGGCACTGTCCCAACTATTAGGATCGTTGCCGGGGCTAGTATCGGCTGTACCCTTCCGGTAGTCTGCCCCCAGTAGCCGATCGAAAGGATCATATTCAAATGAATAAGACCGGGGTATTTTATCCCATCGAGTTTTCCAACGGATCCCACTAATATTTCCATTATACTGAGCAATTCCCATATTACCGCTTACACCATCGTGAAGAAAGGGTTCGTCGTAATGTATTCCCATCCCAAACAAATCGACCGGATCTTCATCATCTTTTAATAGCTCTAATTCATTTATACCTTTCAGCCAACCCCGACTATTGTATTGGTAATCAATTACCTGTAAATAACCTATTTCGGGGGGAGAAACACCCGGTTCTGATACAATCTGAGGCGATAATTTTTTCTTGAGTAGTTTCCCTAATTCATTATAGGTAAATTCCGATAAGGTTTCGGAATCTTGTTCATTTACTTGGTGTACACTTTTCATCAGGCGCCCATTATGATCGTACTCAGAAGACTCTAAAACTTGTATCTGGGTATGTACTGGATCCAAAGGGTTATGGTGTTCTGTGATGGTTTGAGTAATCCAGTCAACCAGCTTGCTTTGGTAATGAGTCGATATGATATCGATCCCCCCCTTATGATTTTCGGTTTGTACCTGGATTATACGATTATTATCATCATAATAATTCACCTTGGTGATCCAACGATCTGTACCCAACACTTTTACTTTCACGCCGGTAATTTGCTCTTTGGGGGCCGATAAAAAATCAATACTTGTTCCCTCAAAATGTGAGGCTTCAAATGCAAATGCGCCCTCGTCTAAGAAAGTATAATCATCATAATTGGTAATGGTAAGATGCTCAATGCTGGATGGTTCCGACATACCGCAACCTGGAAGCTCAGGCAGCCCCGTAACCATTAGAGAATTAGAATAGGTTTCCGATGGATCCAGGGCAATACTGCGTATCTCAAATAAGTGGGCTTCATCGGGGTTTGGTTCCCAGGTATACGACTGGGATTGTGTATGAGAATTCAGTTCCATACTTTCCCGGGCCAAATAGGATTTAAGCACCCCCTCATTCACAAACCCCAGATCATCGGGAAGTACTCGATTATCGAGCAATTGATCCTCAAATTGAATTTCTTGCTCTTGGTACATACTAGTCTGAACAGTATTGTAATAATCCTGTATACTCTCGTGGCTAATACACAAATTGTGATAAATACCTGTAACCACCGGCCTACTCAATTCATCATAGAGAGTATAAGACCAGTCCCCTTCTTCACTTTGCTGGCCATCTTGACTCATTACCAGTCGATCCAGATAATCGTAGACAAGTTTTTCCTCTTTTTTCCCGGGCACTTTGCGGAGGATAACCCGGTGCCTGCTATCATACACATAATAAAAGACCAGTTCGTCAAGCTGGGCTCTAATTTCAGGCGTTATATTATAATTCCAGTTTACCCCTTTGAGTAAATCCGTTGCTTTAGGAGGGAGAATAAAGCGCAAATTACCAAAGTCATCATACACATATTCTGTCCTGTGAGTTTTACCGCTATTTAATGTACCCAAGGATTCACGTATAAGTACTCGTCCCTGAATGTCAATAAATTCCCGCACAATTGCGTCATGTTCATTGTACGTTTCCTCGACCCAAATCTTATTTCCCATAAATTCAGGCTGTACGGTACTTATTACCGGCCGGTCACTTGGAAGATACCCTATCTCCCAGTTCCGTATACCCCACCAGGGTACATCTGGATACCAAAGCTTACGAACCGTATGCCCGTCACTATGTCCAAAGAAATTTTTATGGTTCCCTATTGCCCAGCTTTCTCCACTGTATCCCGTCTCAATAACTCGATTAAGCGGTGACTGCTCAAATCTAATCTCATCATAGGGAACCGTGGTATGGGATATGTCAGGCTGGTTCTGAAAAAAATTGTATTGCTCGCTTGAAGTATAGTTACCATCTAAGCCTTCTATTGCGAAAAGTTTATAAGCACCCGTGGTGCCTTTGGTGTAGGATAGATAAGTTCTGGGTTCCCTCCAGTACTTGTCATAGCCCATAGGGTGTATGATATCTTGTCTGGTCGGGCTAGCCCGAACATCCACATTTTGCATCGTCCTACCAATACCATCAAGGTACGATATCTGGGTAAAGACTTCCCCTGGGCCTAGGTTTTCAATTTCTTGAATTTGCTTGACCCCTTCCTTATACAGAGTGTGGGTCGTAAAAGAATTATATCGATTGTTTGCGCACTCGCTTACCGTAATGTCTACTTTTTTGAAAGGTCCCCAACAGCCATCTTTGTGTAAATATCGGATATGAAAACTAGTATTATTGGTGGGAAAAAAATTATAAATTGAATTTGTACTCAAGACTGTATTAAGATCAGCCTGACCAGCGTTATCTGCATACCAGTAGGGGGTTACATCCTCCACTTCCCCCACTCCCAAATAAGCACTTGTTTCTTTACAGAAGTAGGTAGTGCTCGTCACCAGCCAAGGGGTTTGGGGAGGTCGTGCGACATTTACGTAGGGCCCCACATAACTCATTTCACTCCACAGGTTTAAAAAATTGTCATAGGCCTTAAGGTGTACTGTGCTACTCTTTATCACCTGAAAATCAAGCCACTCTATACCTCCACCTTCTAGTCGCTTAAATGCTGGAGCATTGGCCGAAAAAGCGTGATCTTGATCTGTATACCAGTACCATTCTATGTTCTCAGTCGGGGCAGGGGTAGAAGGAGAAATGATAACGCTTCTCTCCTCACAATCCTGGCCTGTAAGCAGAATTCCCGAAGGATTTGGGGCATCCGGACGATCATTTGGATCCATTACTCTTACAGTTTTAGTATACACACAAGTAGGATTGGAATTTTCTTCTCCAGTGGTACTAAAAGGGTTCCCATCATCATCCTCCAATAATCTGATACTTACTGAAAATGTATACGTTCCGGGTTGATGCCACGTAATCTCACGTTTTAGCTCACTTAAATGATTAATCGTTGGATTACCCCCTATTTGACTCCAAGATACTTCTAGGATTGCATTAGCGTGATAGTTAGGTAAGCCTTCATAAATGGAAGAAGTGTTTATAAACACTTGTGAGTCACCATATAAAGCCCCAGTACAACCTTGGCTGAGAAGTCTTGGACTAAGCAAGCTCATGCCCAATACACTCAGAAGCAGGAAAATATTTCTATTAAGACTATTCATGTTTGGTTTTTTGACTTTAGGTAAATTATACATGACTTCCCTATCAGTATCCCACATCTTCTCCTTCTACCGTTATTTTTTGAACCTGTTCAACACTAGCATTACAGCCATCTGTAACCACACATCGGATCCAATAAGAATTAGTGGATTGGGCAATCGGTATGGATTCTGCGTCTGTGGGTATATTAGATGGAGGACCCCAATTATCGGGTGAGTCACTAATATACCAGTAGTACTTATTTCCTGCAGGGTTACCCCCACTCACCTGAGCACGAATGTTTTGGGGTACATAATTTAAAATATCGTAACTACAACCCAAATCACAGCTCAGAGTAAGGCTAGAAAAGGGTTCATAGATCTCGATTTCTTCCTTAGCAACCCGGGTTGGGTACTCTGGGTGCTCAATACTTAGGGTCACCGTATAGATACCCGCTTCTTGGTAAGTATGGCTCGGATAGCTACTCAGATTCAATCCTGAACCATCCCCAAAGTCCCAAACAGTGCTAGGAGGGGTACTCGTTTCAATTTGGCCTACGGCCGAAAAATTGATGGGCTCACCCTTCGTAGCACAGTCGGGGATGTTTATAAAAGCATTGAGCTCCGTACCATAATTGTACTCATAATTTGTTATTATATCTTCCTCTTCATCTTTGAGAGTTTCCAAACGATTTAACTCATCATAGGTAAAATAACCAGGAATATTATTGTGGTCACTTACAGAGGTAATCCCAATCAAGGGTTCATAGGTGTAAGTGGTCAAGCGGGCATTCTGAGGATACAAGCGTAGGTCATCCAAATAGACCATTAGCCCTGAGGTGTTGTCTAAATTGATTATCTGATTCTTATAATCATTCAAAGTCTTAGTAAGTCGATTCCACCCCTCGCGGGTTAAAGCGAAGCTTTCCCCGTTTATTGAGAAGCTAGATCCTGCCGTACCGTACACCCAACAACTTAACTCATAGGTTTCCGGCTCAAATCCAGTATCATAATTTTGAAGGGATAGGCTAGCTCCTGGATGTAAAAGAAGGGATCTCTTGCCAGTGTGGGCTACTTGCTCGCTTTGGGCAAAAAGCAGATTATAAGAGTCAATCGCACTGGCAAGACAGGTTTCATAAGCCACTTCACATTCTACCAAACATGCTTCACATTGTCCGCTGGTGGCATTATTACCATTACAATCACAATTGTGTTCGCAAACATCCCGGTTGGTTTGGCACCTGCCTTTCAGGTATGTAAAGATGGTTAGGGGGTCTCCTTCTCCTCCGTTGTCAATGGGTATCCAGTTATTAGGCATATACACCTTGCCCTCAGTATCCTTAAAAGTTTCTTCAAAATTGAGGTAGGATACTTGAGTAGACTTGGCATTAAGTATCTCGGCGATTATATAAGTATCGTGATAACCCCATACAAGGGAGTTTTCTACATGATTCCATAGGGTCTCATCACTTACCAAAAGGGCCTTTTCTCCTAACTTGTAGTCCAAAATATGATCCTGAAGGTTGTATTTGGACTCATCATACGTAAAACCCTGAGATGATATGTAAGAGCTTATAAAACTACTAGAAGGGCTGGTTATCGAAGCTGATTTGAAAGTAGAACTTGGTAACATCCTCCCTCTATTGCCTAATGGATATTCCTCAAAAATGGCTAGTCTAGCGGAAAGAAACGTAGGAGCATCCGTTCCTCTCTTGACCCAAGTGCTTGACTCAATAGGAATCCCCACTTGATTGGCTTCTTGCATTTTACCAACAAAAGTTGTTTGGTCAGGGTCTGAATAATCATTAGGATATTTGTATCGCTCGATGATTTGAGTTCCATCCCCAATGTCCTTAGTAATCTCGATAGCATTACTGTGAGTATTACTATATATATAGTTTGTCGTTTCGTTTTGGTTATTACCATCTGGTATCCAATCTGGACTATATTTTTTAAGCGTACGGCTTGTCTCAATCATGCGCTGGGACTCGATTTCGTACGTACCATGATGGTATTCATCTGAAATAGTTATTGGGTCATAACTCCCAGTAACAACACTATTAATTCCATTAAAAGAGGTGAGCCCAATAGCTTTACCCTTACTTAAATCACTTTCGTATTGAAAAATTTCCTCTTGGATCAAGTTCCCAGAATTATTGTAGACTTGTACTTTATCTAAGAGTCCTCTTTCCCAAAACCGAGAAGTGGATGGGGTATAAGGTGCTCCAGACCAATAGTTGGGCAATGGGGAGTGATCTTGAGTAAATCGTATAGGAGGCTCATCATCGTATTCATCGTAGGTTCGATAATGGTATATGGTTTTACCATTCCCCTCTTCTTCTACTATGACTGTTTTGTGCCCAGAACCCAAATCAAAATTGCCAAAATGAGAATTAGTAGTCTCTGAATCTTGTACATAAAATGCAAAAGCCTGATTACATGTACGCCAGATGCCCTCACAACCATTATCTCCAGGGTAATCGCACCAATCAATTTCCCAGTTTATTGCTACTTCATCAATTTTAATATAACTATCAACAATTGACCAATAATCATATGAGGATTTGTGACTGGAAGTATTAGGGTCGTCTGGGTCTACATAGCGATAATGTATCTTTCTGCTTGTCCCTGAATTTATGTCATAGATTACCTGTTGAGCTATTCTTAAGCCGATGGGAAATTCGTTATAAATAGCACCATTTGTCTCAAACAAATAGCTCACACTTCCGCCCGTAGGGAAGATTATTTTTTCAATAATATTTGCTTGTATTTTTTCCCGGTCAACTCGTCTATTTTCAATTCCTATGCTAATAGGCGTCCCGTTTGGATCATCAGTGGGCCTTCCGTTCTCATCTACTTTGGTTTGGTTTCCATTGTAATATCCCCAAAAATCTACTTGGGTAAATGCTCCTCTTGATGGCAGGTTTTCCTGAGTATTATAAAAAAATTGGTGGGGGGGTAAGCCTTTCTGGGCAAGCTCGTCTAGTTTTAAACGGTTTCCCGCAAAATACGAATACTTAAAGCGAAAGTGTGTAACCTCATCACCCTGATCATCCTGTACCACAATCCTTTCAAGTGATTTTCCATTTTCAATATCCGCTCTATTTTCATCACTTAATTCAAAGTCTATGCGTCCATTGGCAAAATGGATTGACTTTATCAATTTCATGTTGATAAGCTCAGTTAGTCTTTCAAATTGATACAAATTATAATTACCAGGATATATGTATTGTTGCTGATAAGTGCATCCTGTTTCCCGCCAGTATTTCACTCGCCAAGATTTTTGAAAATAATCAATTGTGTTTAAAGAGCCCAAGGTATGATATTGGAATGTCACTTTATGGCCATCAACAGACTCAATTTCTTTTAAATACCAGGAAGAGATATATGTAATACTTGTACCTTGAAAACTGGTTCGGGTACCTTCTTCAAAATCATTGGATATATTATCTCCAAAAGTATATCGTGTGCCATCCGGGGTGATAATTGTCCAACTTGTATGACCAGCATCATTACAAATTGGCGGTATTATCTTTATATCACTATGAGGTAGGGATAGTGGATTTCCATCTTTATCTAAAATAAAACGACCACTGTTCCCATTAAAGTTGTAATAAAATACATCCGGGGCACTATCCCAGAAGTTGTTCCAAAATTTGTGTAAATTTTCCTTATTGGCTATTTGTTGTTCCAGACTATATCCTCTTTTATTTGCGCCACAATATCCCTCAGTACTTTCATCTGGTAGCCCCTGCATGATCCGCGTAATTACACCCCCGGCATTCAAATCCCAGCCCAACCCAACTTCACTGGCTACTTGGGTTACTTTATGTCCTTGAGCATTATACGAAATAGATATAGGTACACTAATCCCTCCTTGATTTATCTCGTAAATGGGTACATTGATATTTGGAATCCCTGTATAATAATTTACTGGCGTAATGGCCCGGTCTACAATGGACATAGCGTGTGGGCTGGGCTTCGTTACATAATCACCAAAGGTCGACTCCTGCGCAAGGAGGGAACCCCAACATAAACTACTGATTATCAAGGCGTAAAGCAGCTTTTTCATTTCCGGTTTTCTCTTGGGTTTTTGACTCATATTAAAATTTGATTAAGGAGCGGGCATTATTAAACACCTCCTTTAATCGTTCTTTTTCTAATTTGGGTAGTTGATTAAAATCCATTTTCAGTTCACTTAGATTACTTAAATTACCCAGTTCCTCAGGTATCCTTTCCAGAGGATTTCCTAAGACATTTAGGCTTTTAAGATTTTCTAATTCACCAAAACTGGAGGGTAGGGTATTTAATTTATTTCCTACTAGATTCATTTCTTCCAACTGGGATAATAGTCCTAGCTCATCTGGCAAATCCTGCAATTGATTGCTACGAAGGTCTAGTTGTTTTAATTGAGTCAACTGACTTAGCTCAGCAGGTAAAGATGATATTTTATTATTGCCGAGTCGGAGCCCTTCTAAGCTAGCCAGGCTACCTATTTCAGAGGGCAGGTTAAAGAGAGCGTTATTTCTTAAATCTAAAGTCTTTAGTTGTTGTAGCTTTCCCAGTTCTGCAGGTAGGCCTTGTATATTGTTTCCAAGGCCATTCAGTATACTTAGATTTTGCAAGCCCCCAATTTCTTGGGGGAGTACACTCATTTGATTATTCAAAAAATGGAGTTCTTCTAAATTTCTTAAATTCTTGATCTCTTCTGGTAAGGATTTAAGTTGGTTATCATTGATAGACAGTTGTTTCAAAGTACTCAAGCCTCCTATTTCTTGGGGGAGTTTCTTTAGATAATTTTGATTTAAATTTAAGCTTTCTAACCTCTCTAACCCTTGTACCTCTTCTCCTATATTTTTCAAGCCATTATTACTAAGATTTAAATCTTTTAAGTTGCTTAACTTACCCAAAGCCTTGGGTAAGGAATCAAGACGGTTTTTATAAAGATTTAATTCTTGTAATTGGGAAAGCTCGCCAAAATTGTCGGGTAATGATTTCAGCTTTCTATTACTCAAGTCCAAAGACTGGAGATTGGGAAAGGCTTTTAATTGCCCAACCCACTCTGGATTGTTTAAGTCCAAATCCAAAGGATTTAACTTATACACTTGCTCAGGAGCTTCCAGACCTTTTTTTAATGACCTAAAGGTTTTGGCTAGTTTTAGATCCCAATCACTTAGCTCCAAATTCATGATAGGATTACCAATCAGACTCCATTTTTGCAGATTTTTTAATCCCTCAATAGCCTTGGGCTTCTTGGTAAGTTCATTGTCACTAAGATTTACCATTTCCAAAGCGGGTAGTTTTGCCAAAGTCTTGGGGATTTTTTGAAGATGGTTCTTACGCATATCCAAGGATTTTAAGCTATCCATATTTAGGATGCCCTTGGGAAATTCTTGTATGCCCAGGTTGACCAAATGAAGCTTCCTCAAGTGGCTCAGTGCTCTTAAATGCTTGTCTAAAACTTCTAGGCTTTTTTGTGTTATCTGCAAATTTTCATTGTCAATCTCCAACTCCCGGAGATTGACAAACTTCCCTAGTTTGGAGCTTATTTTTTCTACGTTATTTATTTTAAGCTTATATACTTGTTCCGGATCTTTGGCTGCTTCTTTCCAATCTGTGTATACTTTGGTCTCTTCCCAGATAATACGGGGTTGATCCAGCTTTCTGATAGAGTTTTTGTCCAACTCTTGGGCCAGTGAACTTTCCACCACCATGAATACAAAGGGTACAGCCATTAGAAGCCAAAGCCAATATCTCATTTTAGATATGAAACTATTAAGCATGGGTAAA
Organism: uncultured Microscillaceae bacterium; assembly: GCA_963922455.1. Classification (GTDB taxonomy): domain Bacteria; phylum Bacteroidota; class Bacteroidia; order Cytophagales; family Microscillaceae; genus CAWUIO01. The sequence continues at coordinate 11,982 of CAWUIO010000132.1, forward strand.
TTATTGAATTAAGGGATAGTAAAAACAATTACTTAGGATAAGAGCGTTTTTGAAATTTTACTCCTTAATGGAATCATTTTCCCTTTTAAGGTTATTTTCAAACTCTTCCAATCTCGCTTTTAGCTTCTGGTTTTCGTAGTTTAATTCCAAAATATACAGAGTAAGCTCCTCCACTTTTTCCAATAAGGCCGCTTGCATCTCCCCAAGATCAATCCCATCATTTTCTACTTCGAGCGCAGAGGGGATACCCGGAAGGTGCTTGTTATCACGAATGTATTGGGATAAGGTGTCTAAATCCAAAAGAGAATAATTTGCATCAAACACGTAATCGGGCCAGCTTATTTGCTGGTCAGGTGATTTGCTTTCATCATATATGGCCAGCTTTACTTTTTCTGTCAATATCCCCCCCCCTTCTACGATGAGTTTATATTGTTGGTAGCTTGTGTTACTGGATAAGTGGTCTCTCAACACATTCTCACCGATTAAGACGGGGCCATGTCGTGATATAAGATCATCTTGAATAGATGTACCTTGCCAAAAGGATGAGTTGTCGACGGTAACCGGATTGTTTGAGGGTTCCTCGTTGTATAAATCTCTTACATCATCAGTATCTAATGCCTTATCATAAATTCTTAAGTCATCAATAGCTCCTGAAAAAGGGCGTTTGCCGTATTGGTCAGAACCAATTGTAAATTTTGTAGTACTCGAATGGTTAAATGTGAGCGCTTCCCCGGCATATATAAGGGTTTCGCTGCTATGTAACTCTCCTCCCAAATAAACCTTAAGATCAACCTGACCTGGGGTAATCTCATAGGTAAGCACAATATGATACCAGTCTAATTCACCATTCAACCACTGGGAGCCCGCAGCATTTGGATTGTTAGGAACGTAACTGACATTTGCTTGGCCAGTCTCCGATAAATTTAAATTGGTGGTATTTGGAGAGCCTGGTCTTTGAAATTGGTAAGGAAATATTAACTTGGAGGTGGCCTCATGAATGTACAGATCAGGTCGCCCTAAATGGATAATATATTGGTATAGGTCTTGAGGATGATCTCCACTAATTGGATGTGAGGGTTTTATCCAAATACTTATGGAGTAAGCATAGGTCGAGTTGGTATGTGAGTTTAAAGTAAAGTTAGGAATACTAACTCGAGCCACTCCATCAAAATGATCATTTGGACTCACATCTTTAATGTAAGTATTCATAATATCATAGTTATTTAGGAAAAGAGCGGAATTTTCCCTGTTATGACGATCCCTTACCCAAGAGAAGTTTGGATTGACCCCACTGATGCTTCCTTCATGTTCAGCAATATTTTTTGCTGATTTTAATACCCCATCTTGTAGGCCATCAAATAACCAAGAATCAATTAAACCTTCGTCTGGCACCGGATTTTGACCGATACATAGGCTCCAATTGATAAAAAGAGTTACTAGTGTAAAAAAACTAGCTGCATATCCTATTTTCATAATTTTAAGGCTTTTGAATATGCAGCCAATTTACCTGGGACATTTTTTAAAAGTTGCCCAACTTTTGACAATTGAATGGAACGTTAACTTAACTCATTGATTTCCAGGGATATTTTTTTTTCCAATTCATCCCAATCCTGGTAATCTAAAAAGTCAGCCAAGGTGTCTAAATTGCGTTTTGTAAATTTGATTTGTCCTTCATAGCCGGGTTGGTCAAATAATCGCTTAAGGCTTGAGGTTGAAATTCCAATAAGGCTCGCCAGATTTTGATAATCTTTATTACGCCATTGAGAGCGGGGAGTTTCTAAGCGCTTGTAGGGAGGATAAAACGAATAACTCGTACTAACTAGTAGTTTAGCCCTTTCCAGCACTTTGTCTTGTAATCTTGATTTTACTTCATGATAATAGTTTAATTTGTCTTGGTTCATAATAGTAGTGTAAATAGGTTGAATTATAAGCAGGGATGCTTATCGTAATACTACTAAATTTATGCAAGAACTCATTTCTTATCACCTAATTTAACCTTGTTCTGGTCAAAAAATTAGAAAAGTTAACAATTTGTTAATATTATAAGCTGAGACATTTTAAATTTTACAACATTAAATTTTTTTTGCATTGTACTTCCTTTTTTTTATTAAATCCATCTACCAGTCAACAATATACCCATGCACTATGGAAAGGAAAGAATAAGCATCTTCATTCAAAAACTTGATGATGAAATGCTGGCGACCATGCACCTACATAATCGTGAAGAGGCCGATAAGTTCGTAAGGATTTTAAAAGAAGCCTTTTGGTTTGACCCGGTTAAAATCCGGGTATGTGACCGAGAAGGCAATCTACTAGCTACTTACTTATCTAAGAAAAGCTGACCCGAACGCCATTGTTTTCAAAAGTTGGGCAACTTCATTGGCCAATTCTTATAATTTTGCCCAAGTTATGATTTACTATACTTTTGAGACAAGACCATGCGATTGTTGATATTATATTTTGTATTAGCCATAAGTGGATCTATCCCACTCATGGCTCAATCAGTACCGCAAATACCGGGGGGGGCAATAAGCAAAAGTTCTTCCCCAAAAAAGTCAAGTTTTGGGAGCAAGCTCCAATGGATGCCCCAGTTAGGTCTCAACCTAAGTGAAAATCAAATAAATGTTAACCTAGCTGCTCAGGTAGGATATACCTTTAGCAAAAGTTTACTAGTTGGCATTGGCGGTAATTATGTTTTTACTAAGGATGATAATGCTCCACCGGGCTTGGGAGGAAATTATTATGGAGGAAGTGCTTTTACCCAGTATGCACTTTCTAAATTGTTTCTGCTTCGGGGAGAGATAGAAAGCATGCGGGTAGATTATTTTGACGAGGAAAGTAATCAAGCCCTAAGAGAATGGCAGGTTGCTACGATGGTAGGGGCAGGTCTCACCCCTAAAATTTTGGGTATTCAGCTCCAAACCAGTCTCAACTACAATCTCAACCACGAACCCGGCCGTTCTTGGCGCCGCACGCCTTGGATATTCAAATTCGGGTTTAGCTTTTAAAAAAAAATACTACGTATTTTCACAACGTATGCTTGATGACAAGAAGTAGGCTAAAAGCTACCTTATTTGCCTACTCCCGCAGTCGAGAGGCTGTATGCCTTACACTGGCCTATATCCATCTTAGAAACTTGGTCAGAGGCCTAAGTATTTCGTCACGAGGCAAGGGCCTCGCGACTGCGGAAACATGCCTTACAAATGCTGGGCCCGGTAAGTACGCCTTAGCCTTTACCCACAGGCCAGCCCAAAAAACGCGCAAAGCTGCTTATTTTTTTAATAAGGAACACGAGCGACAGCGGGCAGGCATAACCTAACGGGGTTAAAACCAATTGTTTTCAAAGACTTTCATTGAAAAATCCTTCATTACTTTAACAAGGACATAATGCTTTTCGTGTTCTAATGGAATAAAACCTTTGTCTTTTAGGGTATAAGCTTTTATTTCCAAACACTCTCTAATAGAATTAATGTCCATATCATCTTGACACGATTCACTTTTAGGCATCCACTTGTACACGTCTAATACACCATCATTATTAAAATCTCCAAAACTATGTTCGTACCCAAACCTTAATATGAAGGTATATAAATTTGTATTTTCCTTATTTAAATCAAAAAGATAAACATTTTGACTTAAGGAAAAGCTGCTAAATGTACTTGTTACACCAATTAGACACAAAAAATGTTTTTTGTAGAATTCAATATGATAAGCTCTCAGATTATCATAAATAAAACCACTAGGCAATTGCTGACCTGTTATTTCATCAAAAACCGAGTCTAAATGATATTCCTGTTGATCAAACTCTAATATTATCTTTTCAGCTTTAGCAGTTTCGCCTTCTTTTTCGGAAATTACTTTATAGTGACATGTATGCTCGCCAATTACTATTTCGGATTCGTGAATATACCTATTCCTTTGTGAAGTATCTAATTTCACGAAAGACATTGTAACGTCTAAGCTTTGTCTTATTATGTGCTTACTCTCAGATAACTGCTCACACAATTCAGCCACTGTTGTTTGTGAAAAAGCATATGAAGTTGTAAAATTTAAAAATATTAATATAAATAACTTATTCATGAATTTTAATTTAAGAATTACCAAAAGCACTCAGGTAAAACGTTACCAAGTTTTGGGATATCCGTAACCTACTAATCCATATTTAGATCCATACCCCCTCCACCCCAAGCATTAGCCCCGCGGTGCATGTGCCTCTTCTCATCCGACAGTGTCCCCGCTGTCTGCCGCAGGCATGGGCGCCTGAGGGATATCCTCTGAGCTGAGGGTTAGCACCTTGACTGGACTCAACCCATCCATTCCCCCAGTCTCTCGGAATTGACCTAGACGTGATTTAGGCATAAAGATAAGGGGTGTTTCTTCGTAAGCCTTCGGTAAACCCATCTACCTCCTCCAAGATTCCCTAGTTATTTTTGGC
>CAWUIO010000133.1:0-16386 GCA_963922455.1 uncultured Microscillaceae bacterium
GGCTGCCCCGACCGCGACCGTGATGGTATTTTAGACAGCCAAGATGATTGCCCCGATGATCCCGGCCCGAAAGAGTTAAAAGGGTGTCCTGACCGCGATAAAGATACCGTCCTAGATCGCGACGACGAATGTCCCGATGTGCCTGGGGTTGTAGAAAATAAAGGCTGCCCAAAAATCTTAGAGAAGGCCAGCCGGGTCTTATTTGAGGTCGATAAGGCTATCATCAAGCCGGTATCCTATTCCATCCTGGATGAATTGGTTGCTCTCTTAAAAGAATATCCCAACTCGTATATTTCCCTAGCCGGTCATACCGATTCGGATGGTAGTGATGCCCATAACTTAGAGCTTTCTAAAAACCGGGCCCGAGCGGTACGTACCTACTTAATCGAGCACGGCATTGCTGCCCAGCGTATCACCGCAACTGGTTATGGGGAAAGCCAGCCTATTGCAGATAATGCCACCGAAGCGGGTCGTCAGAAAAACCGACGCGTAGAGATGAAGTTAAGTAATCAGCCACAAGACTAGCAGGAGCTCAGAGGGTGGAAGATTTTAAAGATTACTTTTCTAAGCAATCGGCAGCTTATGCCCTTTACCGCCCGGACTATCCGGAAGAATTAATTGATTTTATTCTCTCCCAAACCAAACAAAAGCAAGTAGCTTGGGACTGCGCTACCGGAACCGGTCAAGTAGCGCAGTCTCTTGCGGCGCGGTTTGGGCACGTTTTTGCAAGCGATGCGAGTGCCGCTCAAATCCAAAAAGCTAGCCGGGACCCTCATATTAGCTATCGGGTAGCCACCGCCGAAAACTCCGGCCTGGATGACCATAGCGTTGATTTGATCACGGTCGCTCAAGCCATTCATTGGTTTGATCATACCCGGTTTTATGAGGAAGTAAAACGAGTGGCCCGTCCGGGGGCTTTTTTGGCGATTTGGGGGTATGGCTTGCTACGCATTAATAAGCGCGTAGACCCCATCTTGGACGAGCTTTACTACCAAGTGCTCGGACAGACTTATTGGCCTCCGGAAAGGAAACATATTGATGAAGCTTACGCGCAGCTACCCTTTCCGTTTCAACGAGTGAAAGTGCCCCATTTTCGCTTACAAAAAATCTGGGATTTAGAAGAATTAAGCGGATATATACATACCTGGTCGGCTTCGCAACGCTATCAAGAGGCAAGCCAAGAATCCCCATTGAAGCCCATCGGGCAGTCCCTCCTAAGCGCCTGGGGTGATCCTAAGGAAAAAAAAATAATCCACTGGCCCATCCTAGAGCGCATGGCGATCTTGTGAGTACACATGTTTACCGGGCCTGGGCCAATTCCTTCCTTTTGAGGGCTATGTGTACCCGCCAACTTCTTAAAATAACGGCCAACATCAAGGGTAAACTGGCTGCGACTAGGGTTTGCGGTAGGAAAAACCAGTCTAAGACCAGCAATATCGTAATCCCCATACTGATCAGAAAATAGGTTTTAAGCCAGCTCATCGGGTTTCGGGGGATGAGCAGCCAGGCCGCAAGGGTATGGGTAGGTAAGAGCCAGAGTACATTCCAGTTATTATCTAAGATTACGTGATTAGACAAAAACCAAAGAAAGGCAACCACAAGCCCCGCTAAACCTATAAAAAAGAAGAAAATAATATCCAGTGCTTTAAGCCAGGTGACTTGGCGCAGCTCATACACACTTAACCCTAAGATTATAGCGAAGATAGACCAAAACACAAGCATAGGGGTAAACCAACCGGGCTTTTTTGGGGAAACCATAGCCTCAACAATGGTCGTTTTTTGAGCTACCAGAGGTTCCCACCGGCCCTCTTTTTTAATTTGCGCGTGGTCCATGGCTTCCATTAAGTGTACGGGCAAAAACATATAAGTACTGTCATCTACTTTTTGGTCGGTAGATGGCCCATAGACCAGATTAAGGCCAAAACCTACCCAGGGATAGGTATAATAGGGATTTAAAATGTTCCGGAAGGATTCGCGTTTGGGCGGGTAATTCTCGTCGTATTTCAAATCATCGCCCCAAGAAGACTTAAAGCCATCCCGGATTCGGGTGGAACAATTGTCGTAATAAAAATCGTATCGGTAATAGCGATTTTCCTCTTTGTAATTTTCTTTTAATAGAGCAAACAAGGCCTCCTTTTGCTCGGCTGTTAAGTTGAGTACTTGCTCATAGATGGTGCGGTTTTCTCGCAAATAATAGGCTTTGAGGCGGGTATAATCACTTATGGACAATTCATAATCTAGGGTGCCTTGAGCGTATTTTAGTATAAAATTGGGGGTGTTGAAGTTAAATATCCCCCAGTTGTACAAAATATCAAATCGGGTTACTGGGTCATAGACACGAAGTGCGCTGTGCCCAAAGATTGCGTAAAGTTCAGGGCCCGGTGTGCCGGTAATCAAGCTGATTTGGGCTTCCGAAGAAAGGTTCAAACTTTGAGCGGAAAGTTGGCTCGGGGCCATACCAGGTAGACTAGTTACCAAAAGCAGAAAGCAAGAGAAGATAAAACGCATTGCGGTTTTTTAGTAATTTTGTGGTAAAGAGTTCAAAAATACAAAAAGCCCATTAATTTTTGCCGATGGAATTTAGTGAAGAAGCACATAGATTTATGCAAAGGGCCCAGTTTCTGGCATTACGCGGACTGGGAACAACCCGGCCCAACCCCTTAGTAGGCTGTGTTTTGGTTAAAGATGGGAATATCATTGGTGAAGGATGGCATCGTAAATGGGGAGAAGCTCACGCCGAAGTAAATGCCTTAAATTCGGTAAATCACCCGGAGTTAATCCCGGCTTGTGAGGCGTATGTGAACCTGGAACCTTGCTCACATTACGGTAAAAACCCCCCCTGTGCCGACAGGCTCATAGAAGAAAAAATAGGGAAGGTATATGTTTCCAATTTAGATCCCAATCCTTTGGTAGCCGGTAGAGGATTGGCTAAGCTACAAGAAGCAGGGATTGAAGTCTTTTCGGGTATTGAAGAAGCGGCTGGCAGGGAATTAAACCGACGGTTTTTGACCTTTTTTGAACAAAAGCGGCCCTACATTCTCCTAAAATGGGCCGAGACGGCCGACGGTTTCTTAGCCCGAAGTGATGGAAGCTCTCAATGGATAAGCCAGGAGTTTTCCCGTATGTTGGTCCATAAGTGGCGGGCCGAAGAGGCTGCGATCTTAGTGGGTACCCGTACTGCGCAAGTTGACAACCCCCAGCTGAATGTACGTGACTGGACGGGCCCAAACCCGCTTCGTGTCCTCTTGGACCAGAACCTGCGCTTGGTCTCAGAAAATTTAAACCTCCTGGATGGGAGTCTGCATACGCGCGTTTATAATGTGCACAAGGAAGAGGAGCGCCCGAATCTTCATTACCGGAAGGTGGACCAGGGTAACTTTTTAGAAGCCGTTTTACAAGACTTGTACGAAAGCCAAATCCAATCCATCTTGGTAGAAGGGGGTGCAACACTGATACAGTCATTTCTTGACCTAGGCCTATGGGATGAAGCCCGGATATTTAAAAGCAAGTCCCAGAACTTTGGAGAGGGCTTGGCTGCTCCCTCCCCTCGAGGGCAACTTGCTCAGGTGGAAGAAGTTATGGGCGATTACTTATTTTATTACCGGAAGCCAAGCTAGGACGTATCCTGCTGGCTAGGGAGTCTCTTCGCTGGCTAGTGAATCTTTTTCTTCCGGCTCCAATTCTGGGTCTGGCTCGGGTGCAGGCTCCCTAGGATTTGCCGGTTCCCCAAATTTCTTTACCAAGGCTTCAAAAGGATCGGGGCCTTCTACCAAATCTTTGAGATGGGGGGCTGCTTCAAATTCGGTAAGCTCCAAGGTAAAGAGAGCACTTTTATGGGTGCCAGATACAAGTACTCCCGTGGAAAGGGTCTGCCAATTGTCCCAACTAAACTCCAGCCCACCAATGGGTACTATCGATACCCAAAGTTTCCAAGCCCGGGGCCGGGCCGATTCGTCTAATAACCAAAGGTAAGAATCTCCGGGGGTAGCGCCACCGGAGGCATAGCTAATGAGTAGGCCCGGTTGACCGTCTTTTTGCGGGACGATACGACGGCTGGTACCCGGGTCGAAGACTTTGGAGACCGGGTTGAGCCAAAAGGAGTCATTGACCCACATTTCCCAAGCTTCCCGGATCAATTTTGCCTCTGGCTTTTTATCGGTTTCAGCTTTTTGGAGTACGACTCCGTCTTGTCGGTTAATATCGACCACCACGAGGTTGGGGCCCCACGTTACCTGGGCATAATGACGCTCCCGGTCCCACAAATGGCGACGGCGGTTGCCAAAATTCCAGGAAACCGCTCCGGTACTTTGCCAGGCGGGATCATTGATGGCTTGCATCATTTGACGGGCTAGACTATCTGCCTGCTCGCCTTCCAAACCTTCAGGCAAGGATTCATTGACTACAAAGAAGGAAATAGTAGCTATGCCGAGTATTGCCCCAAGGGTAATACCGATTCTTTTCAACCAGCGTAGAGCTAAACTTTTCATATTGCATTATATTGGCAAGCCTAAACCTAAGGAAAATAAAGGGAAGTGCAAATTTAGGCTGGGGATTCTCCTAAATAAAACTCCTTATGTCTTTAGTTTGGTTGGTTTTGGGCATTTAAGGGAGCTTATGCATCCATTTTGTACATTTTTTAGAATGGCTGAGGGATAGAGCGGCCTGTTTGAGCTCGTAGGGGCTTTGCGGGGAAAGGCAGCGAGTAGCGAAAGCCCGACCCCGGCCCTAAGCAATTGCCCAAGGTGGTCCTGACTTTCTGGCCGGGGGCAGCCCCAAATTTTAAGAAATTATAAGACATAATTCCCTAGCTAATAAAACTAAGCCCTTTGTTCGGGCGTTTTGACATAGACGATTTATGGCATATGGAATTCGGACTTTTTGATAAAAAATACCACGCCTACACCAGTGAGCAATATGGGAGTATTCAGCTGGAAGAAACGCCTTTGGGAAAAGGAGGCGAAGGGAATGTTTTTGCCGTAGTAAGTCCGGACCATTTACGCAATCAAGTAGCTAAAATTTATCATCCGGGCGAGCGCATGCCCGAGCGGGAGTTTAAGCTACGGTATATGATTGCCCACCCGCCACGCCTTCAGGACGATTATGCCATCATTTGGCCCCAGGAGATAGTTTTTGAAGATGGGAAATTTGCCGGGTTTTTGATGGCCCGGGCCCGAGGAGATTACGATGCCAGTATGTTGAGTAGCCTTCGGATGTCCCGTCGTATGGATGCCCGTTGGAAGGAAATGTTTTCCCGCAGCCATACCCGGCAATTGGATAACCGTTTGCAGGTATGTAAAAATATTGCCAATGCGGTCGAGGAAGTGCATCAAACCCAGAAGTACGTCCTCGTGGATATCAAACCCGAAAATATCAAAGTAGATATCGAGGGAAAGGTGTCCTTGATAGATATGGACTCCGTAGAAATCTCAGAACACGATAAGGTGCTTTTTGCGGCCCGTAAATTGAGTGTGGAGTATGCTCCCCCCGAGTTTAATCAATACAATATTCGGGAGGATTTTATTCCCCAAACCTGGGATCGCTTCTCCCTGGCGGTTGTTCTCTATAAAATCCTTTTAGGAATCCATCCTTTTGCGGTGTCGGGAGAGGGGGCCTACCAAAAGTTGGTTTCACACGAGCAAAAAATTCGGGCTGGACTGTTCCCTCACGGAAGCAAGGCCCGGTCTATAGCGGTGATACCGCCTCCCCACAAAAATTTTAAGGTATTGCCCGAGCGGATTCAAGAATTATTTTTAAGGGCCTTGGACCGGGGGCATGAGGCAGTAGCTTTGAGGCCAGAAGCCGGGGAGTGGGTGCATGAGTTGCATAAATCGGGCCTCCGTTATGAGCATTATATCAATCCTTTTGGCGTAGTAAAACCGACCAAGACGGATAATTCTCAAGAGTTTGAGATCCAGACCGCCTATTATCTGAACAAGCGGGAAGTATTACACACCGGCCTTCGGATAGCCATGATCCTTTCGGCTGCTACTTTTTTGATGGGGGGAGATACCTATTATAGTTGGTTTGCGGCCGCATTTAGTGGCTTGCTGCTTTCCTTTGGGGTTTCTTCTACCACCCGGCCCGTAGAAAGAATTGAAATTAGCTCCGACCGGCAGCATCTTCACCTCTATTACAGTCGGTTTTCCCGCAAAAACCCCAAGATCCGCAAAGTGCCCATGGAAAACATCCTCATGCAGCAGTGGGAGCAAGAAGATAAGAGGCAGTTCCGGATCGTGCAATTGGGCTTTGATAGGGGCAAACGAAAGGAACTACTCCGCGTAGAATATGAATTGTATAGCCCTGAAGATCAAGAAGTAAAAAAGCTGATCGATAAACTTCACCACAGTGGCTTGGCTTCTCCCGAATACGTGATGGACCCGATGTGGTAATGGCTTGGGAAAGTTTTGGCTTTTGCCCTAAATTGCTGGCAATATCTACCCCACACGCGCCTTATGAAGCAATTTAATTACCTTTTACTCGGCCTAGGCTTGGCTTTTTTATGCCAATGCCAAATGATCGAAGATTCGGGTTCCTCCTTACAAGCATTTTGGGAGGATGGGAAAATCCGACAAATTTACGATGCCCAGTCGGCCCGGGACACCCCCAGTTTGATAGCATTTTTGAGTGACACTATCCCGCTATACCGCGAAAGGGCCGCTTTGGCCTTAGCTTCCGTGCAAGATACCCATGCGGTAGACACCTTAAATGCGAGCTTGATGAAAGAAAAAGAAGAATCGGTACGGGCGGCGATTGTGTTCGCTTTGGGGCAGATTGGGTCCAAAAGGGCCATCCCTTATTTTAAATTGAGTTACAATACCGAGTTTTCCTACACCGTGCGCCAATTAAATTTAGAAGCTTGGGGCAAGTGTGCCTGGGATTCGGCCATTAGCGGGCTCGGGAATTTTAAAGTAAAAAGTATGCCCGAACGTTTAGGGCAGGTCCGGGGCATTTTTAGGGCCGGATTGAAAGGCTTTTTTAACGAAAGGGCCCGGGAGAAGATGATCCAGTTTTTGCAGGACCCAGAAGAGGAAATACGCATCGTTGCCTCCTACCATTTTGGCCGCTTCGCCTCCCAATACCCAGAAAAAGAGGATAGCTTATTGATGAGCCGCTTCCAAATGGACCCCAATCCAAACGTTCGGGCCAATTTGGCCCGGGCCCTGGCCTACGCCAAAAACCCCGGGGTCCCTAAATTATTGCGCGTGCAATTTGACAAAGAAAAAGACTACCGGGTTCGCGTCAATATCATCCGGGCTACCCGCTCCTTTGACTATGAAAAAGTATTGGTCTTGATTGATGAAGGGATTTTGGATTGCAATTTCCACGTTTCTGAAGAATCGGCTAGGGTTCTGGCCTATTTTCAAAGAGCCAATCAGGACGAAGCCGTGCAAACCGATATTGAGCAGGTAGCCAACACCCTGTTTGAACATTTGCGCAACTCTATCCACGATACCTGCCAGCACCCCGATGTGATCGAGATCTTGGTGGGGCCCCTTTTACACGAGAGCACTAAATACCAAAATTATGACAAACTTCTCGGGCAGGCCGATGTCTACGATGAGGTTGAGGCCATCCGGAGTATGGCCTATTACCCCGAGCAGTTTGACTACCTATACAAGCGTTATAGAAAGGATACTTCCTTGCTTATTCGGAGCGCAGTCTTGGAGGCTTTTCTTCAAATGCAAGAACAAGAAAGTTTTAAAGCCTGGACCCAAGCCCACCCCGAGGCCTTATTGAATATAAGCAAAACGTGGAAACGTGCCGTAGAGAGCGGGGATGTGGGGGCGGTTTACTACGCTGCGACGGCCCTACGTAGCGAGACTTGGGACTATAAAGCCATGTTTGGGGAGTATTCCTTTATTCAAAAAGCCTTGGATGCCATGGAACTGCCCCGCGACATAGAGGCTTATCAGGAATTGGCCCAGACCCTGGCCCAATGGCAAGGAAAAGAAAACCCCATCGTGAAGAAGCCTCCCGTGCGGGGCATTCCTTGGGAAACCCTCGAGCGCTTGAGTGCCCGCCCAATAGCCGTTTTGGAAACCGACCAAGGAACAGTCAAAATGGAGCTCTTTCCTAAAAATGCCCCGGCCAGCGTCGCCTCGATGGTGCAACTCTTAGACAGTGGTTTTTATGAGGGCAAGGCTTTTCATCGGGTCGTTTCCAACTTTGTGGCCCAGGGGGGCTGCCCTCGCGGGGATGGCTTTGGGGGCTTGGCGTATAGTGTACCCTCTGAGTTTGCCCCCGATTTTTACAAGACCGGTACCGTAGGACTGGCCTCAGCGGGCAAGGATACCGAGAGCTGCCAGTTTTTTATAAGCCACAGCCCCACCGTGCATTTGGATGGCCGCTACACCATCATTGGGGAGGTGGTAGAAGGCATGGACGTCGTGCACGCTTTGCAAATGGGCGACCGTATTCAAAAGGCCTACTTAGAAAAAAGATAATACGCGAGGCGGGGGCTTGCCCGCGCTCTCAAAATAGCTGCCGAAAAGGACGAGTGGAGCCGCGCGGGCCGGGCTTTCGCTACTCGCTGCCTTTCCCCGCAGGCCTCCACGAGCTCAAACAGGCCGCTCTATCCCTAAGCCGATTTGGGAACCGGGAGACAGGACATGAGAACTGGGGCGAAAGCCCTTAGGAGAGACAGACAATCTTTGTGATTATGCGGTGTTTGTCTGGTTTACCAGTTTGGGCGGCTTTTGTCTCGGGGTTTTTTCTTTTTTCTTTCCCGGATAAGCTCTTGGATGTACTGCACTTCTTGGTTTTTGAGGGCGTCCAAGATAGACTCGGCTTTTTCCCGGTTGAGTTTAATTTCGTCTAGTTTTTCGGGTTTTACCTTATTTTTTTCATCCTCCGTGGGGTTTTCGGTTTCTGCTGGAGCATCTTCGGCTTCGTCTGCGGGCTCATTGGGTTCGGGGGTTTCCTCCGTCTGGGGTGGGGGAGGTAGGGTTTCGGGCATGGGGAGCTCTTGTTGTTCTATGAGTTTTTTGAGCAATTCATAATTAAAGGCCGAGGTGCGGTTATGCGGGTCGTGTTGGAGGGCCAATTTAAAAGCATCCAGGGCCTTTTGGTAATTTTGCTGATGGTAGTAAATCATCCCACATTGGTGGGCAATCACCGATTGATGCCGGGCTTCTGCAATGCCCCGGGCTTTTTGGTAATGCACAAATGCCGATTTGTAATTACCGGTATGAAAGTAACAATGGGCCAGATTTAAGTAAATGGCCGAGTTGAGGGAACGGTATTCTTGAGTAAGTTTTTCGTAATAGCTAGCCGCTTGGCGGTAATTTTCCTCTTGGTAGGCCCGTTCTGCTTTTTCCTGCAAGCGGTTCATCTCCCGGATGTAAGTCAGGGGGTTTAAAACGAGGAGTATACTGAGCCAATACTTCATAGTCTAATTACATTGAGTGGCAAGGCAAAATCTAAAATAAGAAGGACCCACGCAATTCCCAAAAAGTAGGCATATTTGTTTTCCTGCCAGTCCCGTATCTGGATATCTTGGCGGTCTCCCCGGATTTTTCTTAGACTATCAATCAGTGATTCAATCTCATTCCGGTTCCGACTGATTTCAAAGTAGGCCCCACGGGTTTGCTGGGCCATTTCTTCCAGCGTATTGTACCGGAGTCGGGTCAAAACCTCTTGTCCTTGATCATCTTCTAAGGTTTGGGAGCCTCGGGGAATGGTTCCCCCTTGTAAGGTACCCACCCCGAGGGTCATAATCCGGATGTCTTTTTGTCGGAAAGCTTGTATCCAGAGGTCGGTCTCGATACCGAAGTCTTCTCCATCACTGGCCAAGACCAAGATTTTAGATTGATTGCCCCATCGGGTATCCCTTTGCGACTGAAAACGCTCCCAGGCCAGACGGAGGGGAGCGGCCAAGTCGGTACTTTTATCACTAAAACTTTGAGGGTCAAGGGTTTGGATAAACAAGTCCAGGGCACTTTGGTCTCGGGTGAGGGGGCATTGCAAAAAAGCATCCCCCGTAAAGGTGATGATACCGAAACGGTCACTGGCTAAGGCCCGGGTGAGTTTTTTGAGTTCGTATTTAAGTTTTTCTAAGCGAGAAGGGGGCAAGTCGCGGGCCAGCATTGAGTTAGACAAGTCTATGGCCAAGTAAATATCCTTACTAAATACCTCGACCGAGCGTTGGGAATCGCCCAAGCTGGGCCCCAAGAGGGCAATGCCCGCCAAAAAGCAATAGGCCAAGCGTAAGCCCAACTTTAGCCAGATGCGGGCGGCCCGTTTGCCCAAGATCCGGGCAATACGGTGGGTGCGGTAGATATACAAAACGCTCAGGGCCAAGAAGGCAAGGAGAAGGGCCCATTCGCCCAAGTCCCAAGGATAGAACCAATTTTGAATCATAAAAGCGCTTCGGCTAGTCGGTGAATAGGGCTTCTATCTGGCAAAAGTAGGCATATTTTGGGCATCTAAAGAAATTTATAAAAAAATCAAGGGAAGGTTTTGGGGGAAATGGAAAAATTCCTAATTTTGTGTCCGCTATAAACCGCTGGAGAGGTGGGTGAGTGGCTGAAACCAGCAGTTTGCTAAACTGCCGTACGGGTAACCGTACCGGGGGTTCGAATCCCCCTCTCTCCACCACCGAGATTTGACAGAGTTTATAAGGACATTCGGGGTGTAGCGTAGCCCGGTTATCGCGCCACGTTTGGGACGTGGAGGTCGCAGGTTCGAATCCTGCCACCCCGACAAACTACAAGCCCTCTGAGGTTTGTAGTTTTTTTTTCTAGGCCTCATAGCTCAACTGGATAGAGCATCTGCCTTCTAAGCAGACGGTTGAAGGTTCGAGTCCTTCTGGGGTCACTTGCTTATCAAGCACTTACAAGATAAATTCTGTAAGTGCTTTTTTTGTTTGCCTACAAATTGGCTTAACCTCCCCCCATCTACTCCAAAGAACAAGCAAAGCCTTCTCGCCGGCAGTTAAGCAAACTCGCCTTGGGGAAATGGGATACATGGATAAAGCAAACCCCAGGGGATAATTTTAGGGATAGGGGAGAGCCATCAAGCTCCCGTGCCTTTGGCAGACCGCGCGGACGCTGTCGCTAAAGCTAGGCACAAGCCCCGCTGTGCTTATGCTTGCGCTAGATGATGGTATACGCCTATATCCAAGAAGGAACTAGACATACGGGTAAGCCCCTTGGATCATTTGGATCTATGCGTTAACTTACTAGGAGATAAATGCTGTATGGTGTTTATTCATAGGTTGTGCGCCATATCGCAAAACGAAAGCAAGTATAAAAACGGGATAGCCGAAAACCTATCAGAATAGGCACGAAAAAATTAGAATTATGAAAAAAGTAACCAACCGACTAACTGTATTCACTACACTTCTTGCATTGGCTTTGGGATTCCAAAATTGTGAACAAAAGGAAGAAACGAAAGAAGTTGAAAAAGAAGTAATTATTGAATCCGAAAAACCAGAATATTTCCTTTTGCGACCAGAAGTGGAAAAAGCCTATGGATATTCCCACGCTGTAAAAATTGGAAATAGCATTAAAATCTCTGGAGCAGTAAGTATGGACGATGAAGGAAATCCAACGGCAATTGGTGACATAGAACAACAGATGAAAAACTGTTATGCTGACTTAGGAAAGATATTAAAACACTATGGTTGTACATTTGACGATGTAGTTAAAGAAGACATCTTTACTACTGATATGGCACAGATGCTCGAAAAATCTGCCTATCGAGCTGAAGTTTATAAAAATGGCTTTCCAACAGGTTCATGGCTTGAAATAAAAGGGTTGGCACTTCCTGAATTTATGGTTGAAATTGAACTTGAGGTGCTTAAATCGGAATAAAATACGAACGCACAACAAGCACTAAAATAAATATACGAACTGAGGCTCACCGAAAAAGAATGTACAAGTTAATCTTCCTATCTTTTTTTTACTGTTTAGCTATATAAAGGCTTATTGCTGTACTTGCAGAGAACAGCGACCTATTAATGAAGAATATCAAAAACAGAGTTTTGTAGTAAGTGGTAGAATTTTAGAAAAGAAAATCATTACCTCGATCGATTCAATGATGTATGAAAAATATAAATCAGAAGGATTAGAATTAGAAGAAATGCCCAAAAGATTTATTTATTATAATTATGCTGTTTTTAAATTTGTCATAAAGGAAAAATTCAAGGGGGAATTTAGCAGCGATACAATAAATATTTATACTTCAATCAATAGTGCAGTCTGTGGTTTTGACTTTGATATTGGTGAAATTTATATTGTTTATGGAAAAGGTAAAACTTTTTTGGGCTCATCAATTTTCCTTGGTAGAAAATATCCTGAGGGGAATAACCTGATTTGGACTAACATCTGCACTCGCACTAATTACAGAACAAATACAGAAGTCAAAAGGCTAAGAAAGCTAAAAAATAAATGAGGTATACCCACAACAAACGCCAAAAGCCAGCGGGCAGTGAGTACGCTCCGAAAGTGCAGTACTCTTAGAGAACCGAAAGAAAACAAATCAAGTTAAGTACTATAAGGTGCCCGGCAGCAGTTTGGCTGTGCGTTGGCGGGCATATTAAAATGAAGAAATTAACATACATATTGATTCTGCTTTCCTTGATTTCATTAAATCAAAATGCATTTGGGACTGCTCAGATTCCTGACTTCTTGATTTATGAGGGAGATACACTTTCAATTTATGCAAATCCACTTGAAAGCTATTTTGAAAATCACCCAAGACCGAATAGTTTGTTTACTGAAATAGGTTACAACTCGACAGCTTGTTGGAGAGGTTACATTGCTTTTTGGGAATTAAAGAATGACAGCTTATGCTTACTTAAAGTTCAAGGTGACTCAACTACAATTGATTTCTCACTTATTTTCCAGAATAGAGAAACTAATGATAAAATCTTCGCTGACTGGTTTAGTTATTCAATCTTAAACCCATACGGAAAATTGCTCCATTACGAACATATGGGATACGGTTCGATTTATGAGTTTGAGAAAGAATTTGTATTCAAAAAAGGTATTCTAACTGACACAAAAATTTATGATAACTCAAAGTCAAGAAAAAGTAAATACACAGAGAATCCTGAATTACTTAAAAAATACATTAAAGAAAATATTGACTATTCAAATATTACCCATGAAACGTTTGAAAAAGCGCGAGTATATGTTCAAATTTTAAGTGTAACAGAAGACGGGAAAATTGATAGCGTCCATGTTGCTCGTGGGTGGGACACTGAAAGAGACAATGAAGCTGTTAGAGTTGTAAAATCTATTCCTGAATGGGATGTTTTATACAGACACGGAGAACCATTTAATATTATTTGGACTATACCTGTGATATTTGGAAAAGAATAAGAATACAAAAAGTATGACCCGCCAACAATTTGTAAAAAGTATGGGGCAGTAAGTGACAAATTTTACGTGAGTACGAATAATGAACCTATTAGTGGTTTGAAAATGAAGTGCTTTGAAACGCCAAACGCCTCATATGCAAACCCTCCGGTAATAACCAGAAAAAATGAAATTAATAGAAGACCTGTTCCAAGATAAACCCAATCGATGGGGGCTACGAGGAGATCCTCATATGTGGCAAGAATTGAGAAACTCCCTGAATCGTATAACAAAAAATCTAAATCAAATTGAATTTGAAGAGGAGTTGGAGAAACAATTCTACAGGATTGTACAACAGAAGGGAAAGCAGATCTCAAATGAAACAGTTTGGTTTGAAAGCTTTCCTCAATTTGGGATGTCAGGTGGATCCATCTCGATGAAGTGGTGGCAAGAAACGGGACTTCCTTGGATTAAAGAAAAATATAAAGAATTAACTAAATAACCCTCCTGCCGATCGAGTAGAGGGCCCTGATTCCCAGAGCCAGGACACGCCTCCCCCCCGTATAAGACTGTCTGATAAGCCAATATACTGATCTTAAAAGCTCAGAACTCCCTACTTCAAGCCAAACCTGGCTTAGGGATGGGCGCTCTTCATTAAAAGGAGTGGGCTGTGACCCGCGCTGGTAGACATTTTCTCCTTCGTAGCCCTATTTTTTAGCGCGGGCAAGCCCCAACATGTTTCTTTGGGAGACTTAGCAAAATAGCATGTTCCCCTTTCCAAGCTTGCTAGTTTTTCGGACAGCCCTATACCACCGTACATACAGACCTCGTATACGGCGGTCCATCAAAGTATAATAGTCAGCCCCTACTCTAACAATTGTAATTAATCCTATTAAATTCAGCCCAAGCATTCATCTGAGCAGATTACTTTCCCGCCTGCATTGTGTTTTTATACTGACGATGGTCTGAAGAATAAGAACAGAAACCTCCCGCCGAAACTGCCTCCTGAGGGCAATTCCAGAAAAGCAAGGGCCAAAACCCTAGCCAAACCAGAATAGTTTAGCGCTCAAAAACGATTTTCTGATTCTTTACTTTTTCGTAGCAGGGATCATCATATGGATTAGCCAGGGTATTTAAAAATTCCTTGGCCAAATGCTGACCACAGCGGTTATCCGAAACCCCGTGGCCAGTCCGGGGAAACACTACATAATAATGATTACTAAAATATTGCCGGATAGACTGGCTATAATAAACCGGAGTGATAGGGTCATATCCCCCGGCCATAATCAAGATGGGAACATCGCTAGGTAGGGCCTTTGTACTTGCCAGATTGGAGGTAAACCTCTTATCGCCGAAAAAATATTGTTGATACCCATCAAAAACGTGAAAAGCCGAGTATTTTTCTAAACTCTGGGCCGAGATCTCCTAGGCTTTTTCCTGAAAAGGTTTATGGTCATACACATAGTTGATAAGCCCCACTCCATTATAGTTATCCACTAAAACCTCCTCTAAACTACTCAAAATACGCTGCAAGACTGATTTATTGCCCTGACTCAATTTATGTAAGAGAAAAGGCATCGTGCTGTAGTTTCCTTCTTGGTACAAGAGCTGGTGTATGATCCCATTTACCTCCTGCTTATTCAGGAAGGCCATTCTTCCCTGGGGCAATTTAACTTTTAGAGGTTTTTCATCCAATGACAGGAGAAAACGCTCTAAATTTTCTCTTAAGTCTGGATACTTTTTCTGGCAAAAGGGATCATTTTCACAATCCTCCAAAATATGGTTTAGGCTCTTGGCATAATCTTCTGTCATCCCACTGTTTATGGGGAAATCTAGGGGACAATTCGAGTCCAAAATCACCGACCGGATCTTGACCTCCGATTGGCGTATGAATTGAAAAATCGCCTTAGTACCGTAAGAAACCCCAAACAAATTATATTCCTCATAGGCCAATGCCTTGGCCAATACAACCCCATCGCGGGCTTTATTATCGGTGCCATATTGATTAAAATCAATGCCTTGCTGCTCCAATTTATCCAAACAGTCATCAAAATAAGCCTTTTGCTTGCTCTCAAACGTAGCATAGGAATGATTCGCTATAAAATTTCCCATAACCTGTGAGCCTAACTCTCCACACAGTTTGGGCTTCGAGTACCCGGTACCTCTATAATCATACAGTATCAAGTCATTGCGGGAGCTTAAAAAACTATTTTTGTAAAACGGAAGGTTCTTAAGGGTTCTTGCCCCCCAGCCCCCCATAAAAAACATAGTAGCATCCTTTCTGGATTTATCCGGCTTGGCAGCTTTTATGAGGATAAAAGCCACTTGGAGTAAGCGCCCCTCCGGCTTGATATAATCTTCGGGTACCGTGATGTATCCAAACTTCATACGATCTGTGGGTATTTGATCGATAGGCTCAAGAAATGACCCCGTCCACGTGATTTTCCCCAGGGTATCACCCAATAAAAATTGGGGACTACAAAGCACAAAAAAGAAAAGAAGTCCCCAGTCTAGCCGAACGTTCATAGATGTATAGTTTAGGGTATAGGGTGAGTAGTATGCTTATAATTTAATAAATTTATCGTAAGCTCAAGGTATACAATAAGACATAAAATCAAAAAATGCCCAGTTTGGGGCTTCCCCGCGCTGTATACGTCTGTGCCCTATTCAAAAACGTGCCTGCGCGGGTCGGGCTCTCGCTACTCGCCTGCCCCCCGCAGGCCATTTCGGGCTCAAACAGGCCGCTCCATCCCTAAGCTGAAGAAGAAGCGAGAAGCGAGAGGAGAGAGGAGAGCCGGGAACCGGGAGCCGAGACTCATTTGCTATGCTATCAAACAGGGGTGAAATAAGTACAAAACCTGTCATTTCGACCGCAGGGAGAAATCTTAACCCTAGGGGGATGAGGCGTTTTAATTTAAGACCTAATTCCTGATTACTCCAGCCCTAAGATCTCTCTATGCCAGCAAGAGAGCCGGGAACCGGGAGCCGAGACTCATTTGCTATGCTATCAAACAGGGGTGAAATAAGTACAAAACCTGTCATTTCGACCGCAGGGAGAAATCTTAACCCTAGGGGGATGAGGCGT
>CAWUIO010000134.1:0-16279 GCA_963922455.1 uncultured Microscillaceae bacterium
CAGGTTCCCGAAATGGCTCTTTGCAGCCCAACGCAATTAAATACGAACAGTTTCTAAATCCATTCAAATTAGAAAATACCACACTGCAAGGGAATATACCTTCCAATTTTTTTTTAGAGCAATTTTAGATAGAACCTAAAAAAAAATTTGGGAAAACACGTGAATTTTTAGAATTTATAGAACAATTTATTGCCTTATGCAAATATTAATAGGCAATAATTTGCTTTTGCTGGTAATTACCGAATATTACGCGTAATTTTAAAGCATAAAACTAATAATACAATACTTTTCTTTCTTGTAAACCTGAAGCTACTATTGGAAATCATTCATCTATAAGAAGTTAATTCCATTATGTCTGCTTCAAAATTGAATCGTCGCTTATTGTTTAAGTCGGGCCTCGTAGCGGCCACCGGCTTTTCCGCTTTCCCAGCGTGGGCTTTGGCTCACACCAACCCGGTTCAAGGTCTAAGACAACAACTTGAGCCTGGAGTAGATTTACAATCACCAGAACTTCTTCAATTAGAAGACGTGGTCATCAAAGCCCGTCTTTCAGCTAACGAAAATCCATACGGACCTTCCCCAAAAGCCAAAGAAGCGCTTATTAAGGCTTTGGATCAAAGTTTTATGTATCCGGGCAAGCACATGCGCCAATTAATTGATTTAATTGCCCAAAAAGAGGAAGTCAGTCCTGATCATATCATGTTGGGCGCCGGTTCTACCGAAATTCTTTTGGCCGCATTTCTAGCCTATGGACCTAAGGGAAAATTTGTGGTAGCCGATCCCGGGTATATCTCGCGGGTGAAAGAGCTTGACTTAGTAAAAGTACCCCTTACAGACTCGTATCATCACGATCTGGAAGCCATGGCCCTTCGGGTTGACTCTGCTACCTCTTTGGTTTATGTGTGCAATCCCAACAATCCTACCGGGACTTTATTAGAGGCCGGGCAACTCCAAGACTTTTGTTCTTCCATTTCTCCCCAAGTACCCGTCATGGTAGATGAAGCCTACATCGACTACAATGATAACGCTTCCAAAAGCAGCATGATGGAATTGGTACGAAAAGGAGAGAATATCATGGTAGTTCGAACCTTCTCCAAGCTACACGGGTTTGCCGGGCTCCGGGTAGGGTACTGTGTGGCCCAACCCGAAACCATTAAAGTCTTAAAGAAATTTCACGCTCCTAATAGTCTAAGCATGCCTTCTTTGGCAGGGGCCATTGCTAGCTATCAGGATGAAGAATTTCCACAACTTGTGCTTTCTAAAACGCAGGAAGCCAAGGAGTATCTTTATTCACTCCTAGACGAGATGGAGTATGAGTATATCCCTTCCAGCACCAACTTTGTCTTATTTCCTATTCGCATGAAAGGGGATACTTTCCTGGATGAAATGCGAAAACTAGGGGTATCGGTACGCCGATGGGAATTTAACCGCCAACACTGGTGCCGGGTAAGCCTCGGCAAGATGGAGCAAATGAAGCTGTTTAAGGAAGCCTTCCGTCAAGTTGTCGCTTAAAACACCTTTTCTATGACTCGAAGAGAATTTGTGGAGCGGAGTGCCCGGAAGGGCCTCTCCGCTTACGCTATCTTATCGGCCTGGGGTTTTATTGCTCCGGCTCCGGTAAAAGCCCTTCCCCAGGAATCTACCCGAAAAAACAAGCGAATTCTTATCTTGGGAGCGGGCTTAGCGGGGATGACTGCAGCATATGAGCTTCAAAAACTTGGCTATTCCTGCCAGATCTTGGAAGCTCGCGACAGGGCCGGGGGAAGAGTATGGACCATACGCGGAGGAAGCACCGAAACGGAACTGGGGGGAGAAACTCAAACCGCCCAATTTGCCCCAGGGCACTATCTCAATGCCGGGGCAGCCCGCATCCCGCATCATCACGAAGTCAGCTTACATTATTGTCGGGAGCTGCATGTGCCCTTGGAAGTATTTGTCAATGCCAATGAAGCGAGCTTTTGCTATGCCTCGGGGACTAAAACAGGTAAACGCGTACGGATGCGGGAATACCACACCGATATGCGGGGGTATGTTACCGAGCTTCTCGCCAAAGCTATCCAATCGGAAGCTCTCGATCAAAACCTAGAAAAAGAAGATGCTGATCAACTCCTGGCTTACTTAAAAGCCGAGGGAGAGCTCAACTCCCAGTTTCAATATCGGGGCTCCGAAAGAAGAGGCTATGGATTTAGTCCGGGGGCTTCTGAAGCCCTGGACCCTTCTGATCCTTGGGCTTTGAAAGACATCATGGATGCGGGTTTTCTTCACCCTGCTTTTGCTAATGTGGGTGAGTATACCTATCACCAACAACCTACTTTACTACAACCCCAAGGGGGCATGGATCAACTGGTTCAAGCTCTGAAAAAAAAGGTAGGCCGATCCATCATGTACCGTTCGGAGGTTTTGGAAATCCAAAAAGATGAGCAAAAAGTATCTCTCACCTTCCGAGATGCCGCAGGGAACGTACAAAAGGCCGAAGCTGAGTATGCC
Source organism: uncultured Microscillaceae bacterium (assembly GCA_963922455.1). Taxonomy (GTDB): domain Bacteria; phylum Bacteroidota; class Bacteroidia; order Cytophagales; family Microscillaceae; genus CAWUIO01. Next base: position 2,488 of record CAWUIO010000134.1, read on the forward strand.
ATTTGCACGCTTCCCCTGACCCAACTTCGTAAAATCAAAAATAATTTTTCCGGCGAAGTCAAACGCACGATTGATTTTGTCTCGTATATGAAAACTGGAAAAATTGGAATCCAATTCAAAAGGCGTTTCTGGGAGGAAGACGAGCAAATCTTTGGAGGGATTAGCAAAACCAATCAAGATATCACGCAAATTTTCTACCCATCGTATGGTTTTTTGGGAGCCAAAGGAGTGCTCAAGGGGTATTATAACTTTCACGAGCGGGCGGAGCGCTTTGCCGATTTATCACTCTCGCAAAGAATTGAAAAAGCGCTCCAGGAGGGCGAAAAAATTCACCCCCAGTATCGGCAAACCTACGAAAACGCCTTCTCCTTGGCCTGGCATAAAATTCCATTTAGCGAAGGCGGCTGGGCCCATTACAGCCAGAAAGACCGAAAGCGCCTTTATCCCAGCCTACTTCGTCCCGAAGGCTCTCTCTACTTTGCTGGGGAGCATACTACCTATCTAAACGCTTGGATGGCCGGGGCTTTTGAATCGGCCCGGAGGGTAGTGGATCAAATGCATAGAAGGATTGAAGCCTCATAATTTCTTAGAACCCAAAAATTAATCGAATAAGATGAAAATAAAGTTTTATACAGTACTTTGTTTAGGTTTGTTGACCTGCCTTACCTCTCAGTCTCAAGATACAGCCCTTGACTCTCGCGGCTTAAGCCTAGAGGAGTACACCTCAGCTAAGGAGTTGAAAATTCCCAATTTGGCCAAAGATTCCTATATCAAAAAAGAAGGCCTCATTTTTGACCGGGAAAACCCTCCTTTCCAGTTTTCCTTTAGCGATGGAAAGAAGCGCAAACTTTTCCTCTTTCAGATTTTCGAGACCGAAGCCTTGCAGTCATTAGGCCAATTGGCCGTTTATCAATGTGCCGATGGCGAACAAGAACGTATTATGATCCAACCCATCCCTACTCACTTAGCTCCTAAGAAAGTCTGGGATGTATATATGGATGACCTTAAACTCCAAAACCAAACAGAAGCCAGTTTCTCCACGTGTTTGGCCTTTGCCTTATCAAGACAAACGGGTCCCTTGGCCCAAGGCGAAGACGAATCTGACGAAGAAGAGTACGAATATTGCTTCCCTGCCAAAGCCCAGGTTGGTTTGCCAGGAGGAAAAAGCAAAGTGATCTCCCAAATAAAACCCGGCGATTGGATTTGGGCGGGTGATCCCGAACATCCTGAATCTTGGCAGCCCCATCAAGTTCAAAAACTAGTAAGCCATCAGAAAAACGTAGCCCTTTGGAAAGTTGATTTGCTTCCTCAGGACCTACTGGCCAGTGCGGAGCTTGGATGGACCCTAAACCCCAAGTCGATACAGGCCACGGGTAATCACCCCATCGTGTCTGAACGGGGGGGGATTCGCATGGATGCCCTGCATGAAGGGGATGTCTTATATATTTTTGATCAGAAGCACAGGATGAAAATCCCCTACCAGGTACAAAAAGTACATCCTACATATGAAATTGTCAAGACGGTGTACAACTTGGTACTAGATGCGCCAGCTTATCTCATAGAGGGTTTTATGGTTTATCAGAAATAGCCATCGGCCCGGGGAAGGGTAATTTTGCCTAGAAAAAACTCAAGATAAGGTAATGTTGGGGCAATTTTTGATTTAAATATGCTAATAATCGTATATTTATTACGTGCCCCTTATCCTAAGGTGTCTCATTGAGATAAATCTTGTTTATAGGCACTAATAGAAAAGCCACCCACATATTTCAAAAGGTCTTAGTATTATGCGCATTGTATATAGCTTGGCGCTTGCCCTTCCCGTTACCTTCCTTCTCCTTTGGCTCTGCCATCTGGGCCTCCAAAATAAAGTAGACCCACTTTGGACAGAAATTGATTCGGTCATGCATGTCCAGGATTGGAAACTACTCGCCAATAGTGAAGAAGAATTAAAGACCTTGTATCAACAAGTGCAAAGAGATCCCAGTCTGGATACTCTTGAGCCTATACAGCTTGTAAGCCAACCCTTTATGCCAACCATGGAATGGACTAAGTTTGCCGGGGCTTTGAACCAACTGATGGAAGATAAAAAGGTCGTAATAAGTGGCGCAACCGGTTCGGGTAAATCTACTCTCATCGATCGAATCTCCCAAGTAGTGGCCGTTAGCCCAGAACGAATAGCTAACTTGACCTGTGTAGAAGAAATGGCTGTCGAATATCACAAAGCCTGGATCGGCACCTACGAAGGAGGCAAGTTTTATCCCGGTAGGTTGCTTGATTTTTTTGAAAAATGTAGACAAGATACCCTGCATAATTACATATTGCTCATCGATGACTTTGATAAAATTTATCGAGGCACTTTTTTCGGGGCTGAGCTTTGGCGTGAATTGGAAAACCCGGATTACGATAATTACATCTATGGCTACGATAAGGAAATTAGTATCCCCGATAACTTCTATATGATCTCCGTGTGCCATCCCGGTAAAGCCGGAACCGTACCCGTGACTGCCGAAGATCTGCGGCGTTTATCAATGGGTAACCCCATTCATATCCGACCCAATTACCACGAGCTTTTACTCTATATCAGTCAAGAAAAACCAGGTACTGACTTAGACCCAGAAAAACAGAAAAACCTACAAAAAGCCCTTTATTTCTTCATCAAGACCAATCAGATGATTGAAGAAAAATTTGGGCCTTCTGTGGTATTGGGGCAGTGGTCAGGTTTACGAAAAAGCCTAAGAGATTTTGACTTGGAAAGAGCCAAAGATCTTTTAATTGAGCACGTCAATACCTATGACGTACGTTTTCGCCTCAGCAAAGCTGACTTTGAGCCCATCGATTACACCATAAAAAGCGGGGGCCTGGTACGAGAAAGTAATTTTTTCTCCTTGGCCGTCAAGGAAACCCTGCTACTAGGTATCTTCACTGAATTCTCCGTAGCGATTTTATTTGCTATCGTTTCGGCCATCATTGGTTTTCTAAAATATACCAACCGTAAACGCCGGGTTAATAAATTGGTCCAAAACCTCTCTGCCTCCGTAGATCAATACCAGTCTAATAAAATCCGATTTGATTTGGCCTACGGGCAATTACTTAATGAGAAGGAGCAAGTCCAAACCTTGGTCAAAAAGCGCCAAATTAACTTCTCAGAAGCCAATTACTTGCTCTTAAACCTCAGTGAGCAACTCAAACAAATGGAATATGTCCACAGCCTTGGCGACATCTCAGATAAACTCAAGTGGATGATCAAAGAAATCCTGGCCGATAAATACATGGACGAGTTTGAGTTTAAAAAACGTAAAGAATTTCTCTATACCCTCCGAGGTAAAGTCGACGAAGCTAATTTCATGCGTTTAGAAAAGCATCTACTAGATCTTTACCGCAAGAGTTTGGCCATGGATAAGAGCAAGGAAGCCGTCGTGGTTGGCCAAATCTAGCCTTTTGCCTTCTCCTTCTCTGACTGCTGTATATATTTCCCTACGATTATCGCCGTCACGATCACCAAGTAAAATTGTCCTGAAATACCAATGAGTAGACTGGCCTGTTTGGCTAAAAGGGTTTTAGGAGTGATATCCCCATAACCAATCGACGTAAGGGTTATATAACTAAAATATATAAGCTCTTGTCCTAAGCTTGCTTTCTCACCTGCTGTATAACTGAGCCCATTAAAGGAACCTGGATCGGTCAACTCAATTGAGAAACATAATAAAAAGCCTACAAAACCTAAGGCAATAAAGCCATCCAGTAAGCCAAAAATGGCACTGTTATCCACCACCTCCAGCTTCCATATCTGGCGCATGATCTCAAAATTAACTACCCCATAGAACAGGAAATAGACCGATAAGCGGGTAATGGTGAGTATATTATCATCTGCACCCAGTTGAATCCATTGGAGGGAATTGGCCAGGGTATCCGAGATGATGAGGGCCACAAAAAAAATAGTCAGCCTTCTTTTGTGTGATATTAGTAAAATCCCCGCCATGATATTGGCAAAGAAAAAAAACTGATCGGCAAAAGGGTCATGGATCCGCGCGGGAACAATGAGAGCCCCGAAAAGCTCCATAATTTGAGTTATAAAGAATATCTCAAAGCGGTATTGGTAGAGCTGTTTAATCAAAACAATGTAATTTAGGTTTTTCGGATGGTTTTTAAGTTATGTCACGAACCTAGCAAGAGTTTCAGCCCGCGATGGTTATATTTCGGTCTAAATTTACAGGGCATTTGTTTTAATTAAAACCCCCATTCACTCACTCAATTTATGAAAGCGATTTATTTTTATACCTTCCTGGCTATTTTATGCGGGGCCATTTTACCAGTACAGGCTGTTCTCAATGCCAAAATGGGGGAAGCTGTAAAAGATCCCATCTATGCCACCTTGATATCCTTTGTGGTGGGGTCTCTCGGTTTACTGCTCTATGTTTTGGTCATCGGGGTGGATATGAGCCGGATTAGCCAGGCCAAAACAGAATCTTGGACGATTTGGACCCCTGGTTTGATGGGCGCATTTTATGTGGGGGCTGTGATTATCTTAGTGCCCCGCATTGGGGCGGCCTTAACTTTTGGGCTGGTCGTGACGGGCCAGCTCGCCTTATCTTTGCTAGTCGATCACTATGGCTGGCTGGGCATGTCCGTCCATCCGGTCAATTCCTACCGTATTCTTGGTATTGCCTTGATTATTGTAGGAGTGATTCTGATACGTAATTATTAACCCTTGGGGCTTCCCCCCGCCCCCAGAAGATCTTGCCCAATTATACAAAGGTACCCCGGCGGGGGTCGGGCTTTCGCTACTCGCTGCCTTTCCCCGCTAGGCCTACACGAGCTCAAACAGGCCGCTCTATCCCTAAGCTGAAGAAGAAGAGAGAGCAGAGAGGAGAGAAGAGAGAAGGATGCGGGAGGCGAGAACCGGGAGGTAGGACTTTTTCACGGGTAAAGATCTAGGCCCAGGCTTGTTGCTCGTGAAATGACATAAACCGCTCGGTCGCATCTTTATGGTATTTGCAATGCCTGCTGAGGAAGAAGAGAGAGGAAGAAGAGAGAAGGATGCGGGAGGCGGGACGAAAGCAGAGAGAAGAGAAAGGAACGGGGTTGAGAAACGAGAGTCGGGAGGTGGTTTTTTTTTCTGTTGTCCTGGCAAAGGGCATCCCTAGGATTCGCGGCTTGTGGGTGAGGCGAGGCTTAAACACCAAGAAGGGGGAAATAGCGTAAGAAACTGTTCGTGTTTATTTTTTGTCGGCGAAAAGGGCCAGTTTGGGGTTCTGATGAAATCAACAAGGAGCGCATAGCAGCGCTACGGGCGATGAATTTGATGAAATCAGGTTCCCGAAATGGCTCTTTGCAGCCCAACGCAATTAAATTTAAACAGTTTCTTATTCTTCACGATAGTTTTAAACTTTGGTGCTTTCGTGATGATATATTCCTGCTGAATTTGTTGATGAATAGCCCCATGGAATTTGGCTGCGGTAAAAAGCCCTAAATAGTACTTCCTCTCCAGGTATTTAAATAATTTTTCTGAATATAGATGTATAGGCAATTTTTGTTGAACTGAGTACCGGGGTGTAATTATCAAATAAAAAGCTTTTCTAAGATTTATAAGCTCTTTTTTTTCTACCAATCGGGCTAAAGCACTTCTTAACGCAACTTCTGATTTACCAGATTTCTCAAGTACTTCTTCTAATGAAGAAGAATATTCCTCATAAGCAAGTAGTTGTTTTATGTAATCTTGAATCTCCAATTCTAGTTTTTTTTGACAAAAAAACCGATTTCCGGCACTAATCGCGAAAAAAAACTATAAAAATAAGCTCCACGCTCCTTTGGGTTAGCGACGCTAAGTGGCCCTAGGTCGGTGTACAATACGCTCTTCTGGATTTGCCATCCCGAAGTACTTGGTTTGAGGATTGCCGATCCTCCGAGTCACTTAAATGCACCTTACTGACAAATGTGATATAACACTCGAACACACAAGAAAGTAATCCACCATCCCTAGAAAACCTAATCTCAAAACAGTAAAGCACTTAAATCAAAATAAACTCCTAATCCAAGCTCAGAATTTCTCCCTTCCCTGCCCTCGAAAGGAAAAAAGGAAGTAAAGTTGCTATATCTTTACTAATAAGTTCACCATTAAATCCAATACAAACCTATGGGACTATTTAGCAAATCATTTAAACGACAAATAGAAGATCCCGATTTGGGGATAATGAACACTGCCTTCCGGGCGGGAGGGGTCGTGGGCTGGGAGACTATAATCCCCTTTTTGGGCACGGAGATTCCCATATTAATAAATGGGACCCGGGAGGGACTGGATCCAGAAGAAAAAGCCTGGCTCCTTGCCGCTTTAAAACAAGAAAAGATAATCGAGAAAGAGGCTAATAAGGGCTTAAAAGACCTTTACGAAAAGTCAGGACAGAAATTCAAGTCCTGGAAAGAGCATTTTGATTGTGCGTGTATGTTAACCAATGAAATGGGGTATGAGGTAAGTTTGTGTTTTGTAGAAAAAGTAAGTGAAACTTCCTTTAATGTGTATTTTATGGACAACAAACTTGTAGACATCTCCATGGATTCTTGATGAAAGCATCAATCGATTCACTTTTCTATGGGTTTGGACACGGCAAGCGATTTCCTATGGGATGCCCCGTAGTGCATGGACTCCATACGCTGCCCAAAAACCCAGGTTAATGGGCTATTCATTGATCTTATCTGCCTTCTTCTCGCCTCCTCACCTCCATGTCTCTATGCTTACTTCTCTGTGGCCTTTGGCTTAGGGATAGAGCCTTTGTCTGAGCCCGCCGCTGCTTGGAGCGTAGGCCGGCGAGTGGCGAAAGCCCGGCCCGCGCCAGCAGATAAGGGCCCGTGTAGCCTCCATATCCTTTGCGCGGGCAAGCCCCAATCTCAAAAAACCTTGCTTCTGGATCTATCCTCCCCCTTTCAGGCTAGCGTTCCAAAGGCTTCCCACAATGAGGACAGTATTTAAAGGGCTCAGGCGTGCCTACTTCCTCCGAATCTCCGGCTTCTTCGTCTATTCGGCTCTGGGTTTGAATCTCGGAGGTAACAATACCTGTTGGCACGGCAATGATGGCATAACCCAAGATCATGATCACTGAGGCAATGCTTTGCCCGAGAACCGTTTGGGGGGCAATATCCCCATAGCCCACCGTAGTAATGGTCACGATAGCCCAGTAAATACTCCGGGGAATGCTGGTAAAACCACTTCCCTTGCCCTCCACATTGTACATAACCGCTCCTACGGCTACCACCACGGTCATCACAAAAGTCAAAAACACCGTAATCTTGGGCCTACTTGCTTGCAAAGCCAAGAGAATTTTACGGGCCCCACTGGTATACTGAGGTAACTCCAGCACCCGAAATACCCTCAAAAGACGAAAAGTCCGTAAAATAGCCAGACTTTCGCTGCCCACGATAAACAAACTCAGATACGTAGGAATGATAGACAGCAGATCAATCACCCCAAAAAAACTGGTGATGTAGCGCAACTTCTTTTCCACCGAAGCCAAGCGGGCCAGATACTCCAGCGTGAATAAAATGGTAAAAAACCACTCGAGCCCTACCAGCAGATAGCGATATTGTTTAAAAATGGGTTCTACCGAGGAAAGCAAGATCACCACAAAACTACAGGCGATGGCTATCAACAGCGCTATATCAAAATTTTTTCCGGCAACGGTATCGGTTTCAAAAATAATCCGCTGGATGCGGTCTTGCCAAGGTTTTCGTTTATGGATTGTCATAAATGGCTAAATTTTCTCAATACTTTGATTCCTCTTGGAGCACCCAAAGCTGCCCCCTTTTGCTGCAAAATATGTACTTTTGCTAAAAAAGGAAGACTTTGAGTAATACATTCGGAAAAGTATTCAAGATCAGCACCTTTGGGGAATCCCACGGTGTGGCCCTTGGGGTCATTATAGATGGCTGCCCCGCCGGATTACATCTAGATCTGGATTTTATACAAAAGGAAATGGACCGCCGACGCCCCGGTCAGTCCAAAATCGTCACCCAACGCAAGGAGGCCGACCAGGTAGAAATCTTATCGGGCGTTTTTGAAGGGAAAACTACCGGCACCCCCATCGGCATCGTAATTCGAAATAAAGATGCCAAAAGTAAGGACTATTCCCATATCGCCGATCAATTCCGCCCCTCCCACGCCGATTTCACCTATTTTACCAAATACGGACTCCGCGATTACCGAGGGGGGGGACGCAGTTCGGCCCGGGAAACGGCCGCTCGAGTAGCCGCCGGGGCCATCGCCAAGCAAATCCTAGCCGTCTGGGGAATCCAAGTCCGCGCTTGGGTTAGCCAAGTGGGGCCCTTAAAGTCTACTTTAGCCCCCCAAGACATCAACTGGGACTTTATTGAGGAAAATCCGGTACGCTGTGCCGACCCGGCCATGGCCCAAGCCATGGAAGATTTCATCAAACAAATCCGCAAAGAGGGAGACACCATCGGGGGAGTAGTGGAAGGCTATCTAGAAGGCATCCCCGCTGGGCTAGGCGAACCCGTGTTTGATAAACTCCACGCCGAGTTGGGCAAAGCCATGCTCAGTATCAATGCGGCCAAAGGCTTTGAATACGGCAGCGGCTTTGAGGGAGTCACCTTAAAAGGCTCCCAGCATAATGACTTATTTTACGAAGAAGAAGGGATGGTGCGCACCCGTAGCAATTATTCGGGTGGGGTGCAAGGAGGCATCAGTAATGGGGAAAACATCAACTTCCGCGTGGCCTTCAAACCGGTAGCTACCCTGATGCAAGACCAGGAAAGCCTTAATGAACATGGCGATACGGTCACCATCAAGGGAAAAGGGCGTCACGACCCCTGTGTCGTTCCCCGGGCTGTCCCAATTGTAGAAGCCATGGCTGCCTTAGTACTGGTTGATTTTTACCTACGGGATCAATCTACCCGCTTGCAGGATATTCACCCAGCCTCGATCAATAAACCAGAGGTTTCCGAATAACAAGGGACTTCTACACTTTTTTATATAATTACAAATCAAGGGTTTACCCATAAAAAAAACGAAACATGTTTAAGCACCTTACTTTTTGGGGCATCGGTCTACTGGGATGCTATCTCACCGCCTGTTCCCCTTCTCCCGACCAAGAAAAAACCCAAGATGCCTCTGAGCAAGAGGCAAAGAGTGGAACTGAAGTGGCCCCCGGCCTGGAAACCGAGCTTCCCTTGGATAAAATCCAGCTACCCGATGGCTTCCACATCCGGGTTTTTGCCGAAGTTCCCAATGCCCGTTCCTTGGCTAGGAGCCCTGAGGGTACCATTTACGTAGGAAACCGAAGCGAAGACAAGGTGTACGCCGTACGCGACGAAGACGGAGATTTTGCGGCCGACAAAGTCTACGAAATTGCTTCTGGCCTTAACCTGCCCAATGGGGTAGCCTTCCGGGATGGGTCTCTCTATGTAGCCGAAGTAAACCGAATCTTAAGATATGATAATATTGAAGACAATCTAAGCAATCCTCCCGAGCCAGTAGTGGTTTACGACCAATTCCCCACCGAAAGGCATCACGGTTGGAAGTTTATCGCCTTCGGGCCTGATGATAAATTGTACGTTCCGGTGGGGGCCCCCTGCAACATTTGCGAGGAGGAAGATGAAGTCTTCGCGAGTATCACCCGCATGAACTCGGATGGAAGTGATCTGGAAGTCTTTGCCCATGGCGTACGGAACAGTGTCGGCTTTGACTGGGACCCTAGCACGGGCGAGCTATGGTTTACCAACAATGGCCGGGATATGCTCGGAGATGACATTCCTGATGACGAATTAAACCACGCTCCCGAAATTGGGATGCACTTTGGCTTCCCTTACTGCCATGCCGGTGAAGTCAAAGATCCTGAATTTGGCGAAAAACGGCCCTGCGAAGACTTTACCGCGCCTGCCTTGAAATTAGGGGCCCACGTTGCCGCCATCGGCATGCGCTTCTACGAAGGGAAGATGTTTCCGGCCAACTACCAAAATCAAATTCTAATTGCCAAACACGGCTCCTGGAACCGCACGAGCAAGGTGGGCTACAATGTTAGCTTGGTTACCTTAGAAAATGGCAAAGCCACCGGCGAAGAAGTATTTGCCCAGGGCTGGCTCAATGATGCCACCCAAGAAGTATGGGGGCGCCCCGCCGACGTGCAGGAATTACCAGACGGCTCCTTGTTAGTGTCAGATGATATGGCAGGAGTACTCTACCGTATTAGCTATCAAGGCAATCCAGAAGTAGCCGCTAATTGATGTGATGCTTCCATAAACCGTATTTATGCGCCCGGGCTTGCGACTCCAATTGTTGAAAGTGCCGGGCGTATTTCTTATTGCGTTTATGGGGCTTAAAATAGGCATAACCCCGCCGCAATAGCTCTTCATTTAGGCTTTTTCCACGCTTACTAGAGTACACGTAAGCCAGCAAACGGCCGTATTGATCCCACTTTTGGGTATCGTACTCCAAAAATATTTTGGTACCCGGCTGGTAGCGCTCTTTTACAAAACGGGTGGGCAATTCGGCAAATTTTTCGGAAGCTTGTAACATATTACTGGATTTTTCTGGGGCATCTACCCCAGCCAGCCTCACTTTTACACCTCTTTTGTATTTAGAGGTAGTCACAATGAGGGAGTCTCCATCCAGTACTTCTTTGATAACAGCCGCATCAAAGCGTTGTTGAAAGGCAAATTGTAATACTAAGGCCAAGCCCACTAGGAGCAAAAAGCCCAGTACCAGAGGATTGCTAAGCATGATTTTTAAAAATAACGTTGTGTGCGTACAACATTTGCCACAATTTTTTTGCCGAAAACCAAAACAAGCCTCTAGATCGGTAAAAGCAGGCCCTCCAACCGATTTTAAACCCGGTACAAGCTAGCCCATCTCTTAATGTAAAGCATGGGGGCTTGCCCGCGCTAAACAATCCCCTGCGTAGATGTCCTATCTTGCCAGCGCGGGCCGGGCTCTCACTACTCGCTGCCTTTCCCCGCCAGGCCTACACGAGCTCAAACATGCCGTTCCATCCCTAAGCCAAAAAGAAGAGAAAGAAAATAGAGAGACCAGGTGCCTACGCCTGGTGTATTTGCCCCGGACTCATAAACTAAGCAATCCTTCTTACCGGGAAAAAAAAGCCCTCAAACGCTTTGTCAGAAATAAGGCGAAAACGTACTCGGGGATTTACGGCGAAATGCTTTAAATTTGTAGGCTAATGCTTGATCTTTGCCACGTTCATGAATTTTGAAGCCACGCTCCAACAAAACCCTATTTTCTCCATCTTGGCGAAAGGTGCCCAGAACCTCGCTTGCGAGACTTATCTGGTAGGGGGCTATGTTCGAGACCTTTTACTTAAGCGCCCATCCAAAGATATTGATGTGGTCTGTGTAGGCAGTGGCATTCTACTCGCCCAAGAAATTGCCCGCCTGCTCGAAAGCGAACACGGAGAAAAAGCCGACCTCTCGGTGTTTAAAAATTTCGGTACGGCCATGGTCAAAACCCCTCGCTGGGAATTGGAGTTTGTCGGTGCCCGCAAAGAATCTTACCAAAGAAACTCGCGCAAACCCATCGTGGAAGACGGTAGCCTGGAAGACGACCAAAACCGCCGAGACTTTACGATCAATGCCTTGGCCATAAGCCTAAACCAAAACGACTATGGTACCCTGGTAGATCCCTTTGACGGACTGGGAGACTTAAGGCGCAAACTTCTCAAAACACCCCTGGACCCGGCCATTACCTTTTCTGATGATCCTTTAAGGATGATGCGGGCCGTCCGCTTTGCCAGTCAGTTAAGTTTTGATATAGAGCCCGATACTTTTGAGTCCATCCAAGCCCATAAAGATCGGATCAAGATCGTATCCCAAGAACGCATTACCGAAGAGTTAAATAAAATAATCCTCTCCAAGGTGCCTTCTTATGGCTTTAAATTGCTTTATTATGCCGAGCTACTCCCGCTCATCTTCCCGGAGCTGCAAGCTTTGCAAGGCGTCGAGATCATCGAGGGAAAAGGACATAAAGATAATTTTTTCCATACCATCCAGGTCCTGGATAATGTAGCTGAGGTTTCGGATAACCTCTGGTTGCGTTGGGCGGCAATCTTGCACGATATAGCGAAGCCTCAAACCAAGCGATTTCATAAAAAACAAGGCTGGACCTTTCATGGGCACGAAGATAAAGGGGCCCGTATGGTGCCCGGCATTTTTCGCCGGATGAAGCTGCCCATGAATGAGAAAATGAAGTTTGTCCAAAAGTTGGTGCGCTTGCATTTGAGACCCATTCCTTTGGTCAAAGAAAATATTACCGACTCGGCCCTACGCCGTCTTATTTTTGATGCCGGTGATGATCTGGAAGCCTTGATGATGCTCTGTAAAGCCGATATTACGTCCAAAAACTACGATAAGGTCAAGCGACATATCAAAAACTTTGAGGTTGTACAACGTAAACTCGCCGAGTTGGAAGAACGGGATAAAATCCGGAATTTTCAGCCGGTTATCACGGGAAATGTTATTATGCAAACTTTCGGCCTGAAGCCATGCCGGAATGTTGGTATGATAAAAATGGCCGTTAGAGAAGCCATCCTTGATGGCATCATTCGAAATGAACCGGCCGAAGCTTATCAATTTATGCTCGATGAAGGCAAAAAACGAGGCCTGAAACTCGTAAAAGCCTTGAATTTAAACGAATTAAGTAAATACTGAATCACTCGCTATCATGTTTAGTACCACCGAAATCACCTCCAACGAACTTATCTCGGACAATCCTATCCACCAGCGGCTGGTGAAAGCCTACGTGGAAGCAGCCCAAAGAGTGCAGGGCAATTTGCTAGAAGTAGGTTGTGGCGTAGGCCGAGGTCTCAAGCTCATGATGGAGGCCAGTGATCAGTACACAGCCATTGATAAAAATGACAAATTGATAGCCCAATTGCAGGTCCAGTATCCGGATTTGCGTTTTATCAATCAGAACATTCCTCCTTTGAGTGAGTTGGCCGATGATCAATTTGACTATGTGGTTTCTTTTCAGGTTATTGAGCACATTCCTAATGACGATGCCTTTGTCAAAGAGATCCACCGAGTGTTGAAGCCGGGAGGCAAGGCCATTATCACCACCCCCAATCGCCTGTTGTCCTTGACTCGTAACCCCTGGCACATCCGAGAATATACCGCCGAGGAGTTACGAAAACTAATGGGTAAATACTTCGCCCAGCTCGATACCTTAGGGGTGCACGGGAATGAAAAAGTACAGCAATACTACGAGCAAAATAAAAAATCGGTGGAGTGGATCAAGCGCTGGGATGTGCTTAATTTACAATACCGTCTCCCCCGTTGGGTACTTCAAATCCCCTACGAGACCCTTAACCGCCTCAACCGCAATAAATTGCAAAAACACAACGATGGTTTAGTGAGTGAAATCCACCACAGCGACTATTTTATCAGCGAAAATCCAGCCGAAAGCTTGGATTTGTTTTACATCGGGACGAAGTAGGCAAGCCCCTAAGGTTTTGTCGGGGCATTAGTCATGTCTCGAAAAGATGCGCTCGCATGACCCATGCGACTGCCATGTCTTTACCCGTGAAAAAGTCCCGCATCCTTCTCTCTTCTCTCCTCTCTGCTCTCTCTTCTTCTTCAGCAGGCATTGCAAATACCATTAAGATGCGACCACAAAGTATTTGCGGCCGAGCGGTTTTTGTCATTTCACGAGCAATGAGCCTGGGCCTATAGGCTCGCGACTTCGATGTCTTTACGCATGAAAAGTCCCGCTTCCCGCTTCCCGCTTCCTTCTCTCTTCTCTCCTCTCTGCTCTCTCTTCTTCTTCAGCTTAGGGATAGAG
>CAWUIO010000135.1:0-16109 GCA_963922455.1 uncultured Microscillaceae bacterium
AGAGGGATACCTTTTGGCCAAGAAAATATTTGTGGGTAATCGATAGGCTCAAACAGGCCGCTCTATCCCTCAGCCATTTTAAAATTAAGACACAAAGCTAATTCCTCTGGCCAGTCCCCTCCCTTTCCTTCCTTAATTCATATTTATTCTCTAAATTTCAAAAATATCACGCGCTTTTAGGAAAAACTAATATATGAAAAAAGTATGTATCATCGGCGCCGGATCATCCGGAATTGCTGCCGCTAAGGTCTTGAAGGATTACGGCATTGCATATGATTGCTTTGAAAAAGGCTCCCAGATCGGGGGCAATTGGCGTTACGGCAATGATAACGGCATGTCATCGGCCTACTGGTCCTTACACATCAATACTTCTCGGGAAAAAATGGCTTACTCAGACTTTCCCATGCCCTCCCACTACCCTGACTTTCCCCACCATACGCAGATTATAGCGTACTTTGAAGATTATGTGCGCCATTTTGGATGTAAAGATCACATTCAATTCAATACCGAAGTGACTCACATCGAGCCCCAAGAAGACGGTAGCTATATGGTCCGTACCGATCAGGGGCAAGTGTTCAATTATGCGGCCATCTTGGTAGCCAATGGCCATCATTGGAAGCCTCGCTATCCCCAACCAGATTTTCCGGGAAAATTTAAGGGCGAAGTCATGCACTCTCATTTTTACAAGACCCCTGATCTTTTTAGACCAGATAAAAACGTATTAATAGTAGGTATTGGTAATTCGGCCCTCGATATTGCCAGCGAAGCTGCCCGCCATACCCGGGGCAAAGTTACCCTATCTACTCGGAGTGGGGCCCACATCATTCCAAAATATATTTTTGGTAAACCCTTAGACCAGTTTGGCAACCCGGAAAGTGCTTCAGAATGGCCTTTATACTGGCAACAAGCCATCTATCAGCTCATCTTGAGGCTGAGCCGGGGCAAACAGGAAACCTATGGCGTTCCCACTCCCAAAAGGCCGGTGTTTTCCGAACATCCATCCGTCTCACAGGACTTTCTTTCCTTGGCAGGGCACGGGCGCATCCAAGTAAAACCCAATATTAAAAAATTAAAAGCCGATTATGTGCAGTTTCAAGATGGAAGTGAAGCTCCGGTTGATATCTTGATTTATGCTACCGGCTATGAAGTCAGCTTCCCTTTTCTAGGGCCAGAGGAATTCCCAGAATTTCAAATTGAGGAAAATAATAATTTACAGCTTTACCAAAGAGTGGTACATCCAGACTATCCTAATCTCTATTTTATTGGCCTATGCCAGCCATTAGGAGCCATTATGCCCTTGGCCGAACTACAATCTATCTGGGTGGCCAAACTCCTGAGAGGTACGGTTGCCTTGCCTGGGAGTAACTATTTGCGTTGGAAAATTGAGGAAGAGGCCAAGAAGATGAACAAGCAATATATCCAGTCGGCCCGGCATACCTTACAGGTTAACTTTTATACGTACAAAAAGGAACTGGAATTAGAGATGAAAAGAATGCGAACTGGTAAAACAATCCAATTGGCCAAAAGACCACCCCTCGAATTGGCATCTGTACGAAAATAAAAATCCTTCTCAGGAGAAGGATAGTTAGGCTGAACTATGGGCAATCTTCACAAAAATCATCGTAATAAACGGAGATGAAAGGAAGGTATAAGAAAGTATGAGGAGAAAACCTCAACTTAATTAAAAGGCCGCTTATTTTTTACGGGAACGGGTTTTAATACTGGCTTTTTGTCTTGAAAGAGTTGCTTTAAAAGATCTAATATCTTATCCATAAGGTGTGTGGGTATTTTGTATCAGTTTGAATAGTTTTTTTTTAAATCTCCGTTGCTTATTACCTACGTTAAATTTAAGAAAAAGATGAAGGAATTACTAATAAATACCACGAAAAGGCCCATTTTGTTTTGGCCTTCTTAAACTTTTCCTTCTTTCGCCTAAATCTTGTTGAGATCAAGGGCCATGCGCCAGGTTCTTAGGCAAGCGATGGCCCCATTTCTTATTTTGAATTTTCTTGAAGATTTTCCCACATTTTTTTCTGCTCTTCGCTTAAGGATTGGGGTACTTGAATGGCAACTTCTAATAACAAGTCTCCATAATCAGCTCCTGGTTTGTATGGGGGCATACCCTTACCTTTTAACCGAAGGGTTTTCCCACTGGGGGTACCGGCCGGTATTTTGACACCGAGGCTACCGCCAAGGGTTGAAACGGTTACCTTCCCTCCCAAAGTAGCCGTAAACACATCCACCTCGAGGGTTTTCCTTAGGTTTTCTCCTTGTACCTGATACTGGGCGTGTTTTGCAAGTAAGACCTTGATGTAAATATCGGCTCCGGCTGCTTCCTTATCCGCCGGGACCCGCAGGGTTTGCCCGTGCTTAATCCCCGGTTTAATTTGAATCTTTACTGTACGCTCACCCGTGTCTATGATACGGGATGTGCCGTGATAGGCTTCTTCCAGGGTGATATGCACTTCTCCTTCCAATCGGGCTTTTGGCCTATAGTTGCTGCGGTAATTACCCCCACTGGCATTTTTACCAAAGAAGCTACCAAAAATATCAGAAAAGCCTTCCTTATCGAATAAATCTTGCCAATCACCCTCAACATGATAAGAGCCCCTCGAGCCGGCCCCCTGGTAGGCGTAGGTATGGGCAGAACCTTCTCCGTGAGTTTTTTCATAAGCTTCGGCTTCTTTCCACTTTTCGCCAAATTGGTCATAGAGTTTCCGTTTATTTGGGTCTTTCAGGACCTCATACGCTTCTTGAATCTCTTGAAATTTTTGTTTGGCCTCGGGTTTATCGGGGTTTTGATCGGGATGGTATTTTTTTGCCAAGGTTTTGTAGGCCTTTTTGAGCTCTTCTTCGCCAGCGTCACGGCCTAGTCCTAATATGGTATAATACTGGTCTTTCATGGTTTTCTTTTGTTTGTTTAGCACAAATAGAAAGGCAAACCTTTGGCTGCCTTTCCAGGTACTATATCAATCTAAGGCACGTGTTTTACTGGGCCTACCAGACTATCTTACTGAATGGAGATAGTTCTTGGGGTTTTTGCTTTGGCTTCTTCACGCTTAGGAATACTTATCTTTAAGATTCCATGGGTATAGTTGGCAATAATCTTGTCGTAATCAACGGAGTTAGGCAATGTAAATGACCGCTGGAAGCTTTGATAGCTAAATTCGCGGCGGGTGAACGTCCCGTTTTCGGCCTTTTCTTCCGTTTTGTTTTTTTGTTGGGAAGAAATTTTAAGTAGGTTGTGATCTAGCTCAATTTTGAAATCTTCCTTTTTCAATCCAGGGGCAGCCAATTCTACCTGAAAATCATCTTCGGTTTCTTGGATATTCACAGCCGGAAGGCTGGCACTGGCAAAGTTTTGATTGTCAAAGATGTCCCGGTTAAAAAATTGATCTACCATCCGGTTAAACGGAAAGAACAAATTGTCTCGATCCTTATCAAATTTTGTAAGTGACATACGAATACATGTTAAGGTTTGACCATCTAATTGACTTTCAAGCATATATACTCAAGACTGATACCAAGGCCCCAGGAAGGAAAAAAAGGCAGGAAAACAAGACAAAGTGGCGCTAAAATAAAATTCAGGCTTTAAAATCAATGCCATTTTGACACCAAACCCCAAAAATCGCCCCAAAAACCTAGGGATTTGGATGGTTGAAAAGATCTAGGCATTATAAAAAACGAATTTTTGGCTTAGGGATAGAGGCTTTGTTTGAGCCCGCCGCGGGTATGCGGGGGGCAGGCGAGTGCCGAAAGCCCGGCCCGCGCTGCCTCATACTTGAAGGCTAGCCCTACTTATTTTTTAGCGCGGGCAAGCCCCCGATTTTTTATAGGACAAAAAAAAGCCCCCCCTTTCGGGGCGGCCTTCTATATGAATCCAAACTAAACTTACTGTTTCATCATTTTGAGGGTATGTTGCTCCCCGTTTACAAGCATACGCAGTACATACCAGCCACTAGCCAATTGATTTACTCGGCTACTGAGGTTGGCTTCCATCTCCGCCAAAGATCCTGACAAGCGAAGGATCAAGCGGCCTTGTCGGTCGTAGAGCTGGGCACTTCCCCCCTCAACGGTTCGCAGTCCTTCCGAAGCTTGGAAATTAACTTCATCCCGGACCGGGTTGGGATAGATACCCATGCCCGTAGCATCGGGACCTTCTACAAATCGAACCTCACTGTACGTAAAGCTACCATCTGTATCTACTTGTTTTAAGCGGTAGTAGGCACTTTGGCTGGCAAAATTATCGGCAAATTGATAGCTTCTCAATACCGTACTGTTACCCGCTCCGTCTACAAAACCGATCCGTTCAAAGTTCTGCCCGTCGGCGCTCTTTTGTACTTCAAAACCTACATTTTCTTGCTCGGCGGCCGTTTGCCAGAAGAGGTCAACCTGCTTGTCATTTTTACGCTCGGCTACGAAGCTAATCAAGCTAACGGGTAACGATCCGTTTAATTGTCCGGCAATCATCACCTGGCTAAACGAGGTTATACCGGTAAACTCCAACTCATCCTGTACCATATCGATACCGGTAGCCATAAAGATTTCTGGCCAGGTGTCTGTGGCATTGGAGGGACGTTTGTACATGTTGTAGTCGGCAACGTTCGCACTTAATAAGGATCCAGTCGGTAGCGTAAATCGTAAAGTCATAGGACTTAAACCGCTCACATTGCTCCCGTAATTTCGTATAACCCAGTAGCTGATAGCCTTTTCGGCGGAGGGGTCCGGATCTGTACCGGCCGGGGCCAAGGAATCAATACGGGTTACCACTAGTTCCCCTTGGGGATGAATGGCTCCAAAATCAATTTCCAAGTCCGTGTCAGTAAAGGATACCGTTCCATTGGCCAGACTAGTTGCTGTGAAGGAAGCCCCTCCTCCAATTGGTTCGTTGGCAATTTGTCGGCCTAAGGCACCTTGTAAGGTTCCGTACAAGCCATTGCTTAGCTCTTCGGCTTCGGTACCGGCCACTTCGTTGAACTGCCAGTATCCTAGGAGACCTGATTCTAGCCCATATAGGGTTAGGTAAATACTCTCCCTAATATCTTTCAGGCTACGTCCTACACTCCACACACGTACCTCATCAATATCTCCTTCAAAGTAGCTATTGCTCACCTCCGGGTTGTTACCAATTTGTACCGCGAGGTTGTTGGTATTAAAGTTACCAACTAAGGCTTGTTGGTTTTCTAAGACTCCATCAATACAAATGCTCATTTCCGTGCCATCATAAGAGCCGGCTACGTGGTGCCATTCACCATCGGCCAGGTCGCTAGTTCCGAGCATAGTGATCAAACCATCTAGGCCAAATTGAAGCTTTCCATCATTGGCCAGGGAGAGCTTCCAAGCTGAATTTCCTTTACTGATGATGGTTTTTTCTTGATTTCGGACATCATTGGTGCGAATCCAAGCTTCCAGGGTAATCTCACTGTTGAGATCAAAACGGCCTTCTTTTTCTATTTGAATGGCATCATCGATACCATCTAAGTTCATTAAGAATCCGGGTATGTGCTCGGTTTGGGCTATAATTCGCTCTCCCGCCGGATTTCCAGAAGCCACGGCATAGTCAATACTATTGAGACCTACCGAGACTACTTCGGCATCTATCAAGTTGCCCGAAGTGGCATTGGAGTCAATATCCATCACGACCCAGAAATAGTGTGTCCCACTGCTTAAGTTTTGGGGTACACTTCCTATGACAAACTCATTGCTTGTTACATCTACTTCCAGGCCAAATAAAGCAGCATTAAAATAAGTAGCAGCGTTGCCAGTGTAGAAGACTTTGGCTTTTTTCACGTCATTCAAATCACTGGTTCCGGTAGTACGGATGAGCAAGGAGGCTACGGAGAAATTTTCAGGGCTTGTAATAGCCACTCGGAGTACTTCTTTATTTTCGGCCCCAGGGATGATCTTCCGAGCGATTTGTTGCACATCAATCTGAATGTCTTCTACCCGTAGTTTGAACACATCAATTACAAATGCGCCAATCGGGTCAGCAATGGTAAGTTGTATGTCTAATTCTCCTATATCGGTATCATCTGGCGTCCCTGTGAAGGTATTAGTAAGCGGATCGTAAGACAACCAAGCCGGAAGTGGCGACCCCCCTACCAAGCTTGCTGTAATATCTAAACTATCTCCATTTAAATCAAGGTATGCTCCATTGGGCACCGTATACGTGTATACTTGACCAACCAAGGTAGACTGATCTGAAATTGGAGTAATGACAACAGGTGCTGTATTACTGGGGTTACCTAAGAAAGTTACTTCAACCGCAGATACCGTAGGATCGTCAAAGCTTCCGGTTAGGAAATCGATGTCTAGTTTTCCATCATTCACGACGGTACTAAACGTTCGGATCACGGCCCGGTTCCTTCCCCCGGCTACTAAGTAAATATCAAAGTTGTTTAGTACCCGAGTCCCTTCAATTTCCACGTGAAAACGTCTTTGCGAAGATCCGTTTTTGGAAGGCTCATTGAAATAAAGCTTCACTTCGTATTCTCCATTGAAGGCTACTGGGATGTTGTAACTAAACGCATCAATACGACGGAGTCGGAACAATTTATCATCCTCGGTATTTTGTATTTCATCGTTATTATTTACCCCGCTGATACGTCCTCCTGAGAAATGTACATCAGGAATAAACTCCCGCCCATCTTTGGTAAGGAAGTTTTGATTTTCCTCTCCTGAGTTGATACGGATAGGGCAGTTCAGTTCGCGTACGATATTAAAGAATTTGGTATTCGAGCAACCGTTGGCATCAAAGACGGTTACAAAGTATTGTCCAACACTCAGTCCATCCAAGGATAAGCCACTCGTAAGGGGGTTATTATTCCAAATTACGGTGTAAGGGGCAATACCTCCGGTGATTTGTTCAACGGCCGCGGCGGCTTTATCATTTAAATCACAACCGGCCAGGGAAGGGGTGATGACAAAGTCAATAGAACTCAATCCTTCCACGGTTACTTCGGTGGTAATTTCGCAATCAGAGTCAGCGTCTTTGGCATACATGGTATAAATACCCGGGCGTAAGTTCTCAAATCTACCCGAAGCTTGGTATGGCCCAAACTTACCGAGTTTATATTCAATATTGGCGGCTCCGGAGGCACTTACTTCTATGATACCGTTTGTCTTATCGCACTCCGTTGGCACAACCAGGTCGGTCGTGATGCTCAGGCTATTATTGTAGTCATTGCGGTAAATTTCAATGGCAGAGATAGCCGGACGGTTCACTATCGGGTTTAGGGTAAGGTTTAGGGTACCATCGTTTACTTCTACATCAATATCCTTCACCAATGCCGTACGATCCCCCACCTCTTTGATAATGTCCAAACCTTGGATACGGGTTTCTCCTTCTACGATAATATCGTTTACCCGGTCATTGGTTTGAGACCAGTACATTTCGGCAAAGTGTAAACGAACCGTGTAATTTCCGGCGGCCATTCCAGGGAATTGATAAGAAATGGGGCGCAGGTCTGTCACCGAAGACATATACCGACTATACAAAGGATCTATATCCGTCTCGGCCACTTCGTAGGAATCGGCAAATGTATCTAATTTAAAGCCCGAACCATCTTTGTATGTTTGGTCAGTTTCCCAAACTACTCCGCCAATGGTGGTATTAGATACTCCAATGTCCAAAGCGTTTTTAATTCGTCTTACCACCGTTGTTTGGAAACAGCTGCTTTGCGCAATGGCCGATAAAGGTATCCGCATGGGAGAGGCATCACTGTTATAATGAATCAACAAGGCGGCATTTTTCAAACCAGTAGAATTGGGCATGTAGGCCAAGTTAAAACTAGTCTGGTCTGGCGAGTTTAGCAAAGGATCATGGGGCAATAACGTGGTCTTAGTTGGCATCGTAGCCACAAACTCAGTACGGTCGGGCCCAATTACTTCAATGTTTGAGATCACAATGTCCGGATCGTCGTCTTCAGGGAATATTTGGCCTAAACTCCTTAAATATACGGTACGGTTTACTTGGTCACCAATCATAGCTTCTCCAAGATCTAAGGCCGATTGTTTCTCATCCTGGTCGGCCGGGATACCATTCCCGGAAACCAAGGTTGACGAGTAACCGGTTCCGTTTTCGGGACGGACATTGGTAATCACGAACAAGTTATCATTGTAATCCCAGTTGGATGCATTTCCGATCGCATCATTGGCAAGAATGAAACTATTAGGAACAATCTCTCCTTTGGAGTTGCGTAACTTCCAAACCCGGATACCTACCAAGCTGTCGGTATTCAAGAAGCGGTTTGTATTATCATTTTGAATTGTCACATTAAAAGGGACACTGGGGCTTATGGTTCCATCGGCTGGATCGCCATAAATACCATCTCCACCTTTGGTATTTTTTCTGGGCAAGATACTTTGTGAATCTACGCCAATCCCTTTGTTTTTAAGAATTTTAGTTCCACCCTTTTGGGTTAAGTCTTCTGAGTAGAATATATCTACGGAGTAGAATCCCCAACAACAGCTATGATAGGCTGCCAGTTGGCGCACATATACGGGCTTGGTTTGATCTACCCGTACAAAGTTTGGAGCTATTACTTCATCTCCAGTAGGCGTGACAATGTCGCTACGTTTGTTTCGGGTAAACCCAATATCGATGGTCAAACCGAAGGCAGCCAAAATATCATTAGCCAAGGGCTCATTATTTCCTTCCGCATTTCTTTGCCACAAGCCGTGTAATTGAACTTCTCTAACGGGCGTCTCATCATCATTAGAAACAATCGTGAGTGTTTCGTGCAAGACTTTAATACCGTTGCTTCGCGGGTTCGGAGGATCCACGGCTATAAACTTCATTTCTACATCAACAAACTCATTGGAGCTGATACTGATAGGTAAGGAAGTTTCTGGGTCAAAATTGCTGCCAAATACTTTATTAATTGCCCAATAATTGGGGTTAGAAACAATCAAATCATCAATGGTAAGGTTTCCAAGACCGCGGTTATGTATCCGGAGGGTTACCCGGTCGTGGCTTTCGGCCGCGGGAGTATTTCCGTTGATACCATACCAACGGTTTTGAATACGGCTAAACGCCAACTCGTCATCTTCTGGAAACTTGTCCCGGTTTTCCAGGACCATTTTGTTATTGTAAAGCGGTACCAGACGTACCTCAAAATCGTAAGTACCGCTTATGGTAGTTAATGCATTATTGTCGGTAGCTCGGGCTTGGAGCGAGTAGAAACCCGGTTCGTTTAAGTAGAGAGGATTAAGGTATGGTTCCCAATTCACTCCATCAAAGCTATATTCGAGGCTACTAATTCCACTGCCATTTACCGCGGTGGCTTCTAAGGTGGCTACTGCTTCATTTTTGAATACACCAGGCAAATAGTTTTGGCCAGTTAAGGTGACCTCCACAACCGGAGGGATGTTAGTCAGATCAGAAACATCATTGACCTGCAATTCTACAACAACGCTAGCATCGGCATAACCAGAACTGATGGCCGTTACCGTGGCGTAGTAGGTATCTGGCACCAAACCGTCCGTTTGTACGCTAATATTGTTAGATCCAACCACTCCATTACCTGGTAAGGTCAACCAAGTATCTTCCAGGCCTTTTTGGAAGCGAATATCCGTAGGGCTGCCTTGGGCAACCGTCAAATCAATTGCTTGGCTTGCCGAGTTACTCCCACGATCTAGAGAGAAGCGCAGGGTATCTTGAACAATATCCATTCCCAGAGGCAACACTTTCATACTTACCAGTAATTCTCCGTCATCATAGCCCGGAGCACTGGCCCGAACTGTTGTATTGTAAGTACCTGGTGGCAAACCACTGGCATCAAAGTCAAAGCTAAGGTTGCCAACTCCGGCCGCGGGTACCCCCAACCAAGAGGTTCCGATCGTCTGGGTTAGTTCCAAACCACTAGGTACTCCAGGATCTGAAATGAGTTGGGCGTTTCTTTGGGCGGTATTATTCCCATATTCTAACTCTACATTGATTTGGGCGGGGTTGAACGTAAGCTGTTGCATGGAAGGCTGCACTCGGATCCATTGGATTTTCGTATGGAATCCGCCAAAAGCATCAACCGTCAAAACCCCATCGGTTACCATAACCGTGGCCGTTTGAACCAAATACAGGGTATCCGAATTGGGTATAAAATCAAGTACATTCACTCCCTCGGCATTGATCACCATATGTCCCTCAATATTGGTAACTTCCCCCGCCGACACGGTAACATCATAGAAACCGTTGGGAACATCTACTTCCCAATATCCTTCAATGGGAACAGCTCCCCCGGCATTAATATCATCATACTGCATAAAGAATGTGGTTGCCGTCACCACTTGATCAGGCTCTGTAGCCCATTTCCAACGGTTTTTACCATTGGCTGTCAAGTTTAAGAGGGTTCCGGCATTAGCTCTTTTCCAACCATAGGTTAGGCCTCCTTGATCGCTATCTGTTCGAGGTCCATAAGGCTCTCCGATATCACGGAGCCAATCGATTGGGGTAACTGTTTGCTTATCCATAAAATTGACCTGAAAATCGGCCAAAGGAATAGTAGGGTCAACCACGGTTACTTCTACCTTTAAGGTATCATCAATGAAATTCCCTGAGGCACGGGCAATTACCTCGGCTTCATAAAATCCAGGCGTTAAACCGGTAGCATCAATTTGGAAGGTTAGTTCCGGGCGGTTACTGTCGTGGATAAAGCTAGTTTCCCAGTCTGTCCCATTTCCATTTACCGGGCTCAGCCAGGTTGGGATAGCCGATGTGTTTAGGTCGGTAGCAAAGAGTGTCAGCTCTACAATTGAATTTTCTACCTCATTTAAATCTGTCGTAAAGTTTTGCAAGCCATTTTGCGGTACAATCAATTCTCGCATATCGGGGTTAAACTGTACGTAACTAGGCGTATCAACCGACTCAACCAATTCTACATTTCGGATAATCATTACAAAATCCTGAAAGTCAAAATCAGTGGTATGTTCCTCAAAGGCTACTACAAAAGCATTCGGGATAGAATCTCCTAGACTATTCCGTAGGGTATAAACCCGGGCATGATGAGGGATAGAGTTGGTAAATGTATTGTCAATATCTTCGCTATATACCCGGCGATTACCACGAGGCATCCATTCGGTAAACAAACCAAAAAGAGTATCACCTGGGTCAAACGTAAGGCTACCCACCGGATTGACGAGGGTTGATTGATTAGATTCGGCCTGGGTTTGACTAATTGAAAACAGGGTATTGTGTTCAACCGGGTTTCCGATTTCGTAGTACCATCCGGCTTCCATAATAGTGCTTACTCCAGAAGGAGAAAAAATGGCCAAAGGCTCTATACTCACATCCCCAGTACCCGCCTTACGGAAGGTTTGCCCATCTAGCTCGTCTCCTAAAAGAGTTGCCGATTGGAAAACAGGTTGGCTATGGATTTCGGCTGTATTGGGATTGTCATCTCCAACATTGATGGAGATATTATAAAAACCCAAAATAGATTGTAAAGAAGGCTCGCTTACTCCCGCGTTGATACCCAGTCCTCTTAAAGCTACATTCTCTACATTTCCAGGTGTATTTTGATCGTCTGAGGTGATCACTAAGTTGGCCTGGTGAATCCCTTCGAAGTTTGCATTAAAAGCAATTTGTAGAGAATAGCTAGCATTAGCCGGAATACTAAACGCATTTTCCCCATTAGGGAGGCTAAATGCTCCGGCGTCGGCACCATTCAAGTTTAAGCTGGAAATATTTAAAGGAGCATCTCCTAGGTTGTCAATAGATAAAGTGGCCGTCTGGGCTCCGGCACTTACATAGTCTTGTACTTCAAAGCCGGCCTTATCTACAAACAGGGCACTTTGAGAAATAAATACTGGCTCTACATTACTTAAAACATAGATATAATCTTGATAATCACCATTGGTAGCGTCTTCCAAGGTAATCAGGTAGGTATTGGCGATAAGATTACCATTCCGATCTTTGGCAGGGTAGACTTTGCTACGTCGGGCGATGTTTGTAGGGTTATTCGGTTGGAGGAGGTTTAATTCATCCTCTGTATAGATAAAACGCCCAAACGTTTGGGATTCGGTAAAGATTCCAAACAAACCGCTTCCTGGATCAAACTGGGGGTTGCCCGAAAGTAAAGGTGGGTTTAGGGTTTGGTGTTCTTCCCCGGCATCGCCCAGGCGTCCAATTTCAAGATGCTGAGGTGTGTTACCATTGGGAAAATAATACCCAAAAGGCAAAATTTCCGAAGGAGAATAGCGAGCAATGGGTACTAAGCTAACCGTACCCGCACCGGCTTTACGGAATAATTGAATCAATTGCTCGTCACCGCTCAAAACAGGACTCGTTCCATTCGGATTTAAAAGACCAGTCCAGCCCACATCTACCCCATACCCTAAGGTAGTAAAGACATCGGCCAAGGAGGGCTCAAAATTACCTTCCAAACCATTGGTACTCAAACCGTACAAGAAGATGTCAATGGTAGGATTAGGCGTTTGGTTGGTTTGGATTTGCAAGACATCGTTTAAAGCACCGACATCCGTGGCACTGGGTGTAAAGCGCACTACAATATCCAAACTGGCCCCAGCCGGAACATTAAGGGGCAAACTACTAGGGCTGAGCACCTCAAATAAGGAGGTGCCCAAGGTCAAACCTTGAACCTCTAGGTTTCCGCTACCGGTATTTTCCAAGCGGATGGTATCGGGAGTGCTTAAAACACCCTTTACGGTGCTAAACACTAATTCATTCTCTGAAGGATTAAAAACTGGGCTAAAAATGCCGGTAGATTTCAGAGTTATTCCTCCTCGTAAAGGAAGAAAATCTTCTCCTGGGGTCTTGGCAGACACAAAGTGCCCTAAAAACCCAAGTAAGAACACGCACATAGCAAGTACAAGCCGCAGTTTTTTCTTCCATAGGGGGCTGGTACTGATGAGATAATTTTTTTTCATCTTTGGCAATTGTTTGGATTCGGAATTGCTGTAATTTCACAGCCTTTGCAATGTGGTAGGGATTTTTTGTATAGTATTCGTAAAGATTTCTATCAAATGACGGATTTCCTTACAAGTAAACAGGGCTTAGTCCTACCAAACAAAGTCCTTTCAAAGGCCTGAATTATTTAATCACTTAGAATTATTCCAAATTTGTGCCTTGCAATATTTCTATTGATTATCAGGTACTTAAATAGGAATATTTTCCCAAAGAGAGAGAGTATGTGTATTTATTGGAAAGAAACGAGGGTGGATCTTACCTCGTACTAGAAATGAAGCTATCGCAATAATAATAAAAGAAAATCAAAAAATCATACTAGTCTCTCCTCCCAAGTTTTTTAAGGGGGGCGAAGGTTTGTTAGCAATGCTTATTTTTGTTGTCAAATATACTTTTTACCTCATTCATTCGTTAGGAACGGACACAAGTCAATTCATCCATGCTTAAGCTATTTTTTCGCTGCCTTCGGATTTTTATTTTTTGTTGTGTAATCAGCTTCCCGGGGCTTTCCCAAAGCGTTTTTGTACCCCTTAACCCCGACTATCACCACCTCTTAGACCGCCTCGAGATAAAATCTGGCCAACTCTTTCCAAGTATCCATTCTCAGTTTAAACCCTACACCCGGGAACAGGTAGCTTTTCTTAGTGACACGATTGCCGGCTTAGAGTCTCGCCCCCTGTCTCGAGTAGACCGCTTTAATATCGACTACCTGCGTAATGACAATTGGGAGTGGTCTCAAAAAGATGCTAGCAATAGCCGCAAAGCATTGTGGAAACATATGTACCGCAAAAAATCGGATCTCTATCATTACCAAGATAAAAAGTTTGACTTTCATCTAAACCCGGTACTCTTGGCCTATGTCGGGCATGACAGCGACCAAGAGGAAACGCCTTATTTAAATAGCCGGGGGGTAGAAATTAGAGGGATGATTGGCCGGAAATTGGGTTTTTACAGCTTTCTAACCGACAATCAAGCTACTTTCCCTCGCTACGTCAATGAGCGAATTACCCGCCAGGATGCTGTACCTGGGGAGGGTTTTTACAAAACAACTGGCAACAATGGCGTAGACTTCTTACACGCCCGCGGCTACATAACCTTAGATGCCATCGATAGTGTGATGTCCATTCAGTTTGGCTATGATAAAAATTTTATCGGCAATGGCTACCGCTCGCTCATCCTTTCGGATTTTTCCAGCAATTATCTCTTCTTAAAGATTAACACCAACATCTGGAAATTTAATTACCAAAATATCTTTGGGCAATTAACGGCCGAAACCTTAAATGGAGACGGGTTTTTCCCTCAAAAGTACTTTGCCCATCACCAGCTAAGTGTGCAAATTGGTAAGAACCTCAACCTGGGCCTTTACGAATCTATCATATTTAACCGGGGCGATACAAGCACCTCGGGTAATAGTAGTGGTAATTTTGACTTTCGCTACCTCAACCCTGTGATTTTTTACCGCTCCATTGAGCAACAAGCTGGCAGTCCCGATAATGCCGTTTTGGGATTAGATTTTAAGTGGAATTTTGCCCGTCGTTTTTCTCTTTATGGACAGTTAGTCATTGACGAGTTTGTACTCTCGGAAATCCGCTCGGGCAATGGCTGGCGGGGCAACAAACAAGCCGGACAAATCGGACTCAAATACATCGATGCCTTCGGAGTGGATAATTTAGATTTCCAAACTGAGATAAATGTGGCCCGGCCCTACATATATTCCCATAATTTCCCACAGGGGGAGTTTAGCAACTACAATCAGGAACTGGTGCATCCTTTAGGGGCAAATTTTTACGAATTCATTGGGATTATGCGCTTCCAGCCTATTCCTCGCTTGAATGTAGTCTCCAAACTTATTTATGCCCGTTACGGGGCCGATAGCTTGGGCAGCAACTGGGGTCAAGATATTTTCTTAAACAACAGTGATTTTGAGCGTGAATTTGGCAATACCATCGCCCAGGGGGTCCTGACCCAATTGTATTATTTTGACCTTCGGCTCAGCTGGCAACTGAAGCATAATTTATTCATTGAACTCCAACAAATCTACCGCCGTATCGACAGTGATTTACCAGACAATAATCGCGAGTCTAGCTTTACCAATATTGCCATCCGTTGGAATATCCCACAAAGGTTTTACGCCTTCTAGCTAGGCTGCCAGTTGGATTATTCCTTGCAAGAGTAAATAAATCCCGAGAGCCACCACGAGGTGCATAATCACCATCGTCCTTTGTTGCCGGGGCAGCATTTTCTTCCAAGACTTCCCGTACAAGCGCGTCAATTGCCCAATCATCCACCAAGCCACACCTATCCAGATTACGCCGAGGCCCATACTCAGGCCCACCCGGGATTCGGCCGGGGACACGATACCCCGCAAATATTCGTGAATAAACACGGTCACCAGTACAAAGAGGTAGAACCCTATTATTAATCGACTATCCTGATTTAGCACGTCTCCGCAATTTTAAAAATGCCCAAAACATAAAGATAAGCAGCTTTTGAGAGGATTCCTTTTCATCAAGCAAGAATATACAAGAGGGGCTGCCCCCGGCGATTGTCCTAGCTGTATCCCTTGGAAATACGTACCGCCGGGGTCGGGCTTTCGCTACTCGCTGCCTCTCCCCTCCGGCCCACACGAGCTCAGACAGGCCGCTCTATCCCTCAGCCATTTGAGAACAGAGAGCAGAGAAGCGAGAGGAGAGATGTGATGGGTCACGGGAGGAATTCTCAGTAGTTCCTGCTTGCTCGCAAATGTTTGGCGCTTGCCTCTTTAGGGCATTTGTCAAGTTCTAAGACAGAGGAATTGGAGCCGGGATACGGGACACGGGAACCGGGACGGGAGTTAAGTGGCGAGAGGGGTTTGTAGCCTGTTACGTATCCAAATCAAAGGTATACCCGCGGCCAGAGGCCGAAGCATTTCGTCACGTGCCAAAAGGCTCGCAACTGCGATCTCTATACCCAAGAAAAAAATCCCGCTTCCCGGTTCCCGCCTCCCGGCTCCCACATCCCGCTTCCTTCTCTCCTCTCTCCTCTCTCCTCTCTCTTCTTCTTCTTCAGCTTAGGGATGGAACAGTATTTTGCCCTAGTTTACGTATCCAAATCAGAGGTATACCCGCGGCCAGAGGCCGAAGCATTTCGTTATAAGCCAAAAGGCTCGCAACTGCGATCTCTTTACCCAAGAAAAAAACCCCGCCTCCCG
>CAWUIO010000136.1:0-16106 GCA_963922455.1 uncultured Microscillaceae bacterium
ATAAAGCAAAATTGGAAAAAAAATCCATTTTTGCTTAACTAAATGGCAGTGGGCTCTCGCCCCTTACGGGCGCCCATCCCTAAGCCAGGTGTTTGCTACGAATAGGGAGTTCTGAGTTTCTAAGATCAATATATTGGCTTTTCGGACAGCCCTAGGCGCCTATCCCTAAGCCAGGAAAAGAAGAGAGAATAGAGCGTAGAGAAAAGAGACCAAACCGTCAATGAGTGCTCCCTTTCTTTCTCTCCTCTCGCTACTCTCCTCTCTCGGCCCTGCGGGCGCCTATCCCTAAGCCAGGAAAAGAAGAGAGAATAGAGCGTAGAGAAAAGAGACCAAACCGTCAATGAGTGCTCTCTTTCTTTCTCTCCTCTCGCTTCTCTTCTCTCTCCTCTCAAGAGGCTGAGGGATAGAGCGGCCTGTTTGAGCCCGCCGCTGGAAGGAGGGTAGGCCGGCGAGTAGCGAAAGCCCGACCCCAGCGCAGCCATACGTTCCTATGGGCAAGGAAAAGACAAGGCTGGGGGCAGCCCCTACTTAGCCCTGGCCTATAAAATTTTGATAATCTTCGGGGGTATCCAAGTCATGGGCTCCTTGAGGAAAAATATAAGGACTCAAGCATGATAGATTGTTGCGAATAATCTTACGTGCCCCCGCGGCCCCCTCTAAGGATAATAATTGCGGAAAAAGTGCTTTCTCGAATAAGGCAGGTACGCCCAGAGTTTCTCCATATTGTGAGGCAACGATAGAAGTTTTCTCTTCTTGATAAATTTGGAAAAGCGCTTGTAGGGATTGTGCTCGAAGCTCAGGCTGATCACCCACTAAAATCAAAACGGCCTCGACCTGCTCCGGATACGTTTGAAGTATACTTTCCATGCCCTTTTTAATAGAAGTGCTCATGCCTGCTTTCCAGTCCTGATTTTCAGCGATTTGCAAAGGGAGATCGGCAATACTCGCTAAAATTTGGGGGTAAAAGGCTCCTAAGACGCAGGTTACAGGGCCCAATTTGGCCAGAATGGCTTCTTGGCAAATACGGCGCAACATGGGTTTACCGTGGATGGGAAGTAGTTGTTTGGGCCTTCCCATACGACGGGATTGGCCGGCGGCTAAGATTAAAATGGCAAGCATAGAAGACATAGTTTGGACTCAAACGTTAAAAATCGTGCTTTTCTTTATTTGATCTATTATATTACAAAGCAAAGATCAGGGCAATTTTAACCAGTAAATTAAATCCCTGAGTACAATTTATTAGTTATTATTGCTAGCAAATCTTACGCAACAAACATTCTTTCTCCAAACTCGCCTTGAGAGGTTTTGACAATATTTTTATAAGCTGAAAAGTTATTTAATAGACACATTGAAACTTCCAGCCAGACTATCCACATCTTGAAATTTTGAATAAAGGAATAGACCATGATTCCTCTCAGTTAAGTACGCTCAGTTTAGGCCTGGGAAACTTGTAATGTGCCTACGTGTGAGACTGGGCACCCCAGAAATGGATGGAGAATAGGAAAAAGAGTAAAATCATGACATGGAGTGGAAAAATTTACCGTATTCCCGTTTACGTTATTAAAACAATCGTAATTAACTCATATACCGGAAATAAGAGAAATAAAAAACAGACACAAAGAATAACATGATGAAAAAATACCTGAAACTGGGGCCTTATCTGGCGCTCTTAGCCGTGCTCGGGCTCCTTTTACCGGCCGATGCTTTTGCCCAAGACCCGGGTGCTGATTGTAATGGGGCGGTAAACCTAGACATGAGCACCACAGATCAATTAAATGTAACCTTTGATGAAAACACCGCCGGAGAGTTTGGAGGTAATAGTGGTTATAATGTATCACCCTATACCGGTGGAATTGACCGGGATGCCTGGTATGAATTTACGGCTCCCCAATCTGGTACGTTTACCGTCGAGGTGAGCCCAACTGCTGGGGGAGGACAGGATGTGGCTATTCTTATTTATAATGACCCAAACTGTGCTTTGACCACTACCCAACCCAATAATTTTGTGGATGTAGTAGGGGCCAACTTGACCGAGTCGGTAGAAGTGAGTGTGGCCTCGGGTACGGTTGTGCACGTTCGTCTGGTTGCCAAAGTTCCTTTTGCTACGGCCGAGTTGGATGGTTCCATTTCCATTTACCGGGGATCGGCCACTATTAATGATTTGTGTCAAGATGCCCGTACCGTTCCGGTAGGTACGTGCGGACTTCCTTTTAATATAGGTTCCCGCTTTTTTAATAATGAAGGAAGACCGAGTGCAGGGGGTACGTTTAATACTACGAGCGATCGGGATGGTTGGATCACGTTTACCGCCGAGGCAACCGGAACGGTTGGGGTAGAATACATTACTTCCGACGCGGATGTGGATGCGGCTTTGGAGGTATACACTACAGCAAGCGATTGTGGTAATTTAGTAGGAGTAAATTCCCTCATACCCACTGCACCCGCCTCCTCATTTGTCAACCTAGGCGACCCGGCCGGGGAAGAAATAGAAGTAGTTGAGTTTAATGTTACTTTAGGCACGACCTATTATGTCCGGATTATGGACTTGGGCACCGCCGGCAATATGACTGGGGGCTTATGTCTTTATGACGTTGCCGCCGAAGACGATTGTGCTACAGCCCAACTAATAAATGTACCCTCCTGTAATGTTCGTTTTAATGTGCAAGATGAGCCGGTATCGGCGGCTGCCCCCTTACCCACCGGGGTTCCGGGAACGGCCGACGATCGATGGATAAGCTTTGAGGCAGATTTTACCGGTTTTATGCGCTTGGAGTATAATTCATTTACCCCCAATGCTGAGCCTTCGGTATATATTTATGAAGATGCTGGAGCATTCAATTGTGGAACCTTCACGAATGCAGATATCATTTCATTTGTGCCTGGTAGTACGAGTGATAACCTCAGTGAAATATTTCCGGTTACTTCGGGTAATACATATTTTGTACGGATCTTCAAAGAAGCGACCTTAACTCCTGATGTGATGTTGGGTACTTTTTGTCTATATGAAGATGAAGCGGCAGCTTTTCCAAGGTATTACTTAGGAAGAGAGTTTGCCACCGATGGCAGCAATTGTGGGGAGCAGTTTAACTTAATAGCTACGAGTGATTTCTCAACCGGTACCAATTCACGTTTATCCGGTACGGTCAGCTGTGATGTGGATGGGGCTATTTTTGAGGGTTGGGCTTTTTTCCGGACCCCTCTCCCGGCCGAGGATCTCATCATTGAATACAATAACGATAATAATGATGTTCGTCAAGCCAATGATGTGGCCCTCGAGTTATTTGAGGCCCCGGCTTTGACAACTTTAGGTGCCATTAACCAGGGATATTTAACCCCAGGTGCCGGAGGATTTACCATTAATGACCACAGCGAAGCGGCTTGGAATAATATCCCTATCGGGGAGACCCGTCACGTAGAACTTACTTTTACCGCCGATTTAGCATCTGGGGAGCAGTTTTATGTGGTTTTCGAAGGAGATGGAACGCATAACCTTACCTTTAATAATGTGCCAGTATTTGTGAGTTTGGATGCAACTGTACCTTTTGCTGACCGGAATATTACCTACGCTATTTTCAGCGTGAACCCCTTGTTTTTTACTGACATTACAGCGGGTACGACTATTGAAATTGCCGTTGAAAATACCTCAGGAGCTTTATTAAGCGGACAAGTAAAAATGTTCCGAGGAGATAATTTTCAAAATATCCAAGGAACAACCGACTTCTGTGCCAATGACCTGGAAGAGGAATTGGAAGGGGCAGAGACCTTAACCTTAACCACGGCCCAACAAACAGCCAACACGTTCTATTTTGTAAGGGTTACCGATCTAAGCCCTCCGGGCTCAGAATCGAATACCATCGGGAGTTTGTGTATCCGGCCTGATATTGATCAGATTGGTGACCTATGTAATAATGCAGTACCCATGCTCGTGGGGGATTGTGATGTGAATTTATCAATAACCAGTCCTTTTAATTTACAACAAGCTGATTTGTTGCCCCTAGACTGTGATGACGATGGTACCGATGACTTTACTACTGCGGATATTCAGGAGGACCTTTGGGCACGGTTTACGGCCAACACCAATCAAACTACCGTACAGTACCAACCTGACGGTTCCAGCGATATCGCCATGGTGGTATACCGTACCAGTACCGGGGCTTGCGGGGCGAACTTACAAAAAGTAGGCTGTGGAGATGTTGGGGGAAATGGCGGGCGCGAAACCCTGAAGATCAACACCATACCCGGAAATATTTATTTTATCCAGATTTTGAGTAAAACGGGCAATCCTTCCACGGTCGACGGCCGGATCTGTATCTTCAACACAACAGAGCGTGACGACTGTGCCGATGCCGATCTGATTACTCTGGATGTTGGGGATTGTAATGTGCTGTTGGATGTTCCGGCTAATTTTACTAATCGGGGAGCCGCTATTTTAGATTTGCCGGCTACTAATCCATTTGGAAATACCTTTGTCAACGAGGGCTGTGATCTTAATCCGGTTGCCGTAGGCGGTACTTTAACGACTAGCGGGGTAGCCCCGGATAATGAAAACTCTCGGGATGCTTTTGTCCGCTTTGTAGGGCAAGGGGGTGATATTACGATCACCTACCAAAACATTGGAGCGGGCAACGCCAATACCAATCCTGTCTTATTTGTGTATACTACCTCCAGTTCAGCCGACCCAGTGGATTGTGGCGCGGGATTGAATGGATCGCTCAACTCCATTAATCAGGTTTTCTGTTCTAATGATGCCATTCCTACGGGAGGAAGCATTTCTGGTGCGGCAGGCCCCCAAACGGAAGTACTGCAATTTACTACAGTAGCGGGGCAGCAATATATACTTCGTATTATGGATCTAGCCGATGGTACCATTTCGCCAACCGGGATGAGTGGGATCTTATGTATCTCCGATGGTACACAGGAATACAATACCTGTGCCGAGGCCCGCAACATGGAAATTGGAGAATGTAGCGTTCCGGTACAAATTATAGGGGGCTTAAATGACTGCTCCGGGACAACATCTGATGCCAATGCATACAATAGTGCGGTGAATGCTTTGTCTGTAACGTGTTCTTCGCCAACTGAGGTTACTTTATTGAGTAGAGCCCAAGCCGCGGATGCCAATGGCTGGTATTACCAAGATGGAGATAATGTGAACGATGGAACTGGCGCCCCTGCTGGCTGGCCCAATATACCATTTGGAACCATCAGTGGGACGTGGGACGGTCCGGATAATGGTCCATTAGGTTTTAACCAAGGGTTTTTGAACACCAACATAAACCGTAATAATGCGAATACGACCTACTATTTTGCCCGCCAATTCCAAGTGGCAGGAGCAAGCACCCAGTATAGTAGTCTAAAGATTAGAGTACAAAGAGATGATGGAGTAATTGTGTATATTAATGGGAATGAAGCCCTTAGAGATAATTTGCCACTAAGTGGAGTTGTGCACACTACCCGAGCCAATGGAATCATCGTAGGATCTGGTGAATCAATCTATTATGAATTTGAAGTAAATGCGGCCGACTTCCTGGTGGCGGGGGCAAATCAAAATAACGTAGTGGCAGTTGAGTTGCACAATAGCCGGCCAAACAATGGAGACTTATCCATGGATGTGGAAATTATCGGAGTAGTGGATCAGGCGGCTACTTGTGATGCCCTTACCGAAGCGGATGCTTGGTTTACCTTTACAGTGCCTGAACCTTGTAATGGCGGGGTTCCCCCTTGTGACCCCAATGAAACCGCCAATGGAGGGATCTGTGAATGTAATACGGGTACCGTACTAAGTACCGAAGAAGATGCGGGAGGAAATCTACTTCTACCCGATGATGAAATTACGGTACAATACGATAACCGAAATAATATCTTGGAAGATGCCGCCAATGTATCGATGATAGTATACTATGATGCAGGAAATGGCTGTAACACTGGTAATGTAGCTACCGATTTGATCCCACTGGCCTGTGTGGATGATTTACCAGCAGGGGTAGAGGGTCTTGAGGAATTTACGATTACCAATCAAGTGATGCAAGACGCCATTGGGGCAGACATTACCGCGGGACAAAACTTCAAAGTGCGGGTAATCAACAATGATCCGTCTATTACGACTTCCTTAGGAACCGCATGTTTGCTTTGGGGTACTACCTTGGCCCAGGAAACCTGCCCGCCATCTAATGACTACGGGGAATTAAATGGAGACTTCAAAGACTTTGAGGTATTAGGAGAATTTACTAACGCCACGGATAAGCCAACCAACACGATTCCTGAGACTGAAGGTATTTATACTGGGGCCTTAGATTCCCTACAATACAATGTACCTTGCGTAGTAGCTGGGGGGAGTGATCCGGCCAGTAATAGCCCTAATCCTATTCGTTCCCAAGGGTGGATGCAATTTTCAGTGCCCATTGGTTTCTCGGGTGAAAATGGAGGCGTGAATGCTGTTACAGTACAATATGACAATAGTGGAGGAAACGGAAATCCTCAGAACGCTGCTCTGGCGGTTTATACCAGTGGTAAAGATTCTACTTCCCAGCAGGCGGATGGGATTGGGATCAACTGTGAGGCTTTCCTACCAGGTGTTGCCTTTGACGAAGAAAATGAAGAGCAGCCCAATGAGGATGGACTTCTGATTGTAAGTTGTATCAACTCAGTGTTTGAAGGTTCTGAAGCCGTTACATTTGAAATTGAAGAAGGAAGAACCTACTTTGTTCGCGTTATGAATGTGTCTACGGGTACGGGAACCCCCAATGATATGCCAGGACGTTTACGTATCTTCCCCTTCGCTCCTTGTGATCCAGGCCCCGACTTGGTAGTTAATGGAGATTTTGAAAACTGGCCAGCTATTTCAGAGGT
Organism: uncultured Microscillaceae bacterium; assembly: GCA_963922455.1. Lineage (GTDB taxonomy): Bacteria > Bacteroidota > Bacteroidia > Cytophagales > Microscillaceae > CAWUIO01. The sequence goes on from CAWUIO010000136.1 coordinate 6,850, forward strand.
TGCTCCCACAACAGGTACTAGTTACTTTGAGGTATTCAATGATGTGCATACCATTCCATTTGCCAATGCAGATCGAGTAGGTTTTGTTGAAAACTACTTACACTTTGCCAATGATTATGGATATGTTCGTGACCGTACCGGAAGTGGAGGCCCGCTAACTGCTGAATATCAGCAATTGGATGATAATAAAAGTGAGTTAAACCCTGAAGGTTTGTTTACCGTGCACCACACGCCTTGGCTCTTAAAAAGGGACTGGTTCTGTTATGGGGTAGGATATTCAGGATATGGGGGGCGTACTGGGGGAGGTGACCCCACGAACAGTTACTGCCAAGCCGGCGGGGGAGGTTTTGAGAGCGAAGCCTGTGTGCCAATTGAGCTGGAAGCGGGGGTATTCACCACAGGTACCTTTGGTACACCAACTGGGGGACGTCCAGCCTTGCTACCTACCGATGCCAATTCTAACTTTATGATTGCCAATGGTATCCACCCGAATCAAAACGTGATTAATGCCATTGGTATTCCAAAATTATGGTGTCAGACCATAGACCGGGGAGCTTCGGAGTCTTCCAACGTTGGATACTATGTGTTCTCCGTCTGGGTACAAAACATGATTAGTTCTCCTCGTAATCTGGATATTCCTTTCTTACAGTTGACCGTGTGTGATATGGAAGACCCGGATACTCCAGGTAGTTTTCCGGCTTCATTTGGGGTGACTGTACCCACTTCGGCTTCCATTAATGAAACAAGTAACTTGCCCGGAGCAACCTTTGTAGCCGCCGATAATATCGCCCGTCACAATCCTCCTCCGGGTGGTAACAGTAACTTCACCGGGTATAACTTTGAGTTGGCTTTTGACGAAAACAATGCAAGCCCGCAAAACTCTTACGGAGCTGCCATGCCTTGTAATACCGATACAGAGCCACTTAATCGTCGTCTAAAAGTTCTAGGATCGGCTTTCTTGGTAACGGAAAGACCTGATCGTTGGACTTTGATCCGTTGTATTTATAAGGCTCCTCCGGGGGTACGGTTCCTGAACGCGTGTGTGGAGAATTTATCCCTCAACGAGATTGGTAATGATTTGGGAATTGACGACATTCAGTTCCGGCTTTGTAGAAACTCACTGGCCAACTCTGAAGAATTTGAAAAATTGTTGAAGGGGGATCCTTGTGAGCTAGCAAATAACCCGGAATCGATTGAGTTTGTGGGGCCTTTACAAGTGGATTTACTTGACTTTACCGGGAACCTCCTTGGCGACGAAGTGTACCTGAATTGGTTGGTAGCCAACGAAAGTAACTTGATTCAATACGAGGTTCAAAGAAGCTTGGATGGGGAGAAGTTCTACACTATCGGGGTAGAGCAAGCCCGGGGCAGTACCGATGGATTTGCTGAATATAACCACGTTGACCGGGAGGTGCCAGAAGGGACAAACTACATCTTCTACCGTTTACGCATGGTTAACTCCAATGGAGAAGCCCGCTTAGGCCCGCCAATCCGCATTGATATCAATAAGCTGGATCATTTCAACTTAAAGCTTATCAAGAACCCAGTACCTGCCGGGAATGAAGTAAATATTCAATTTGATGCCGCTCCGGGTCAAGCCAATTTGAAGCTGACAAGCTTGATGGGAGTCGGGTATTTGAATCAGAATATTGACACGCAGGAAGGTACTAATAACCATTACTTAAATACAGGTGGTTTAACCCCAGGTATTTATATTGTCACGATTGAACAAGGAGGTCTTAAAGAATCAGCCCGTCTTGTGGTGTTCTAATCCCCTCCTTTCCCAATATTGCGAAAAGCTCTCCCATTTGGAGAGCTTTTTTTTTGGTTTAATTTCTGGCCAATATTATATATTCCCCAGTATCGACAGCCATAGGCATAAAGTGCGCGGAAAAGCATTTTGAGCTTACTTTGTAATTTTTTGTTGATTTCTTGCACACCTTTTGACAATTAAACGTATATAGATCAAACAGGGAACATGGTATCACATACTAGATACTATTTTTTTCTGCTCCATACTTCGGCCTTTGCCCTCTGAGGTGATCTATAATAAATACTTGCCCTCTGACAATTGAGTATGTTTATCCACGTTTTAAGGTTATAATGTTAAGAAGCTGGAATACTATGGAAAGTAAAATCTACCCTCAACCACTACGTTTATTTATTCTAACGGCATTTCTTCTTTGGTTTAGTACCTGGAAAGGATTTGCCCAAAATCCTAATGGCAGTTGCGATTTAGCCCAGGAACTGAATATTGATGCCGATAATCAGAATAATATCGCATTTACCGAAGTAAATTGGGCGGGACTCTATACAATTTCTAATGGACTATACACCGGTGCCTTAGACCGAGATGCTTGGTACTGGTTTAGCGTACCCGCAGACGGTACGTATACCATTCAATTAAGTCCTACCTCGGGCCACGACCTGGTCTTATTTGCCTATGATACCCCATGTGGCGCCCCTACCGGAGTAAACCCCCGTTTTTCTGATAACCTGGGAGGGGATCTGACCGAAACCATTGAAATCATCGCTACGGCTGGTTCTACGATCCGAATTCGGATTGCCGCCAAAGACGCCGTACCCAATGTAACTGGGGTTATTTCCATTTACCGAGGAGAGGAAACCCCTCATGACTTGTGTTCTAATGCTCAGGAAGTACGAGTTGGAGCTTGCGGTCTAAACTTTGATATTGAAAGACGCTTTTTCCACCACGAGGGCCGTACCAGTGCCGGAACCTTTGACCCTACTTCTAATAATAATTTGGACGGATGGATAAAGTTTACTCCTGATGTAACAGGTATAGTGGGGATTGAATATGCTTACAGCAACCAAGACGGAGCATTAGAGCTGTATACTACTGCCAAAGACTGCGGGACACTAACTCCGGTTAACAGCTTGATCAATAATCAATCTTTTGTAGACTTGAATATTGATGATGCCAATGGGGGGCAGCTAGAAATAGCAGAAATTACCGTAAATGCCGGGCAAGAGTATTACGTCAGAATAATGAACCTCCTAAACAATGAAACCATGAATGGGGGTTTGTGTATTTATGATGCCCGGGCCCGGGATGAATGTGCCAATACCCAATCTATCAATGTACCAAGTTGTAATATTCGGGTCAACGTGCCAGATGAACCAGCTGTGGTAAGCCCACCCTTACCTGCTGGGGTAGACGTGAATGCCGACGATCAATGGTTATCGTATACCGCAGATAGTACCGGCTTGATACGTTTGGAATATACCGCTTTCACGGCCAATTCTGAGCCCTCCGTTTTCATTTATGATTTAGGAACCGGCTTGCCCAACTGTGGAGCGATTACTTCGGCGGATATTATCGCTTTTGATCAATCGGCACTTAATAAAGATAATTTAGCCCTGACTTTCCCAGTCACCATAGGGCACCAGTATTATATTCGTTTATTTAAAGAAGGAAATCCCGTTTCAAATGTGATGGTAGGAAACTTATGTATCTATAAAGATGATGCTTCTGCCTCCCCTCGCTTTTTTCTAGCGAATGAATTTGATCTAGATGGAAATAATTGCGGGGAACAATTTAACGTATTAGCCACCGATGAATATTCTACCGGTAATAATCAAGTGACCTTCCCTGCTTGTGATGCCAGTAATGTTCCAATTTTTGACGGCTGGGCATTTTTTAGAATAAATAGTCCCAGTGAGGACTTAATCATCGAGTACAATAATAATAACAGTGATTTTCGTCAAGCCAATGATGTCTCCCTTCAATTGTTCCAAAGTCCGGCCCTAGTTGCACAAGCAGATATCATCGGGGGGGGGGCTACCTTAGGTACTGGTCCCACTATACCCGATCGTAGTGAAGCGAATTGGAGCGGTATTCCGGCTAACTCAACCCGTTACGTCACCCTGGATGTCAGTGCTAATATTGGTTTTGGAGAATTGTTAATAGTTGTTTTTGAGGGTGACCAGCCCCACCGTATTAATATCTTAAATCCCGGATTTGGGGCCATCAATGAGGTAGAGAGGGGAACAGATACCCTGGTGCGAAATCAGAGCTATGTAGTCATGCAAGCTAATATTCCTTTCTTTGACGCCTTAAATAATCTGGAGATAGAAATTGAAAATACCACGGGAAATCCATTAAATGGAAGAGTAAAAGTCTTCCGAAGCGATGATATACAAAATATCGGAGGCGGGGCTTTAACGGGTACTTCAAGCTGTTCTAATGACATTGATGAACTTAGTGAAGGGGATGAAGTTCTTCGCTTGAACTTAGCCGACCAAAGCGCCAATCATTTTTATTTTATTCGGGTTGGCAACATTACCACCAACTTAACCAACTCCATTGGAAGCCTCTGTGTGCGTCCTGAGATAGAACAACCAGGTGATTTGTGTAATAATGCCATCCCTATGTTGGTGGGCGATTGTGATATTCCCTTAGAAATTAATTCGGGTTATTCCCGGATTCAACCTGATTTATACCCCACTCCTTGTATCCCGGCGAATATAGACAGTGCTTCGGTTTTACAAGACCTCTGGGTCAAGTTTACCGCAACTACCAATGGAACCACCGTTCAATTTGAACCCCAAGGCTCTCGCGACATTGCTATAGCTACGTATCGGGGTGTCTGTGGTCCTTCGGGTATCCTGGAGCAATGTGCAAATGAGTTTGGAACCGGCGGACGGGAAACCCTCAAATTAAATACAGTACCCGGAGTAACCTACTTTGTCCAAATAATAAGCCTTACCGCCGCTACGGCCAATGGAAGGATATGTATCACGAATACCACCGGGGCAGACCCCTGCGTGGATGAAAACTTGTTGACCTTGGAAGCTGGAGATTGTAATGTTCTCTTGGATGTACCTAATAATTTTGAAAACCTAGGAGCTGATTTCTTAGACTTTACCAATACTCCAGGGGGACAAAGTTTAGTAGCTCCTTATATCAATGAGGCCTGTGATTTAAGTCCTACCATCGATGGAGGTACCATCCCCACAGACACAAGTACCGTAGAAAATACTCGGGATGCTTTTGTTCGTCTTATTGGAAAAGGTGGCCCGATTACGATTACCTACCAGAATGTAGGAATAGACAATGCCAATACCAACCCGGTTTTGATGGTTTACACCTCGATCAATACCAATGAGCCGATTAGCTGTAGCTCAGGTTTGAATGGCGCTACGAATAATATCAACCAATTGGCTTGTAGTAATGATGCCGAACCCATCACCGGGGGAGGGGTTGGAGCAGCTGGTCCTCAAACAGAAATTCTTAAACTGCCTAATACTGTGGCCGGACAACAATATATCATCCGGGTATTGGATTTGGCGGATGGTAATATTGCCTCTGGGGGTATGCAAGGTATTTTGTGTATTTCTGACGGTACTCAAGATTATAACACCTGCGCCGATACCCGACAGCTTAATATCGGAGACTGTGGCGTACCGGTACAAGTATTATCTGGACAAAACGATTGTAGTGGCAATGGCGCGTACAATACAGCTATCGATGCGCTTCCCTTAACATGTAGCTCACCGTCTCAAGACCTTCTCATTGCCCGAAGTAGCGTTGACGGAAACAATGGTTGGTACTGGCAAGATGCTACAGTTTTACAAGATGTGAATAATGGCCCGGCCCCTACCGGGTGGTTGCCCGTAGGAAGTCTAAACCCTGGACTTAGCCCTGGCGACTTTCCCTTGGCAGCTCCTTGGGAAGGGCCTGCCACTACGAGTTTTGGGTTTGACGCCCAGGCCGGCAGGGTTGTTACCCCAATTGACCGTTTGGATATAAATGGAATTCCTAGCACTACCTACTATTTTGCACGATTGTTTAATGTGGTAGATCCTAGCGTTTACAGCTCCCTATTAATCAATCTCCGGAAGGACGATGGAGCCGTGGTTTATATCAATGGAAGAGAGGTTGTCCGAGATAACTTGCCATTGGGGGTGATCAATCACAACACTACGGCGAATAGCTCGGTAGTTGGAGGGGATGAGTTAGTGTTTACAGAGTTTCGCGTTAGTCCGGGCGTCCTGCTAGCTGGTGATAATGTAATTACAGTAGAGTTACACAATGCAGCCCAGACCAATAGCGATGTCAGTTTTGATATTGAAGTAGTTGGGGTGATTGACGCTGCCGCTACCTGTGATCCTGCCACCGAAGCGGATGTTTGGTTTAGTTTTAACGTACCTCCCCTCTGTGACGGAATCCCTGAGGATACCAATGCCGTAGGAGGCTGTGACACCCCCAATAAAGTAGTAGACCCAGCCACCGGACGATGTGTGTGTAGCGAAGATACGTACGTGGGCGACGCCCTACCCGATGATCAAATCACGGTACAGTACGACAATAGAAACTTTATCTTGGAAGATGCCGCCGATGTATCTATGATCATTTACCTGGATAATGGAAATGGATGCGTAACCGCCAATGTAAACACCGACCTTATCCCGATTGCATGTGTAGATGACTTGGGGCCTGGCGCCAAAGGAATAGAACAATATACGATCTCCAATACAGATGTTCAAAACGCTTTGGGAACCGATATTAGCCCCGGGCAAAACTTCAAAGTGCGGGTTATAAATAATGACCCCGTAGTTAGAACCGCCTTGGGAAATGCTTGTGTACTCTGGGGAACCACTTTGGCCCAGCAAGCTTGCCCACCTTCTAATGATTACGGGGACCTGGACGGAGACTTTAAAGATTTTGAAGTCTTGGGAAGTTGGACTTCTACTGCCAATTTCCCCACCAGTACCATCCCCGACGAGGATGAGTACCCTGGGGCTTTGGATTCATTAGACTATAATATACCGTGTGTCGTTCCCGGTGGAAGCGATCCGGCCAGTAACAGTCCAGACCCCATCCGTACCCAAGGCTGGATGAAGTTTGATGTGCCTATAGACTTTATTTCCCAGAACGGAGGGATCAATGCGGTTACCGTGCAATATAATAATGCCGGTTTAGTAAGTGGAAATCCGCAAAATGCGGCCCTGGCCATATACTCTGCTCCTAACTCATTAAACGGGCAAGGGATCAATTGCCAGCCCTTTTATAGCCACGTACCTTTTAGCCCGGGTATGGAAGATCAAGCCAATGATATGGGCCTACAAATCGTTGGGTGCGTCAATTCTGTATTTGAAGGGGTGGAAGGGATCACAATAGTCATTGATACCGGACGTACCTACTTTGTTCGGGTCATGAATGTCTCAGCGGGTAGTGGTAACCCGCCCAATATGCCGGGGCAAATACGGATTTTACCATTTGTCCCTTGCGATCCTGGCTTAAACTTAGTGGATGATGGGGATTTTGAAAACTGGCCGGTCATTCAAGATGTCTTTGATGGGGGGAACCCCTTTGATGATCCCAATTTATATACCCGGGTAAACAATGATATTCATACCATCCCTGAAGCCAATGCCAACCGGGTAAACTTTGTAGAGACTTTCCTTCACTTTGCTACCGACTACGGTTTTGCCCGAGATAGTACCGATGTAGATGAACCTAATTCGGGCCGATACGATCGGTATACTCTGAAGAAAAACGAACTAGAGCCCGAAGGCTTATTCTCAGTGAGACAAACTCCTTTTACGCTTAAAAGAGACTGGTATGGTTATGGCCAAGGCTACTCCGGATATGGGGGTAGCTTAAGTGGAGGAGCCCCACGGACCAGCTATTGTGCGGGTGGGGGCATTGGAGATGGTACCGAAGCTTGTGACCCGGTCTTATCTATAGATGGTATCCCTACGGTAGGGGAATTTGGGATCCCCCAGGCCGACCGCCCAGCTTTGATTCCGCAAACAGCCGATGCTAACTTTATGATCGTAAACGGAATTTTTCCGAACCAGAACATCGCCACGGCGATTGGAGTGCCCAAGGTTTGGTGTCAAACCATAGACCGAGGGGAAGTACGGGCCACCGAAACGAGTTATTACATTTTCTCGGTATGGATTCAAAATATGATCTCAGGAGAACGGGACTTGGATATTCCCTTCCTGCGTTTGACCATTTGTGATATGCAAGATCCGGTTTCCGGGCTTTTGTTTCCAGATACCCTAGCCCAGTTCCGAGATGATGATGGTAGTTTTGTCCAAACCCAATTGCCTGGTGTAACCTCGGTTTTTAATGGAACTGCCCCAGGCTCTCGTATAGCTCACAATGATCCTACCCCAGGGGGAACCCCAACCTATCAAGGGTATGACTTTGAGTTGCCCAATACGACGGGGGCCCAAAATGCTTACGGGGCAGCTTTACCGTGTAATGTCCCGGGGGTTGAGCCGGAAAACCGTCGTTTGAAAATTTTAGGCTCCTCTTTCTTTGTAAATGAAAAACCGGATAATTGGGTTCTGGTACGCTGTTTATACCGGGCTCCCTCTAGTTTGCGCTTCCTGAACGCCTGTGTGGAAAACTTATCTTTGAATGAAATTGGAAATGACTTTGGTATTGACGGAATAAGCTTCCGGGAGTGTAAAAACTCGGCGGTAAGCGCCGATTTATTTGAACGCTTGCTCAAAGGCGATCCTTGTGAGCTGGCCAATACGCCACAGTCGGTTGACCTCGCTTTGAACCTACAGTTTTTGGACTTTACTGCCAATTTGATCGGCGAGGATGTACACCTTAACTGGTTGGTGGCGCAGGAAGAAAATGTAAGCCGTTACGAAATACAAAGAGGCTTTGATGGGACTACCTTTGGTACGATTGGCGTAGTAGACCGGCGCCCCAGCAGTGATGGTTTCAATGATTACACTTTTGTAGACCAGGAAGTCCCCGAGGGTGTACAATACATTTACTACCGCGTCCGGATAATCAATAGTGCCGGAGATGCCCAAACGGTACCCCCTATCCGGGTAGACATTCATAAGGTGGGCCGTTTTGACCTGACTTTGGTTAAAAACCCTACTTTCCAGGGCAATGATTTGGAAGTTCGCTTTTTTGCCACCCGAGGCCAGGCCCAATTAAAAGTGACGAGTATGATGGGAGTCCCCATGCGCCAGGAAAAGTTGGATGTACAAGAAGGTGAAAACAGCCATTTCTTTAATACGGGCAACTTATATCCGGGCATTTACTTAGTAACCATTGAGCAAGGCGCCCATAAAGAAACCAAGCGTATGGTAGTTTACTAAGGGTATCAAATTACCAATAAGCTCCTCTTGAGACTACTCGAGAGGAGTTTTTGTATGGGGCTTGCCCGCGCTAAAAAAATAAGTGCCCGGCCAGAACTCTCCTAGTGGCGCGGGCCGGGCTAGGCTGCCGAGCCGGCTTACGCGCATCCCGCGGC
>CAWUIO010000137.1:0-16099 GCA_963922455.1 uncultured Microscillaceae bacterium
TCAGATTATGTCATTGCAAAGACTTGTGCGCCTGCGCATACCCCGTTAGGGATGGGCGCCTCTTCATTAAAAGGAGTGGGGTGAGACCGTCGCTGGCTGCGCGCGGGCCGGCTCACCAGCCCAGCCCGGCCCGCGCTGGCAGACATGTTCTCGTTCGAAGCCCTATTTTCTAGCGCGGGCAAGCCCCCAACCTTCCTTTAGAAGCTTTCAAAATACACCACGCTCTAATTTCGAGCTTTCTAGCTTTTCGGATAGGTCTAAATGTGCTTTATTGAGCCGCCAAGGAAAAACTAGGAGTTAGCATAGGTCTCCACTTCTTCTACCTCCATCAGCATGTTTTCGTTAATATTATGCAAACGGACGGTCTTGAGCTCGTTGAGAAGAACAGGATCGTATTGGGCTTGCACTCGGATATAATTTTCGGTAAATCCGTGCATGTAGCCGTCCTGAATATCGTGTTCAAAGAGCACTTGGGAAATGTGCCCTAGGTGTTGCTCATAAAAAAAACGACGTTTCTTTTCGCTGAGGATGCGTAGCATTTTAGAACGTTCGGCCCGAATTTTAGCTGGGACCGGATCACTTATCTGCAATGCCGCCGTATTGGCTCTTTCGGAGTATGTAAAAACGTGCAGGTAAGAAATATCCAATTCATTCAGAAATTGATACGTATCTAGAAAGTCGGCTTCGCTTTCGCTAGGAAAACCTACAATTACATCGACTCCTATGCATGCATGGGGCATTACTTCCTTAATTTTGGCCACTCGGGCAGCATATACGTCACGACGGTAACGGCGGTGCATCAACTCGAGGATACGGTCAGAACCCGATTGCAAGGGTATGTGGAAATGGGGCACAAACTTTTTAGATTGGGCCACAAAATCAATAATTTCGGGGTGCAAGAGGTTGGGCTCCACCGAAGAAATCCGGAAGCGCTCAATACCTGGAACGTGATCTAGAGCAATCAGCAGGTCTAAGAAACGTTCAAGCCTTCTTCCCTCTTGAATCCCAAAGTCTCCTGTATTTACTCCGGTAAGTACCACCTCTTTCACTTCACTATTGCCAATTTCCTCGGCGGTACGCACAATATTGTCAATACTGTCACTTCGGCTTTTCCCGCGAGCCAGGGGGATGGTACAAAAAGCACAATTATAATTACAGCCATCTTGTACTTTTAGAAACGTACGGGTGCGGTCACCCATAGAAAAAGAAGTATGGAAGGTTTGAGCGCAAGCGATATCCTCGACCAAGACCTTGGTAGGGCGTTTAGGTACCTCTGGACCCAAAACCGGGGATGCTTTTTCTTTTTGGAACGTGGGGAGTAAGTCGGGCAGGCGAAATTTTTCGGAAGCGCCCAACACGGCATCTACTCCCGGGATTTCGGCAATTTCTTTGGGTTTGAGCTGGGCATAACAACCCACAATGGCAATGTACGCCTCTGGTGAGACTTTACGGGCTTCGCGTATGAGTTTACGGCACTTTTTATCGGCATTGTCAGTTACCGAGCAGGTATTGATAATGAAAATGTCAGGCTCTTGATGAAAAGCAACCTTCTCAAAACCTTTGTTTACAAGCTGACGGGCCAGGGTTGAGGTTTCTGAATAGTTTAACTTACAACCCAGGGTATAAAAAGCGACTTTTTTCATTTCTTTTGATGTGTCCTAATGCAACACGTATAGCCAGGCAAAAGGTTTGCCGGGGCTTAAAAAAATCAGACTCCCTGAGAGGAGTCTCTTTCCGATTGACTCAAGGTAGCTCCGGTAAATTCGTAAAGAATATTGCCATTTTCGGTAACACGCAAGGCAGCGATACCTTTGGTTTGTAGATTATCGAGAAAGGCTTTGGCTTCTTCCAGACTTAAGTCACTATGCGATGTGAGGTCCAGCGATGATATTTTACCCCCGTGCCGGGAGGCTAGCTCCAAGATTAACTTTTCGGTTTCTTCTTCTTTTCTTTTCTTCGTACGTTGATTGGCATAGCGGAAAAGATACACCCCGCCCAAGACAGGGGCAACTCCTAAGAGACCGGTCAAGGCTACATCGGCCGCCACGGAGCTCCCGGTTTCCCCGTTGGAGATCCCTGCGAGTACCCCAATAATCATAATGATTCCAAAGAGGGCCAACATGCCCCCTAAAATTTTGATGACGACACCTTCCAGATTACCAAGCATATACCTACATTTTAGATGTTGAGATTTTAGCAAATTTACAGGAAATTTCAGCTTTTCAAACCAAAGCCTTAAGCCCCCTACGTGAAAATAAGCCTTCGAGTGACTCACTTAGGGTAAAAAACGGAAAATGGGCCAGCAAAACCAAAAATTCCAGTAAAAATCAGATGAAAATTAAAGGAAAATCCCCGCAAATCACTAGTTTTGCATTCCTTTCCTATTAGCTCATGTGGTGGAATTGGTAGACACGCTGTCTTGAGGGGGCAGTGCCTATTGTTGGCGTGGGGGTTCGAATCCCCCCGTGAGCACTTTTTACATTCCAAATTTATTTTCGGTATAGCTGACAAAGAATTCGTTCCAAGCTGGATTGGTCAAGTTGGTTTTTTTGTTATTTTAGTTAAACCTGAATCAAAAATTCAATCTCTCAAACCCAGTAGGCCCATGGAAAGCATCATTGACCAACTTTTAAACCGGGGGGATACCTGGGAAATTATCAAGAAAGCCCAACTAGCTTTAGAAAAAGAGGAGCAGAAGCGGGAGGCTTTTTATGGACAAATTAATGAACAAGAAAAAGTGGAATTTTTTCGGGGTAAAATTATCATTCATTCCCCCGTTAAAAAGCGCCACGCCGCAGCAAGCAATGCCTTAAACCATTTACTAGATACCTACGTGCAGGTCCACGGCTTAGGCTTTGTCGGTCACGAAAAAGTGATGGTTCGCTTGATGCGCAGTGATTTTGAGCCGGATATTTGTTTTTTTGAAAGCGGCAAAGTGAAGGAAGTGCAAGCCGATGATTCCCTCTTTCCCGTGCCCGATTTTGTAGTAGAAGTACTTTCTCCCAAAACAGAATCTTATGACCGCACCCAAAAGTTGGAAGAATATGCCCTCAACGAAGTGCCCGAGTATTGGATCATAGATCCCCAAAAAGAAGAAGTGGAGCAATATGTCCTCGAGAATAAAAGCTATGCCTTACAAGCTAAAAAGAAAGATGGCCGGATTGCCTCATGCGTGATTGAAGGTTTTGAGATTGAGGTAGAGGCTATTTTTCATAAGGAGAAGTATTTGGAGGCTCTGAGGGGGATGTTGGAAGGAGGCTAAATCTTTTTAGAATGAGGTGTTAAATAGAATATCCGGTAAAAGTTTAGCACAAGAGTATTGAAACTGTGGAAGTTCTGGATTAAACCTTTGAGTCAAGCCTTGATTTTATATAGCTTAGAGATGGAGCGGCCAAGAAGATTTACAATTTACGATTAGGGGTTTTAGCATTGTGCAGGCCATGTCCGGCTCATAAGCCCTTTTCATCTTTTTTTTCTTCCAAGAGCTTGGTTTTTGCCTCTTGTATCGAGTGGGTCAAATCTTGCACCAAGACCGGCTCGTCCCTGATCCTAAAACCCAAACCGGGGTAGTAGGCTTGGGTTTGCAGCGTCCCGTCACAATTCATACCCAAGGCTTTGGATGCCCGTCTCCTTGAGTAAGTTGCTCGGTTCATAAACATATCGTATTGTTTTATGGGGCTGCCCGGCGCCAAATTCAGTTTTTCCAAAATGAGAATAGGGTAGCGGCGCCGGTCGGGCTTTCGCGACTCGCCGGCCACGCGCAAGAACCAGCGGCGGGCTCAAACAAATCGCTCTATCCCTCAGCCAAAGGACGAGACGAAAAATGTGAAGCCTTACCAAAACACAAGCTTACCGAACGGAGATGTACGACTCACCTAAGCGCTTACCCTTACGCAACTATATCTATTTGCATATAGACAAGGTCTTTATTGTTGATTTATATCTAAAAACATATAATTTGCTGTATTTGCTTAGTTTTATATTGAAATGCATATAATGTAGTCACTGGCATTGTTTGTAAAAGTGCGCCGCAAGGAAGTGGGGCTCACCCAGGAAGAATTTGCCAAACGGGCGGGAGTTGCTTTGACGGTGGTTCGCAAGATTGAGCAAGGCAAAACAAACCTCAACCTGAATAAGGTAAACCTGGTTTTGGGGATGTTTGGCCACGAACTGGCCCCAGTAAGTACCAAAGGCAGGGAGTCTTGAGAAAAGGTAAGGTATACTATAAAGATAATTTGGCCGGGATGATTACCAAAACCGACGAGGGGGCGTTTGTCTTTCAGTATCAGAAAAACTTTGTACCAGAACCATGAAGCCCATGTCTTCTCCAGTCCTAGGCTGCCTTCCATCAGGCACTCTGTATCTTTCAGCCTGATTTGTCCGGAGATGAGTTGGGGGAGGGAGGACAGCAGGGGCAACCCTAAGCTGGACTAAGTAAGGAAAAAACACAATGTTTAAACTATTCTAAAAATTTTTATTCGCTTGCCAATCCCTCGGGGCTTACCCTGAATTAATCTACAAAAGTACAAACACTACTATGAATCCAAGAAGAGTTCGGGCTAGCTGGATACTCGAAAAGAAGTGTGCATATGGTTTTTTATTTACTTGTTTTTGTGTAAAACTTACAAAAATAATTAATTTATTGCTTTCATGGGAATCGAAAACTCGATATTTTTGTTAAAAACACGAAGAAACTAAAAATCAAGATCCCATGATACTAGAATTTGCCGTGCAAAACTACCGCTCCATCAAGGAAGAACAAGTCCTTAGCCTACTCGCGGATTCCGGTAAAAAGAAGAAGGATAATGTGGCGTATATTGGGGACGAATTTAGAGTAGTAAAATCAGCCGTGATCTATGGGCCCAATGCCTCCGGGAAAACGAATTTGATCCGGGCATTTTTTACTTTTATAAATTTTATTAAAAACTCAACCGATCTCAAAAAAGGGGATCCTATCCCAGCTTATGACCCTTTTCGCTTAGATCTGCAATGGGCAGGCCTTCCAAGTTCATTTAAATTAGACTTTCTCCTGGGTAGCATTCAATACACCTATGAGGTAAGTATAAACCGGGATGCAGTTCTTGAGGAAAAACTATTATTTTACCCCAATGGGCCAGAAAAAAAGGGGGGCTTATTGTTTGCTAGATCTAAGGGTTCTGAAAAGGTACAGCTTGGAGATCAGTTCTTAGATAAATCTGTATCACGGCATATCCTTCAAAACCGCTTATTCCTTTCAGAAGTCGGGGGGACATCTCCCAATGAGCAACTAGGAAAGCTATACCTTTATTTCAAAGAAATAGAGTTTGGGAATGCCTTTAATGAGATTAACATTAACCGGCTGATCCGCAATATGCAAAGAGAACTCAGTGAAGAAAGGAACACTCTATTATTAGATAGAATTAGCCGCTTGATTCGGATTGCCGATACCAAGATAGAGCGAATTAATACGACCAAAGTGAATAATGAGGAAATCAAATTTCCTGAAAACTTTCCAGAAAAATTTAAGGAGGAAATTCTTTCCCAAGAACACTATCGAACTACCTTCCATCACAGGGCCTATCGGAACGGGCAAGATTTTGGGGTAGTAGAATTTGATTTGGAAGATGAATCAGCAGGAACCCAAGTATTATTTGCCTTAGGAGGTATGCTACTCGAGAAGCTTTTGGAAGGAGGCGTAGTGATCTTCGATGAATTTGATAACAGTTTGCACCCCAAATTGTCCAAGTTCTTAGTGAGCCTGTTTCATCATCCACTTGCTAACCCTTGCCAGGCCCAATTGATTTTTGCCACACACGAAACCACCTTACTCGATAAAGATCTATTTCGGAAAGATCAAATTTGGTTGATCGAGAAAAATCAAAAAGGGGAAACGGAGCTATTCACGACCTCAGACTTTGAGGGCATCCGAGAAGACGTCCCCTTTGAAAAATGGTATTTAGAAGGTAAGTTTGGCGGTTTGCCTAATATTAAAGAGCTAGAATTTATTTTCTCAAATGAGACAGAGCCGGAGGAAACCCAAAAAGCGAGCGCTTAAGACCACGGTATACATTATCTGTGAAGGTAAAAATACCGAACCCAATTATTTTAAGCGGATTAAGGAGCAAATCGAGGCGCAAACATCAAAATACTGGGTGTTGGTTGAGCTAGTGGATACGGATCAAACGGATGCTTTGGGATTGGTGGAGCTTGCCAGGCATTACAAAGGCGAGTATACCGAAGTCTGGGTGGTTTTTGATAAGAACGGGTATACCAAGCATCCCCAAGCATTTGCTTTAGCTCAGGAGGAGGGTATTCAGATAGCCTTCTCCAGCATCTCTTTTGAAACTTGGGTCTTGTTACATTTTGAGAAAAGCCAGGAGGCTTTTCGGAAATCGGCTGAGTTGGTGCACTATTTAAAAGCGTCCGGGCATTTTCCTGGGTATGACAAAAAAGCGCATACGGATACCTATCCTCACTTAGCTCCTTGGCTGGACCGGGCCTACGAGAACGCGGCATGGTTAAGATATTTAAGCTCAAAAGCCAATCCAGATAGCCCTATTTACCAATTAAACCCGTATACCGATGTAGATTGCTTGGTCAAAAAACTACTTAACCATGACCAGGAATATATATGGGGAGTGTTGAGGGAAGAGCTCGAGGGCCAAGATTTGGGCATCACCCTTCACTTGGAAGAAGATAAGGCAAGAAGGGTACACTTCACCCTACTATTGAAAAACCAGGGGGCGAAGGCCTGTGTGATCAATCCCCAAAAGCAAAGCCCCCTATTTTTTGTCAGTACCTCTTCGCTTTGCTCTTGTTTATTGGAGGAGCTTCCTGGGGCTTTTACCTTACTTCCTAAACAGCAGGAAACCATAACGTTGAAGTGCTCCGCAATGCCCCGCTCGGAGACTTGTTTTTTTGTGATGAAGTGGGGGCACACCCAGGTGATGATACGTTTATAGTACTTTTTCTTTACTTACTAGCCTCTCTGCATCCCCCAGCCGGATCTCTCCATAGATAAGTTTGGGAGGAGGATGTCGCGTAATGAAATAATTACTTTATTCTCTTTGGAAACGGTTCGTGTTTAGTTTTTGTCAACGAAAAGGGCCGGGTAAAAATGAGAATGCGGGATTCTGATGAGATCAACAAGGAGTGCCTAGCAGTGCTATGGGTGATTAATTGGATGAAATCAGGTTCCCGTATTTCCCTTTTTAAATGGATCAATGTAGCCCAAAGAATTAAATACGAACAGTTTTTAAAACGAAGCCTTGACTTTTAAAAGCTTAGGGATAGAGCGGCCTGTTTGAGCCCGTGGAGGTCTGTGGGGAGCAGGCGAGTAGCGAAAGCCCGACCCGCGCAGGCAGTTTTTTTCTAGGGAAACCTAAGGAAGTAGCGCGGGGAAGCCCCTAGGAATCTTTTTTGGAAAAATCAGAGGAATGATACAAAAAGGCGTTCAATAGAAATTCAAAAATTTTTCCGGCTTTGGCCGCATCCGGAAAATCAAAGCTAATCTGACGTACTTGATCAAAAGGAAAAAGGCGGGGATTATTTCTTAGGGCATACTCTGAGAAAACAATAGAGGAAAGAAACATGGGGGTTTTATGTTACACAAAATATTTAAAATACCCTTTTGCGTTTTCGTGAAATTCGTCGGGTTTATTAGTTAAGCGTAGACAGAAAGAATTGTCCAGTAATACCCTATTCATCCTCTTCCCCCCGGATTTCTTTTAACCATTCGTCCAGGCTTACTCCTTCCCAAATGGGAGAAACTTCCTCAATGATCCGGTTTAAGGCTGCTTCATCATAGGTAGGTTCAAAGTCTCGTATTTCCAATAAGATGAGATCTTTCATTTCACCCGTTTCCAGGTTTTGTTTTCCACTTACATACAGTTCTTTTGGTTGGTAAAGCAAATTATAGGGTTTGACTAGTGGCTTTTTTGAGACTTCAACCCTTAGTGGCCCATACTCATCCGTATTAATAGAGATTTACGGGGTTCTTCCCTCATGCACTTCTAGTATTACTCCGTACAAACAGGTCTGCGTTAAAAGCCAAACCTCTTTATTATTATTGTCAAGCCTTGACATAATGTGTTTAATAAACGTAAAACTTTAATTAATTTAACTACAATTTACCTAAATCATGCTCAGGTTTTGTAAAATTCAACCGTACAGAAGGATATAAAATTGTTTAAAAAATGGAAATCACCCCCCATCCAAATAGACCCTAAAAAAGGAATTCAAAGAAAAAATGCTGAGATTCTTAAAAAGACTTTTAAAGAATTAAACCTTAAAGAAAGCGACCTGGAGGAATATGTCCGTCAGAATATTTCCGATTTTTTTGAGGATGAAACCCTTTTGATCGTCGGACAGCAAGTCCGAAATGAAGAGAATGGAATTTGTGACCTAGTCGCTTTGGATGGAAATGGGAGCTTGGTCCTGATTGAGATAAAGCGGGATATGGAAGATATCAAATCCCGGAAAGAGGCTTTTGAATTTCAAGCCATCCGCTATGCGGCGAGTTTTGCCCGGATTGATAAGCCAGAGGAACTCGTGGATAAAGTTTTTGCAACGCCATCCTCAAGATTTACCTTTGGGAGAACTTACCCCCGAGGAAAAAGGCCGCCGGACCATTCAAGCTTTTTTGAACCAACACAATGCCCTTAAGACCTTCAATCAAAAACAACGCATCGTATTGATTGCCTCGGCTTTTGATCCCCAGACCCTCTCCGCGGTAGCTTGGCTGATTGCCAATCAAGTAGATATTACTTGCCTCTCGCTCCTCCCCATCGAGATGGAAAATCAGCTTTTTCTACAAATTAAAAAAGAGTTGCCTCCAGTAGGTCTGGATGAGCACTACTTAGACATTTATGAGAGCAAACCGGGTACTTCCATACAGACGGGCAAAAAAGGCGATAGCGTTCGCAATTATTACCCCCGGATGAACAAGCTCCTGGAGTGGGGTATCGTTAAACCGGGAGATCCACTGATTATCCGAAATTACGAAGACTCAAGAGCGGAAATCTTGGATGATAAGTACGTAAAATATCAAGGGGAAAAACTTAAATATAATGAATGGGGCCAGAAGGTAACCGGATGGTCGTCTATCCAGATATATGTCTGGGCCAAACCGGTGGGGAGTGATAAGACTTTGCATGATTTGAGGATGGAGAGGTTGGAAGCGGCTGACTAATTGTTTATTTTTGTGGAATTAATTAAAATTTTAAGCCAGCAAAACAATGAAATTGTGCTTTTTATGCAAGGTGAAAGAAGCCACAAAGAAGAATTCTCACATCTTCCCAAGATATATGGGCACCACGATGATCGAGACACCAGACAAGAAAAGGAAGGCCTTCAACACCTCTACTAGAAAGTTTTCTCAGGACACTCCTAAAGAAAACTATATTTTTTGTCCCAAATGTGAGGCATATCTTGGAAAGCTTGAAAAAAAATTTGCGGATGAGTTTTATAATGTGTTGGTAGGAAAAAATCACTCATTTCAGAGATTTTATCTATCCCGGTGTGATAAATACTTAATTGCAAGGCAAGTTGATTATTTTTCACTATAAAAAACAATTTTTAGTTTTTTATACAGAGCTGCTATTAGCACAATTGCACCCTTTCAAGATTTAAACCTTACGTATTGTAATCGAGAGCTTTTTAGAAAAAACATTATTGTAGGAGGTCATTTTATTGATTATCCTATGTATATCTTTTATTCTCCATATGATGCAATAGATAAAACAAAAAACATTTACTACGTTGCTGATGCATTGGATCAGACTTTTTTTTTTACTATTAATTAATGAACTTTTAGTTTTGATTCGAAATCCCACAAGAACGAAGAATGCGCTTCCACATTATGAAGAAATTGAAATGATTCGTGCTCCACTAGTTAAAATAGGCCTACTTAGTCAAAGTGACTGGGAGAGCAACAATAAAGGTATTTTCCAGCAAGCCACTTGAATAGATCTATACAACAGGTTTTAGGGTAATTCACAATAAAATTTTTTTCCAGGTGAATCGTAAAAACTTAATGCTTTATCTTGTAGTCAGTTAACCAACCGATTTGATCAATAATTATACTTTTCTTTAAAACCCGATACTTCTTAAAATTCTCGGCCTGCACAAAAATCTCTTGGTAGACCTCGTCCCGGTCTACAGGGGGATAGTCATGCTCAGCCAGGAGGATAATTAGGTCGACTTTGAGTTCAGCTTTGATATCCCCTCTTTGGTTCCAGCCGACATATTTGACCTTGTCGTCGACTACGGTTTTGACTTGCTTGGCCAGAGTCAGGAGTTTTTCTTCGGGGTAGACAAAGTCGTATTTGACAGCCAGGGTCTTGAGAGTGACATAATCCGTGTACAGGTTCGTGATACTGGTTTAGGGATATCTTCTGAAAATAAGGATAAAGTTTTCAAAAAAAATTTAGTCTAGGTGGTTCTACTGGTTTGGGGTTGGCTTATTGTATGGCAATGCTTGACGCTCATAATCATGTAATCGATGTAGAGTCAGAGGAGGGAGTAGGGAATACATTCTTTTTTTATCTAGATAAAGCTGAACCAGATCATGGACATAGAATACGCCAAAAAAATTGGAAGAGGAAAAAAGTCGTTTAAAAAATTACATTCTTTCTGCGGAAGAGAAAGCCTTTTTAACTCCCTATGCTCGGGAATTACTTACCTATCAACACAAAATCTACTCATATAGTGATATAGTTTCCATTTTAACCCGGATACACTCGGAAGGTCACCCAAAGACTTCATACCAGACCTGGCTAGCATTGCATTTGCCAAGGGCTTTTATCGGGCTCTTTTCAATGGACATGATT
The DNA here is from genome assembly GCA_963922455.1 of uncultured Microscillaceae bacterium. GTDB lineage: Bacteria > Bacteroidota > Bacteroidia > Cytophagales > Microscillaceae > CAWUIO01. The sequence continues at coordinate 10,809 of CAWUIO010000137.1, forward strand.
ATACTGCGGCCTTTGAGCGGGGAAAACTAGCTATTGATGTACTTGATATTGAGTATGATGCCACATCAGAGCCGTTGTATGATATACCGGTTCTAGTCGATTAGGAGCTAAAATAAGCTTTATTGATTTATCAACTCCTCTAGTAAAGCATCAAATTTTGCTTTATCCTTTTCTTTAATGGCGTACCCTTTACCGATTGTCATGTTTTTTACAAGGGCTTTTAAGGCCGTACTATTAGTACGGCAATCATTAACTTTTTGAAGTAAATCTTTTTTCTCTTGGTTAAGCTGATTTATTTGACTCAATAAAGATGAATTATTTGAACTCAGTTGACTGAGTTCTCCTTCTAAACTTTCATTAGTTTGTCCTAAGCGGGATCTTCGATAGTTGCCATCTCTAATAATGGCTTGTAATCGGTTATTTTCAGAGCTTAATTCATTCAAGCGCTTGGTGTAAGTACCTACTTGATTATTATAGAGACTATTTCCCCAATTAATTTTTTCTTCGGCTAGTTGTGATAATACTTTGGCAAAATCGGAATAGATGGGATCTTGAATTTTTTCATTCAAGGCAGAATATGACAAAATGCTATCTTGAATAGAAGCAAAAACTTTATTTAAGTCTTGGTATGAGTTCTCTTTTTCAGAAGACTCCAGCGTTTTTTCATCGGAAAGTTCTAGGTTTATATCATCCAGTGCCTCAAAATTGAAATACATACTTTGAATTTGATCATAAAAACTAGCCCGGAGACTATCTTTCTGAGCAACTTTACTTTTTAAAACGTCTATTTCCTTTTGTTTTTGAGACTTAAGCACTTTCATCTGAGTCAGCATGTGAAAATAAACCGTGCCTCCAAACAAGAAACCTATCAATAGAAGCAGGCTAATAAACGTAAAAATGTGGGCCTGGCGAGATTGGGTGATTGTGCTTTCCATACGTTTGGTTTCCAAGTTTTATTTATTTTATCTCTAATAATTGGTTTATTGCTTCGGCGGAATCCTGAACGGCTTTGTGGTACTCTTCAACAATTTTTAAATAGGATACAAGAGCACGTCTTTGTTTGCCACTGGTAATGATACGCATTTTATCATCCGACTTATATTGGGTGATTCCGTTGATGAACGTAAAATTGGTTTTGATCCTTTCCAACAAATAATCTACTTTCTCAAGAATCTCAATGGCTTCTTTTCTTTTTTCCAGAGCCAACTTGCTTTCTTTTTCAGTTTGTAGAGTGTCGTATTTGGCTTTTAGCTCAAGGGCCCCTTCATTCAAATTACGAGTGCTATCCTCAAATTTGCCTAGTATTTTCTCGAGCGTATCAATCTTTAAATCTTTGGGAGTTAGCCTTTCTTTATCTTCTTTGGGATTGATATAATCGACCAGCTCGATGAAGACATTGTTGTATCTCATCCTTTCTTGGTAGTAACGAGGGATGATTGAGGTTGGGTAGGTTAGGCGGTTTTGAAGATAGTGTTTTAGGTTTTTCCTTAGTTTTGGAGTCAGGCTATCACTAATTTTCAAGTTGTCATACTCATATTTTAGATTGTGAAGTTTCTGAATAATTTCGTTGACATCACCCTGAAGTTGATTTACTGTGCTTTTAATAACAGAGGCTGTAATCACTCCCTCTGGCCCTTGAGAAGTGGTTTGGACAAGGTTTTTTAATTCGCCGTCCAATTTGTCAAAGAGAGATACCAATGTGTCATCGTGTTGTTTAAAATCTCTGATCAGGTTTACATCTAAGGCGATTTGAGCATTTAGATACTTAAGCGTTTCATTTATTTCTTGATCAATTTGCTTAGGGGCCGCATATAGAAAAAGAAAAAATACGACCAGAAGGCCCACAGTAGCAACATACAGAAGTATAAATCTCCCAATTGCATGATTGCGTTTTTTACGGTTATCTGGGCGTAATTTACCGGTAACTCTTTTGGGAATCAGGCTTGGTTTCTTTTCTGGGTGGGATTTTCCGTTTCGCATAGTATGCTCTCCTATTGTAAGTGTTTAGGTTTTACTGTTGATTCTTCCAAGGCCAAAAGGTAAACTTCTTTCGTTTGGTACTGCCGTTCATTAATTCGCCAAAGGCTCCTTTACCCGCCCCTTTGTGCGTAGTTTCTTCTTGGGTTTGTAGCAGATATTTTTGGTTAGCTCCCGATAGACGGCCAAAAAGGCTTTTGGATGCCTCCAGGAAGTGACGTATCTCCTTAAGATTTTCTACAATATCAATGTGATTATAGATAAGATCTTTGACCGATAGTGATTGCTCAAAAGCGCTAAACTCAGAGGAAAAAAACTTGGTAAAGTAAGCATTCAGGTTTTCACCTCTTACAAATAAGTCCAATTCATCTTGGATTAAACGGGCCAAGCTCACATAGAATAACACAAAGAATATAGGGGGTGAGCTAGGAGACATCAAGCGGTGTTGGTCCCGGAAATGGGCATAATATGTATGGATGCTGGAACTAAGAATAAAAAGCTCCTCGGCAATTTCATTTTTATTTTCGCTTTTTTGTTGAGATTTACTGTTTTTGATAACTTCTCTAAGCTCTCGCAGCAAATCCTGATTTAACTTTTGAAAATCTCTAAAGTGCTCCATCAGTTCCTGGCTACTTTCTAAGCAGGCACAAGGCGGGATATATTCGTTTATTCTTGTTCTCCCGGCTAGGCTACTTTTAAACTTCGCAAGAGGAATAAAACTAGTATCGCGGTTTACCTGGATTTGGTCTGCCAGGACGATATCCAATTGATAATCTGGGACTACCTGGGGGTACCGGATGGGTTGCTCTTCGGGAGAAGGGCTACCAAACGGGATACGTATGTAGGGGTTTACTTTGATAACTACGTACCAGTCTAATTCAGCATCTTTATTTTCCTTATCAAGGATATACTCTCCTAAGAGCTCATCCATGGGTTTTCGGAGCTGCTCAAACTGCTGGTTGCTGATATGAATGGGAAACCCATTGGGCGTGAGAGCGTGACATTCTATAATTTCTACTCGTTCGGGATTGGCTTCAAGCTTTAAGGGGTGGGTTTTACGGGGATGTAAGCCAAAGTTATAGTCTGTTAACTGGAATTGAGCGCTGAAGTTGAGTTGATGTATGAAATGGGATTCGGTGGCTACAAAATGATCTTTAGTGATTTTCATCCCATCCACCCAGTTTACTAAAAAATGTGCGTTTTCATCTTTCATATTGGTATTATTAATAAAGCTATTGATCATTAGGCGATTACTCTTTTGGCTAAAATGATATCTCCCCCAGTGAGGGGTGTTTCTATTACCTGAGCATGCGGATCGAGATAATATTTAAGGGGTTTTTTATTCCGAAAAATGATAAAAAACCATCCATAAGGATTGTCGCGTTTGTGGTTTTGCACAAGCTCTATAGTTTGATTGCTTTCCTTTTTTTGTAAGCTCAACACTACTTGAAAAAACATTTCGGTGGTGTAGTGTAAGGGCACTTCTACAGTATGATAAAATCCTTGCTCATTATTTTTATCGGCCGAATAGGTGACAAAAAAAGTGAGTAAGATAAAGTCTTGATTTTTTGGAGGGAGTGGCATATTAAAACTAAATCCGGGGGGAAGAAAGTAGGGTATATAATGTTTTCCCGGAATGAGCATCCAATGGTCATAGGATTTTAGTATAAAAAAGGGAATGGGAAAAACACAGAAGGTGTACAAGTATATTTTCGTGTAATTGGGAACCCCGATGAACCAATACAAGCCAATAAATACCAGGCTACCCAAAATAAGGACCCACGAAGTAAAAAGAAATTCAGAGAGAAAGCTTTTCCGGTTGCTCCAGGGTAATACCCCGTATAGTATCCAAAGGTGCAGGATACCCAGTACCAGGATCGTTGCTTCCAAAGTATAAAATAAGCTCATGTACGGTATTTCATTCGTTTTGAGTAGGTAGCCACTCAAACCAATCAGCGCGAAAACGATGATGGAGCAAATCACATAAAACAAGGTGCTTCTTTTAAAAACCTTTCGGCTACCTTTTGTTGTAATAATCAAGATCAAAACGATGACCGATAGTAGGCCAATTAAAATGACCTCCCCATATTGATTTATCATGACTTTGTGTTTAGCAATGGTCGCTCAAATCTTATTTCAAATGCTCATAAATTTAAATACGGGTGGATAAGCCCAATAATGCGTCTTCGAGGGTTCCTCCCAGTTTGAAAGCCTCGTAGGCGGCTTTGAAATTAAATTCATAGGATACCTCCCACTCAATGGGGAGGAAAAACTCGGCTAGAAAATGTAAGCGTTCTATCCCCTTACCTCCGGGTAAATAATCGATCATCTGATCGTTGGCAATATTTTCCACGCTAATGGAAAAGTGATTGAGATCATTAAGTACCTCTCCACCTAATAAGAAGTTTACCCCCAATTGATTGGCTCCCAAGGTATCATAATCTCCTTGTTCGGAAATAATATCAGTAGTATTAGCCAATGGCTGTATATTTATCTTATTTCCAAGTATAATTTCAAAGCAAAGCTGGGTTAGCTCTATGTCGCCGGTGATTTTATGGGCTAAGGGCAATAAAAAGTATAGCAACTGTTGTTGGTAGTCGCTTAGAAAGACCACCTCTCCCAACATCTGGCTGAATAGCTCCCGCTGAATTACATTGGAAAAACCTCCCAACAGTTGACGTTCGCCCAATTCTACTTCAATTCTTTTGCGGATGAATTCTTGGTCTAAGGGGTGGAAAAACTGCCGGGCACTGCTTTCTATCTTTTTATTGGTGTCTAGGTCTTCCAGCATTTTCTCAACAGGCTCGAAAGGTTCATGCTGAATGGCGCCGTGGAAAAGGGTCTTCGGAAGGATATCATACAAGCCTTCCCGGCAAGTATCTACCCTGAGCTTCGTCTCTCTGTGGGAAGTCTCGAGTATAGCTTGTAGTATCTCGAGCCGGTAAGCCCTCTTGAACAGTCCCAAGGGGCGCAAATTCAACTCATCCATTTCTACATAACCCATTTCCAGCAGCTCGGCCAGTAATACCTCGAGCTTTATTTCAGAATGGGGCAATACATCTAAAACATCGCTTAACTCCCCTTTCATAAGTCTTAGGTCTTGTGTGTATTATTTTTAAAGCAAGGTTTTTTCATTACCCTCTTGGTCTATTTTTTTTAATTGGTATCTCGCTACGTTTTTTCTACATAATCACTTCCCCAAACCCCGGACTCTCTTTTTAAGCACCAAAGCCGGTTTATTATCCAGATTGGCTTAGGGATAGGCGCCCGTATGGGCCGAGACCGCCGCTGGATGCGGGTTGGCCGGCTCGGCA
>CAWUIO010000138.1:0-15972 GCA_963922455.1 uncultured Microscillaceae bacterium
TGCAATTGAAAGAAAACAAAACCTAACAATGGCTATAACGCATTAAAACGCGTCATAGCCAAACCGTTCTCTGCAAGCTAAAAGAGCCAACCGCACAAAAGCAAAGAGTGCTATCGCACACATTGCTTTTTTTGCCAACGCTAAAAATAAAAATGAATAAATGTTACTAAACATAACTACTACACATAAACCAGCAACTGACTTAGGGTATTTGCTGCATAAACATCCCGACAAATTGCAATCCATTGATTTGTCCATTGGGAAAGCACATATATTTTATCCTGAAAACTCAGATGAAAGAACTACCGCTTCCCTATTGTTAGATATTGATCCAATTGATATGGTAAGAGGTGGCAGAAACTTATCTGGGAATGGCTTTTCCCTTGGACAATATGTGAACGACAGACCTTATGTAGCTTCTTCATTTATGAGTGTTGCCATTGCTAAAGCGTTTTCCACTGCAATGAATGGTAAGTGTAGTAAAAAACCAGAATTAGTAGATGTTAAAATGCCATTTGAAGTTACAATTTCAGTATTGCCTGCCCCAAAAGGTGGAGAAATACTCATTCGAAAGATGTTTGAACCTCTTGGTTATAAAGTGGTATTAGAAAGACATATTTTGGACGACAAATTCGCGAATTGGGGAGACAGTAAATACTTTACATTAAAACTAAATCACACCACTACTCTTCAAGAATTGTTGTCTCATTTATACGTAATGATTCCAGCATTGGACAATGACAAACATTATTATGTAAGTCAGAATGAGATAGAAAAATTATTAGAAAAAGGAAAGGGTTGGCTATCTGACCATCCCGAAAAAGAACAAATCACAAGACGTTATCTTTTTAACCTTAATTCTCTTTCAAGACAGGCATTGGAGCGATTGAATGATGATGACGAATCAAAAGAGTTGCAGGAAGAAACAGATTCAGAGGAAGTAAAGAAAAAAGAGACTTTACATCAACAAAGATTGTCATTGGTTTTGAGCAAACTAAAAGAATCAGGTGCTAACAGCGTACTTGATTTAGGCTGTGGCGAAGGAAAACTCATTCGAATGTTATTAAAGGAAAAACAATTTAGTAATATAACTGGAATGGATGTTTCTTACCAAGAATTAACGAAATGTAAAGATAGATTACATTGGGACGAAATGGCACCAAGACAAAAAGAGCGAATCAATCTGTTTCAAGGTGCTTTAACCTATAAAGACAAACGATTAGAGGGATTTGATGCAGCAGCAATTGTTGAGGTAATTGAACATCTTGACGAGAACAGACTAAAATCTTTTGAAAGAGTTGTTTTTGAGTGTGCTAAACCCAAAACAGTTGTTTTAACAACACCGAACGGAGAATACAACGTACTTTTTGAAAATATGGAAGCTGATACAATGCGACATACCGACCATAGATTTGAATGGTCAAGAACAGAATTTGAAACTTGGGCAAAAAAAGTAGCTGAAACTAATAATTATAATGTGCAATTCTTACCTATTGGCGAGGAAGACAAAAAAGTAGGAGCACCTTCACAAATGGCAATTTTTGAATATGGAAATTAAAGTACCCGAATTATCATTAGTGTTACTTATTGGTGCTTCTGGTTCAGGAAAAAGCACTTTTGCTAAAAAGCATTTTGGCAAACACGAAGTAGTTTCTTCTGATGTGTGTAGAGGAATTGTATCAAATGACGAGAACAGTCAGAGTGCGACAAATGATGCCTTTGATGTATTGAAATTCATCATTGGCAAAAGACTAAAAAACGGACATTTAACAGTTGTTGATGCAACAAATGTACAAACCGAAGCCCGTAAAGGTTTAATTAATCTTGCAAGACAATATCACACCTTACCAGTTGCCATTGTTTTAGATTTACCTCAAAGAGTTTGTGAAGATAGAAATGAAAGTCGAGAAGATAGAAACTTTGGAAATCACGTAATAAGACAACAAAAACAGCAACTCAAAAGGTCGATAAAAGGGCTTAAAAGAGAAGGCTTCAGAAAAATATACGTTTTAAAAAGTGAAGAAGAAGTAGATTCCGTAACTGGAATTATTAGAGAAAAACTCTACAACGATAAAAAAGAACTTCAAGGACCTTTTGACATTATTGGAGATATTCACGGTTGCTATGATGAAACAATTTCACTCTTAGAAAAACTGGGCTATAGTATTAATTCTCTTGACAATGATGGAAAGAATTACGGATTAGAAATAAAACATCCTGAAAATAGACAAGTGATATTTTTAGGTGACTTAGTGGATAGAGGTCCGAATTCGCCAGCCGTTTTAAAATTAGTGATGAGTATGGTGAGAAGCGGTTCGGCACTTTGCGTCCCTGGAAATCACGACCTAAAACTTCAAAAGAAATTAAATGGCAAAAATGTTCAGTTGAAACACGGTTTAGCTGAGACAATGGAACAGTTGGAAAAAGAGTCGTCTGAGTTTATAGCAGATGTTAAAGAGTTTTTATACAGCCTAATCAGCCACTATATTTTAGATGATGGAAAGTTGGCTGTTGCACACGCTGGTATAAAAGAAGAAATGCAAGGCAGAGGCTCTGGTGCAGTTAGGTCATTTTGCTTATACGGAGAAACTACGGGAGAAATTGACGAATTCGGATTACCTGTAAGGTACAATTGGGCTTCTGAATATAGAGGAAAAGCCAAGGTTATATATGGACATACACCTGTTCCAAAAGCAGAATGGCTTAATAAAACTATTGATATTGACACAGGTTGTGTATTCGGTGGAGAACTCACGGCTTTACGCTATCCCGAAGAAGAATTAATTTCTGTTAAAGCTGCAAAAGTTTATTCAGAACCTGTAAAACCATTGGAATTAGAAACAGAATCCAATCTAAGCCATCAACAAGAATATGATGTTTTATTAAACATTGATGATGTTATAGGAAAACGAATTGTGCAAACACGTCTTAGAAATAATTTGACCATTAGAGAAGAAAACTCTATTGCAGCATTAGAAGTAATGAGTCGATTTGCCATCAATCCAAAATGGCTCATTTATTTACCACCAACAATGTCACCTTGTGCCACAAGTGAATTGCCGAACTACTTAGAACACCCTGAACAAGCTATCAATTACTTTAGAAAAAGAGGTGTTGAAAAGATAGTTTGTGAAGAAAAACATATGGGTTCTCGTGCCATTTTAGTGGTTTGCAAAAATGAAGAAGCTGTTTTAAATCGTTTCGGAATTGAAAACGAGGGCATTGGAATTTGTTATACAAGAACTGGACGAAACTTTTTTAATGATAGTACCATTGAAAAAGAATTTCTCGATAGAGTTCAAAAAGCATTAACCAAATCTAGATTTTGGGATAAATTCAAGACTGATTGGGTTTGTTTAGATGCAGAATTAATGCCTTGGTCTGCAAAAGCACAATCGTTATTACAAGACCAATACGCTTCAGTAGGTTCATCGGCTAAAAATTCTTTAACAGCGGTTGAGCAAATACTTCAAAAGACAAAAGACAGAGGAATTTCTGATGTCGAAACCCTTTTAGATAAATTTAGCTACAAGAAAAAAGCGGTTTTCAAATTTATAGATGCATACAGAAATTATTGTTGGGATGTTAATTCTGTGGAAGATTACAAATTAGCACCGTTTCATATTCTTGCAACAGAAGATGCTGTTCACGTAGATAAAGACCATTGCTGGCATATGGAAAACATCAAAGAAGTTTGTCTTGCAGATGAAAATATATTTAGAATTACACCTTACAAAGTGGTAGAAACTAATAACAAGGAGAGTGTGCAAAAAGCTATTGATTGGTGGACAGAGATGACAGATAAAGGTGGAGAAGGAATGGTCGTAAAATCTTTTGATTTCATTTCATATGGTAAAGAAGGACTATTACAACCTGCCGTTAAATGCAGAGGAAGTGAGTATCTAAGAATAATTTATGGATCAGAATATGACTTACCAGAAAATATGCAAAGACTTAAAAACAGAGGGCTGTCAAGAAAGCGTTCTTTGGCGTTAAGAGAATTTGCATTGGGAGTAGAAGGATTGGAAAGGTTTGTAAGAAAAGAACCTTTAAGAAGAATACACGAAAGTGTTTTTGGAGTATTAGCATTGGAAAGTGAAGATGTTGACCCAAGATTATAACAGCCAACACAATTTACAGCACATTGCAATCCTCGTTCCTGCGGTTGCAAAGAGCTGTAAGCCAACGCTGAAAGAAACGAATGAAAAGGAAAGCCAGCAGAGAACAATGTGTATTAGTAATAGCGGTTCAAGTGATAAAACGAAAGTACAAACATAAAACAAAGGTCAGTACAAAACCGAAAGGTGCGTGAGTAGAAATCCGCTACTACTCATACACTGAACATGCTAACTTTGAAAATATTTCCAGTCGTAAATAATCCTACACGGTCACCAATACTTTGCGGCCACATCTTTCTGGCATATGCCGTGCCTTTTCTCAATTTAGATCGCTTACCTGAACCCCTTATCCTAGCTAATAACATCACGCCCCGCGCCAAATCTCTCCTCTCTCTTCTCTGCTCTCAATTGGGTCGCGCCCATTAGCCTAGCGCGAGTAAGCCCCATATCCTTTAAAATGAAATTTTTACAAATAATTAAGAACGCAAGCTGGCAGGAAAGCGAACATCTTTTCGGGCATTGGTGTTTATCAAAAAATTGCCGACTCTACCACTTGCAAGCCTATGAAGCCTTCCTTTTACCAAAAAATCTACCGAGCGCATCAAATACCCAAGCAATTGCCCGGTACCGAAGAGATCGATGCCTTTGTTAGAGATCTTTTGCAGTTTCTTTTTCCGGAGTTAAATGATCGGCGCTATCAATCCAAACTAGCTTTGGAGACCCAGTACCAATTGATCCAGTTGAAGTTTGAAAAGTTGCTCTACAAAACCCAGGCTTGCCATAATAAGCAGATTGGGAGCATTTGTGAGTGTTTTTTTTCCGACCTGGAAGGAGTGTATGACCTGTGTTTGGAAGATAGCCAGTCTATTCTTGAGGGGGACCCGGCGGCACGGGACAATAAGGAGGTGATACGATCGTATCCAGGTTTTTTTGCCATTGCTGTGTATCGGATAGCCCATCTCATGTTGCAGCTGGATATCCCCTACTTGCCCCGTATTTTTACCGAATATGCCCATGCCCGCACCGGAGTGGATATTCACCCCGGAGCGAGCATCGGGCAACGCTTTTGTATTGACCACGCTACGGGGGTTGTCATTGGAGAAACTACCAAAATTGGCGACCAAGTGAAAATATATCAAGGTGTGACCTTGGGGGCCCTGAGTGTGAGCAAAGACATGGCTCAAAAAAAGCGGCACCCCACCATTGAAGATCAGGTGATCATTTACGCTGGGGCCACGATCTTAGGAGGAAATACCGTTATTGGTCAAAACTCCATCATCGGGGGCAATGTATGGATTACAGAAAGTGTCCCCCCCCATACCCTGGTGTACTACCACGACGGAAAACAATATTTAAAAGAAGTATAACCTTACACGTTTAACGCTATGCACGCACCCAAGAGCAATACCATTGGCGAATTGATTGGCCATACCCCACTCGTACGCATCCAACTCCCGGAAATACCAGAATACATTCAATTATTTGGTAAGTTGGAAGGGCATAACCCGGGAGGAAGTGTCAAAGACCGCCCGGCCTATAATATGATTAACGAGGCCCTTAACCGGGGAGATATAGACCTGAGCAGCCATTTGCTTGAAGCTACCAGCGGGAATACCGGCATTGCCCTCGCCATGGTAGCCGCCAGTTTTAAATTGGATATAACCTTGATCATGCCCGAAAACGCTACCATAGAACGGGTAGACACGATGCGTGCCTTTGGGGCTCACGTTATTTTAACTCCTGCCGAAAAAACCATCGAGTATTCCCGCACTCTTGCCGAAGAAATGGCCGAGAAGGAAGGTTACTTCATGTTAAATCAATTTGCCAATCCCGATAATTACCTAGCCCACTACCGCACAACCGGCCCCGAGATCTGGGAAGCTACCGAGGGAAAAATCACCCACTTTGTGTCTAGCATGGGCACTACGGGCACGATTATGGGCAATTCCCGTTTTTTGAAAGAGAAAAACCCGGCTATTCAGATCGTAGGCGCCCAGCCCGAAGAAGGCTCCCGCATTCCCGGTATCCGGCGTTGGTCGCCCGAATTTCTACCCAAAATTTTTGAGCCGGAGCGCGTAGACCGGATATTCAACGTCAGCCGCGACCAGGCCATCCAGATGGCCCGCCGTATGGCCCAAGAATGCGGGATCTTTGCCGGGATGAGCAGCGGTGGAGTCTTGCAGGTGTGTTTGGACTTAATTCACGAGATCAAAGAGGAAGCGGTGATTGTGTGTATTGTCTGTGACCGGGGAGACCGGTATTTGAGTTCGGACTTGTTTGGGGGTTAGGGAAAAGCAGGTATAAGCCTTCCTTTAAGCTTTTTTGTAGTAATTATACCTTTTCTACTGGTCAAATAGTAAGGTTGAAAACGTAATTGGCGTTTTTTAAAGTTAAGCTTTTGTATTTTTGCAATTTTCAGGCTTGTCTAGTTAGGTCTGGGTTTGTAAAATTTTTGATTACTTTAAGCTATTATTATCAAGCTTCAAAAGAAGAGGCTAATATTGTTACCTTTTATTTTTCATGGTATTAACGTAGTTAAAAATTGTGACTTTACAATTAGAAAAAAAAGTAAATAATGAGTACCTATTGCTCTATAATTAATCAAACACACACCCGCTCATGCCAGATTTTAAACACCCAATCGTAGAAAAATTATACGAAGTAGATTATTTCATTGACCGGGCTATTTTGCAAGAAATCCTTGACTTAGGAAAAGAAGTAATTCCCGACTTGGAAAAAATAGTGCTGGACTCGATAGAGCGATTTGATGAATATAAAGAAGACGACTTTAGTCATCATTTTCAAATGAGCCACGCTTTGAATTTGTTGCAAGATTTAGAAGCGGAGCAATCTTTGGAATTGGTTTTAAGCTTGACCGATCTGCCCCTAGAAACCTTGGAATGGTGGTACTCCGATTACATTTTTCAAGAGTATCCGCCCCTGGTAGCTAAGTTGGCCCTAAACCAACCTGAAAAACTGATTGAATATCTCCAATCTTCATCCCCGCGCTTATTTAAAAGTATGGTGCAACATGCCTTGGCTGTTGTAGTACACCTCAAACCCCATCACAGAGAACAGGTTTTAAGTTACTATCAGGGCTTTCTGGAAAAAACCTTGCAAAATGCTAATCAACTCGAGCAAGTTTTTACCGAAAGGCTAGAGCCGGAGTATGACCTTGAAATCGAGGAATACCTGGGGTATTTGGTAGGTTATCTAAAAGATTCTGGGTTTACAGAGCTATATCCTCAAATCCGAGAGCTATTTCGTCTCGATCTTATCTCAGGGATGATTACTTCCTTGGAAATCTGGGAAAATGGGCCTTTACCGATAAAGCTGCCCCAAGATACTTTTGAAAAATACGAATCATACAAAAAAGGGCATTTTGCCCAGTATTCCCCGTTCAATCCTGATTATGAAAAATTGAAAGCAGAAAGAGAAAAAAAGGAGAAAAACTGGTCGGAAAGTTTAAAATTAGGTAAAAAAAGCGATCCGGTAAAAGTGGAAAAAGTAGGAAGAAATGACCCCTGCCCCTGTGGTAGTGGTAAGAAGTATAAGAAATGTTGTGGGTAAGCCCTAGGCTATTAGGTTTTGAAAGTTACTAAAAAGGTAATATATTTCTCACAAATAGTGAAATCTTAAACATGGCTCCCTATGCTATCTTGGCTCCTTCGTTTGACTGGTTTATTGCTTATCGGCCTATTACTGTTCGCATGCGGGAATACCCCACAGAATACTGAGGAAGACGACTCCCCAGACGATTCTACCAAGGTAAGCAATGATGCCAAGCCAGTAGGCACAGAGTGGCAACTGGTATGGGCCGATGAGTTTGATTCGGAGTCTATAGATGAGAAAAACTGGAACCTTCAAGTGCTAGATGCGGGACAATACAATGATGAGTGGCAACGCTACACCGATAGCCCAGAAAATGCCTATATCGAAGACGGGAATTTGGTCATCAAAGCTATCCACGAAAGTGAAGAACATGGCATGGATCAATATACTTCTGCCCGCTTAAATACTGCCGAAAAACAAGCCTGGAAATACGGAAAAATAGCAACCCGGGCCAAGCTTCCCTACGGGCAAGGGATCTGGCCCGCCTTCTGGATGCTGGGGGCGAATATTGACCAAAATGGGGGAGACACCCCCTGGCCCCAATGCGGCGAAGTGGATATCTTTGAATTATTTGGCTACAAAAGTGATTCGGTGGTAGTGGGGTATCTGCACTACGCCGATTCATCCGATTCCCACGCTTTTACGCATGGGGGTTCTTATAAATTAAACGATGGGATTTTTGCCGATGACTTTCACGTGTTCGAGTTGATCTGGAATGAAGAGCAGATCACTTGGTTGGTAGACGGAGAAGAATTCGGTTCCTTGCCCATCACTGGAGAGGAGTTGACCGAGTTTCATCAAGAGTTTTTCCTTCTCCTAAACCTGGCGGTGGGGGGGACCTTTGCCGGAAGACCCGATGCGTCTAATGTATTTCCCCAGTATATGTATGTAGATTGGGTGCGGGTGTACAAGCACGTAGAGTCCTAATTTCTCGTAGAGGATGGGGGCAAATGGGTTTGACCCCTAAGCAAAGCCCAATTCCGTTTTTACAAAAATCAGTATATCCAGATACTTCATGAAAACCGCATATACCCACAAATCTATCGCTGATCCAACCGGGAGAAAAACCACGTATCTCGAATGGGAGGGAGGCCCCCAAAAAATCTTGCTTTTGCACGGCTTCCCAGAAAGCCCTTACATCTGGGAGCCTATCGCCAAGGCCTTGCAAGCAGCCGGGTTTACGGTCATTGCTCCGTATTTACTAGGTTTTGAGCAGGTAGATACCTTGGACCGGGTGATTACCATGAAAGAACTGGCCGAGTGGTTACATGCCTTTGTAGACAGTGTGCTGACTGAGGAAAAGGAGAAGGTGTTTTTAGTTGGGCACGACTTTGGGGCAGTCACTGGGTATGTGGCCTTGGCTTTGCCCAATCATCGGTTTAGTCAATATGTAGCCTTGGCTATTCCTCCATTACGGAGTTATTTACTATCCGTTTTGACCCATCCCATCATCGCGCTACGGAGGCGCTATATTGTTTTGTATAGCTTGCCCTTGGGCTTAGGCAAGAAACTTCTTGCGCGTAATAATTTTGCCTTGCTCAAAAAAATAACCCTTAAGTGGTGTGAAGGAGCTGAACGTAGCACCCGGTATTTTTCCTCCAACGAAGCCTATGCCTTGCTTCCCGACTTAAAAGGGCCGCTGGCCTTATACCGAGGCATTGGGCCTTCTTTTTCAAAACTCTTTCCGTGGTTGCGGCAGTTTCCGATTGCGTTTTCCAAGATTAAAGTACCTACCCGGATCTTTGTCGGGGCCGATGAAACTACCTATCCCCCCGCCGTTTTTGATGGGTTTAGTAAGCAGTTTGACCCCTCGGTACCGGTTTCGCTGCACGTTATTCCTCAGTGTGGGCACTTTATCCCCCTGGATGCCCCTGAATGGGTAGTAGAGCACGTTTTGGATATGCAAAAAGCGCATCAAAAATCCATGGAGAATACGGTTTAGAGGGCTTATTAGCTAGTACCTTATCACCCGGCTTAGGGATGGAGCGGCCTGTTTGAGCCCGCCGCTGGATTGAGGGGTGGCCGGCGAGTAGCGAGAGCCCGGCCCGCGCTGGCCGTAAATTTTAAGAAGCTCTCCAACTTTTCTTAGCGCGGGCAAGCCCCTAATTTTTGAGAATTAGCTTATTGAAAATATTCCACAAAATTGATTAGAAAGTCTTTGATGTATTTTTTGGCCTGATCTTCCTTCTTTACCACCAAGTAATGCACCCGTCGCAAGCCCTCGCGACCAATCCGTTTAAATTGCGTGGCCTCGGAGACTTTGAAGCTTTTTAAGGCCCAGCGTGGCATACAAAGCATACCCATATTGGCTTCTACCAACGACAAGGCCACCTCCGTCAAGGGAATGGCTGAAATTTTTAATGGGGTGATATGATGCGGTTTTAAGTAGTGGGTGTAAAGGGAAACGGTTTCCAAAGGATAGGAGTGAATAATCAAGTGCTGGTCTTCAAAATGACGAGGATCTAAATATTCTTGCTGACTCAGAGGATGTTCCCGATGGAGCAAGGCATAAATCTCGTCTTGATAAACTTGCATACTATGTAGATCTTCGTGCACTGGGTGATGGGTCACTAGGGCCATGTCTATTTCACCTTGTAAGAGCTTCGGTATTGGCTGATGGGTGGCTTCCAGTACCAAGTCTACGTCAATATCGGGGTATAGCATGCCCATCTTCTGGATAATGGCTGGTAGGTCTTGGTAAAAAGAATAACACTCTGTACTCAGTTTGATCCTACCCTTGGACCCCGCCCGGATCTCTTTAATTGCTTCAAAGCCCGCCTCAATATCGTGCAATACCTTACAAGCTATTTCGTATAAGGCTTGCCCCTCTTCGGTAAGTTGCCAAGGTTTGCGGGCCCGGTCAAAGACTTTAAAGCCCAGTTGACCTTCGAGTTCCCGCAGTTGGTGGCTCAGGGCCGACTGGGTCAAGAAGAGTTTGCCCGAAGAGTTAGCCAGGTTCCCTTCTTGGGCAATGGTTTTGATAAGCCTGAAGTACTTTATTTCCATAGCTTAATTTAGGTACTTGTTTTTAAAGCTGTAGCTGAAAAGATTTCACATAGGGCTGAGCATTGTTCAAAGGAAGTAGGAGGAAAGGAATACCGCATCTCCTATCTTGGGTACCAGATGCAATTTTAACCCATAACTACGTACTTATGATGTCTCAAATCGAGTATTACGAATGCAAGTTAGCTTACGAAATGGATCCATCCGATGTATATGCGGCCTTTGAAAGCAGCCCAGAATATATCGCCGTGGATACGCGTCAAAGCTTTGCTTATGAAAAAGAACATATCCCTAGTGCCCTCAGCTTTCCCCATCGGGAGATGAACGAAGAAAGTACCCAAAAGCTGGATAAATCCAAAATTTATATCTGCTATTGTGATGGAATTGGCTGTAACGGATCTACCAAAGGGGCCTTAAAATTGGCCAAGTTGGGCTTTCAAGTTAGGGAGTTGATTGGGGGCATTGCGTGGTGGAAATTGGACGGTTATGCCACCGAAGGAAGCCGGGCTACCGAAGGCAGTAGGTTTGTATGCGCTTGTTAAATCCGGACCATATAGCCATTTTCTAGTCCCCGGAAAAAGCCCAATCGCCAACTGTTTATGAGGGAAAATCAAAAGGATATGGGGCTTCCCCGCGCTGAGAACGTTTGGGGGTTTTTTATAAGCTAGCTACCGGCGCGGGTCGGGCTGTCACTACTCGCTGCCTTTACCCACATGGCCCCCACGAGCTCAAACAGGCCGTTCCATCCCTAAGCTTTAGGAAGAAGATGGGGATAAAACTCGCTCAGGGAGGCACGTTAAACTACCACGAAAAAAGCAAAGTGTCCATACCGGGCACTTTGCTTTGTTTTTAGACCAATTCTATTTACGTATTTCACCTTAGACCCTTCTGGTATCCAGCTCATAATTGTTATTCATCATGGCCAAGCGTAGCGGGTATACGTTTCAATGACTTGATACTCAAATTCAGATTGCTTAGTTTATTCGCTTATCTCCTCGATAGGGAGATTAGTTTACTTCTATGCAGGACTGCTTCTAAGGGCTAAGCATTCCCTAGGGACACCAAGGGATGGTATATTTGATATATTTTTGTGTTTATATGCAAGCTATGCAGCTTTTTACTTTCAAAACGCGTATTAAATCCTGAATTAATTTTATTTTGAAAGTAAAATTTTTTTATTTAGATGATATGAGAGATAAATTTCGATGCGATTGCCCGATAAGCTCAGCTTTGGACATACTGGGGGATAAATGGACCTTGGTGCTTGTCAAGCAAATGCTGCTGGAGGACAAGCGCACCTTCAAGGATTTTTTGGAAAGCGAGGAGGCCATTGCCAGTAATATCTTATCTTCTCGATTAAAGATGTTGGAAGAGTTTAAGATCATTCGCAAGGAAAAACTCCCTGATAATAAAAAGACCAATTTATATCGGCTGAGTGAAAAAGGCCTAGGCTTGGCCCCGGTCATCATTGAGTTGGCTTTGTGGAGTGGAGAACACGTGCGGGAGTTTCATCCGGGAATAGAGATGGATAGTCGCTTGACTCATCGTAGCAAGAAGGCCTTTGTACAGCAACTGGTTGAAAATTATAAAGCCAAATGGGAGAAACTCCAAACATAAAAATAAGGAAGGCAGAAGAAAGTGATTTCCCTGCTATGATTAGCCTATTCCGAGAATTTGCCGAATTTCAAAAACACCCGGAAAGGATGCAAAATACCGTAGCGCATATGCGGGAAGAAAAAGACTATATTTTTGCATTTTTAGCTCTTAGTGAGCCAGGCGAAATCATAGCTTATGCCTGCTATTCGTATACCTACCATACGTGGTCGGGCAAATCAATTTACTTGGATGATCTTTACGTAAAGCCAAGGTATAGAAAAATAGGCCTCGGCAAACGTTTACTGGAAAAGGTGATTGACGAAGCCAAAAGAGAAAACTGTCATAAAGTCCGCTGGCAAGTCTCCCATTGGAATAAAAATGCCCAGGAATTTTATAAAAGTATGGGAGCTGAGATCGATGGGGAGGAGTTGAATTGCGACTTGGTTTTGCGGAAATAAGTCAATTGCTAGGTCCATTTCTAATGACTACCCAATTTTGGCTTAGGGATCAAGCGGCCTGTCTGAGCCCGCCGCTGGATTGAGGGGTGGCCGGCGAGTAGCGAGAGCCCGGCCCGCGCGCCACGATATGTCCCACCTGGGAACGGTTTTCAAGGCGCGGGCAAGCCCCTGAGGTTTAAGCGTACAACTCACCTGTAAATTTGTTCATTCCACCAAGGCTGGCAGGTTCAAGCCCTGAATTACCCCTAAATTGGAGCATACCCTTTAATCTACGAAACCCTAAAAAATATGCTTACGAAAGAAAGAGCTTTACACCTCAGTGTAATCGTTTTGTTTTTGGCGGCGACGATGGATATGGTGAGGGGCTATATGCATACCTTCCAGGTAAAGTACGCGGCCACCCACTTAGCCGGCATCGAGCCTATTTCGGATAGTTTGGTTTTAATGAGTTCTTTTGGCATATCAAACTTCTTGACTGGCTTTATGTATTACCTCGTGATTTGGAAAGCCCGACATTTGGCTCCTTATATTCTCTTGCTTATTCCGATCAGTTATGTTTTGGGGGGGCTAGGCATGCGATATCAAAATATCCAGATGGAATCGCCTTTTGTGGGCCAGTATATGATGGCCAAATACCTAGCTATCTGTTTGATTACTTCCCTGATTTACTTTGTGGCCCAAAAGAAGAAATCGGAAAAGCCTCAAAAGCAGGTGATTCCTGAAGTCAAAGAATTGCTTATAGAGTAAAACGAATGGTAAAATCAGTATGTGTGGATTCCTTTGAGTTGTATGGTTGATCCGTAGTCCTGCGCTTTGCAGGCTACGGATTTTTTTGGCTGCCCCTAATCATTTGGAAATAGGAGGAAGAGACCAATCGAGCGATTTTTCGTAGCCTAAATAAACAAGGAGGCGGTTCCAGCGTCCATTGTGGACTGTCTTTACTAGGTCGATAATTTCCTCATCAAAATAATTGACCCAGTCTCCGGCAATCCCTTTTCTAAAAAAGGAGTTATTGTCTTCCATGCCCGCAGGGCGCCCGCCACTGTGTTTGGAAAATTGATTTTTGTGAATAGCCTTCTGTATACGTGTATCACTTACCTGAATATCTACAAAATCCAGAATTTTTTTCATTTCGGTCATAGCTTGGCATAGCAAATTCTCATAACGTATTACGTGAATATCATGGGCTTGAGTATAACTCCAGGCCTCTAAGAGTTTGAGAAGGCCTTCGTCATGTTTAAGGTAATAGATAATACGGCTCCGGTCGTTAGGAAGTGTCTGGAGGACGGGCCACCCGCCTTGGCTTTCATTCAGATGGTTCAGAAAAAAGCTAACGGAGACAATTACATCCCGGGGATCGCGTACTAAGGTGACTAGCTTAACGTTATCGGGGAGCTTTTGCGTGGGGGGGGGAGAATGGCTTTTGAGGAGGTGGTTTTCGGTCAGCCCGCTCAAAAATTCAGGGGTAGCCGGGGCATCTAGTTCAATTACTTTTTGCATAAAGGGTTTGTGCCGGACGGCTTCGGGCAGCCCGGCATGCTTGAAGAGATATAAATCGCGAAGTAATTTGACGAGCCAAGTACTGCCCACTTTTTGGGCAGTGGCAACAATCAGGATAGTTGGTGCAGGTTCAGACTGCTTTCTCTTAAGTTTTTGGAGTTCATAATTGACTCGGTAACGGAGCAGGCTATAGGCTTTGTAACTTAATTCTCTTAGTCTTTTCATCGTTTGGGTGCTTTGGGCTTGAATCGGATTTGGGTATGTAAGGAAAGATGTTAATGCCCTCTGTTTATCCGCTAAAATAATTAACTTAACTCCCCTTGTTTTCCAATTGCCTAAAAGTAGTGGCAGATTAACACATTTAAAAAGACTAGACATGCAGAAGTCCCTTAAAACACTTTTTTTCACGATCCTAATGAGCCTATGGGCCGTATCTCCGGGCCATGCCCAATACGAAATCAAGCCTGTGTCAGGATACAGCCCCCAAATCGGGATTATGGTGGATATGTTAGAAGAACTCAAAGCCCGCGTGGAGTCGGAAGTAAGGGGCCTGAGTCCAGAACAAACCGATTTTTTATTTGATAAAAATGCCAATACAGTGGGTGCGCTTATTATGCATTTGATAGCGACCGAAGTGTATTACCAAGTAGAAACCCTCGAGGAACGCCAATTGACCGAAGAAGAAAGTAAAAGGTGGGAGGCTGCCTTTGCCCTGGGAGACAAAGGCCGGGCGGCATTTAAGGGAAAACCCATCCAGCATTACCTAGACCTATGGGATGAAGTAAGAGAAAAAAGCCTAGCCGGCTTAAAAAGGAAAGACGACGCTTGGTTTGACGCAGCCGTTGGCGAGGAGGAAATCAATAATTACTGGGTCTGGTTTCATGTGATGGAGCATATTGCCAATCATTTAGGGCAGATTTCTTTGGTGAAGAACCGCTTGCCAAAGTAGGTATTGGCCTATTTTGTACGCCTATTGTACCGTGCCCAAGGAAATCTTTCTTGGGCTTTTTTATTGCCACGCATCGGGTTTATTTACGAATTCGCCCGTCGTATATTTGTAATTACGAAAGCTTTCGTATATACTTGCCTACGAAAAGTTTCGTAATACATAAACCACAAACCATGAAAACTAACTTATATACTTATGCACTTCTATGTATTTTTTGGGCTCAGACGGCCTGTCAGGAGCAAGGGGCCAGCCTAATTACGGGGCACTTACAAGGAGATTTAGCTGAAATAACCATCGGGGAAGAAACCTTAGTCTTGGATGAGTAAGGAGCCTTTACGTATACACGTGAGCTTAAGTATAGCACAATCCTTCGTGTTAAACTCGGGGACACCTCTTATGAAATTTTTCTACAATCGGGTAAATCTGTATAATTAATGCTAAGTCAAGATTTTTTGAAAATTTATGAGGACTGTGGCCATGTATTCACACCCTCACATCTGGATGATACGGGCACCCCCCAGCCTGATCCTAAAATTGTACAACAGGCCTTTGAAGAGCAAAACCGCTTTTTACAAAACTTAGACTACCTTAGCCTTGATTAGAAAATATGTAAAATTAAAAGTCTTGGGGCTTCCCGGCCCTGAAAAAACAAGGTGTATAGTAACAATTTGTGCGTGGGCCGGTCGGGCTGTCACTACTCGCCGGCCTACCCACAGGGCAGCGGCGGGCTCAAACA
>CAWUIO010000139.1:0-15906 GCA_963922455.1 uncultured Microscillaceae bacterium
ATAGGGTCATACTCCCAAAAGTCATTGACTGAGATACCGGAGGCATTTTCACCGGCGCCTACGTAGCCTTTGCCTCCCAATGAAAAAGACATGGCATTTAGGCGGGCACCTCCAGAAAAATTAGTTTCACGAGTAAATGTATTGCTTGTATCTAGGTTGGGGTCATTAAATTTCCAAAAACTGCTAATTGAGGCCCCTTGAACGATACCCGTACCAAAAAATGCTGTTTCGTCTAAGACAAAAGCAAGCCCAGAGCTTAAGCCTCCTGCAAAACAAAAATCTCCTAGAAATTCCCAGGTGTCATTTGCTAAGTTATATTTCCAAAAATCCCTGAATGGGAGTAAGCCTCTTTGAAGCCCAAGTCCGATATATCCACTATTTGCAATTGTCCAGCTTAGTGCTCCTAAACGCGCAGCCCCAGGAAAATCTTCCTTTCGTACCCAGGTATCATTGTTTGGAATATACTGCCAAGTCTGTTGACTGATGTCAAGCTCAGCTATTTCTCCCCCCACTACCAAGGCAGTATTGGGAAAATTAATAATACTAGGCTCAATTTTGCCCATGGATGCCGGTAAATTGTTCAAGCTTGCCCAAGAGTCAAGGGCCGGATCATACACGTAAAAGTCGGACAAAGCCTCGAGGTTTTGGTCTGCCCCTCCCCCAACATAGCCAAGGTTTCCTATAGAAAAGCTTATGCCTGAACTTCGGGGAATACCCAGGAAGTCAGCCTTTTGCGTCCAGATATTATTTAAGGGGTCAAATTCCCAAAGGTCATTATAAAACTCTTGCCTTGTATTATTACTACCATAGCAAACATAGGCTTTATTATCTATGGTAAATGTGCCTGCATTTTCTCTACCTAGGTCAATGAATGCCATCTGAGACCAGGTATCCCCTACTGGGTCGTATTCCCAAATATCACGTAATGCACTTGATTCACCAGACCCTAGTCCGATATAGGCTTTTCCGTTCAAGACAAAGCTTACACCTCCTGAACGATCTGGTCCTATAAAATCATTCAGTTCTCTAAATGCTAAATCGGATTGGCAATCAGCGTCTTCTCTTCTTTCCTCGATTAAGGGGCCAATGGATAGGTTGAGGTTTTGAAGACCGGAGCAACTACTGGGAAGTAATTGGGAGCCTGCTAAATTTTCTTGTATGCCCGTGATTTGAAATACGCCAATAGGATGACTTGACTCTAAGTAAATACAGGTGTCGGCTAAGCTAAGCTCAAAAGAACTTCCCTTAGATATGGTTGGTAGGTTGACTTCCTCTCCATTAACCCGTAAAGACGTATTAGGGTCTAAAAATGTGATATGTATTTTTTCATTATCAGGGTTAAGCAAGGTACCAGGACAGACCCAATACTCCATTTCCCACTGCTCGACAGGAATTAATTGATCGCCAAGACGGTCTGCATCCAAAGGATCGGAAGAACCTACGTTGTTCTGGGACAATACGGACTCTTCCTGATAAGACACGACAACTTCGAGATTGCTTTGGATCTCAAGACCTTGTAAGTCTTTGCCAGGCTCGGCGGCTACTTTGAAAGATTCTCCGCGATTAAGTATAGTAGTAAAAGGAGTATTTTCAGAAAACCCAATAAGGTTTAAGGGGTTTTCTATGGTGATTTCTGTGCCATTAATAAGGGCAAATATGCTAGCCGTATGCTCTAAATGTATATTGGTTTCCCCAGATATTTGATTGGAGTTGTAATTGGGGAGTGTAGCTAAGGAGGGTAAAATGAAATGCTTGCCCAATGCCTTGTCTCCTTTTAAATTGTAACGGGCCACACCCCGTCCATCTTTTGTTTGGAAAAGAACTTCACATTGAACGGGTCTCGAGGTTTCTATACTTATACCTGTTTTAACCCTCCTATTTAAGGAAGCATTTTCAGATAAGCTGTATAAGGAGCTGAGGTCAACTTTCCGAATTTCATCTGCTTCCAGTATGGCATTTAAAATCCTTGGAGCACTAGAACCGATTAAACTAACCCGTATAGTATTGGTATTAGAGCCATTGGAAATTAATAAATAGGCGTTGAGATTAGTAGTATTGGCATTATCTTCATTAGATACTACTTCATTAAAAGGAGGCAAGTCAAAGTAGTATATTTGACTTATAGCATTGTGGGTACCCAACCAGATTATAGAGAGAAGTGCTAGTATTAAGCAACGACAAAACATAAAGCTTAAAGCAAGTGGATATGTTTTAATTATTTTTGAAATTACAGAAAAACGAGTTGAACTGCAATTTTTTGAAGAGTAATCCATTTTGGCAATAATTACCTAAAACCCTACCTCACCTCTAAACAAGCAATCAGATTAAAGAAATCCCTTGGGCGACCAAGAGATTTTAAGGTAATGAAGGAGGCTTTCCCGCATAAATCCTTGATAAATATAACTTTGGCACTATTTTTCCAAGAGAAACTGTGTCTTTTCAATCGTGAAAACCCAAAAAAAAATTATTTTTGTCTGAAAACTTGCGGTTCATTCATCAAAAAATTAAAGCTTTTATGACATTTCGAGTTGAGCGAGACACAATTGGAGAGGTTCGAGTACCGGCTGAGAAATATTGGGGAGCCCAGACCCATAGGTCCCTACAAAACTTTGCCATAGGCGATAATAAAATGCCCATGGAAGTTATTCGGGCTTTCGCGGTTTTAAAAAAAGCAGCCGCCTTGACGAATCATGAGTTAGGGGTACTGGATGAAAACAAAAGTCAAGTAATCGCCCAGGTCTGCGATGAAATTTTAAATGGAGAGTTGGATGATCAATTTCCTTTAGTGGTCTGGCAAACGGGTTCAGGTACCCAGTCTAATATGAACGTAAATGAAGTAGTTGCCAACCGTGCTCACGTTTTACTGGGGGGAAGCTTAGAGGAATCGCCTAAGAAGGTCCATCCTAATGATGATGTAAACAAATCTCAGTCTTCCAATGATACCTTCCCTACGGCCATGCATATTGCGGCCTATACGATGCTGGTAGAAGAAACAATCCCCAAAATTGAAGCACTCCGAAATACACTTGATCAAAAAGCAAAAACATTTGATGAAGTTGTAAAAATCGGGCGCACCCACTTTATGGATGCTACTCCCTTGACCCTAGGACAGGAGTTCTCTGGCTACGTTGCCCAATTAGATTTTGGTTTAAAAGCCTTAAAAAATACACTCCCCCATTTAAGTCAGCTAGCCTTAGGGGGAACCGCGGTAGGTACCGGACTGAATACCCCTGAAGGATATGCTAAATTGGTTGCCCAAAAAATCGCCAATTTGAGTACCTATCCCTTTATTACGGCCGAAAATAAATTTGAGGCCCTTGCCGCACATGATGCCCTTGTGGAGTCATCGGGCGCTTTAAAGCAACTAGCCGTTAGCTTGATGAAAATAGGGAATGATATCCGAATGCTCAGTTCTGGCCCCCGTTCGGGAATTGGTGAGATCATAATCCCCGCCAACGAACCCGGTTCTTCTATCATGCCTGGCAAAGTAAATCCTACCCAGTGTGAAGCCCTTACTATGGTATGTTGCCAGGTAGTAGGCAATGATGTGGCCATCAGCACAGGGGGCATGACCGGACATTTTGAGCTGAATGTTTTCAAACCTATGATGATTTATAATTTATTACACTCAGCTCGAATTTTAGGAGATGCTTGTTCCTCATTTGATAAAAACTGTGCCCAAGGTATTGAACCCAATAGGGAGCGGATCAAGTTGTTGGTCGATAATTCATTAATGCTGGTCACGGCCCTAAACCCCCATATCGGCTACGACAATGCGGCCAAAATTGCCAAAAAAGCCTATCGCGAAAATACTACCTTGCGAGAAGCCGCTTTGAGCCTGGGCTTGCTCACCAATGAGCAGTTTGATGAATGGGTGGTTCCAGGAAAAATGGTAGGGGACCGTTCTAAATCTTAATACAAAATTATACTTTTATTTAAAACTTAGTAAAAATCAGAACATTCACTATAATTCACCTTTTCATGAAAAAAAGTTTCTTAATCTCCCGTATCGCACTCAGCGTAGTTATTACGCTTTGTGCCCTTAATTTTAGCCTTGCTCAAAAACTTTCCAAAGAAGAAAAGAAAGCAAAAAAGGCCGAAGAAAAAGCCTTAAAACAAGAGCTAAAAGCTTATACCAAAAACCTGGATAGCTACAAGGCATTCAAGGAAGAAAAACTACGGGCCGAAAGCCGGGTAGTTGAACTGGAAAAAGAAGCGGCCCAAGCCAAAGATGCTAAACTTCGTTGTGAAAACGATTTAAAAGGCGCTAAGTCTAAGATTCAATCGGCCGAAAGCCGCTTAAAAGCTTGCGAAACCAAGCCCAAAGGTTTTGGGATCCCCAATAATGGACTTTACTATGTGGTACAAATCGGAGCCTTTCAGCAGTCAAATGTGCCAACAAATAATGATAACCCCGATTTTCGTAGTGAAAACAATGGCGGTTTGACGAAGTACATCATGGGTGTTTACGACAACCTAGCCGAGGCCGACCAAGTACGTGATTTTCTAATGCAGTTAGACTTCCGTAGTGACCCAGCTTACCAACCATTTGTTGTTCCTTTCCGGGATGGACAAAGAATTTCCATTGAAGAAGCTTTGGGGCCAGAAGAAGCCGAAAGGAGACGCCAAAATTTTGGCCAGTAATTTTAAAACACCAAAAATTTAACAAATATGCGACACCTAATGACCCTAGCCCTTTTGCTCAGTCTAGGATTTATATCCACGCAGGCTATGAGCCAGGAACTATCCAAAGACGAAAAAAAAGCCCTTAAAAAAGAGATTAAGGCTATGCAAAAGGATCCGGCCCGATATAAAAGTTTGAAGGAAGGGATTCAAGATAAAAAAGAACAAGTAGCCGATTTGGACCGTCAGATCAATGATCTCAATGGCTCTATCCAAGCTACCCGGGGTAAAATCCAAGAAAAAGATCGACAGATCAAAGAATTGGGAAATGAAATTGCCCGAATGAAAGTAGAAAAACAAGAGCTGGCCATTGCCGAAAGAAACCAGACCAACCTTGAAGGATTGATTTATAAAGTACAAGTAAAAATTGATGATTCGGCCATTTATCGAGAAGTAGATCAGGTTACCGGGAAAAAAAGGCCCGTATTTACCGGAGAAACTACCCAAGATGGGAACAAATACTACACCCTAGGCTTTTTTAATAACAAAGAAGAAGCCGAATCTTTCAGAAAATACCTCAATATTTTACGGGTAAAAGGAGCGCAAATTATAGCCTATAAAGATGGAAAGCCCGTTAACTAGTATATAGCTGTGGAGATAATAACATAAATTCCATTAAAAAAAATGATACACAAATCCTTCAAAAACCTATCACTCTTTCTTACAATTGCTTTACTCATGTGGGCCCCCTCTTTAAAGGCCCAGCTCGATAAGGATGAAAAAAAACAACTCGTGGCCGAATTGAAAAGCTTTCAAAAAAACTTGGAAGCCTTTCAAGCCTTAAAAGAACAAAGTACCTCTGCCCAATCGCAAGTAAGCACCCTCCAATCGCAAATCGAAGAAAAAAAAGCCGAAAACACCCAGCTAACCTCCCAAATTCGCAAAAAAGATGACGGGATAGAGTACCTCCAAGAACAACTCCGTAAACTTAAAGGAGATGTAACCGAAGTCAATGCCACCCGCCAAGGACGGGGCGACCACGAATGTGCTTTTAGCGTTCAAATTGGCGCTTATCGTAGCCAAGATTTGACCCGATATATGGATTCTCACCCCAATTTCGGGGTAGAATTGGGCGAAAATGGCCTGAAAAAATATACCCTAGGCTTTTTTACCTCCTATTGGGAAGCTAAAAGTTTTAGCAAGTACCTCGATAGCCAAGGTGCCCAAACCTATGTAGTAGGTTTTTATAAAGGACAACGCGTACCTGACCTCAAGGACATGACCCAGTGTACATTCTAATATTTGCTCGAGAATATTTAGGGGCTGCCCTATACCCGTTTTATGCCCTCAAAGGGGGCATAAAACGGGTATAGGTCGGGCTATCGCTACTCGCTGCCTCTCCCCGCAAGGCCCGCACGAGCTCAAACAGGCCGCTCTATCCCTCAGCCATTTTGTGCCTTCTTACTTCTCTACCACCGATATACGAATCTGTGAGGGATATTTACTGGAGTGGTGAATCTTGTTACGGGCTATTTGTCCCTCTTTTTCATTAAAGTTATCACCGCCCGTATTTAAGTTACGGTCAAAACGAGGAAAATTACTACTCGATACCTCAATCCGGATGCGGTGTCCCTCAGCAAAATAATTACTGGTAGCCATGGGCGTCATTTCCACCTCATACACCTGGTCTTTTTCCATAAACACTTCTTGGTCATAGCCCTCCCGGTAGCGCAAGCGCTGTATCGTCTCATCCAGATTGTATGCCCGCCCATCCGGGTATACATCTATCAACTTGATGGTAATATCGGTATCTTTGGCGTCTGAAGAAACATATAAAGTAGATTCTATAAAGCCACTTAATTCCATCCCTTGATTTAAGGGTTCGCTTGTGTAAACCAATATATCCTGACGCGTTTCCATTTCACTTTGATCGTAAGCCCCACCCCGCACCGCATTCCCGGTACAGCACACATTTCCGCCGTATGAGGGGACAGGGTTCATCGGGTCATAGGTAAACGCATCGGGTTTGTCTTGGTTTGGAGCTTTCAAAACAAGTTTTCCATCTCCGTACAGGCTATTGGCCTTTCCTTCACTACTTAAATACCACGTTTGGGTGCTTGCTCCCTCGGGGGGCCAGGTATCTGAAGATTGCCATTGGTTACTGCCCATCGTGTAATATTGTACTTTAGGCAGATTTGCGAGAAGCCCCTTTTCCTTTCCTTTGAGGAAATGGTCAAACCAGGCATAAATCTGTTCGTCGTAGTTTAGCCGGGCATCTCCCAAGTCACGCTGGCCCACGATGGTTTTCTCCTGGGCCCTTTTGTAAGCACAGTGCAAGGTGGGAGCAATGACCAAATACTGATTATCTCTGACTTGGGGATCTTTGGCATTTTTACGCACATGAGTATAAAGCGCCAGGTTAGGGCTGATAGACACGTCATACCAAGTACAAAACCAGAAGCTGGGAACATTTAGCTCCATATCGTCGTGATAAAGCCCACCTTTATACCAGGCAGGGTTATTGGGTTTACGAGGGATCATCTGCTCATAAATCCCTACTGGGCCTTCTACTTGGGAGATTATTTCGCTTACGGGTAAATGCCTGAGCCCCTCGGCCCAATCTACCCGAGGCCTTTCTGGAGCCAGATCAAAATACCGAGATGCCCGTATGAGGTCCTCTTGACTGGCATTCTTAGGAAAAGTGGGCCGGATACGGTCATTCTGAACCCCGTAGAGCCAGGCGATGAAGAGCATTTGCACGGCTCCTCCCCGGTACCAATTCCCTTGTTCATAGTAGTCACCTACTCTACCTACTCCTGCCCCATACGATTGAGGCACCATTGCGGCCAGGGCCGGATGATTTTGGGAGGCAGCAGCCATTTGCCATTCTGCCGTAGAAGAACAGCCTAAGGTGCCAATCTTACCATTGCACCATGTTTGCTTAGACATCCACTCAAAAGCATCGTAGGCATCCGTTAAGGGAGTCCCCAGGATGTCCCATTCCCCTTCTGAAAAGTAACGCCCCCTTTCATTTTGAACGACGTAAGCATAGCCCCGGAAGACCGCTTCGTAAGCTCTTTGATACGTACGGGTCCGCATTTCTCCATTGCCCCAAGAGTTAAAATTGTAAGGAGTACGCGAAAAAATAATAGGCACCTGGGCACTCCCCTTAGGGCGATAAATATCGGTACAAAGACGTACGCCATCACGCATGGGCATCATGACCTTTTGGTCTATCACGGCAATATCTTGTAATTTGTGTAAAACCTCGACATCTTGAGCATAAAGCGAAGTATGGCTCAAGTAAAAGAGGCTAATCCCGAGTAGGACTCTTGTGAATAGGGAAGAATGCATATGAATTAGAATTTGATAAAGGAAGATAGGGAATTTAGGAAGGAATGGTAGATTTTCCAAGGCTTAGGGATGGAACGGCCTGTTTGAGCTCGCCGCTGGATGCGCGGTGGCCAGCGAGTAGTGACAGCCCGACCCGCGCTGCCCCCTATTTTTTAAAGTATACCACGGGTGTTAGCGCGGGGAAGCCCCAAACAATGGGAAAAAAATAGTGACCTGTCGGGATTGAGGTCAATCATGAGAAAAACTTATTGACAATATTGGGGATCATGGCACTACCGTTTTTGGGGTAGGAAGCATTCATTTTTTTAACGATAACTCGTTTACCATCCTTGTAATTTTGAATTTCCAAGCTCAATTCTTCTTTGTAATGTTTCCCTAAATGTCGGATAATACCAAGACCAAGATCCAGCATATTCCGCTTAGATTGGTAGATGATTTCCAGGGTATTTTTGTTTTTACGTTTTACTTTCAGGGCAGGAGGTTGCATTTTTTTGTCCCTCATTTTGACTGTACGGTGGATGGTAGTCTCTAGGTTTTCCAAGAGGTCCATGACAGTCCAACTATCCTTGATGAAGGCTTGATAAATTTGTAAGAGCTGGGGGGCTAAAAACTCTCCAAAAGCTTCTAAAAGCTCCTTTCGTGAGGTATTTAAGTGATTAGTGGCAGCGCCCAAGATATTTTCTAAGACATGGTCTGGATACGTATCCGATATAGCAAACATGGCTTCGCTGGTACCTGCATCCTGGTGGATGGCTTGCAGTTTTTCATTGCCGAAATTTTCTCGGATAAGCCGGTTGAGTTGTACAAAAATTACTCCGTGCATCGCTATTACTTTTAGATAGTATACTCAAACCTATGTCTTGAGTTTAGCTATCCAGAAAGTAAGGCGTAAGGTTTACGGAGGAAAGAGATAGCTAGCTTACAAATGATTCTGTAAAAGCTGGGCTAGGGTATTTTCCATTTGCTCAAACTGGGAGGCAACAGCTCGAAGAAAGCTTTCATCTTGGCACATTTCTTCAATTTCTTGAATGCCTGTGATGTCCAACTCGGATATTTTGTAGGTTTGTTCCAGGTTGTTCATCTCAAACTTGAGCAAGTATTTCTGATTCCATGAAAAAATGGTGATTGAAAATTCGGCGTGAGGTATATTGGCTAAAACGCGCATAATACAAAGTTTATAAGAAGGTTTCTTGAATATTACATGTAGAACGTACCCCAATGTCATCGTAATTTATTTCTAGCCAATCGTGAGCGTATTGACGCCCTAAGTCTCTAAGGCTAATTAAAAAATCCCAATTAGCGTTGAGCTTGCTAGAAACATTTAGATCCCACATATCCTTTTCTGGGTTAATGTTGTGCATGAATAAGTGCCGGAATTTGCCTTCCGGATTGTACCCTTGTTCGATTAAGCGTTCTACAAATTCAATTTTGCGCATTTCTAGCATTAAACTCGAGTTAAAGCTTAGCTCATTGACGCGGTCTTTAATTTCGGGGGCAGTTTTAGGGGTTTCCGGGATATTGATAGGATTAATTTGGACTACCATAATATCACTACAATCGGTACCGTCTATTAAGGGAAAGATAGGGGGATTTCCCATAAATCCGCCGTCCCAATAGTCTTCCCCCTCGATGGTAACCGCGTGATAAATGGTTGGCAAGTTGGCCGAGGCTAAGACAGCTTCCACACTCATTTCAGAGAGATTAAATACTTTCACCCTTCCGCGTCGCACATTGGTGGCACACACAAAAAGCTTAGTGGCTTTACAAGCTTTAAGGCGTTCAAAATCAACGAGTTCTAGCAATATTTTTTTTAGAGGGTTATAACCGGTCGGGTTTAATTGATAGGGTGAAAAGTACATAGCTGTCAATTCCATCCAGTTGTAACCCGGTGAGTAGTCTAAATTACCCTTGCGTCCGAAGGTATTATCCATCCAGCTAGGTTGTAACATAGAATCGCGGGCATAAACGGAGGCTTTTTGCCAAAATTGATGCAATAGCTCCCGGGCCAACTCATTGCCAGATACATGTAGGCCATAAGCAAGCACGGTTGCATTCATAGCGCCGGCACTCGTACCTACAAAACCATCTAGTTTTAGCTCAGGCTCTTCCAAAAGTCGGTCTAAGACTCCCCAGGTGAAAGCGCCGTGGGCTCCACCACCTTGTAGGGCAACTGCTAAATGTTTTTCTTTTCTAGCCATGGATTTCTAATTTTTAAATGCACACTTTGCGAATGATAAAATGTTGTATTAACGCGAACTACTAGGCAGCCCGTATAAATCAATTAAGTACACTAAGCTGGCCATTGCTGCGGCCCCCAATTGTAGTTCCCTACGGTTAACCTTATCAAAAGTATCAGTTGAGGCGTGATGCAGGTCAAAGTACCTTTGAGAGTCAACTACTAAAGACATCGCATGGGTGCCTTGATTGACTAGGGGACTAATATCGGCCCCTCCCCCTCCCTTACGTATTTTCAAATTGTAGGGGGCAAAGAGTTCTGCCCATTGATTTACTGCCTCATATGCCCCAAACTGATTGGAAATTCCCAATGCGATGGGGCTAAAGCCCCCATTGTCTGATTCAATGGCCGCCAGGTGAATTTCTTGGTTTTCTTTGGCCAATTCAGCATATTTTTTCCCGCCGGCCAGTCCGTTTTCTTCATTCATAAACATGACGGCCCGAATGGTACGTTTGGGTTGTATTCCTAAAGTTTTAAACAAGCGGATTACTTCCATGGACTGTACAATTCCTGCGCCATCATCGTGTGCTCCATGACCAGTATCCCAAGAATCTAAATGCCCCCCCACAACGATGATTTCTTCTGGCTTTTCACTACCCAGGATTTCTGCCACCACGTTGTAGGAGGTTTTCTCATCACGCATCTCGCATTGGGTTTCCATATAAAATGTGAGATTTTTTTGATCTTGGAGTAATTTACTCAACAGTTCTGCATCCCGAGTGCTGATAGCCACAGCGGGGATTTTGGGCACATTTAATGCGTAGCCCATACTGCCGGTATGGGGGTAATCATCCAAAGCGGTACTGACTGAGCGTACAACTACCCCCAAAGCTCCCAGTTTTGCGGCTTCGGAAGCCCCTCCGTAGCGGTAACGTACGGCCTTGCTGTAAGCGGCAAAGCTATTAATCTGGGTTTGGTCCATGGGTACATTGTAAAAGACGATCTTCCCCTCGATTTGATCGGCTCCTAGCTTATTCATTTCATCAAATGAACCTACTTCCAGGATTGGAGCCACAATTCCTTGGGGGCCAGTACCGATAGATTGCCCCAAGGCGCAAATATTTACTTCTACCGTACCAAGTTTATTTGAATTTACAATTCGCCCTATTTCCTGAGGCCCCCTAACCCAATGGGGAACTTTCAATTCTTGTAAAAAAACCTGGTCGGCCCCAAGGGTGTCTAAGACCTGATATGTATATTCTACGGCGGCGGCAGCTTGAGGTGAGCCCGAAAGGCGCCCTCCAATGTTTAGGCATAGATGTCGAAGCCACGCATACCCTACCGGATTTAAAAGGGCTTCATCGTAAATTTTCCGTATTTGGGTAGAATCATTCTTTGGGTTTTGAGCAAATGAGTGACTATTTCCCAGGCAAAAAAAACACAGAAACAGGATCAAGAGTAGATTTTTTAGCATAAAAATTAGAGAAGGGATATGGATCTATACAATCACCCAAAATACGGGAAAAATGTATTTTTAAAAATTAGCTAGGGAATCAACTCGGCTTCCTCCAGAATGTACATTAAGTGCTCCGGATCTTCACTATTGAGGCGAAAACGGCCGCGGATTACTTTGGGATAGGCAGAATAAGGTACTTTGCCTTTAGCAAATACTTCCACGATAGTTTCTATACCAGCTCCCCCGCAAAAATAGCAAGAACTGTATGGAAGCTTGGAAAGAAAAAACTGGTTCTCATTGTCCAATTGAAGGGGCAGTACATATCCTTTAATTTCAATTATTTTCCCATCTAATTGTTTTACTTTTGAACCAAATTTGGGAACGTCTAGGGTGTAGCCCGCTTTTTGCAAGGTAACTATTTGTACATCCTCTAAAGATTTCCAAGTTTGGCTTTGGGCATATAGACTACCTGATAAACTTAATATCACGAAGCTTACTAAAAACAAGCCCAATTTAACAACCTTTACACGTAACGACATAAGTGATTAAATTTCTTCATAAACTGAAAGGGTATACCTTTCAGGGTCAATTTACGTTTACAAAGGTATAATATCCTGATTTAGAATTACTAGGGTATTGTCATATATCACAAAAAAACCAAGATGGACTTCTATTTAAAACAAATTAAACTCCTATTTACCCTCATTTTCTTACTGGGCCTCATTCCAATTTCTAGTAAGGCGCAAGATTCCAGTTTAGCCCACAGTGAAACCAGGAATATTCGCGATCTTTACGATTACGTAAAATACAAAATAGAGCGTAATCAATACTATCTTAATGAATTTAAGATAAATTCGGATGACCTCCTGTGGTCGGATGGCAAACCATATCAATATATCCTACAGTATTTTTATAGCTTTGCCGGAGATAATACTCCCCTCCTTCGCTTGGCAACCGTGGTAAAAAAAGATGGCCCGCTCAACTACTACTTTGAGTTTTTGTACAACAATAAGGGGGAACTCGCCTATGTTTTCGAGAAGCAAAACCAAGCGGAGAGCTTCCCCTATAGAGAGTTAAGGGCTTACTTCACAGATGATTTATGTATCAACTTATACCAAGGAGATGAATTGATCGACTTAGAAAAGACCAACTTTCCTAAAATTCGGGAGCTTTTAGAAGATGGACGTTACTATGCGAGAAGGTTTGAGAAAGATATGCAAGAAGTCAACCTGGGTTATTAATTTTTTTGTGAAGGGCATGTAACCTTTTGCTCTCTTGGGCTACTCTCTGGGTGAACATTATGTAGATGGTTGCATCCAAATTTATCTCACTATGATGAATGAGCCCAAACAAGCGGCTTTCATGAAAGCCTTTAATCCCTGTCGGGATACGTTTTACCGGTATTGTCAAGCCCTGGCCTATGGGAAAATGAATGCCGAAGACCTTATGCAAGATGTGCTCCTTTCGGCCTATGAGCGTTATGAAAATATACGTAAGAAAGACCAATTACTCCATTATCTCATCCGGGCAGCTCGCTTCCGCTCTATTAGCCTCTGGCGAAAGTCGCGATTCCGAGCAGAAATGTTAGACCAGCACCAGGAAAAACTACAAGCCCGAGGCGCTTCTCCAGAAATTCTACCCGATATCGAATTGCTATACCGGAAGCTAGACCAGTTACCCGAAAAACAAAAGGACGCCCTTATCATGTTTGAGATAACTGGTTTGAGTATGAAGGAAATTGCAGAAATCCAAAACAGTAATGAAGGGGCCATTAAAACAAAGATCAGTCGGGGACGACAAAAACTAAGAAAGATGATGAGCGATAAGCGTTCATTCCATTGGTTTTTACTTTTTCTACCCCAGCAGCCCTTCACCAAAGGATCTTGTACAAGCTGTGATATGGTATTTAAATTGCTCCGAGAGCTTCCTATCCCCGAAGCGAGTCAACAATGGGGGGCCTTTTTAAGTACTTCAAGTGCCATGGTTTCAGGAGGGATGAGCTTGGCAAACCATTGGTCTTGGCTTCCTGCCCTTAAGGTAGGAACCGGAGCCTTGGTAATTGGCCTTGGGGCAAGTGTTTTATATCCTACTTTAAATCAAAGCTCCCATAGTAAAGCAGTTTGGAGCCACTCCATACCCAAATCGCATACCCCGGCCCGCCCTAAACAAATCAAACCACTCGCCTTAGAGGTTCAAACGCCTGATTTTCCCCACCTAAATACCCCTCGGATAGCGCAGCTATTTTCTTGGCCTAGTCAAAAAAATGTAGGGATAAATCCCGAAGCAAGTGCTCCCAAGGAGCTTAATCTTTCTGAACTAAATACTTTTCCTCTAGGAAATGAGCAATTACCAGATTCTAAATTGCTTGCTCCCGTACAAGCTGAGCCAATACCCGACTGTGGAAAAGAATTTAAATTTAAAGGAGACATAAAGCAATTTCGCCGAAATGTCCAGCTATATCTCAAGAAGGATGGGCTAATTTCGAGCAATACCAAAGAAATTGTGATGTCATTTGTGGAGAAAGAAATCAAAGTGAACGGCAAGTTGATTCCATCCGATAAACAAGCCCGATACCTTGAACTATTTTTACAATATGATATTTTTCCTTGCTACAAGCGTATTGCCGAAATAACGCAAGACTATATAGCAGTTGGAGATATAAGCGAGAAAGGTTTTAGTGGAAGGATCAATGGTCGGGCCGACCTGGATATGCTTAATAAAAAACACTGGCATTTGGTCAAGCAAACAGCAATGGGCAAGGAAGAATACGAAGAACGGAAAGTAGAGCCCTTTGACCATTTAGATATCCGTGGGGTGGCAGTAGTACACCTGGTAGAGGGGGATAGCAAAGTTTTGAAAGTAAGGGCTTCTGGAATGCCTATACGCGATATCGAGACCAGAGTGCGTAATGGAACCCTTTACATAGATACTGAAGGGCAGCCCAGTGGTGAAAAAATCCATATTGAAGTAAGCTCGGCAAACCTAGAAGACATGGTGGTAGGGGGCGCAGCCGAATTGTATACCGATGATCTCATCAAGACCCAAAACTTGAATATCACCGTAGAAGATGTGGGTGCCGCATGGCTGAAAATAGACACCGAAAAAGTAAAAGTTTATATGAGAGGCGGTGATTTGAGCCTCAGTGGCCAAACTCGGGAAAAGGAATTTTTCCACGAAAAGAATGCCTCTCGAGGTACCTTAAAAACCCAAAATCTACGTCAAAAAAGATAAGGCACAGGGGGGAGTATTCTCCCCCTATTGTTGAATCTCTTCCTCCAACCAGGCCAATCGTTCCATCAAAATCCCTTTAACGCTTGCCATATCATTAAAAAAGAAGTGACTTTCCCCATCTAAGGTTTGGACATACAACTTATCCTGAGGTACTCGACTTTCCAAAAAGCCGACATTGCCATACGGGACCATCCAATCTTCCGTACCGTGCTGTATTACCAAGGGGACCTGCATGTCTGACCAAATGTTAGAAATAGATCGGAGTTCATCCGGATGAGATATTTTTTCATCACTGGCTACCCAGGTATCGGCTACCCCTACCCATTTTACCGGAGGGGTATTACAAAAGTTAGCCAGCCAAACAAAACGTTCGTGACCGGGGTCTACGGCCCCTCCCGCTATAATAGAAGTTGCCACCCGGTCTGGGTACAAATAGGCCATATAGCCCACAATAGGCCCCCCGTAGGAATGCCCATACAGTATAAATTGATGCTCCGGATATTGCTCAAAAATCTTACTGATTTGCTCACTCTGGGCTGGGATGGAAGTAAGCGATTTACCATAGCCAGAATACCCATATCCCGGACGGTCTACTGAAATAATGAGGGCTTTTTCTCTTAGTTCGGGCTCGCTCATAAATTGTAAAAACATGGAAAGCCCCCCGGGAGCTCCGTGGACAAATAAAATAGCCCACTTACTTTCATTTTGGCCGGTAACTACATAACGTAAGCTATCCTGGCCCATGGGTAAATATTTTATCTCGGCTGGAGTATCTTTCGACTTAAAATAAGCCTCAATTCCATCTTGATCATATCGAAAAGACATGCGCATCCCGACCACAAATAGTCCGAGCAAGCCTAAAAAAAATAACAAGAAGAAAATCCGAAAAAATTTACGGAGTTGCTTTTTCATAGGAGTTTGTGCTTAGCATTTGTTAACAAACCTACATAATTCTTCGTGTCCCAGTTCCTTATCAATTGAAAAGCTTAGGAATTTTTTGGGGGCTTCCCGTAGGCTGCTCAAAAGATTAAATAAAAATAACCTCCTATTTTTGTAGCACGACCAA
>CAWUIO010000140.1:0-15398 GCA_963922455.1 uncultured Microscillaceae bacterium
GCCGGCTCGGCAGGCCAGCCCGGCCCGCGCGGGCACTTTGGCAATTAGGCTAAACCTCTTTTTCGCGCGGGCAAGCCCCTAAATCTTTTTCCATTTTGTATTTGATAAGGGACCCGAGGCAAGGAGTTCCGGCAAAATATATCTAAGAAAGGGGCCTACACGTTGAAATAACATAAGCTTACCATACCATGCGAAATTGTAAATCCTCCGTATTATTTGCTCTCTTAGCCCTTAGCTGGCAAGCTGCCCTTTTGGCTCAAACGCCTAAGGCATACGAAACCCAATATTTTGAGCAATATCAAGAAGCCTTATCTTTCTTAAAAGCCAAAAAAACGGCCCTTGGGGAGCTTTTTAGGGAACATCCTGGGGTGGATTTAAAAATCCTCCTCCCGGCGCTTTTTCCTGAAATTGTTCGCTTTTCTGAGTTACAAAATAAGGTAGAAAGTTATTCTTTGGAGGTATTGTACGTCCGTTTTGGGACGGCATATGCCAATTTTTCTATTGGCCGTATGCAAATGAAACCTTCCTTTGCCGAAGCTTTGGAAGGGATGGCCCAAGATCCTGAGTATAAGGTAAGCCCTTCGGTTCGCAAAAAATTACAATACAGGATCACAGAGGCTAAAGAGGTGCGAAAAGAACGCATCAGGCGCTTGAATGACTGGGACTGGCAGGTGATTTACGCCCTGGCCTTTGCTCAAATTTCATTTTCCAAGTATAAGTTAGCGCAGAAGACTGGCGTAGAACAGGTGCGATGGCTGGCCGGAATTTATAACCGGGGACTGCAACACCCGGCAGAAGACATCAAAAAATGGATGCAAAAAAGAACCTTTCCCCACGGACCAGCCTACCGGGGAGAGCAATTTATATATTCCGAAATAGCCGTAGATTTTTATCAACGCTATGCTTTGGATATATTTGATGGCCTTTAGTATAATCTAATGACCTTTTTGTGGGCAGATGGCCCTTTCTTATGGTGAAAATCCAGAAAATTCGTCAAAAGCTTCTTAGCACCTTTTATTCTAGAGTATATCGAGATACGAACCGAGATTTGAAAAACACCCTATTACTTGTGGGGGTGGGAAGGAGCGGGACAACCTGGCTGGGAGAAATTGTCAATCATCGTCAGGATTATCGAGAGATTTTTGAGCCTTTTCTGCCCACCAAGGTAAAGGCAGCTTCTTCATTTGCCTATTATCAGTACCTATCCCCTCAAGACCAACCAGAAGAGAATTTACTTCAAGCGCAAAACATCTTATCAGGCCAGGTCCGCGACCAGTGGACGGATCAAAATTTGACCCGGCTTTTCTACAAAAAGAGGATTGTAAAAGAAATACGGGGCAATATGATGCTGGCCTGGCTACAAACAAACTTTCCGGATATACCCATTATTTTTTTGATAAGAAACCCCTTTGCGGTAGCGTATTCTTGGCATAAATTGGGATGGGGGAAGCCCTATGGGGGGCAAAAAACCATTATTGTTAGTATATGTGAGCAGCCCGCTTTCCAGAGAGATTTTCCGGCATTAGTAAAGCGAGTTCAAGATC
Organism: uncultured Microscillaceae bacterium; assembly: GCA_963922455.1. Taxonomy (GTDB): domain Bacteria; phylum Bacteroidota; class Bacteroidia; order Cytophagales; family Microscillaceae; genus CAWUIO01. Next base: position 1,545 of record CAWUIO010000140.1, read on the forward strand.
TGGGGTATAAAGATAGCTACGAGCTGGGGATGATCGCTTGGTGTATTTTAAATTATGTGCCCTTGCAACAGCTTGCAGATGAAGGGGTGTTTTATGGTTTTTATGAAGATTTTTTCTTGCGCTCTCAAGAAAGCTTGGGCAGACTCATGCATTTTTTAAATTTACCGTTTGAATTTTCTTCCTTTCAAAAAGTTTTAAACAAGCCCTCCCGCACCAATTTTAATCAAAGAGCCAACTTTGAGTCGGATGAAGCGGCCTTGCGAGGTTGGGAAAAACAATTGAGTGCTTCCCAAATTGCCCGGGGTCAAGAAATTTTGGAAGCCTTTGGTATGCAGGATATGTATCAAGATCCGGTACATCCTCAAATTATAAAACCCGCTCCCTTGACCTGACTTAATTTTGTTGAGGAAAGTTTTGCTCTTTTTCCTTGATTGTTTAGCTTGGAGTATATTTTTTCAATTGCCTGCCCCCATGAGAAAGACTTTGACTTTTTTTCAAACCACAAGGGCTTCAATTGGTTAAGCTTAGAAAGAATCCTATAAATTTTTCGCGCCCCATGATTTGGTTGCTTTACTTTTTTCTATTTGCGAGTACGTTTTTTTTAATGGAAGGCGTGGCCTGGGCTACCCACAAATACGTGATGCACGGCATATTGTGGAGTTGGCATAAAGACCACCACCAGCCGCATCCTGGGTTTTTTGAAAAAAATGATTACTTCGCCGTGGTTTTTAGTGTTCCTTCTATCCTGACGATTGTTTTAGGTTTTGAAATACCGGGCTTATGGTTCTTAAAGCCGATAGGGTTTGGGATCTTAGCCTACGGCATTTTCTACGTACTTTTTCATGATATTCTGGTACACAGACGGGTTAAGTTGAAGTTTGTAGCCAAAAGCCCTTACCTCCGTAGGATGATCCGGGCTCATAAAATACACCATAAATGCCTGGATAAGGATGGGGCAGAGGCCTTTGGGTTTCTGTACGCTCCCAAAAAATACGATCCCAGTAACTAATTTATCCAATTTTAGGCAGGATTTTCCTGGTATTTTTAAGTTTTGCGTATCTTTCCCTAAAATTTGGACTTTATCAAAATACGAAACCAAAATGAAAATACTACAAATCCTATTTTTATTCTCCTTTGTAACGTGTGTAGTAGCCTGCGGTGGCGGTACCGAAACCACAACTACCGAAACGGACACTACAAGCACAGAAGCTACTAGTACGGATGATACCACCCCTGAGGTTGAAGAACCTGAGGCTCCCAGTGGCCCTGATATGAGTGACGAAGATGTAAGCACCTTGGCCCGCAAGTGGCAGCTTACGGCTTTTACCCACATTGATGGACAAAAAGAAGAAAATATTGAAGGTGATTTCCTTTACCTCAATGAAGATGGAAGCTACACTGAAATTGTAAAGCTAGATACGATCGTGGGTACTTGGGACTTGGATAAAACTGAGGGCAAAGTATTAATGCTTAAACCGACTACCGGAAAATTTGCCGGGCAAACGGAAAAATTGGCCATTGAAGAATTAAGCGCTGAGCAGATGATCACTTCAGATGATGATGGTAAAATGACCGAGACGTTTGTGGTGGTGCCAGAATAAGATTCCTGTCTTACAAAAATATAACCCTTAGGTAGTGTAGCCTAAGGGTTTTTTTGTTTAGCCATTCGAAGCGTGCATACGATAAGATGAATTTTGGGGCTTCCCCGCGCCTCAAAAATTAGGCTAATGACTTGAAAAGATCATTTGGCGCGGGTCGGGCTGGCCAGCAAGCCGGAGCCTGCTCCCCGCCAGCAGCGGCGGTCTCCGCCCTACCGGGTGGCCATCCCTAAGCCAAAAACAAATAAAGCCATATAGTACGTAGTAGCAGTATTTCATCAACTAGGATCTTCCAAAATGATGTCTACATTGCTGTTATACCATTTCTCAAGCCTTTCTTTATAAAAAGCTTCCAGGACATTTCGTTTAATTTTGAGGGTAGGGGTCAGCATACCATTCTCCTGATTCCAGGCATCTTTTACAATGATTATCTTTCGGAGCTGCTCATAGTTGATCAACTCTCCATTTACCCGGGCTAAGTCATCTTTGAGTCCTTTGCTTACTTCGGTGATAGGTCTTTGTTTTCCAATTTCAGAGAGTACAACTAAGGCCATAGGTTGGGGTAACTTAGAGCCTAAGATGCATATTTGCTCAATATCGGTATTACTTGAAAACTTCCACTCGATAGGGGCAGGTACTACATATTCTCCTTTGGAAGTTTTGAACATATCCTTAACCCTTCCCGTGATTTTTAGGAAGCCCTCTTCATCCAGTTCACCCATATCTCCGGTATGGAGCCAACCGTCTTGCAAGGTTTGTTGGGTTCTTTCGGGGTCTTTATAGTAGCCTTTCATAACGCCTTTGGAACGCATCAGAACCTCATTTGTCTCCGGGGCAATGGCTATTTCTACATTTGTATGGGGTTTACCGACCGTACCCGACTTGATATACTCTTTGGGCATAAGGGTACACCCCCCACCATTTTCGGTCATACCATACACTTCTCTGATGATCAGCCCCAGGTCTTGGTACCAATTCAGCATGCTCTGGGTAGAAGGAGCTGCTCCCGTTAGCATAATGCGGGTTTGGTCTAAGCCAAGTTTCTTTTTGATTTTATTCTTGACCATCTTACCCAAAATTGGGAGCTTGAAATAGAAGTCTAGTTTTTTCTGAGGCATTTTTTCTAAAACGCCCAGTTGGAATTTAGTCCAGATACGAGGTACGCCAAAGAAGTGAGTAGGGCGGGCCTCTTGTAAATTTTGGGCAAACGTTTCTAAGGATTCGGAAAAATAGATCGTCCCACCGGTGTATAAACTACCTCTTTCAACGAAAGCTCGCTCCGCGATATGGCATAGGGGGAGGTAGGAAAAAAAACGGTTGGGTTTCTCAGGGTACAATTCCAAGGTAGGGGCGGTTTCTGAGATCAGCGATGAAGAGCTTTCATAGTCAAACATGACCCCTTTGGGAGTACCCGTGGTACCAGAAGTATAAATAATAGTGGATAGGTCTTCTTTTTGGGGAGAAGGGTTTTCTTGTAAAGGTTCGTGCTTTTGTAGTAGGTCGTCCCAATAAAAATTTACCCTTTCCATGGGGATGGCGGGACTGCCATACTCAGGGAGGGCAATTACCGTAAGCCCTTCTGGAACCCCTTGTAATTGCTCAGACCACATTTCGGTTTTACCTACAAAGAGAACTTTACATTCACTATGCTCGAGTACTTGCCGGAGCTGTTGGCTCGGTAAATTCGGGTAAAAAGGAACAGAAACATGGGCCGACATGCCTATGGCTAAATCAGCCATGATCCAGTGGGGACAATTCTTAGCAATGATGCCAATATTACTATTTGGGCCTAGGTCCATAGACAAAAGAGCTTGAGCAATTCGGCGAGATTGATTGCCTGTCTCTTCCCAGGTATAATTGATCCAGTTATTGCCTACAGGTTGTTTTAAATAAATATCTTGAGCTTTTGCTTTTTCCCAATGATAAAAGTGATGGAGATGGGTCTCTATACTATCTTTAGTCTCCTTTAAATAGGAGAAAACTTCGCTTGTTTGAGACGTCATAATTTGGTATTTGAGGGGTTTAACCGTAGTAAACACCAATATATGACAATTTTAAGAAAAAATATAATGTGCAACTTTCTAATTTGGAACAATCAATAAGTATAGTTCAATTTATTGATCAGGCAGTGGGATATTTATCTAAGAACTGATGAAGGACAATGAGTGCCCATAAGCGGTTATAGTAGTAATCGTGCCCTGCTTTAAACTTATTTTTCATAATGGCGACAGGGGCATAATGCACTATACCGTATTGTTCAATGATTTCTTTGTTCAAATAGGTATCAATCAAATAAGCCAAGTCTGTTTTGAGCCAATCTTTAAGAGGTATGGAAAATCCTCTTTTGGGTCTATTGAACAACTTTTCGGGAAGGTAATCATATAGTACTTGTTTCAGGAGGTACTTGGAAGTCCCTTTATGAAACCTGAGTTCAGGAGATAAATTAATGGCAAACTCTACCAAGCGATGATCAAGGAGGGGGACACGTACTTCCAATCCGTGGTGCATACTGGCTCTATCGACTTTGACCAATAGATCATCGGGTAGATAGTACTCCAGGTCAAAGAGAGCCTGGTTTTCCATGGGATTTAGTTTTCGGGAAGCTAGGGAAGCCGGGTAGTGAATGCCTTCTTCTTGGGTGACGATGAGCTGTTTTAATTCTTTTTGACTAAACAGAAATTGTTCCTGGGAAAATATATGACTGGGCAAGCTTTGGCGGGTGTTATAGGCCAATATTCGGCTGGCTTTTTGGTAACGAGAGGCTTTCATCCAAGACAAGCTCTTAGCGGCAGGCTTACGAAATAGTTTCCAATATGATTGAGCCAAACGATCGGCCCAGAGATAAGAACCGTAACCCAGAAACAATTCATCGCCCCCATCCCCCCCAATAGCCACTTTTACGTGTTTTCGAGCCATTTGGGATACCATATACACCGGGATGGCCGAAGAGTCGGCAAAGGGTTCATCGTAAATCTCTACCAACTTGGGTATCAGCTCCTTTGCTTCTTCAATAGACACCTCAAACTCGTGGTGGTCGGTTTTAAGTTCTTTGGCAACGGCTTGGGCGTATGGTGCCTCATTGTGGGCGTCTTCTTTAAAACCAATGGAGAAGGTTTTGATGGGGCTGCTCGAGTTTTCGCAAGCGAGGGCCGCTAATGTGCTCGAATCGACACCACCGCTAAGAAAAATACCTAGTGGCACATCACTAATCATTCGGTATTCTACCGATGAGGCAAGTAATTTTTTAAGTTGTTTCTTGGCTTCTTTTTCTCGGGTTAAAAGGGATAGCTTTTGTTGGGTAGGGCTATCGTATATTTTTTCCGGGGCTTTCCAATACGTTTCTACGTGATACTCTTTATTATTTAGCCTCAACCAAGAACCAGAGGGAAGCTTTTTTATATGAGAAAATATAGTTCGCTCATTGGGGATATAACCCAAGTGTAAAAAATCGGCTACGGCCCGGTGGTCAATACTTAGGTTTAAGTTGGGAAGGTTGAGTAATGCTTTCAATTCGGAGGCAAATGCTATGCCTTCTTGGGGAGCGTTTAGGTTTTCACAATAGTAATAGAGGGGTTTTATACCCATACGGTCCCGGATGAGGTACAAATCATTTTGCACCTTATCGTAAATAGCCAAAGCAAACATTCCATTGAGCTGATACACCATTCGCACCCCTTGTTGTCCAAACAGCTCGAGGATTACTTCGGTATCTGAGGTGGTTTTAAGGTTTGTTTCTATTTGGCGAGCTAATTCTCTATAATTATACACTTCACCATTATAAGCGATAACAAATCGCTGATTTTGGGAAACCATTGGCTGGTCTGCCCTATTTTGTAAATCTAAGATGCTAAGCCGTTTATGGCCAAGCCCACAGATCCCATTAAAAAAATGCCCCTCAGCATCCGGACCTCTATGGGACAATTTGCTCATCATTTCCTCTAAGTTGGACAAACGATATCGTTTATCCGGGGAGTAAAAACCGCTGATACCACACATAAGGCTATTAAAATGGTGTAATTTGAAAGAATCAATTGTTTTTTTGGTACCCTTTTACTGCTGCTACGGCGTGAGAGTGGGAATATGGAACCATATCAGCAAATATGTTTTCCATCCCCAGGTCTTCAAACCATTTTTTTACAGTGCTAATTCTTTGGGGTTGGTCATATTCTGGAGAAAACATATCAAATGTATCCAATATGACCCATTCTTTGAGTTGTTGGGGGCTTAAATCTGGGGGAAGCGTATTCTTTATATCGCAAATGGGCAAGAATCGATTAAAGAGCTTTCCTAAGCCTAATTTATCAAATGTTTGATAGGTTTTGATCATCCAGCCACTATTTTGCTGGATAAGGGACAATAATTTTTTGTGGGACATTTTTCGGGTCAAGGGCCTAAACAAATACTTCGCGTGTATCTTGGTCCACCAACCTCGGATGGGATAAAAATCAACAATTAACTCTCCTCCGGGCTTGACCATTTCGGCCAAACAAGCCACCGATTTTTTTACATTAGGAGTATGCTGTAAGACCCCAAAACAAAATACCCTGTCAAAGCTTCGAGGAGCAAAAGGCAGTTCGTAGATACTTGCCTGGAATAGCTTGAGACGGTCGCCGTGGTGGGCATTATTTTGATAATTGGCATCCACTGCATTGGAGTAATCAACACTGTACAAATTGGCTTGGGTATAATCCAGTACGATCTGGCTGAAACGGCCCGCACCAGAACCAACCTCTAAGATATTTTGACCAGCTAAGTCTACCTGGTCCCAAGCCGTTACTTTAAAAAAGCGTTCTTGACTTTGATCTTGGTGAGAGTGGCGGTCAATTTGGGTCGTTTGAAAGGTATTCCATTGAAAACCAAAGTTGTCTGTGTAGTTATCCTGGGGGGCAAAACGATAAATACCGTTTATTTGGGGGATAGTATTGCCTTGGGCATCAACCAAAAAATCCTGGTTTGGCTCTAAGGCTAACTGATTTTTTGGGTTAACAAGCTGGATAGACATAGATTCTAAAATCGTTTTGGCTGATTAAGATTTAGTATCAATTTACCTATAAAAAAGAGATCTGAACCACATAGAGGCTTCTAAAATACGAACTATGTAGAGCTAGACTGGGCTTTTATGATTATTTTCATACAGATGTATGAGTTTTTCCATCATACCTGTTAAAGGAAATAATTTATACACATCTTCTTGCCCTTTTTGAATGAGTTGCTCCCTGAGCTTGGCATCTTTGGTGATCACGGCTAGGGCTTCGTAGATGGCTTCACTCTGCTCAAAAGGTACAATCCAAGCATTTTGCTTGTGTTTGATAAATTCGCGAGCCACCCCAGAGGAAGTAAAAATTGAGGGCACCCCTGCGGCCAGAGCTTCTACATAGGTTTGCCCGAAAGCCTCACAATGCTCGTCTATGGGAGTATGGACGTGGATATCTAAGAGGTCATACAGGGCAAATAAATCTTCCTCAAAGAGGATCTCTTGATAATTTTGTGAGGGAATTTTTTCCAAAAATTTGTCAATTTCTCCTTTGTAGTCTCCCTGGGCATTGGCCAAGATTAAGAAAGACTGGGGATACTCTTCCAAAAACTTCTCATAGGCGGGTAAAGCAAATTGAATTCCCTTCAAATGGGTCTGTCGGGCAATTATACCAATGATGGGGTAGGCATCATCAGGAATTTGGTATTTTTCTCTTAGGGCCTGCGTCCTCTCGGGGCTAACTTTTTGAAAAGACTCCAGTTGAAAACCGTGATGGACCAGCTGTACTTTTTGGGGCTTGACCCCTTCTTTCTTAATCAAAATATAACGAACGTTTTCGGAGATAGCAATGATATGGGTACTGAGATAATTTATAAAACGATCGTAATAAACGGCCCTAGGGAAATATCGATGGTGCATACTGGCGTGGTGCCGGGTGTGAATTCGGTGTTTGACTCCCGCTAATTTGGCCGCCAGTAAGCCAATAAGGCTGGCATCAAATAAGTGACAATGTATCATCTCAATGTGATGGTTCCTAAAAAAACGGTACAATTGCCATAGGGCAGATAGGGCATCCCGTTTATTCCGGTAGTTGATGCGTAAAACAGGAATGTTATTACGGATAAGAAACTCTTCTAATGGACTAGCTTGGGGGTTTAAAAGGATGAAGTAAATCTCAAAGCGTTCTGAGGGCAGGGATTTGGCAATCCATTCAAAAGCCAAGGCTTTTTGGATATGAGACAATACATACGCTAGTTTGATTTTCAAGAATTTAGATTTTATAGGTCGCTGATGAGAAATGTTGTTACAAATGTAATTGGAAAAATAATTATGTCTACTAGAATCTAGAAGGGAACCTGTGATTTTTTTCCGATTTTTTGTAAAATGTAAGAAGGATTTGGCTTAGGGATGCCACCCGTAGGGCGGAGACCGCCGCTGCTTGGAGGGGAGGAGGCTCCGGCTTTGCTGGCAAGCCCGGCCCGCGCGGCTAGGAATGTTCTTATGGGGTACTGACTGAAAAAGCGCGGGCAAGCCCCATAAAACGGGAAGACTTGCCCTTTTCGCTTAATTTTTTACCCACTTCAGGGTATGTTTTTGGTTGAGCAGTTGTAATTCCAAGAGATAAAGGCCTTGGGGAATAAAAGACGCTTGCTCCCGTAAAGCCTGGCTTACTTCTGGCCAAGTAGTTGTTTTTTGCAGAAGTAATTTGCCGCTTGAAGAGTATAGGTTAATTTGTACAGAGCTATTGTTTGGCAAATTAATATTAGAAGCTAAGTTAATTTCTTGTCCGTTTCCGGGGTTTGGAAATAAACGAAGCGTCAAGCTTTGCTCACTCCCGGCCACAAAGATAACCGGGCTAAAGGTGCTGCTGCCATCCACATCGATTTGTTTTAGGCGATAAAAGGCGGCCTGATTTTCTGAAAGGATATGGGAGTAATTGGTAATCCCTAAGAACGTCCCGCGTCCGTCCACAAAACCCAAGCGCTCAAATGCTTGCCCATCATAGCTTCTTTGTATTTCAAAGCCTAAATTATCGGTTTCGGAGACGGTTTGCCACAAAAGTTGTACTTGCTGCTCATTGATTCGCTCACCCCCAAAAAAGGAAAGGGACACCGGAAGGGCCAACTGGGCATCCAGGGCCAGTCCATTGGGCTGATTAATGTTGGAACTTAGAAAGATAGATACCCCGGAGCCGTCTAAATTAGCACTGCGGATATCACCCCCAGCGCCGGTGGTTCCGAAGAAAATCTTTCCAAAGACGGGATCTACTACGACACTTACGGGGTTGGTAATCCCGGTGATAAAGGTATCATCAGAATTACTTCCATTGAGATTGGCTTCTCCAATAAATCCTGCCCCATCGGCCCAGTAAATTTTACCATTATTGACATCTACGGCTATACCTTCGGGTGTGTCAACCCCGTCAAAGGCATTGTCTAATATTTGCTCAATATTGTTACCATCCAGGTCGGCCCGGCTGATAGTTTGGGTATTCCGGTCGGCCCAGTACAATTTATTTTCGGTAAGGTCCAGGGCAATCCCTGTAGGAATCCTTAAACCATCGGCAAAATCCAGGATGGTCATAATATTTTGATTGAGCCCCCCCAGATCTGCTTTTTTGATACTTTGATCAGAGGCATCGGTCCAATAAACTGCCGAGTTGGCCAAATCAAGGGCTAGGTTGATCGGGTTGTTGAGGCCCGTATTTACGACGTCTTCAATATTGTTCCCGTCTAAATCTGCCCGGACAATTTTATCCAAACCGTCATCAATCCAGTAAAATTTGCCATTGGCCCCATCCAAGGCGATGCCTCGGACAGTAGAAATGATATCATCAATGAGGGTTTCGGGGCTATTGCCGGTGATAATTTCAGCTTTTTCAATCTCAGCATCGTTTTGGTCTACCCAATAAATGGAATCTCCATCGCTTACAATGCCCCGTGGGAAAGTAAGTCCCACCACAATGTCGCTGGGAGCGGCGAGGCCCGTTATAGGCATGGATTTGATGGTGTTGTTAAATGGATCGGTAAAGTAAATTAAAGCGTTGGCCAAATCCAGGTCGATACCCGTTGGGGAGATGCCTGTCCGGATATCGGTGATGGCTCCTATACCATTGGCCGCGCCACTTTGAATCCTGTCAATTTTAGTCCAAAAAATTTCGTTGGTATTTCCATTAAAGCTAATATCTAAGGCTAGTCCGGTTAGACCGTCGGAGGCATCAAATAAGGTCTCCTTGAGGGCGGTCGCCACGCTTGTATCCGTCCGGCAGATTTCATTAGAGACTGTAAAATAAAGTTTTTCGTTTCCCAGGGAAACTCCGAAAGGAGAAGCTAAACCCATCAACAATATGGCCTGATTACTCCCGTCAAAGCCAATCTTGGAAAGGGTACCGTCGGTAGCATCCGACCAAAAGATCAATTGGTTGCTAGGATCAATGGCTATTCCCACCGGGTCCGTAAGGCCATTGACAATGGTTTCGATATTGCTGCCGTCTAAGTTGGATCTTTGAATTCGTCCCGCTCCCCGATCTACCCAATACAATTTATCATTGGTCAAATCCCGGTCGATATCAGTTGGGGTATTTAGGTCTTCCAGGATTGTAACCCGGTCGCTGCCGTCTAGGTCAATAGCACTGATTTGTTCCAAGGAACCATCTGTCCAAAAGAGCTGCCCCACTTGGGCATAAGCTGATACAGAAAACAAAAGGAGTAGGCAAGTGCTAAGGCTCAGGCGAAGGTAATTTATACATATTTTCAGCAACTGAAAGGGCTTGCAGGCTGAAAAGGGTATACAGGTAATAGTTTTCATACGCAAAGTAATAACTGAAACCGCTGGTGTTGATTTCAATTGGCTAAAGGATCAATTTTGTAAAGATTCATTAGTAATGAGCGATTTTCTTAAAAAAGTCACTCTTTAATAGTTCACATAGGTTTCTTTATTAAACAACGCAGTTTATTTATGGTAACTGTTATGTTTTATCTAAATTAACAAAGTACATAAAATTGAAATTCACATTAAAACTTACATCAATACACCAGAAATATGGACGGTCTTCTCCAGCCATTTTTTCTGAATTTTAATACACAACGCACCTGATTATTTAAGTAAAAGCTCTTATTGAAGATGATACAGGCAAGTAATATACTTACTATACCGTGTTATGGGAGAACAAAAATAGGCAAAATTGCCTTAGAAAGCATTTCTTAGGTGCTTTTTCTAGGCGAAATTCCTAAAATTGCATAGGTGTTCTCAATATTACACTAAGCAAGATGTTTACCAATTTTTGGCTTGGACTCAAAAAAATTAAATTTTCCATAATTTTTTCATAGAAATGTAAGGGGAAGCATAGGCATTTTATGCGTTTTGAATAAGGGTATGATCAATGAGTGCCTTGGCCCTTATTGCAAAGAATCGAGGGTTTATCGTGGGCGCTGGATAATAAAGTAAATAAGTAAAAGATACATGATTAGGAATAGGTGGGTCCAGGTTTCATGGAAAAACGGGACTATTGTCCATAATCCCGTTTTAAAATTAATACAGGGCTTTATCTAGTTTTTTTAGAAGAAACAAGAGAGGTATTGACTTTCTTATTTGTATAGGCCCTGAAATTTATATTTTACAAGGTAGCTGTCGGAATATGTGCTGGATAGTGAAAGGCCAGCGTTTGGGTTATTTCCGGATGAATACTTAAACTTACCGGGCAGGTGCGGGCCGCAAGCTCTAGGGCTTCTTTTTGCTCCAAACTCAATTGGATATCTTCTTGAAAATAAAACTCCACTTGAATTTCTTTGATTCGACGGGGAGGGCCACCCATTATTTTGGTAACGTGGGCCTCGGTTTTTTCAATAGATATGTCGTTTTTACGGGCATAAATACCCATAAGGGTCAACATGCAATTGGCCAATGCCGTGGCTACCAAGTCAGTAGGAGAAAAATCCTCTCCTAAGCCGTGATTGTCAACAGGAGCATCCGTTTTTAACTCACTACCGGACGCTTGGTGCTGGGAATAACAACGAAGATCCCCCTCATAACGAGAGAAAATAGTATATTCTGACATAAAACTTATAAGTAATTTAAGAGAACGATCAACTAAAGTGCGTGTTTAATTGTTATAAATCCGTATTACCCTAAACTGTGCGATCATTTAAATTATAGGACAAAAGTGTATAGAAAAGCAGTTTTTCTTTTTTTAACGTGTACATTATCAATTCTCACCCTAGAAGCCCAAATAGTTCCCCCCGAAGAAGATTATATTAGTGAATTTATTTATGGCATTAATTTAAACACGAATGGTGGACTAATTGGTGGAATCTTTCTGAAAGGAAATAAAATAATCAAACCCAAATGGTACCGTTCCCTAGGCTTAGAAATTGTCCACGTCAAAAATAACAAAGAGAACCGAGTTACCAGTAGCAGTACCGGGAATTCTTTCATTCCGGGCAAACGTAATTACTTTTATTCCTTTCGCTTTCAATATGGTCGTGATATAATCCTATTCCGTAAGGCTCCCGAAGAAGGGGTGCAGGTTTCGGCGGTGTTTGCCGCCGGGCCTAGTGTCGGGATTTTATTGCCCTATATTATTATTTATGAGTTTAATGATAATACACGGAGGCAGGTATTTGAACAATACGATCCCAATGTACACATAGATGGAGGCAACATCCTGGGGACCGGTAGCTTTTTAGAAGGTATTGGTCAATCGGAATTTCTCTTTGGGGCCCACGTAAAAGCAGGACTTAGCCTAGATTTTGGGGCTTTCCGAAACAGTATTACCGGGGTGGAAGCCGGCGTTGTATTTGAATTATATAACAAAGAAGTAGAGATTATGGGGCCTCCCCCTTTGATATCTCCTGGCTCTCAAGTGAATATTCCTCCTAATACTGATGTGCCCAACCGCCAATTTTTCCCCTCATTGTATCTTAATATTTTCTTTGGAAGCCGAAAATGAGTTTTAGATAAACCACTTACGGTATTGGTTTCTGAAGAAAGCTTGTACAAAGGGTAGGGAAGGGACACTATGCATAATCTGGAGTTCTTCCCAAAAGCTACTCTTTTCATCCAAAAAACGAAAGACCCGGTCAACAGGATGTTTTTTAAACATTTGACGAAACACTTTCCATGCCGGATAGCGTCCCTCTCGCATAACCTCCAATAAAATCTGATCATAGATCTTAAAGCGTCCAGATTGAGGGCTCAAATGGGGAATGTCCATACCCTGGGCTAATTGACTCGCCAGATGGTGACATTCTTTTTGGATGTTCATAAAAGTATAGCCAGTACTGGCTTTACTTTGTCCTCCCCGAGTACCTAAGTTGAATATTCGCTCGCTACTTTTGCCCTGTATCGGAGCATCGAACATCGGGATTACCCCATACTCTTCCTCTAAAATTTGATATTGCTTCACGTGCAGCTTTTCTTGGATATACTCCTCCAAGTAGGGCATATACTTTTCTTGGGGCCAAAGTGATTCGGAAAAAATAGTAAACTCTACCAAGGCCCGATGCGGGCTAAAGGGCAATATATAGACAAAGCGCACCTCACCCTCCTGAGGAACTTGGAAATCCATAAAGGTCAGAGCTTGGGGGTCAAATACTGCCTGCTCTGTTTCAATTAGTAAACCTTTGAAATGCTGCAAAAAGTAGTGATAGGCTGGGTTCTTAGCTACTGGGGGAGGGGGAATGGTGTTAAATAGTAAATCAGTGTGTATTGTACGATCATTTATATGAACATTCACACCTTTATCTGTTTCTTGGGCTCCTAGTACTTCTCCCTTTATCCAATCAAAAGAAGGGTTAGACTTTATGTGATCTATCGTAAAGTTATAAAAGTCTAGACCGCGAATCATCCGATAAGCATAGGGGGCCAGCGAAATTTTGGCCTCATAGTCTGGACTATGAAAATACATAGAGGGCCATTCTTGATGGATTATTTCAGCAAAAGGACCCGGCTGTTTGCTCCAGAAACCCCAAGTACGATCGTTTTTTATTTTTTCTTCTTTTTCAATGATGGCGATTTTTTGCTCTCTTGTCTTGGGGTTCTTGTGTAGGTGGTAGGCCAAACTAAGCCCGGCGGCCCCGGCCCCCGCAATGAGATAATCGTACATAGTCCTGCTCCTCGCTTAAAAAATAAATCAAAATTCTTACTGGAAAACTTGGCAAGTTGAGCAAAGTTCTAAATTATCTTTAAAAATTTAGGCAAACTTACGGTTTTGTTCCCCAGCCTGGGCTCGAACCAGGGCCCTGTCTTTCGTAGAGACAGATGCTTCCGCTACACCACCAGGGA
>CAWUIO010000141.1:0-15169 GCA_963922455.1 uncultured Microscillaceae bacterium
AATCCTTTACATTTGGACGCCGGGGCCCACATCATCCGGATTTTATATCGGGAAAACGGAGCGGGCTTGGACAAGATTATCCTCAGTACAGAAAATATTTTACCCCAGGGATTGGGTGCAATGGCCAGCAATATCTGCGAGATTACGCCGCCCAACCCGATGGATGAATTTATTTCCTTGGAAGCCGAATGTGCGACCGTAGGCAGCAATTGGGCTATTTTGGAAGACAGCCGGGCCGCCGGAGGTAAGTATGTCGTCTACCAAGGAAACGATGATCCCAATCGCAAAAGCCAGTCAGAGGGGCCCGCAGACTTGAGCCCCGAAAGCCAGGTGACTTTCATTTTTGACTTAGCCGAAGCGGGTAGCTTTGATCTCTTTGCCCTGGTCAATACCCCCAGCAAAAATGATGATTCCTTCTGGATTAGCATAGATGGTGAACCTTTCAAGCTTTGGTTTCAGGGTTTTGTGGCCGAGGATGCCTTCAACTGGGTAGCCTTACAAGCCATCGGACGGAGTAATCCTTTAAACTTGTCGGCAGGTACGCACCGCATTGATTTCCTTTACCGGGAAAACGGAAGCATCTTAGATAAAATCATCCTGCGCCAGGATGGGCAAGTTCCCTCAGGTTTGGGAGAAAATGCCCAAAATGCTTGTGAAGTAGCTGGCCCCCAATTGGTTTCTCTGGAGGCCGAATGCGCTAATGTAGGCAGCAATTGGGCCGTCCAAGGTAGTTCTTTGGCTTCCAATACCAACTTTGTTACGTTTTTGGGAGATGATACCCCCAACAAAACCAGTGCTTCTCAAGGCCCAGGGGATACCTCTCCCCAAAGCCGGGTCCGCTTTGATTTTAACCTGAATGAAGCCGGGAGCTTTGAGCTCTTTGTATTGGCCCGCACCCCCGATAATAATTCCGATTCCTACTGGATCCGTATAGACGGAGGGCCTTACCGCTTGTGGTTTGAAGGATTCATAGATGAGCCAGGCTTCCAATGGGTGCCTTACAAAGCGGTGGGCGAGCGCAACCCCATTTCTTTGAGCACCGGGGGCCATACCATCGATATTCTGTACCGGGAAAACGGGGCCGATTTGGATAAAATAATCCTTAGAGAAGATGGGCAGGTACCGGCCGGCTTGGGGGAAACGGCTCAAGACCTATGCATCCCGGCTAGCAATGCGTCTCTAACTTCTTCTTTTGAAATCCAGGCCTATCCTAACCCGCTACAAGGTGAAAACCTCCATTTGAAACTAAAAAAGCCTGTATCTGGAGCACTTGTGGTGGAAGTGATGGACTTACACGATGCCCTCATCCGGCGCATCCCGGTTAGGGTCCAGGCCGGGCAAGGCGAAATTGTCCTAGACCTTTCGGGGTGGAACCTCCCTCGCGGGGCTTATGGCATCCGGGTACACACGGCCGAGGAAGTGTCGGAAGTCATCCGCGTATGGAAAGCTGAGTAGATACAAAAACACTCAAGAAATATAGTACCGAAGAAGCCTCCGATATCCGGGGGTTTTTTTGTGGTTTTAAAAAATCATTTCTTAAGCGCCCACTGCCTCCCCGCAAGCCCCACCCACGGGCCTGCCGCGGCTCAGACAGGCCACCCGCCAGGCCCTTTCGGTCTTCACCCGCTCCTTTTTTGGTTTTGTGAGGGAAGGGACCACCCATCTAGTCTTAAGCGCTTCGCTCAATGCCGTCAACTTAAGAAAAATGTTATAGGAAGCCCGGGCCCAATTTTATGGTGTCCGCATTTTTTAGGGCATGGGGCATGCCCGGGTTTGGATTGGCTTCCACTACGTTCATGGCATAGAGCTTCTCGCTAAGCCCAGGGAGGGCCTCACCCGATGACTTTCTTCCCAAAGCTCTGCTTATCATCTCTACTCTCGTCCCGCCTCTCGACTCCCGGTTCCCTCTTATGGCTTAGGGATGGAGCGGCCTGTTTGAGCTCGTGGAGGCCCGTGGGGAAAGGCAGCGAGTAGCGAGAGCCCGGCCCGCGCCGCAAGAGATGGGCAAGATGCAAGCCAACTTCATAGCGCGGGCAAGCCCCTAGCTTCACTCGTACTCTTTGCGTACTAAGCCTTGACGTGTTGGGGGAGGGACAGAATCCAGGCCTTGGCTTCCTCTTTATTGGAAAAGTAACGGGTTATAAACTTAGTTCCGTTTTCTTCTTCCATGGTTTGTTCTATCGACAATTGGGAAATCATCTCTTGGCTGGCCACAAAGGCTATTTGGTTTAAGTTGATGGATAAACCAACCGGAAATATAACTTGGTTCGTCCATTCCTGGAGTTCTGGGTGGATCACAAATTGTATTTCACGGGTATCTGGAATTACCTTTAGGGGACGGAGCTCCTTAGTAATTTCCAGGTAGTTCAAAAGTTCCTTTTTGTATTCCGCATCACTCATATTGACCGTAGCGGGGAGCCAAGTCATCTCGATGAGTTTAGATTCGGCAAAGTAAGCCAGGTGGAGATATTTGCTTTGGTATACTTCCATAGTTGTTTACACATTTATTCGTAGAAATAAAATACTGAATACACATACGTAGCATAAAGTATGAAAGGGGGGTATGGTAAGCTAGGCCTAGCGCAAATAGATGTAAGATTGCCGCCAAAGGGGGCCCTTGGCTAGGCATAAGCCGCAAAAATTCCTGGTTTTATGGGGAGTCCTTTATCAAACTACAACTTTTAAACTCGAGTTTGACGCTGGTTTTTACCTCGGTGTCGAAGTAAAGTTCATAGCCGTTCAGCAGTTTGAACGTTTTAGTTTCACCCGGTTTGATAGGGAGGGTTTCTAGGATTTTCTCCTGCTTTTGTACCCGGATTTGAAAGGGGCCTGGGCCGATATTTTGTATGAGGGCTTGGCTGTCTGTACCCGCGTAGGGATTGATAGCGCCATCCTGTCCCGGCCCCTTGCCAGTCATGAGCATACTTTGACTGGGCTCCAAAACGAATGTAGTGCTCTGTGATGTGCAGTTTTGGAAAGAGAAGGCGAGCAGGGAGAGAAGTACTACTATTTTTACCCGCATCAGGATAAGGGGTATAGGTTTAAGTGGTATATACCTTACGCTTTGCCTGCATCTTTAGACTTTACCCGGGTAGAAAATTTGGTAGATCGATAGCTAGGCCTTTTGACCTAGTTCCAGCAATTTTAGAACAGTTTTCCAATTTCGGGTCGTGGCTTTAAGGCCCAGTTTTTTCTCAAAGAAGGCATTGCTCAATTTGCTTTGGTGGTATTTTTTTTCTAAGTATAGGTACACGTGTTTGCCTTTGATATGAAATTGATCGGGTAAATAGTGCGTATAATCGATGGCTTGTTTTTTCTCTTTTTCGGCTACATCACTTAAAAACGTAAGGTGAAGACGGTTTATGTCTACCCTTTTTCGGTAGAAGTGGTTGGCCCGGACGGTGTGCTCGAGCTCCGGTCGGCTTCGGATGATGACGGGCACTTCGTGCCCAAAGGTTTCGCGAATAGCGTTTTCTATTTGTTGAGCCAGGGCCAAAAAATCAAGACCTTCTTCACCGTCAAAGAGTATATTGCCACTTTGGATGTAAGTGCTTACGTTGGAGAAGCCCAAATTTTCCATCATAGCTTTTAAGTCGGCCATGAGGATTTTTCGTTTTCCGCCTACATTGATGCCGCGGAGGATGGCGATGATTGGGGTCATAGGAAAGCTCTCGGGCAAGGGGGGGGTGTAAGTAACTAAAACAAGCGGGAAGGTTTACCCGGTGGATTCTGGGTTTTTAAACTGGCCAATGTAGCCCTACTGCCTCCATGAACGGGGATCCCCTCTTTTTGACAAAAATAGAGCAACTCCTGGGGCCTTATTAAGATCTCTTGTATAACCAGGCCTTGATTTTCTAAACTTTTTTTGGTTTTTAACATCTCCTTTTTCCACTCTTTCCAAGTCGGGTTCATTCTTTTCCGGTCTACGGAGATTTTAAGTATTTCGGGATAATCTTCTTCTAGGTAACAGGCAATTCCAGATGCAAGCATAAAGCAAAGATTAGGGATACTTATTAAAAATACGTAGGCTATTTCAAATGAGTAGGATTCACAATGTATATTTCTGTATTCTAATTTAAGCAATGCCTCGCTATATTGAAAAGGAATGGAAAATTTGATTTAGTTTTGTGACCCGAAATTTAAAAATAGTAAGTTGGAATTGCCCTTATGAAACATCAAATCTTATTTTGCTTTCTTGTATTCATGATCTTGGGATGTCAAGAAAATCAAGAATCTGCCTCGAATACTTCTCAAACCGAAGCCCAAAGAGATTCTGTGTGGTATTGCCAGCCTCAAGATCAGACCACGGAAATACAGTGGGTCCAAACCGGATTGGGTAAACAGAAGGCGGTCATTATAGCACCTGAAACAAAACCCAAGCCCCTCAAAATGGTCGTTTTTCTACACGGAGATGCTCCCTTTCAGGACCCCGTTTATCAATATACGATTGCTCAACGTATTTCCGACTCGAGTAATGCGATGGGGGTGGCCCTCCTGAGGCCTGGGTATGCAGATGCCTGTGGTGACCAGTCTGAAGGGGATAAGGGCCAGATGATGGGCGATAACTATACCCCTGAGGTAGTTAAATCATTGGCTACCTCTATCCGGCTTATTCAATTGCAGAAAAAACCGGATGAAACCATTATTATAGGCCATTCGGGAGGGGCGGCCTTGGCGGCCCTCTTGGCGATAGAATTTCCGGCACTTTTTGAAAAAGCTATCCTGATAGCCTGTCCGTGTGATCTACGCAACTGGAGAAAAGTCATGCAAAATTTGACGAAGGATGAGCAATGGACTGAGCCCATGGAGGGACTATCTCCGGTAGAAGCCTTAGAAAAAATGGAGTTCCGGAAGAAATTTCATCTCTACGTCGGGGATAAAGACGAGCTTACTCCTGCCTTTTTGAGTGAAGCGTTTTATAAAGCAGCCCAGAAGAGGAATGCTTTTGTTGAAATGAGCGTGATTGAAGGGGAAGATCACGAAAGTATTCTGAGGCCGTCCATTTTATCTAGAATCTTAAAAGATGCTTCTTTATAAAATTGCTAAGTAGTCATAGGGCCTCCCACGCAATTCATGAATTTTCTTAAATTACGTAAGTAAGCCCATACGGGCATTATGAGCACCCAGAGAATCACGTGGACCATCGGCATGGCTCATACCAAAGAACTCGTCTTACTGGGCAAGCGTATTTTGGCTGAGCGTGCCTACTCGATGGGGCTCGTGCACCAAGTGGTTTCTCAAGAAGACTTTGCCAATCGAGTAGAGCAGCTGGCTGGACAATTTTTAGAACGGCCTCCTTTGGCTGTAGGTCTTTGCAAAAAGATAATCCAAGAGGGGTAGTTTTTGGAAAGAGCCGGTTAAGGTTTAGAGATGGAAGCCCAAGTGGCTCTTTTAAAAACCCAGGATTTTAAAAAGGCCATTGCCAGCTTTTTTGAGAAAAGGAAGCCGGTATATCAAGGGAGATGGCTCAGGTTATTTTTGTCTTTGAGAATGTTCTTTTTTTAGGGGCATTTATATCTAACAGATATGTCTCTCAAACCCACTCTACTTGATACATGCGTATTTCGGTTGGCAATTTGTTATAAGGCTTAGGGATAGAGCGGCCTGTTTGAGCTCGTGTGGGCCCAGCGGGGAAAGGCAGCGAGTAGCGAAAGCCCGACCCGCGCGGATAGGGTTGTTCAATGTTGCCCCCTATCCTAATAGCGCGGGGAAGCCCCTGATAGCATTTCTTTAAGTTCTATTGTGAAGAAATGATACAGCAAAAACCCATGATTTAGGCTTTGGCAGGGTGTCTATTAAACCTTTCTCTTACATCATGTTAAAAGCTCATTTTTTGATCAACTTTTATAAGGCTTGCTATGCATTTGCATCGTAATTTTACTGTAGTTCCAGATTTTTACATATAATCTCAGCCCATTATAATTCTGGAATCATCACCAGCTACAAAAACTGTAAAAGCCTTATGATTTCACCAGAAGATACCTCAGATGAACAAACTCGCTTAAGAGAGCTTTTGTCGTATGATATTATCGACTCTGAGGCAGAAGAAGACTTTGATAATTTAACAAAATTGGCCTCAGAAATTTGTGGAACCAAGATTTCTTTGATAAGCCTATTAGATGATAAAAGACAATGGTTTAAATCAAAAGTAGGATTAGAGACCAACGAAACCCCCAAGGAATTATCCTTTTGCGGGCATGCCATTCATAATCCAAATGAGATATTCATTGTAAAAAATGCCCGGAAGGATAAGCGTTTTTATAACAATCCTTTGGTTACACACGCCCCCTATATCAGTTTTTATGCGGGAGTTCCTCTTTTAAGCTCCAATGGGCAAGCCTTAGGAACCTTATGTGTGATTGATGATAGGCCCAAATCTTTGAGTGGTAGCCAATTGAGGTCTCTCAAAACCTTAACCAAGCAAATCATGAACCTGATTGAGTTGCGAAAAAAAAAGAAGGAGTTGGAAGCTATCAACCACACCATCACTCGGAAAAACCAAGAGATTGAAAGGTTTGCTTACTTGGCAGCCCATGATTTAAAGTCTCCGTTGAATAGTAGTGCTATGGTCATAGAAAGTCTGTTATTAAATCCGGCCATTACAGAAAACCAAGAAGCCAAATTATTATTAGAAATGATCGGTCGTTCTTCGGAGCGTTTGAAAAACTTGATTGATGGTTTATTGGAATTTAGTAAAATAGATAAAATCACCTCTTTGCAGTTGAGGGAAATAAAGGCCGGCGACCTTATTTATGAACTTAAATTAATCCTCCCGATAGAAGATGAGTATCGCTTAGAGTTTGATTCCCAGGTGGAGCAATTACGAATTAATAGCCCGGCGATAATTTCTATTTTGCACAACTTAATCGTTAACTCGATTAAATATTCTGACAAACCCGAGCCCTTCGTCCGACTAAGTATCTCAGAAGATGAGCAGAGTTATCACTTTGCCATGCAGGATAATGGACCTGGAATCCCCTCAGAGCATCTAGAAGATATCTTTGAACCCTTTAGTACACTAGATATTCAAGACAAGTATGGTAAAAGAGGTACTGGCCTAGGCCTGGCCTACGTCAAAAAGATGGTGGAAAAAATGGAGGGCCATATTAAGTTAAAATCAGAATTGGGCCAAGGAGTTACCTACCAATTTCACGTGAAAAAATATTATGCCTTTGCTTCTTAAGGCATATAGGGATTTCCTGATGAGCCCACCTGAGGGCCCATGCACCTTATATATACTGTTACTCTGCGTAAAACCATAGGTTGTGTACCTCTATCTTTGTCTTTAAAATCATAAAAAACTTAAATAAAATACTTTCCCGACTTATTTAAGTGCTATTTCTTAGGAATTTCTTATATTCACTTTCCAAGTTAGATTATTACAAAAGTGAGTATTAGGGGGAAATCCACCCTAAACAAAATCAAATTATACACTAAGAATTTAAGACAAAATGGAGAGCAAGAGCATTGCCCACGGTAAACCGATACCATTCGGGCACAAAGTTGCCTTTGGTTTAGGAATGTTAGCCAATCAAATGTTTCCTGCAGCCTTGGGGATTTTGATGGTGATATTGGTAAAAGATTTGGGATTCCCGCCCTATCTCTGGGGGATATTATTTTTCCTGCCCCGGGTTTTTGACTCAATTACCGACCCCATTATGGGCTTTATCTCCGACAATACACGTTCCCGATGGGGGAGAAGAAGACATTATGTCTTCTTAGGCGCGATCATCTTAGGCATTTCTTTTATTTTTATGTGGCAACTTTACCGCGAGAATAGTGTAATGTACAATTTTACCTATTTTCTCTTGTGGTCTTTTGTTTTCTATTTCGGCTTGACCATTTTTAGTGTTCCATACGTGGCCATTGGCTATGAGATGAGCCCTGACTTCCACGAGCGAACCCATATTATGGCCGTCGCCCAGTGGATTGGGCAATGGGCCTGGGTTATTGCCCCTTGGTTTTGGGTAATCTTATACAATCCCGAATGGTTTGAAAGCGCCGATGTAGGAACCCGGCAAGTTGCTGTATATATAGGTATATCCTGTATGATTTTAGGGATGGTCCCCGCCCTATTTATTCCCAGTGAATCTACGGTAGACCGAGAAGATTTTGCCCCCCTTACTTGGCAAGGCATGGGCAAAAGCCTTCAAGAAATCTTCCAAGGTTTTAAAGAAGCCTTTAACAACGTTCCCTTCCGTCGTTTGTGTATCGCTACGTTTTTGGTATTCAACTCCTTTAATACCATTGCGGCTTTTTCTTTCTTCATCATAGTCTACTACATGTTTGATGGCGATGCCGCCGCCGCCGGGGTTTGGCCTACCTTACACGGGAGTGTAGGGGCTTTGGTGACCACCTTTATCGTGATTCCTATTATTGCCCAGGCTGCCAAAGTCATGGGAAAAAAGAACGCTTTTCTAGCCTCACAAGCAATTTCAATAGTGGGCTATATCATGTTTTGGTTTCTATTTATACCCGGACAGCCTTATATGTTCTTGATTGCCCTTCCTTTCTTCTCTTTTGGAATTGGCGGACTCTTTACCCTGATGATGTCTATGACCTGTGATGTTTGTGACCTAGACGAACTCAAGACTGGCAAACGTCGGGAAGGGATTTTTGGAGCCATTTACTGGTGGATGGTGAAATTTGGCTTGGCCATTGCCGGATTACTCAGCGGCCTCATTATGGCTTTGGTAGGATTTGATGCTACGGCCACAGGCCCTCAACCGGAAGGCTCAATTACAGGCCTTCGCTTGTTTTATTCTAGTTTTCCGGTATTAGGAACCTTGCTGGCCATGTGGGTCATGAAAGATTATGATATCGATGAAAAACGGGCCGAGAAAATCCGGGCCGAACTGGAGGAGAAGAAGAGGTTGGCTGAAGCTTGATATCATAGGCACCCAGAATAGTATGGAAGCCGGACAATCGTAAATTGTCCGGCTTTTTATGGGGCAATACTTGGGGGATATCTACTAATCCTCCCCAGTTAAATTATCCAGGTTTTCTGGTTTAAGATGCAGGACCAGGGCCTGCCGAAGGGTCTCACATCTAGATTCTTCGCGACAAGTTTTAACCGAGTACAAAAATACAAGGACCGTAGGGAGGAGATTGATTCTAATTTAGAATCTTTTTTCGGGCAAAAGGATTAAAAAAATAATTTGAAAAATATAGCTTTAGAAGCTTTGGGGCTTCCCCGCGCTAGCAAGTAGCCTGCCCTCTTGAAAAATCCTATCGGCGCGGGTCGGGCTCTCACTACTCGCTGCCTTTCCCCGCTGGGCCTGCACGAGCTCAAACATGCCGTTCCATCCCTAAGCCAATGCCCAAGAATATCCATACATACCTTGGATGCCCAGATATTGCTGTTTAAATTCAAAAGAAAGTAATAGGAATGGAAAATTTTTACGAGGAAGTTTTTGAAAACCAAGATTTTACCCAAAAACCCTTACCCAAGGGCGAATACGAATACTGCACCTTCCAAGGATGTAACTTTGCTCAAGCCGACCTCAGTAATACTCGCTTTATCGAAACGGAGTTTTTAGATAGCAATCTGAGTAATGCCAAAATACTCAACACAGCATTCCAAGACGTTCGCTTTAAAAACTGTAAAATGTTGGGCTTGCTCTTCGATACTTGCAATGAGTTTGGCCTAGCCATGCATTTTGAAGCTTGCACCTTAAATCATTCCCGTTTCTATCAAAGAAAACTTGTCAAATCATCATTTGAAGGCTGCGAGCTCCAAGAAGTTGACTTTGCCGAAGCCTTGATGAACCATACGGTACTTCGACATTGTAATTTGCTGGGTGCCCTCTTTGACCAAACCAACTTAGAAAAAGCCGATCTTCGAAATTCTCGTAACTACGTCATAGACCCTGACAACAATTATATCAAAGGTGCCAAGTTTTCCCTGCCTGAGGTTATCCGCTTATTAGATAAGTATCACATTGAGATAGAGTAAAAGCGCCTCCATCAATACATAACATCAAAACGCAAATACATATGGGTTCTACACGCCGCGTACTCAGTACATCGTATTTTCACCCCAGTTACCAAAGCGATGAGCAGCCTTGCTACAAAGTAGACACAGAAATGTTTTCCTGGGAATACTATGGTTCCGGAATAGCTCCATCCGAGCACCCTTTGAAAGACGAACTAGGCCTGGAAAGACGGAGCTGCCTTAATTGCGAAAGCCATCATATCCTGGTGATTTACGCCCAAAGAACTATTCACCCCATGAGTGGGGATGAATACTACGATTTGGAAGTGGTATGTCAAGATTGTGGCAAGTTCTCAGTATATGCATTCGCAGATAATGATTGAGTCCAGGCTCCTCCTATAAACCAATTTATTCCAAATTTTAGTATTTTAGCTAAACGCTAAACAAGTGGCTATGACGCGGACTACGGAGAAATATATTAACCTATTTACTGATTTTGGCTTCAAGAAGCTTTTTGGGGAAGAACCCAATAAAGATCTATTGATTTCTTTTTTAAATGAGCTGCTACGAGGGAAAGAAAAAATTGAAGATCTTACGTATCTTAAAAATGAACGTTTAGGGAATAACCAAGGAGAGAGGAAGGCAGTATATGACCTTTATTGTAGTAATGAAAGAGACGAAAAATTTATAGTAGAAATTCAAAGAGTCAAGCAAGAGTTTTTTAAAGATCGAAGTGTGTATTACGCTACTTTCGCTATTCAAGAACAAGCGGTAAAGGGTAGATCGTGGCAGTATGAATTAAATGGTGTGTACACCATTGCTATTCTAGATTTTAGCTTTGATGTATCAAATCCAAACAAACTCCATCATAGGGTCAAGTTATTAGATGAAGAAAGCTGCCAAGTTTTTTACGATAAATTAAGCTTTATATACGTAGAAGTCCCAAAATTCCAAAAACAACTTCATCAGCTGGAAAATGATTATGAAAAGTGGCTTTTTGCTTTCAAGAACCTGCATAAGTTAGAAAATAGACCTCCAGAACTGGAAGCAGGAATCTTTAAGAAACTGTTTGAGCTGGCAGAAATTGCCAAAATGGATGAGCAAGACCGTTCTATCTACCACGAAAGCCTAAAAGATTATTGGGACTTGAGGAGTGCAATAAAAACCTATTATCAAGAAGGTTTTGAAGAGGGAGAAAAACAAGGAGAAAAGCGTGGGGAAATCCGTGGGGAAATCCGTGGGGAAAAGCGTGGGGAAAAGAATAAAGCTATAGCCATGGCAAAAATGATGTTACGTGAAGGCGAAGCTACTGCTAAAATCGTACAATATACTGGCCTGAGCCCAGCCGAAATAGAAGCCCTAAAAAAATAAGCTACCGTATGCCTGATCCTTATCGCCCCCTCCACCCCGATTTTGAAGCCCTACTTACGCTCAAAGACCGGCCCTTGGTAGAGCTATTTCTAGACCTACGGGCTTATTTGCTCGAGTTACACCCGGATAGCAATGAATTGCTCTACCATACCCACGCCCTGAGCTCAGTATTTTCCCTTTCCGAAAAACTCTCCGATGCCTACTGCCATATACCGATATACCAAAACCATCTCAATTTAGGTTTTAACCAAGGTGCCCTTTTGCCCGATCCCCATACTGTATTAAGGGGCACGGGCAAGCTCATCCGCCATATTCCCTTGGAGAAACCGGAAGACTATCGCAAGCCCCTCGTAAAAGCCTTGATAGAACAAGCCATACAGCTGGCTCAAGAAAACCTGAAAAAACCTAGCAAAAGCACTGCCCAAACGATCTCTAAAATCAAAAAGTGAGTTAGCCTATTGACCTAAGCCGGGTTATCTCTCCTCTCTCTTCTCTAAAAAAGGCTGAGGGATAGAACGGCATGTTTGAGCTCGTGTAGGCCTAGCGGGGAAAGGCAGCGAGTAGTGAAAGCCCGACCCCGGCGGCAGTTTTTCTGCTATTGGCTAGAAATTTTCTTGGCCGGGGGCAGCCCCAAGCTGTTTTCCTCCCAGGTAATTTTATAAATTTGAATGAATAAGCAAGCCTAAACTTTTAGAAACATTTTTTAAACAGGATTCGCATGGAAAATACCGCACAACTCGCTTCTCGAATCAGGGAGGTCATGCTTCATGGACAATGGGTCGCCCAAACCAATTTTGCCCAGGCCACAAGCGACCTGAGTTGGCAACAAGCTGTCCAAAAGATAGGCTCTTTAAACACAATTGCTGCTTTGACTTTCCACGTAAACTACTACCTGGCCGGGGTCTTGCACTTTTTTGAGACTGGTAATCTTGAGATCCGGGATAAATTTAGTTTTGACATGCCCTCAATCACCGATCAAGATGGCTGGGAAAAGCTGAGAGAAGAATTATTGAATACCAGCGAGAGGTTTGCCCAACACTTAGAAGGAATGCCCCAGGAAAAACTAGACGAGATCTTTGTGGACGAAAAATATGGGGATTACCAAAGGAATATTGAGGCCATCATGGAGCATGCTTACTATCATCTGGGCCAAGTTACTATCTTACGGAAATTAATTGGGGAAGGAAATTAAAAGTATGCCCTCCATCCTCTACCTCACCGACCTCTATTACGCCGCCCAAGGCCGCACTTACTACGAAGAAGATCTATACCTCACCGCGCGCTTACAAGACCACTTTGAGATCCTCATTGGCCACCCGCAGCAGGCGCTAGCCTTTTTGGACAAGGCCGATGTGCTGGTGTTTCGCAATACCGGTCCGGTACTTGCCTATCAAGCGTATTTTGAACGGTTTTTGGAGGCCATTCGCTCCCAAAAAATTACCACCTTCAATTCCTTTGACGGTCAAGCCGATATCCGGGGCAAGCAATATTTGCTAGAACTTTACCAGAAGGGGTATCCCGTTATCCCCTCCATTGAGAGCCTGGACCAAGTAGACCGCCTTGGGCCGGCGGAGCAATATGTCCTCAAACTCAAGCACGGGGCCGACTCCCTGGGCATGGAATTTCTAAGCCCTGAGGCCTTAAGCTCTTGCGATGCACAAGGCAAAATCATCCAACCCTTTGTAGAATTTGCGTACGAGATCTCTTTTTATTATATCAATGAGCAATTCCAGTACGCCCTCTATGCCCCCGATAAAGCGAAAAGATGGGAGTTAGAAGAAATTACCCCCTCCGAAGCCGATCGGGACTTTGCCGATTCCTTTATCCGATGGAACGCCATGCAACACGGTATAAGCCGGGTAGATGCCTGCCGTCTACCCGATGGCTCGCTCTTATTGGTGGAGTTGGAGGATTTAAATCCCTTTTTGTCGGTAATGGCTTTAGGGGAAGATGTTCGCGAGAAGTTTCTAAAAAACTGGATACATACTTTACTAGAATTATAACCCTCGCACGCCATGAAAAAAACCATGCTAATAATCTATTTCGTTTGGGTTGGTCTGCCCCTAGTCGCTCAAACGTTTCCCAAATTAAAAATTGAAAAAATAGGGATAGATAAAAATAATCAAGTCTATCAAGAAGGAAGCGTTTGGGCCTATGAATTCCTTATTGAAAAGGATGATACCTTTTTTAGAATTAAAAACTCGAGTTTTGATCAATTTGCTCTGGATACAACCTTCTCTCAAACCGAAGCTCAAGGGACGCTCAGTTTGTATATTTTGAATGGCAAGTTCTTAAAAAGGACCAACCCCAACCAAACTCAAATTGGCTTTTTGGTGCCCCGAACGGATACTACTTTCTCAGTTTTACAAACTGGATTGGTAGAAAACAAGCATAATGTATGGATACATCCCCCCCGCTATGGCTTTTTTAATTGCTTACAAACGGGCCCTTACCCCTATGTAAAATTACCCTTGGAAGTAGGAAAAACTTGGAGTGATGATTTTCGGATAGGAAGCTATTACGCCAACCCTGCCTGGCAAAAATGGGAAAATTCCTTATTGATGCACTTAAACTACTCTGTAGTAGACGAAGTAACCTTGGATACCGATTTAGGGAAGATTATCTGCTTTAAAATCAGCAGCCAAGCTGTTTCGGAAGTGGCTACTACCCAACATACGTTTTATTATTCCGAAAAATATGGCTTTGTTAGGATGGAGTATGCTTGGGGAAACGGTTTACGCGTCACTTTAAAACTGAAACAGCGGGCTTTCCATCCCGAGATTGAAACAGCCGAAGATATATTTGAAAACTTAAATAAAGAATAAAGGGTCGTTGTTAATTATCTATTGGCCTTTGCAGTCAACCTTAAAAATAACTAAATTATATTCATCAATTGGCCCTTTAAACACACCCTATGAAGAAACCTTTTACCCTATCCATCCCCCAACCTTGCGGGGAGAAATTCGATCAATTTCAAAAAACCCATACTGGTGGCTTCTGCCAGTCTTGCCAAAAAGAGGTGATAGACTTTACCCAGAAGAGTGAAAAGGAGATCGTGGCTTATTTTAAGGAAGCGAGTGGAAGTACTTGTGGGCGTTTTCGGGAGAATCAGTTAAAAGGTTACACTCCAAATTTAAGCAGCTCTCTCAAACTTAAAATCTCTTACTTAGGAGCTAGTATCTTGAGTATGTCTTTGCTTTCATTTTTTTCGGTACAGCCTAGTCAGGCCCAAATTAAACCGGCAAGTACCCAAAATCCGGTAAAGCACTCAGATGATAGTATAAAAAACAAAAAGGGTCATCTTTCTAATGAAATTGAGTATGAATTAAGGGGGCAATTAATTGATGCAGAAGATAATCTACCTGCCATTGGGGTGACCATCTTATTAAAAGGTAGCAGCATAGGAACCATTAGTAATGCCGATGGATACTTTGAGTTTCCAAGAAAGGTTAAAAAAGGGGAGGTACTATTGTTCCAAGCCGTGGGTTACCAAACGGAAGAATATACCATTCCCGAGAATTCCATTCCGAGTATGCACATAAAAATAGAAATGCAATCAGCTATTCTTGATGTAAAGGAAGTAATAGTAGTTGCTGGTATGGTATGCGTGGATCCGCAAGAAAAGAAAAAAAAATCCAAAAGGTCTCCTCGGAAAAAGGAAAAATAATGCTTAACGCTTTTGCTAGGTTTACGAGCAAAGCCAAGCTGTCTTCTTGAATATATACCTTTATCAAATAATATCTCATTTATAAAACTAGTAAGTCATCGCTATTTGGGGCTTCCCGGCCCAAATCCCATCCATTCCCCTTAGAACCCTCCTGCCCGGGCCGGTCGGGCTGGCCAGCAAAGCCCGAGCCGGCCACC
>CAWUIO010000142.1:0-15142 GCA_963922455.1 uncultured Microscillaceae bacterium
CCAGATTGAGGTTACCCGCATCTAAGGTCGTGATAATTCCACAGACGGTTTGATCTAAGCCTGCGTCTACCACTGGCTCCGTTACGGAGGTGATACTTACTATATCCGATACATCACTGCAACCCGCCCGGCTCACCGTCCAACGGAAGCGGTTTACGGCCCCGGCACTCAGGTTGCTTACCGCCGTATTCGGATCGGTCGCATCTGTGAACGTTCCCGTCCCCGCTTCTACCGTCCATAAGCCGCTTTCGCTATTGCTTAGGTTTAAAGCCGTGGCATCCAAGGTCGTCACCGTACCGCAGACCGTTTGATCTATTCCCGCATCAGTTACCGGTTCTACCAGGCTAGTGACCGTCACTACATCTGATACCGAGGGGCAGTTGGGACGCGTCACCGTCCAGCGGAAGCGGTTGGCTACCCCTGGGCTTAGCCCCGTTACCCCCGATTTGGGATCTGTGGCATTCACAAAGCTTCCCGTCCCGGCATCTACCGTCCACAAGCCCGTTTCGCTATTGGCTAGGTCCAGGTTTAAGGCATCCAAGGTGGTCAAGGTACCACAGACGGTCTGGTCTAGCCCCGCATCTACCACCGGCTCGGCCACGGAGGTGATACTTACTACATCTGATACATCACTGCAACCCGCCCGGCTCACCGTCCAACGGAAGCGGTTTACCACACCAGGGCTTAGGTTACTGACCGACGTACTCGGATCGGTCGCATCCGTGAACGTTCCCGTCCCCGCTTCTACCGTCCAAAGCCCCGTTTCACTGTTACTTAAATCTAAGGTAGACGCATCCAGCGTGGCCAAGGAGCCACAGACCGTCTGGTCGATGCCCGCATCGGTGCTTGGGGCCACAAGGGTATTTACCGTAACCAGGTCGGAGACATCTGGGCAGCCCGGCCGGCTCACCGTCCAACGGAAGCGGTTGGCCATTCCAGGGCTCATACCGCTTACGGCCGATTGGGGATCGGTCGCATCTACAAAGGTACCCGTTCCCGCTTCTACTGTCCACAAGCCACTTTCGCTGTTGGCCAGATTGAGGTTACCCGCATCTAAGGTCGTGATAATTCCACAGACGGTTTGATCCACCCCAGCATCGGTAGTAGGAGCATCTAACACCGTTATGGCTACTACATCCGAAACGGGTGTACAAGTGGATTTAGAAACCGTCCAGCGGAAGCGATTTTCTACACCTGGGCTCAACCCACTTACATCTGTCTTGGGATCATTAGGATCTGTAAAGGTTCCGGTTCCGGCCTCAACCGTCCATGCCCCACTTTCTCCTTGGCCTGCCAGTAATTCATCTGCATTTAAAGTAGTGGAAGTAGCACAAAGGGTTTGGTCATTTCCGGCCGAGGTAATGGGATTGCTCACCCGTGTGATATTAAAATTAGTGCTTGAATTGGTACAGCTACCATTACTCAGCGTCCATGTTATCGTGTGGGTTCCCTCAGGCAGATTACTTATCGTCGTATTGGCCGCGGTCATATCCCCAAATTGGATTCCCGGATCGCTCGCCGACCATTGACCAGACATCCCAGCAGGAATTGCACTAGCTTGGATCGTGAATATGTCGGTGAGAGAGCCACAAACTATGGGATTCGGGGTTGAGGCTGTAACATTCCCTGGCTCTTCTCTTAACGTGATAGCAAAATTGGCTGACTGTGGAGTACAGTTACCATTGCTTACCGTCCAAGTTATGGTGTGGGTACCCAATGGAAGATTATCAATGGTCGTACTAGCTTGAGAAGTATTTCCAAAGTTAATAGCAGGGCTGCTTGCAGACCATACCCCACTACCCCCAGATGGTGGGCTACTCCCCGTAATAGAGATAACTGTCGTGACGTCCCCACAAACTTCGGCCTGGGGCGTCGAGGCAGTTACAGCACTTATCTCTTCGTGTAAGGTGATTAAAAAATTCGCTGATTGGGTTGGGCAGCCATTTTTAGTTACAGTCCAGGTTATTGTGTGGGTACCTACTGGTAAATTATCCATGCTTGTGATGGCAGCTCCATCATCCACAAATTGGATAGCTGGGTTACTAGCCGTCCACATGCCTGTTTCATTCCCAGCTAAGGCACTACCTTGTATAGGAATGACAGTACTTAGACTACCACATACTTCCGATTGTGGGGTACTAGCGCTAACTGAAGTAATTGCTTCCGAAAGTGTTACTATAAAGTTGGCCGAAGTAGGCGTACAAGAACCATTACTTACCGTCCAGGTGATGGTATGACTCCCTTCGGGTAAATTTGTAATGGTTGTATTTGGCGTATTTACATCTCCAAACTGTATTCCAGGGTCACTGGCAGACCAAACCCCAGTACCTCCGGTAGGTAAGTTACTACCATTTATATTTATGATAGTTGTGGCATCACCACATACTACACTTTGAGATGGACTAGCCGTTACGGTACCCAGGGGTTCAGACAAAGTGTAAACAATACTGGCCGTTGCATCACTACATACACCATTACTCACCGTCCAACGAAATTCGTTGATTCCATAATCTAAATTACTAACTGTGGTATTGGCTGAGTTGGCATTACCAAAAGTACCACTTCCTTGTACAACTGTCCACACCCCGGTCTCTCCAAGAGCGGGAGTATTGCCTTGTAAAGTGGCCAAGAAAGTAGTATTATCCACACAAAGGGCCTGATTGGAACCGATGATACTAGCCGTAGGATCATCTAGACGGGTCACCGTTATGAAATCTTCACTGCTAGGGCATACGCCATTCGTAATCAACCAGCGGAACGTATTATTACCTAAATTTAAATTGCTTACGTTTGAACTTGGATCGGCTGGATCTATAATGCTAGCTCCTCCACTCACTACCTGCCAAGTTCCGGTTCCTTGTCCAGCCGGCACGGGTAAGGCATTTAGCGTTGCCGTAGTGAGACATACAGATTGATCAATCCCTGCATTGGCCGTAGCTGTTGGATTTGTCAAAGTGATATCAACTGTAGAGATAGCCGTAGCACAAGGGTTGGATACCGTCCATTGGAAGGTATTGATACCCGGCCCTAAATTTCTTACTCGGGTATTGGGGTTACTTGTATCGTCCAGGGTACCCGATCCGGCAATCAAGGCCCATACTCCAGTACCAGAACTGGGCGTATTGGCTGCCAAGTCGACTGAGTCAATACATATTTCTTGATTGGGGCCCGCATCAGAAAATACGGTAGTACTTTCTCTGCGAATAGTAACTTCATCACTGGCAGTAGGGCAAGTGCCATTTGTCACGGTCCAACGAAAGACATTGTCACCTAAGCCTATATTAATAATTGCCGAATTAGGCGCTGTGTTATCTAAAATGCTGCCCGTTCCTGAAACTAATGTCCAAACCCCGCTACCCGCAGAGGGGATCGTAGCATTTAAACCCGTAGCATTGCCACAGATCGTTTGATCCACGCCTGCATTGGCTGTAACGGTTTCAAAGCGGGTAATTTGTACGGTATCTCGCTCTGGAGGGCATACGCCATTGCTTACGCTCCATACAAGCCTTGTTACTCCAAAGTCAATTGTATTAAGACCCGAAGTTGCGCTGCTAGGGTCTACTAGGTTGGCACTTCCTGAAATTACTGTCCAAGTCCCTGTGCCTTGGGCCGGAGAGGAGGCCGATAAGGTGGTATTGTCTGCACAGAGGTTTTGATCTATGCCCGCATCAGCCGGGCTGGTAGTTGGGGTTACCGCAACCGAGACAGTACTAGCCAAGACAACGACACAAGAAGAGGAGTTAATTAAATTACTTTCTGCCCTAACTTCGTAGGTAGTATTGGCAAGTGGAATTACCGGATCGAAGCTTAAATTAGTACCATCACCCGTTAGAGAGGCCACGCCTGCTACAGGATTCCCCGAAACTTGCAGATAATAGGTATAGGCAATTTCTGTATTGAAAACGGATATTGTTACGGGTGTACCCTCACAAACGGCATTTTGATCCACACTTACTGTATTATTGGGTACCGGAATGACTCTTAATATGGATTCATTGGAAGTATTCTGGCAATTGGTTGTAGGGTTAGTGATTACACAACGATAACGAGCCAGATCAAGACTGCTAGTCACCCCAGTCAACTGCAATTCATTGGTATTCGCGCCACTATATACGCCCGCATTGGCTATATTCACGTAGCCTCCCCCGCCCCCATCATCAATTTGCCACTGGTAGTTCAGACTAGGTGATGCGTTGACCAAGATACTACCCGATTGTCCTTCACATAAGGTAAGGTTTTGTGGTTGGCCACTAAATTGGGGTAATCCAAAATTACTTACCTCTACTAAATCTTGGGTTGTGCCACATCCCGTGGCTCCTGAAATTGTCCAACGAAAAATATAGGGGGTGGCACTCGTAACCAAAGTATTGACTTCAGTTTGAGGATCTGTTGCGTCTACAATGACCGGGGTGCTAGGACCACTGACAAACGTCCACGTACCCGTTCCTCCACCTGCAGCCACTGGATCATTACCATTCAACTGAAAGGATGCTTGATTACATACAAATTGATCTACTCCTGCGTCGGCTGGGGCTGTGTTATCTATCCGAATAGTAGCTTGTGAGGGCGGGCAACTCCCTAGCCCCGTTCCATTGGAAATAGCCCATTGAAATTCATAGGTACCAAAACCTATGTTGATGTTGGTAGTAGGATTGTTAGGGGTAATTATGACCGCATCCAAGGGCCCACTTATCTGAGTCCACAAACCGGTTCCGACAGTTGGTGTATTACCTGTAACGGATGTTGTAGTAAAATCGCACAATACTTGATTGGCCCCTACGCTAGCCACGGTGGGCAATTGGTTTACATTTAAGCTTACTTCATTGGAGGTACGCGTACACGTAGTCGTCGTTGTATGAATAAATACGCAACGGTATTGATAGGCATCAAATCCGAGGGGTACCATCATGATATCTAAATCTGAATCGGGAGTAGCATTACTCAGCGTACCACTCACTCCTTGGTAGGTGGCATTATTGGTTAGATCGGCCCATCCCCCTCCATCATTTACTTGCCACTGATAATCAATATCCCCAATATTTAGGCTCGCGGTACTGGCCAGCACACTAAATTGAGCATTGTCTCCCTCACATACACTTACATTTTGGGGCTGAGTAGCAAATGAAGGCCTCTCATTCACCAATACTTGGTTGGTCTTGACCGCCTGAGCGGCGCAGCCAGCATCATCATTTACGGTCAAACGGACAGAATAAGTGCCTGTGGTATTAAAGGTAAAGGTTGGGTTTTCATCGGTTGAGGTACCAATTACAAGCCCTCCATTATCTAAAAACTCCCATTGATAGGTGAGGTTAAGGGGCGGCATGGTACTGCTACTCGAGTTATTTGTAAAGCTAACAGGCTCCCCGGGACATATAACCGGATTATTAATGATAAAATCGGAAGTAATGGAAGGCTCAATAATCCGAACCACTTGAGTAATCGTATCACTACACCCCGGAGGAAAAGTGGGGTCAAAAGCACTCTCTACAATAAGTTGGACTGGGTAATCCCCGGAGGCACTGTACATCCGTACTGGATTTTGGTCGGTAGAAGTGCCTAAGACTGTCGTACCATCTGTATCAAAGAAAGTCCAGTTCCAGGTATCAATTTGAGGTAATAAGGAATTAGGAGTAACACTATTGGCTTGACTAAGATCTTGGAAGTTAAAATTGACTCCTTCACAAATAACCCCACCACTATTTCCCCAGGTAAAATTGGCGGTAGGTTTACCACTTACCCTCACAGATCCGGTCACGGATGTGTAAGACACTTTACACCCCAGGTTATTCTTCAAAATCATAAATGGGGTATAGACTCCGGGAATTTGATAAACGTGAGATACTAACGTTTTACCAGGTATGTTCCCTCCAGCGGCATCAAACTCAGCCTGGGTAAGCGAGATCTCAGCCGTAGTCGTTCCATCTCCAAAATCCCACTGAATGGTACTTCCAGTGGAGCCAAGATTTTGTATAGTCCCGGCCGTAAAATCGACTTGTTCGGGAGCACAAGCCTGAGTTGGTACAAAATTAAAACTACCCGTTGGCCCTTCTACCGTGACAAAATTATTGATGGTTTTCACTATGTCGCAACCGGCGCTACTAGTTAGGGTAACCTCCACGGTATACACTCCGGGAAAAGTATAGGTATGGGTCGGATTTTGGACAAATGCTAAGTTCCCATCTCCAAAATCCCAGCGATAACCTGTGATATCTGAGCCCGCAGTGGGTACAGCGGTAAAATTAACCACAGCCGGTGGACAGTTTTTGGTAAGGGTAGAAGGGGAAATTACGCCATCTGCAATTAGGGAAGCATCGGGATCTACAACGATTATGGTTTGGACAAATTCGTCGGTACAGCCATTGGCAGTTTCAACTGTCAGTCTAACATTGTAGGTTCCTACGGCGTTGTACGTTATTTCAGGATTGGCGGGGTCGGTAGATGTATTTGTGGCCAAGCCATCAAAATCCCAAGTATAGGTAAGGCCACTACCCCCAGGCACATCCCTTGAAATGTCGGTAAAATTTATGGTATTGCTTAGGCAAAATTTACTACGGGTTACTGTAAACCCGGCTTCCGGTTTGGCGAGCACTTGTATAGTCTGGGTAACTTCTGCCTCACAGGAACCAAGCGAGACATTGTCGTCTTCAACCTGTAAGGTTACTGTATAGGTACCAGGCCCAGAAAACGCATGACTAGGATTCTGTTGTGAACTGGTGTTATTGACCCCTGATGCTGGATCACCAAAATTCCAAAGCCACCCTGTAATATTGGAAGTACCAGGAGTGGGGACCGAGGTATCTGTAAAATTGAGAGGTTCGCCCTCGCAGACTACCAAATTGGCGTTAAAATTTGCCACAGGGCCATAGACCAATACATTTTGGGGGGGTGAGGTACTGGTACACCCGTTGGATTCTTCAATGGTTAAGGTAGCTTGATAGGGAGTGCTCCTCGGTAAATAGGTATGTTGGGTATTGGGAGGACTACTGGTAAAGGTTTGGGAATTACCGTCTCCAAAGTTCCAAGTCCAACGAACTATGGTGCCCGTCGTAGTGGAATTGTCAAAAAATTGTACTGCCTGATTACGACACACATCTGCCGGGTCGGGGAAGACGGTAAAGTCGGCCCCTGATACACTCACGTTAATTTGTCTAGTAGCTACATTCGTGCAAGAACTCGTCGCATCCGTAGCAGTCAAAGTAACCGTGAAGGTTCCAGGGGTCATATACGTGTGGCTTACTGGGCTCCCATTCGGGATGATTTGGGAGGCACTCCCATCCCCAAAATTCCAGGTGTAGATGGTGTTGGGGCCATCCAGGCTGAGGTTGGTAAAGTCAAAGGTATTGGTATTGGTACAAGCCGCTCCTCCTCCCACTATATCGAATCGGGCTAATGGGCCAT
The DNA here is from genome assembly GCA_963922455.1 of uncultured Microscillaceae bacterium. Classification (GTDB taxonomy): domain Bacteria; phylum Bacteroidota; class Bacteroidia; order Cytophagales; family Microscillaceae; genus CAWUIO01. The sequence goes on from CAWUIO010000142.1 coordinate 7,399, forward strand.
CGATCGAGACTGGAAATGTAAATGGAGCATTTACTTCACAACCATTGGCAAAAGCCGTTAAGGAAACGGTTATACTACCGATGGTTGTGAAGGTATGCGTAATAGGGTCGGTATTCCCAATTTCTTCGACCGTGCCATCTCCAAAATCCCAAATCAGTGAATCGGCCAAGACCCCTCCACTAAATACAGGAGTAAAGGTTATTCCTCCTCCATCGTCTACACATCCCCCTGGCCTACTTAGAGTGACCATATCAATGGTGGGGGGTTCTCCAACCTCAATGGGAGCAAGTAAGATGGTTCTTTGACAGCCATTCGTAGTTGTGATTGTGAGGCTAGGATTATAATCTCCAAAACTTGTATAGGTATGATTCACTTGAGGAGTAGCCGTAGGTCCCGGTAAATTAACCGAATTTCCATCACCAAAGTCGAAGGCGTAGTTGACAATAGCTTCGTTGGCCATGCTCCCAGTAGCGTCAAAAGTCACATTTAAGGGAGCACAGCCTTCTTGTATATTGGCACTCAACATAGCCGTTGGCTCCTCAATTTCAATAGCCAAAGTAAATGTTTCGGAGCATAGCGTAGTGGTATTGGTAAGGGTGAGCTCGACGTTTACAGTACCAAAGTCGGTGTAGGTATGGCTAGGGTTTGACAAGGCACTTGTGCCCCCACCGAATACATTAGGATCGCCGAAATTCCAGGAATAGGCAAAGCCAGCTCCGCTTGTAACCGGATTAAATGTGATCGTTTTAGGAACCTCACACAGCCCTACCAAAGGATCTATGGTAAACGTAGCGTCGGGGAGAGGGTTGATTGTGATGTTTTGCGGAGCGGAGGTAACACTACAACCATCGGCAAAGGTAGTAGTGAGTTGCACAGCATACATGCCAGCATTGGTATACGTATGTTGGGGATTTTGCCCACTCCCGGCGGGACTTGCATCCCCAAAGTCCCAAGACCAAGCAACCGCGCCGACTGAGGAAGCATCGGTGAAAGTAAGGGCGTTGCCAGCACATAAATTGCTAGTAGGTAGGGTAAAGTTGGCTTGGTTATTATTAATTACTACCGCATTACTTACTAAAATGGAGTCAGGACAAGCATCGGTGGTAATGGCTTTTAGTTGTACCGGATAAGAACCAAAATTTGTATAGGTAAACGTAGGGTTTTCGCTGGTACTAGTGCCTAATACGGTTGTACCATCCGTATCATAAAAAATCCACTCATAGGAGCTAAGCGTTCCAGCTGGAGGAGGATTACTTGGCACCGTAGAATTATTTTGAAATTGCGCCGTAAAGGGTAAGGCACACGCATTGGGGTTAGTCAAGGCAAAAGCAGCCGTAGGCGTATGGCGCACTTGGACAAAGTCGGTCCGGGCCCGAGAGTCTACGCAGGTTTGTATCCCACCCGAATAGGTCTCTACGGTTAAGGTAACCTGGTAATTTCCGGGAAACAAGTATGTATGTTGGGGGTTGGCATCTACCATTGGGTCGGTACCGCTCCGGCTATTTCCGTCCCCAAAATTCCAAGTCCATCGTACTACCCGCCCAATTGTCAATGCGGATGTGTCGGTTTGGTCGGTAAAGTTGACGGTAAAGTCGGTACAACCCGCATTATCATCAACACTAAAATCGGGGGATGCGGGTTCAAAGACTACTACATCGCGCGAAGCCGTAGAAAGGATGGTGCCCATAAAGCCATCCCGAATATTGAGGGTAACCGTAAACACCCCAGAGGAATTATAGCTAGCCGAGGGGTTTTGGATACTGGGGTCTATATTGGGCGTTTCTTGAACACTATTACCATTCCCAAATATCCACTCGTAATACCGATTATTTAAATTAGGGCCGGTAGAAAGGTCTGTAAAATCATAGGTAGCCAGTTCACAGCCATTTGCAGAGATTGTTGCTTCAAAATCGGCGGTTTGACTCCATAAAAAATTGGGAATCAGAAGGCAAACCAGGCAAAAAATGTGGTGTAGTCTCGATGTACACATTGGTTGATCTTATTTTTATTATGTAATAGGATCAGAGCTTCATCTGCTGTACTTTGGTGCTGGTAAAAATTCTTATCTTTTGCAGTCATTTGGCTGAAAAAAATAAGGAGCAGTACATTAAAAAAAAGCTCTTTGTAAGAAGGGAGGATTGTGTGTGGGTATTACAATGGTTATTACGTAAAACCCAGTCGGAGATTCAAAAAATTAGGTGGACATCATCACATTATCTTACGTGGGTAGGCATTCAAGATTAATCTCACGCTACTGGTGTATATAAAAAAACATGTAGCACGGTTGGAAAATTTAACTACCTGTGGCTTAGGGACAGAAGCCCGGAGGGTTGAGACCGCCGCTGGTTTGCGCGTGGGACGGCTCAAGGCCTAGCCCGATGGCCCGACCCGCGCCGCTACTTATGAACTCCCCTGAACCTTTGTTATAGCGCGGGGAAGCCCCGAAGCTGCTGATAGGTACTTTTCTTACCGCGCTTCGCTAATAGCATGTTAAATGGGATTGATTAGAGGTAAATGAATCAAGGCTTGGCAAAGGAAAAAGCCTAACCATAGAGAGGAAATATAGCATACTACTCGCTTATAGTTCACTAGCTAGGTACGTCTTAATCATTCCCAAGACCCTCAGGAGCCTCTGCCCTATATTGGATTTCTTCCCAAAACACCTTCAAGGCTTTACCAAAGGGCGAAGCTGCAAAAAATCCCAAGCTTCCGGTATTTTTTGGGGGCCCAGACGGTAGATAGAAGTAGCGTAAGAGTTGCCATGCCTTCCCATCTTTTGAATAATAAAAGGCATAGGCCTCCTCACCATAGCGACTTAAGCGAAGGTAAACCGAAGAGGCAGCACCGAGTATGTGTTGACTCCTATCGCTGTAGCCCCGGTTTAGGGTCGTATTAATCAGGAGGTTTCCTTCAGAAGTACACTCGATGCCCGCGCGGGCCCACACATTAGCATCCATCCAAATAAGCAAGCCCCCAGCATCTCCTTTTTGTTTGCCTTCCAAGGTGCACTTGCTAATGAAGTCAAAGGTATCGTCTGGGCTAAACACCGCTTTGGGAGCGTTTACTTGAGAAGTTTTGCTCAAGGGATCTTTAAAAAGGCCTGTGTAGTCTTTGCTTTGCAGCTCTAAGCGCCCCTTAAAGTATATAAAGCTCCCATTTCCCGCCACACAGCGTAGCGTTTTAGGGATTTCGTCTATCTCCATTTCTAGAACTTCAGTAGGAAAAGCCATCTCCGTTTTTTCCAGATTTTCGGGAGGAGAAGGTATCTTTGGGATTGTTTGCTCAGCTGGGCGAAAGGTTTCCGCTTCGCGATCCAACCAATTGGGTAAGTTGAGCAGTTCACCGGATTTGCGAATTTTTTGTAATTCCTCTTTAAAGTTGGGCGAAGCTTCCTCAAAAAAATCCAAGAGAAAACTTTTGATTTCTTCTAGATGAGAAGATTTTAAATCCATGTATTGGGGTATGGCTAAACTTCCCTCCGGGCTGTCCGCACTTTTTCTTAAAACGTAACTTCTAAAATGCGATACCTGGCCCGTAAAAGGTTCGGTCTCCTTATAAAATACCTCAAAAAGATAAGCCTGTAAGGTAGGAACCCGACGGACAATCGCTTTTTTTAACCAACGATAGGAGCCCTTGCCCACATAAACGGGCACTTGGTCTAAGACCAGGTACTGCTCATCTCCCCAGCTAAACCCCTGCAAGCGGGATTTTTCTATTTTTTTGGCCTTTCCTTGAGCTTGGGCCTTATACAAGAGCACATCCGGATTGAGTGTATCATAAGCCAGGAAACCCACGACCGGCTCATCTTCCTTGACATAATAGGAGCCTTCGTTATAAGCTTCCTGAGCTTTGAGATAAGTCGCTATAAAGGGCAGACATAAGCCAAGTACCCCTAAAAAAATTAAACCTTGGGGGGTGATGATTCTAAAAAAAGCCATGATTTAAGAAATAAAATTACCGCATCCGATCCATGGACTGCACCAGTTTTTCATCACGATTGATAGCCCGACGCGCCAAAAAGTTTAAAATCAAGGCAATCCCAGGCAAATAGTAGCCTATATGATAGGTTTCTGTTCCGGTTTTGCTCACCATGGTATTACCCGGATAGGTGTAATATACCGCTGCTCCCAGAACGGCACACATAAAAAGGGTATTAAGCAGGACTACCCGCATCTGGGCCAGCCGGTTTTTAAATAGAAATACACTGACTAATGACAAAATGCCCGATATAATAGACAAAATACCAATCAAGATGGTAGACTGCGACTCAGACTCTCCCTCTACATTGCTTACCGTCATCTGCCAGGCATCCAGCAAGGCCTTTTGCCCATTTTCGGCCAATACCTGCCCCCAAATGGGTACAAATAATACCGCAAAAAGGCAAATTGCGGCTACAAACAAATAAATGCTTTGAATACGTTGTATCATATTTTTTTACTCAAAAGACGTATCTGCGAATTTAACTTTAACTGGTAAAAGGAACAAATGCAAACCTGCTCAGATGGTTATTCAAGACTATAAAGAAGTGGGGCTTGCCCGCGCTATCACTTGGGGTGCCCATTTTCAAGAAAGTGCTGGCGCGGGCCGGGCTCTCGCTACTCGCTGCCTTTCCCCGCAGGGCCCTTACGAGCTCAAACAGGCCGCTCCATCCCTAAGCCATCTTTGTATTTGTGAGCCGGGATTAGGTACTTGATCCTTATACATCGGCCAAATCGCCTCCCAAACCAGCTTCCAGGTCTTCTTCAGAAAGATCAGAGCCTATCGGAGGGGGGGGATCTTCGGGAGGAGGTTCAAAAATAAAAGGCGTGAGGCGATACACCATTTGTTGTAGGGTAGCCGATTGGAGCCAATATTTACCTTGCCCGCTCAGCGTCACAAATTGGATATCTTCTTCGTAATGCATGGATTGCACCGGGGTAATCATATTGAGATCAATTTGCAAACTGCTTTCAAAAGCAATTAAAGAAAAAAGATTTACCCGAATCGTATCGTGCTCCAGCTCTTTTTCTAAGATATGCCCTTCGGCTTGCAGAAAAACCAGACCTCTCCCCCTGACACGGTCTAGCTTGTAAAAGTTTTCCCGGGTAAAGGTGATACTTTGGTCGGTGTCTATAAATTTATCCAAGCGGGTACCCAGGGCGGCGCATAAAAAGCTTCCGTGCTGCACAATTAACTCAGAACCAGGAATGGCATCCATATCAACCTTGATCAGCGTACCCGAATTGGCCGTGGTGAAGGCTACTTTGCGCACATAGTCGCTTTGGTTCTCAAAGTGTGTAATATACCAGGAAAACGGGGCTGGGGAATCGTCTTCTAACAAATCATCTAAAGAGCTAGGGCCCTCCTCTTCGTTCAAGAGATCATCGCCCAAGAATTCATCTTTTTCTTTCTCGGCTTTTTGGGCCATTCGCTCTACCGCCTTTTTGGTAGCCACCCAAAGTTTATGAATGAGTGGGCGGTCCTGGGTAGGTTCTTCAAGCTCCGGCTCGTCTATATTTTCTGGGTTTTCCAAGAAATCATCCGAAATACCCGGCACTTCGGGCTCTTCCTCGAGGGGGCCAGCCCCATCATCGGGACGGGTTTCAAAAAAAACTTCTTCGTCTAAATAAAGTAAGGCTCCCCCATCGGCTATGAGCGCTTTGCCCGGTTCTAGATTGATTTCCAGGATTTGGGCCCTTTCTCCCAGGATTTGGTAACTGAGGTCTTCGGCCATGAAAGGTTAATCTTCTTTTTCTTCTTCTTGGGTATCCCCTTCTGAGGTTCCTAGATCTAGGTCTTTACGGTTTTTGAGTTTCTTATCTTCCACGTTTTTGTTAAGAAACTCATTGATCTTATCCACATCATAGTTGGAAATGATCTCCCCAAAAGAGTTGATTTGGATATCAAAGTTAGGAAGCTTTTCGCTTACCTTCACCGAGCTTTTATTTTTTGGGTCTTTTTTAGGGTCTTCTTTTTTCTTGCTCATGAGCTTTATCATTTACTTATTTAATTCGCTTAGGGCTTTTTCCATACGGGCTAGAGTTTCTTCTTTGCCGATAAGTTCCATGACGACCATTAAGTCGGGGCCTCCGCCCAAACCGGTTACAGCCAATCGTACCCCGGCCATCACTTTGCCAAACTTAAGTTCTTGTTTTTCTATCAAGTCTTGGAGCAAGTGCTTGATGTGCTCCGCCTCCCAAGCTCCCTCGTCTTTGGCAAAGGTATCCTTTAAATCTTTTACAAATGCAGAGGATACTTCGTTCCATTTTTTCTTGAGGGTCTTCTCATCATAGCTTTCTGGGGCCTGAAAAACATAGGAAGCTTCTTCTAAAATATCTCCCGGAAAGGTAATACGATCTTTCATCAAATCTACCAGGGCGGTAAACTTAGCATCTTCCCAATCGGGTAAGGATATGCCTTGATGCTGGGCCCGGCTTTTCATCATAGCCAGGATACGGCTATCTTCCATCTCCTTCAGGTATTGTTGATTGTACCACTTGGCTTTATCTACTGGGAAAACAGGGTCAGATTTACCAATTCTATCCAGGCTAAAATCACTAACCAGCTGCTTTAAGGAAAAGATTTCTTGTTCGGTACCGGGGTTCCAGCCCAAAAAGGCCAAAAAGTTAATCAGTCCTTCCGAAAAATAGCCTTCTTCTCTAAAACCTGTAAGGATTTCTTTGCTTTTGGGGTCATGGTATTCTAGAGGAAATACCGGAACCCCGTATTCTTGGGCATCCCGCTTACTCAATTTGCCTTCTCCACTGGGTTTTAATATCAAGGGTAGGTGTACAAACTCGGGCCTCTGCTCGCCCCAACCTAAGTATTCATAAAGTAGTACGTGTAGATAACTTGAGGGCAACCACTCCTTTCCTCGTATTACGTGGGTAATTTTCATGAGATAGTCGTCTACCACATTGGCCAAATGGTAGGTAGGCATACCATCAGATTTGAGCAATACTTTATCGTCCAGGGTAGACGAATGCGCCTTTACCCAATCAAAAACCCGGTCTTGAAAGCGAATTTCTTCTTTTAAGGGCATCTTGATACGGACTACATACGGCGTACCGGCATCCATTAGCTCTTGAACTGCCTGGGCGTCTAAGGTCAAGGAGTTTTTCATCTGACGCCGGGTGATGGCATTATAAGATAGGTTTTTGGCTTTGGCGGCTTTGAGTCGCTCACGCATGGCTTCCAATTCCTGATCGGTATCGAAGGCGTAATAGGCATGGCCTTGCTCGATCAATTGGTCGACGTACTGCCGGTAAAGGTCTTTGCGCTCCGATTGGCGGTAAGGACCATAGTTGCCTCCTACTTTTGGAGATTCATCCGGGATAAGGCCTAGCCACTCGAGGGATTCGTAGATATAGTCTTCGGCACCGGCGACATAGCGGGTCTGATCGGTATCTTCAATACGTAAAACGAATACCCCATCATTTTGTCGGGCAAAAAGATAGTTGTAGAGGGCCGTTCTCACTCCTCCAATGTGCAAGGCTCCCGTGGGGCTAGGAGCAAAGCGGACACGTACTTGTTGACTCATATTGGGCTTCAAAAGAATTTGGACTTAAAGTTAAAAATAAAACCACAATGCTGGGCTATGGTTTGGGAGAGCTTTTATTTTGAGGGCATAGAAGATAGGGGAAACATACATCCTAGTTTTTTAATGAAATGCTCCATTTCCCCTTAACTTCCCGGTTTGGCTGAGGGATAGAGCGGCATGTTTGAGCCTATCGATTACCCACAAATATTTTCTTGGCCAAAAGGT
>CAWUIO010000143.1:0-14746 GCA_963922455.1 uncultured Microscillaceae bacterium
TCTTCTTCAGCTTAGGGATAGAGCGGCCTGTTTGAGCTCGTGTAGGCCTGGCGGGGAAAGGCAGCGAGTAGCGAAAGCCCGGCCCGCGCCGCCAGGAAAGGTCATTTTAGCCGAGTCTTCCTGGCGCGGGCAAGCCCCCGCTATATAACTTTACAATTAATTTCGGCTCGCGACTACTTCATTTTTTTTTTGGAAATCTTCCAAGCCCGCATCTAGGAAATTGACGAACTTACTGACATTGAGCTCATAAGCAATGGGGTCTCTTAACAGTTGTCCCTGGTGATTGAGCAAGCAGTAATAAGGCTGGGCATTGTTGTTGAAGCGTTCGATTTGGAAATTGGCATTCAAGGCCCCGATGGTCTTTTTCGTTCGTCCGTCGTATTCGGAAACCTGCCAATCTTCTTCGGGCAATTTAGTTTTATCATCCACATACAAGGCAATCACTACATAATCTTGCTGAAGACGTTTCAAAACCTGGGGCTCGGACCATACCCGGGCTTCCATCTCGCGACAGTTAACGCAGCCGTGCCCGGTAAAATCAATGAAAATGGGTTTATTGACCTTTTTAGCGTAGGCCAGCCCTTCTTCGTAATCAAAAAAGCCTTGTAGCTGATGGGGCAAGTGCAAAAAATCGGCATACTTCACCGGAGGAAAATCCTCAGATTTGGTCGAGTAATTGGTATTTTGAGCCAAATTAAAACCATCCAAGGTAGAGAGAGGGGGCAAGTAACCGGCCAAGGGCTTCAAAGGCGCTCCAAACAAACCTGGAATAAGATAAACCACAAAGGATAAACTAAACATAGCCAACATGGCCCGCCCCACGCTCAATCGCTCGATAGGCGAATCGTTGGGCAAGCGAATTTTACCCAAAAAGTAAAAACCCAGCATCCCAAAGATCACGACCCAGAGGGCCAAGAAAACATCCCGGTCTAAAATACCCCAATGATATACCTGGTCGGCTACGCTTAAAAACTTTAAAGAGAGGGCCAACTCCAAGAAGCCCAAGGTCACTTTGACCGAGTTGAGCCACCCCCCGGAGTGGGGCAAACTTTGCAACCAGGAGGGAAATATGGCAAACAAGGCAAAGGGTAGGGCCAGTGCGGAAGAGAAGGCCACCATCCCGATAATCGGCTTAATCCATTGCCCCCCGGCCGACTGCACCAAAACAGTCCCCACGATAGGGGCCGTACATGAAAAAGAAACCAGGGCCAGGGTAAAGGCCATAAAAAAGATTCCGTAGTAGCCCCCTTTATCGGCCTGTTGATCACTTCGATTGACCCAAGCGCTGGGCAAAACGATCTCGAAGGCTCCTAAAAAGGAAAGCCCAAACACTACCAACAAAAGGAAAAAGAAGATATTGGGCACCCAGTGTGTACTGAGCCAATTATTAAAGGCCGGGCCAAAAATGCGGGAGAAAATCACTCCCAGAATGGTGTAAATCAAGACAATAGATAAGCCATAAATCACCCCTTTGGTAATCCCTTCCTGTCGAGTTTTACTTTGCTTGGTAAAAAAGCTTACCGTCATCGGGATCATCGGGAACACGCAAGGGGTCAGGAGGGCAAAAAAGCCCCAAAAAAAGGCTTCTAAAGCAAAAATCCATAAACTTCCCGAGCTTGTATCTGGGGTGTTGCCTGAGCCCCTAGTTTGGGGGCTTGTAGAAGCAGCCTCTTCCTTCTCTTTCTCCTCCACTTTATCATCTGGCTCAGTAGCCGACACACTATCTTCTTCATCGATGCGTCCATCCTGATTGTCATCCACCTCCTGTTCTTCTATTTCTTTGGATCCTGGATCTTCCTGGGGACTCTCTGGCTGAGGCACTTCCGTTTTATTTATGGGGGGCTCTACGGTTTCTATTTGAGCCTGGGCGATTACTTGGATATCTTGGCCCGTAAATAAAAATTCTACACTTTCTGGGGGCAAACATTGCCCCGTTACATTAGAACAGGTCTGGAAGGAAAATTCCCCCTGAATATTGGGGTTTTCTTGGAGTATTTTGATGGTTTGGCGAAACTCCGCCTTTTTCTGATGATAGGCTACATTGCCTTCCCAAATCTCATCGTATTTGGTTTTGGGCTGGATAGCTTGTACTTTACCTACCAGTTCGTAGGAGGGATCTTCCGTAAAACTAAACTCAGTGGGCAGGGGGCCAATGGCATCAAACTCAGTAGAGTAGATATACCAATCCTTACTTACCTCGACCGTAAAAATAAGGTCCAATGTTTCGCCCTGAGCTATCTTCTTTTTAGAAACCGACCACTTTTCTTGGGTATGGTCCATTACCTGGGCCTGAGTCCCGTAAATAAACAAGCTGAAAAATGTGAGGGCGAGGAGCTTCTTCATGATGTTGTAGGCTTTGGGTACAATAATCAACTGTATCAGGTAGCATACGAATAAAACTCGTATAGGTATGCAAAAGTGCCCCTTTATTGGGGGAAAGGGCACCTGGTATATTCTTTTAACGTCCCCTTAACGTTTCATCATCTCCTGGTAGTGCTTATAAAATTGCGTGATGGTTTCAATGCCTTGGAAGTAATTGAAAATCCCGTAGTGCTCATCAGGGGAATGGATACTGTCTGAATCCAAGCCAAAGCCCATCAGTACCGTCTTGATCCCGAGTACTTTTTCAAACATAGCCACAATCGGGATACTCCCTCCTTCTCGTTTAGGGATGGGGGTCTTGCCCCAAACTTCCTCAAATGCCCGGCTTGCCGCTTGAAAAGCCACTGAGTCGATCGGCGTTAGGGCCGGATACCCCCCGTGATGCGGGATGAATTTTATGCTTACCGAAGGGGGAACAATTTTTTGTAGATGCTCCATAAAAAGCTTGGTAATTTTCTCCGGATCTTGATTAGGCACCAAACGCATGCTAATCTTGGCTGAGGCTTTGGAAGCGATGACGGTTTTGGCCCCTTCCCCGGTGTATCCTCCCCAGATTCCGTTAACATCCAACGTGGGCCGGCTTGAGGTTCGTTCGAGGGTGGTAAATCCATCTTCGCCCATCACCTCTTTTACGCCCAAGGAGTCTTTGTAGGCTGCTTCGTCAAAAGGAATCCGAGCCATTTCGGAGCGCTCATTTTCATTTAATTCCAAGACATCCTCGTAGAAGCCTGGTATGCTTATGCGCCTATGCTCATCGTGCAAAGAGCTAATAATATCGGTCAAGACATTGATCGGATTGGCTACGCCTCCTCCATACGTTCCCGAATGTAAATCGCGGTTGGGCCCGGTAAGTTCAATCTCGATATAACTCATGCCTCGAACTCCGGCCGTTATAGAGGGTGTATCATTGGCGATAATACTAGTATCCGAAATCAAAACCACGTCGGCTTTGAGTTTCTCTTGCTGGGCTTCTACAAAATTATCCAGGTTGTCCGAACCAATTTCCTCTTCCCCTTCAATCAGAAATTTAATGTTGCAGGGCACTTCTCCCAAGGCTTGCATGGTTTCCATGGCCTTGATATGCATATACATTTGCCCTTTATCATCGCTGGAACCTCGAGCGTAAATCTTTTCGTCTTTTATGGTTGGCTCAAAGGGCGGACTCGTCCAAAGCGCCAAAGGGTCAGGTGGCTGCACATCGTAATGCCCATACACCAGCACGGTGGGCAAGCTGGCATCTACTTGTTTTTCGGCGTATACAATGGGATGCAAAGGGGTTTCGTGTATTTCGGCAAAGTCCACTCCGGCTTCTTCCAAGCGCTGTTTTATCATCTCAGCTGCTTTACGCACATCTCCGGCGTACTGAGAATCGGTGCTAATGGAGGGAATTCGTAACAGGGCAAAAAGTTCTTCCAGGAATCGCTCCCGGTTTTCCTCGATATAAGTATTGGCGTTCATAAAATAGGAATCTAGTGCATTTTTTTATAATAAATCCCGCCTTGGAATTTACATAGAAAAGTAAAAATAGAAGACATAAGTTTAAAATAAACTATGGAATATCCCCATTTTTCAAAGCTACAATTTTTATTACTGGGGCTTGCCCGCGCCCTCGTCTTTCGTATCCAAATGGGGAATCGGGGCAGGCGCGGGCCGGGCTTTCGCTACTCGCTGCCATCACCCGCCAGGCCTACACGAGCTCAAACAGGCCGCTCTATCCCTAAGCCAATTTGAGAACCGGGCCATAGGTGCCGAGAGACTAGATTTTGGAAAACTTTGGGTAAGGAAGCGCTATCTGCCAACAAGACGAGTCCTGGTACCCGCCTCCAATACTCTTAAAAAAAGCACATACCGCAAGATATGTGCTTCTTCACTAAATATTTGAGAAACCTTAATTCCGTTTTCTAAATCGTAAATTGGCCCGGCTTTCCTCTCCGTGCATCAACTTGACGATATTTTTCTGGTGCGTGATTACCACCACCACAAACATCAAGAAGCCAAAGAATATCAATACTGGATCATCCGGTCGGAAGCGAGGGGTCAATGAAAGTAAAGGAAAGGATAACGTAGCCAAAATAGAGCCTAGAGATACGTAACGGGATAAAAGCAAAACAATCACAAATACCCCAACACAAATAAGTGTCAATTGATGGTCTACGGCCAGCATCATGCCGAGGAGAGTCGCAACCCCTTTTCCTCCTTTAAATCCAACGTATATGGGGAAAATGTGGCCAATGATGGCTAGTGAGCCAAAAATCAATTTGTAAAAGACGATCTTATAAAGTAAAAACTCATCGTAGGATACTAGGTTCCAATAAACTAATAGCGTAGCAAAGGAAGCGGCCGCCCATCCTTTTAAGACATCCAACAATAAGACAGAGATCCCTGCCTTTACTCCCAATACCCTAAACGTATTGGTTGCTCCGGCATTACCGCTACCATAATCTCTTACATCAACATTAAAATAAAGTTTCCCTAGCCATACAGCAGTTGGGATAGACCCCAAAAGATAAGCGATTACGGCTCCAAGCAGAATATAAATGAGGTCAGGATGGTAAATAAACAAAAGAGACATGTTGGATTGCGTTTATGACAAAACTAGTCAAGTAATTCAGATTAATCAAACTGAAGACAGAAATCATGTTAAAAACCATCGTCATCATCATCGGCTTTCTTCTTCTTCGGGTCAACGGCTTTCTCCTTTTTCAAAGGGTCTATCTTCTTTTTTGGAAGTTCAGCTGCCCCGTACAAGGCTCTAAATTTATTAATAAAAGCTTCTTTTTTGTCCAAAGCTGCCAATTCTACACCTTTTGACTCGACCAACTCATTAAAGGTTTCATCAGAGGAAATAGCTGAGGCAAACTCTCTTTCAAATTCAAAATAATACCAAAGGTCCGGATCAGGAGACACATAAAAAGCAAACTCATCTCCATTCGGGTTTTTCCGTATTTCAATGAACCCAACCACGTCTTGGTCGTAAATCTTGTCCAAAATGCTTAGCAAACCAAGGCTTCCTTTACTATAAAAGCTACGATATTCCTCCGACCAAGCAAGATTTACTTTTGAAAACACAAAAGGTTTTCGTAGCTCCTTGGAAATTTGCCCAATAGGTACCGGGCGTAGCCCAATACTTTCCTCAAATTTAGAGAATGCCTTTTCTCCGGCAATCGCCTCCAGCTTTGGAAGTAGGGAGTCTCCTCGTTCAAGCATCAAAGAGGATTGAACCAGCTCTGGATTGAGCTGGGTAAAAGCCGATTGCATGGTTACGATGGCCTTCGGGTTAATAGGGAAGTCAATCGATATCAAATTATCAAACTCGTAGGTGTTTTCTACAATATTCACAACTCCTGAGCCAGCGGCTTGTAAATAGGGAGCAGTAGCTTCATCCATCCATTCAAATTTCCCCTGAATATTGATGGTAGATTGCGTGTCATCAAATACCAGACTATTAGCCGCCAGTGACGTACTGTCCCGTACCTCCTGCGGAGCAATCCTAAACTGATTAATTTCTGGATTATAATCCAAAATACCACTTACCAAACAAACATCAATATCCCCGTCAGCTTTCTTCGGTGAAAGGAAATTGGAGTACAAACCAGCCGATCCCTGCCTGAAGTGCAGCCCCGAGGTAATGACGACATCTTCCACTTGAAGTTTTTCATCAACAGCCAAGAATACAGAATCCCCTTTATCACTCTGATAGGGAATCCATTCGTTAAAATCGGAGCGCGTATTTAAGTCTAACTTGATAAATCCATCCAGGGAAAGGTTGCGCCGGTTAGCGTACATCTTGATTAGCCCTTTGTACAATACCCGGGAGGTAATGTAGAAATTATCCTCTTCATTTACAGTACCTTGAGCAAAGGTAAACCGAAGGGGGGTACTTCCTTTTTTACGTTTTTTATCCTCTACTTCATCTACTACCAACTCAAACTTATCAAACTTCACGTTGAAGGTATCTTTCTGTACGTTTACAAACTGGTAGGTGGCATCCCCTTCAAAATCCAATCGGGATTTAATCTTGATATTCCCGTCAAATAAGCGGTGGTACCGGTTTAGGGTGTCAATCAACACCAAGGCTTCTTTCAACTCCTGCATCTCCGCATCTTTCAAGATTACGGCCTTTCCATCTTTGGGTACAATACTGGCATCGGCTGAGTTTATGTAGGGTATTCCCTCTACGTTCAGCTTCAGGTTATTAATATCATACATCCCCTGACTAGCCCGGAACGTTAGGTTTTCCTCATTAAAATCTTCTGCTCCAAAATAGGTTGAGGTAAAGAATGAAGTTGAATCACCATTTAACTCAATATTTCGGCTATTCAAGTCCCAAACCGCTTCTTTGATGGAAGTCCGATACTCGGCATAGGGCAGGATTAAAGAGGTGAAATCTTGAAATTCATCATCCGGGCGGACCTTGGCCTCCCCATTTCTCAGGTCAAACTCAACATTTACGAAGTTACCGGTAAGTACTGGTTTATTCTGAGTGTAAAACAAACCTTTGTCAAATGAGTAAGGGTCTCGGTCTTTGGAGTTAATCCTAAATTCCACATTTTTACCCGACAATTCGTCAATACCAAACTGAAACAGCTTATCCGAAGTAGAGAGAATAGAAAAGTCTCTTCGAACCAGGTTACCTTCTCCTTGTAAGCCTTGCCGACTGATGATGAGATTGCCATCCAAGGTCATGGGGTCTTTACTCCCATATAGGGTAAAGAGTTTATCTCGAAATCTCTGCTCAAAAGCCTCATCAGGGATGGCTTCCCGAGCATCTTCCAAACGCAAAATTTCTTGTTTGTTGGTTATTTTCAAGCTATCTCGGGTAGCATACCAGCTGAGTTGAGCTGTTTTACCAAAGGCTTCGGCAAACTCGATGCCTTTTTCTACTCCGGGCTCTACTCTAAACTCAATATTATCCGACGTCACAGAGTCAGGCATAAACACAAACTCCGGTGAATCCAAGGTGGTAGTTAAATAGGTAATCTTTCCACCCGACATTAAGCCCTCCTGATTCATTACCAGATCACGGGTAAACGTTACCTGGGCGTTTTTCACAATGTCACTTTGGGGGTATAAAGCATATCCTGGCTCGGGTGGTTTATGAAAATATCCCATGGTACTATCAGGATAGGGCATGGGAATAAGATCCTCCTCGAAGGTAGGAAAGATATTTGACTCAAACTTCCCAGGGAAAATGGGAACCTTAATGTTCAAACTATCCATATCAATCTCATAAATCGTGAAGACTGATCGGGTGGAATCATAGGCAAAATTTTGCCTTTTGGCGTCGGCAAAAAATACCTGTCCGCCTTGAGGAATACTTAACTTGGGATAGGATTCGTAAAAAGAGTTTTCAGTACCTGGTATTTTGCCATATTTCAAGCCAGACTTATTCAAGGGGTCATTAATAAAAATACGTCCCGGTTTAAAATCTATCTCCCCTCCATACTCTTGAATCACCAATTCCCCAGAACTACTGTCTTGGATGGTAAAAAGAATCTGATTAATTTCCGGCATCTCCAACACAAAGTCATCATACAGCATAAAGAAGTTATTCCCTAAAAAGCGGAAGTTCCCTACTTTGATCTCTCCTTTCTCCATATAAAAGTTTCTCCCCCCCAAAACCGTAATTTGTTTATTACTGGTATCCGGCTTGATATATACATTCAAAGGTTCACTAATCGGGAAGCTATCAATCCCCATAATAATCAGTTTAGCTTCCTCTCGGAGCATTACGGCATTAGGGCCGTTTTCCACAATCGAGACTACCCTGAAGTTATCAATATCATACGTTTCATAGAGTTTCGTATCGGCGGTGCTTGAGGTCTCCCTGCGTATTCGCTCCACGGCTTTAAGATACAAGTCGGCTGAGTCTGTCTGATTAATCCTTCTGGTTAGGTTAATCAAGCCATCTTGAGGGTCGTATACCAAGAACCCCTGGGCACTTAAATTACTGGCCACACTTCGGATAAGGCTTTCATTCCGATTAAAGGCTTGGGCCAACTCCATCGCATAAAAAGACGTAGTGTCTACCTTTTGAGCATATCGGGTAAAAAGTTTTAAAGGGTGAAAGTTATACAAGCCCAGCATGCCATTGTATTCCCCTTGATCAAAAAAATCATAAGACTCAAATACCGCAGGGTTGAGGTCTCGGGCCAAACTGAGCATGAATACGAACAAACTATCATTACTGGGGTGGTAACGCAATATATCCGCATTCATGTAAAACTTGTGGTAGTTATTTATAAAAGGCATTCGGGCCGAAGTAGCATTTTTTCGTCGTATAAAAACGATTTCATCTTCTGGGATGGAATACTTAAACTGTACGTTTGAATGATAAAGAGAATCTCCCCCACCTAGATATAGAGAAAACTCCACTCCGTCCGAAGCTATTAATGAATCACCAATAGCAAATTTTCGAGACCGGATCCGAAAAGCATCATCCCCATTTTTGGTTCCGTTTAAGGTAGCTAAGGCATTTTCTTGCAGTGATTCTGAGAATATATTGCGCCCTTCCAGACTAAACCCTCCATAGTAGCTTATGTTGGGGGCCAATTGGTTGATTTCAATATTGGCCTCTTTGGAGATAAACTTAGGGTATTTGGCTGAGAAATTATCTTTACGCCCTCGACTGTAAAACTCAAAGTTTCCGGTAACCGGCCGATTCAAAAGTAAAGAGTACCGAAGCTTGACATTTTCAGCTTTGATAATGGTTTTGGATACATTAAACCGATATGAGTCAAACTCGCAGTATGCCTTACTGGGGTCTAAATCTAAGCTAGACCAGTCAAATTTTCCACCTTTTCCAAAAAACTCATTCGTGATAATTTTGAACACTCCTTTGGTACCCTGTACCCCCGTGGAATCGTGAGGAGTAGCCATGACAATATCCGTACTGGAAAAGCGAATAACCGGTCCCGTAATTTCGGGTAAAGGGTTGATCTCCCCATCACTCCCGAGCGTAGGCGCCAGTTCTTGCAGCATAGCTTCGTCTGGCTCTTTTAAATACTTTATTTCAAAGGACCCTGTACTATACAAACGACTAAACGTATTACGGTGCAGGGCTTTAAACAAAAAGAAGGGTTCTATGCGTTTAAAAAATATCCGTAAATCTCGAAGAGATTTGGCCTCGGTCAAGGCACTGGTCACCTCTAAGAATTGTTCTAGTTGAGCGGCTGAGATCTTTGTCTCATTCACAGCATTAATAAGACAATTATAAAAAGGCATGTAGTCACTACGGGGCGTTGCCCGAATCTTGGCCATCTTCTGTGAAGCTTGGATAACCTGAGTCTTTATCGTGCTACTGAGGCCACCACCTTGCCAAACCGCTTTAAAAATTTCGGCCGTAGCTTCGCACTTCGGATTATTGGTCTTCTCCAGAATATCTTGCGCATACACAATATAGTCATCCGCGTTATCCGGAAAAGTCAGTCTTTGTGCCTGTACAGAACTTCCCAGGCATACAACAAGAGAAAAAAGTAGGGTAATTCGCAGTGTTCCCATCTTAAAAAGTATAATTAATATCTAAATCCTAAAGAGAAGTGCCATCCATTCCAACTGTTTCTTTTCTTCAATGAGTGTCAACTTATGATCCCGGGCGGCATGTTCTATTAATTCCCGATCGTTTTCATAAAACCCACTTAGTAATAGGAGTCCGTTTATAGATAAACGTTGCACATATTCAGGCATTTCATCCAACAACACATTTCGATTAATATTTGCCAGAATTATATCATATTCCCATTCAGGCGATACGTCTCGTACCGTTCCCGCTTGTAGGTTTACGTTATGGCAATTGTTGATCTTTAAATTTTCGTGGGCATTTTCTAAGGCGGGTGTCTCAATTTCTACTCCCAAAATCTTAGCTGCCCCTCGCATTTCTGCCATTATCGATAAAATTGCCGTTCCACAACCCAAATCCAACACCCTTTTTCCTGCATGCTCCAACTCCAGTTGATATTGGAGCATCATTTCGGTAGTGGCGTGATGACCAGTCCCAAATGCCATTTTGGGGTCAATAACTATTTCATACAGAAATTCTGGAGAAGCCTCGTGAAATGTACCTCGCACTCGACATTTCCCGGCAATTTCTATGGGATTGAACGATTTCTCCCACAGCTGGTTCCAATTTTGGTCCGGGATCTTACGAATTTCATAAAAAAAAGATTCCGGTTTGGCGATAAGGCTTGATAATGAGCTAAGTGGCCCTTCTTGAAAATCATCCTCAGGTAGGTAAGCTAGGAGAGAGGTTTCGGTTTCTTGAAATGATTCATAGCCCAAATCCAACAACTCGGCAATTAAAATCTCGTGATAGACCGGCGCAACGTCTATTTTTAATTCTACGTAATTCAAAATCAATAAAATGTTAAGCCCAATTTACAAAATTTTCCGGGTTTTTTGACTCAATCTACTCTT
The DNA here is from genome assembly GCA_963922455.1 of uncultured Microscillaceae bacterium. Classification (GTDB taxonomy): domain Bacteria; phylum Bacteroidota; class Bacteroidia; order Cytophagales; family Microscillaceae; genus CAWUIO01. Next base: position 10,795 of record CAWUIO010000143.1, read on the forward strand.
TCTCAAGTATTTCTCTCCCAAGGGGAGGCTTCATCGGATGAATTTCAAAAATTTTACAATCTGGCAAATAATCTATAATATTGCTAGGTGCCACATTTTTTATCAATCCGCTTGAAACCCATGTTTCAACCTCTGTATTGCTACCTTCCTACATCCTGGCTTGGAACATTCCGTCTGCTCATCGGGCTTAGCTTGGGGAGCATACTGTCTTGTGGAGCCCCTGTAGATCATAGCAAATATATCCCAGCTCAGAGTAATTGGGCTATCTGCATCAATCTTCAAGCCATGCAAGATAAATCTTCTGATTGGCCCGAACTTCTCAATCAAGACATCCCTTTTCTGCAAATTTCTTCCCAAGACCGAATCGGAGATCTTTTCAAATCATCTGGGATCAACTTCCAAGAAAAAGCCTTTTTGTTTAGTAATATGGGCGATGGCCGTCCCGACTATTACATCGCTTTAACCTTTAAACTGAATAATGAAAGCGACTTCGATCGATTCCTGAGAGATTTACCCAATCAAAATATCCGTATAAGCTCCTTTTCGGGCATGCGTTACACCCTCATCAATGATAAAACGATCCTGGGATGGTCCAACCGAGTTGCCTACCTTATCAGTAAATCGCGAAACTATACCTTAAGGTCGCTCAAAGATCAATTACTCCGCCTCCGGGACCTTCCCGAAGATCAGTCTTTGAAAAGCCAAAATGAGCAGTTCCGACGGATTCGTTTGGAAGAAAATGACCTAAATGCTTGGGTGGATGTCTCAGCCTTCGGGCAAGAATTTCGTCAGGCTTTTCAGACATTCCCCCTCCCTTTGAACCTTAACTTACAAAATAATTTCCTTACCCTAGCTTCAGACTTCAACTTGGGCGAAATCATAAGTAAGTTTAAACTATACAATGGTAATCAGTCTCTTACCAGTTACCAAAACCTGGTGAAGTCCAACATCGATCCCAACTTTATCAGCAACATACCGCTTTCATTACCCATGGGCTTTTTTAGCTTTGGCCTCAATCCTAGTGAGTTACATAAAGTTTACAAACAATTTGGGGGAGGCTTTTTTGAGAAATCCATTATGTCTTTTGCCGGTTGTACCACTCAAGAACTACTCAATATCTTTGATGGGGACCTCATTACGATGGTGGAAGATATCAAAATTAATCCAGCTGATAGCCTACAGCCCTATGAATTCCTTTTGGGCCTAGGGGTTGCCCAGCCCCAAGAACTGGACTCTTTGCTCATGCACTTTAGAAAAACCGGTTTTTTGATTGCCGCTGATTCCTTCGATATCTATCCCCGTGCCAATTGGTATGTACTTCCCAAACAGAATATACTATTCCTTACTCCTTCCGACTCGATTCGGGACCACCTTCTGCAAAACCAAGGACAGAACATTGTTCCTCGAATAGTCAAGCTAAGTCAAGACAGCTTCTTTTTGACCTACGTAGATGTTAAAAAAGATACCCGTCAAAAAATACCCAGTGCCTTCTTTCAAGAAGACCGTGTGAGTGAAGGGGTCTTTAAAAATACCGATACGCCTTTTGAGTCTTTAACCTTCAACATACAGCCCTTTCAAAACAAGATTAATCACTCAGAATTGATCATTCAACTATCCGATAAAGAAACCAATGCCTTACAATTGATGGTAGAGGCCTTCCGTAACCAAGCTCCCGATTAGCCCGTACCATACCGGTAAGCACCCTAAACTTTATGCAAATCCGCTTAGACAATATCTGCCCCAAGCCTTTAGAAACGGCCCTAGCCAAGCGAAAAAACCAAGGAGAGCATTCTGAAGTTTGGCAAGCCCCTTCCACCTTTTTACCAGGAAAATTCTATCAAGTCTATGCTCCCTCGGGGCAAGGTAAATCTACTTTCATTCACATTCTTTACGGACTCCGAAAAGATTTTGAAGGCCGTGTTTCTTTAGATGATCAAGATACCGAGCTGTTCAAAGGCAGTGATTGGGCACAAATCCGTCAAACTCGGTTTTCTATTGTTTTTCAAGACCTACGTCTGTTTTTAGACCTAAGCGCTCGGGAAAACATTCAGGTCAACGCCGCACTCGTTTCTCAAGATTATGCTCAAAACCTGGAAATAATGGCCGAGAAGTTAGGGATTCTAGCGCTTATGGATAGAAAAACGGCCTTACTTTCGTATGGAGAGCGGCAAAGAGTAGCCATCATCCGGGCTTTGATACAGCCTTTTGAGTGGCTCTTGCTCGATGAGCCTTTCAGCCATTTGGACGAAAAAAATATCGAGAAAGCCAGCGAACTCATTCTAGAAACTTGCCACCAACAGAAAGCCGGTTTATTAATGACTTCCCTGGGATACCCTTACCAAATCAATTTTGATCAACGTTTACTTCTCTAGGGCACGTATGCTCCTTGGGTTATGCAAAAATTATTAAAAAAAATATTCCAATCTCCCAACCGCCGCCGACAGACTTGGTTTGCCGGTTTGGGTTTTGCCTTAGGCTTACTTCTCCTGATGGTCTCGGGCCAGTTTTACTTACAGATTTCCCGTTTGATTGCCTCACGTCAGGCTTATTCTGACTACTTGATTGTCTCCAAGAAAATCAATTATAAGAATACCTTTTTCTTAAGTCGGGTAGAATTTTCTGAAAAGGAAATTAAAAACCTTCAAAAGCAAGACTTTGTCGAGGATGTGGGGTCTTTTCTTTCCAATCAATTTGAAGTCTTGGCCTATTCTCGGGGGCAGCTCCCCTTTCACACCGAATTATTTTTTGAGTCGGTACCTCCCCAATTTCTAGACCTAAAACCGGAGTTTTGGGAGTGGAGCGAGTCCTCCGAATTTGTTCCGGTTATCCTTTCTCAGGATATGCTCAATCTCTATAATTTTGGTTTTGCCCTGGCCAAGGGGCTCCCCCAACTCCCTGCCTCGGCCATGCAAAAGTTTACGGTAAACCTCCGAATTCGGGGCCCCCAGGGCCAGCGGACATTGCAAGGCAAGATCGTCGGCTTTTCGGAGCGCATCCCTTCGGTCATTGTGCCCAAATCTTTTATGGAGTGGGCCAATACCCAAATTGGTGAAAATAAAAAACTAGCCCCTTCCCGCTTGATTGTCAAAGTAAACAACCCTGCCGACCCCAAGCTGGCCCAATACTTAAAGCGGGAAAAGCTTCAAACCAACCAAGACCGCTTAGGGAGCAGCCGTATTGGGGGACTGATCCAGGTTGCCCTTTCGGCCATAGGGCTTATCGGTTTGGCTTTTGTGGGCTTGTCTATTTTGGTCTTTTCCTTAACCTTCCGGCTTTCTCTTTCTGAGGCTCGTCAAGAAATCAATATGCTACTACAATTGGGCTACACCCCACAGATCATCACCCGCTTTCTTGGGAAAAACTATCTTTTCCTCATGCTCTTACTTACCCTTATTACCTCGGGAGGGGCCTATTATCTCATTACGTATTTGCAGGAAGTATTAAGAGACCAGGGCTTGTCTCTTACTACCGGTATGTTGCCAGAAATTTTCGTTTTGGCCTTCTTCCTTTTTTTCCTGACTGTCGCCCTGAACCTGGTGTCTATTTTTCAACTTTTGAGCAAACAAGGGAGAGCTTAAGGGGCTGCCCCCGGCGATTCTAGAATGGTTTTTCAAATGTACCCGAACTGCCGCCGGGGTCGGGCTTTCGCTACTCGCTGCCTTTCCCCGCCGGGCCAACACGAGCTCAAACAGGCCGCTCTATCCCTCAGCCAAACTTAAGAAGAGAGAGCAGAGATGAGAGAAAAGGGATTTTTTGTCTAGCCCAAAACAATATCCTGCCCGGCCACAAATGTTTTGCGGTCGCATCTTTCTAGCATGGGTAATGCCCGAAAAATACAGGCGCCTGGTAAATGCATCCCGCACAAAAAAGTCCCGCCTCCCGGTTCTCAGCTCCCGGTTCCTTCTCTCCTCTCTCTTCTCTACTCTCTCCTCTCCTTCGGCTTAGGGATGGA
>CAWUIO010000144.1:0-14572 GCA_963922455.1 uncultured Microscillaceae bacterium
CCAAACTTTGAAGATGTTTTTTTTGAAAATTTCTTAAACAGCTCTAAACAAGACACTTACGCTTAAATTCCCAAAAACCGAAAAGACACACAATTCTACACTTCCCAATCTTTTTCCTTGCCCTTTTCATCTTCTTTGCCCCTTTTTTCCCATCCCTCGTTCAGAATGGGATTGCAAATGTAGAGAAGATGTTTTTAATTACCAAGCTAGTTTCAAAAAAAATTCAGGGTGTTTTTCAAATTAATACTCGCTTAACAAGTCATTGTGAGAAAGCCTTGGTATATTGGAATCCTTTTTGCGCCATATATTTTACACGAATAAACTAGTAAATTTATGAATTTCAGGGCTTTCCTTTCTGTTACCTTACTTGGGCTGAGCTTACTAAGCTTCTCCTCTTTGGCTCAAGGTGTTTATGTTTCTCCGACCTATAAAGTGGACCGGGATGGAGACGGTGTGCCCGACGTACGAGATCAATGTCCAGATACCGACAAGAATTTGAATGGCCATGAGTTTACAGTTGCCCACGAAGGCCAAGAGTATGCAGTTAAAATCACTGATTTCAAAGGCACTCTGGAAACCCACCGAAGAAAACTTCGAGTTGATTTAAGCCGGCTCAGAAGGAAACGTAAGGAAATGCAAGAATCTTTTGAGGGCAAGGGCAAAAAGCCCCAAGCCCTTAATGATGAGCAAAAGAAACAACTAGCCGACATGGACACCTTAATCGAGGCTAAACGCGGCAAACTTACCGATTTAGTATATGTAAGTTCCATTACGGTAAACCAGGAAGTTATTCCGGTAGAAATCCCTTTAGGAGTTGATGAATTTGGCTGTCTACCGGATAGGGACGGCGATGAAGTACCCGATATTGTAGATAAATGCCCGGATGAACCAGGGTTACGTTACTACCAAGGCTGTAATGACCGAGATGGTGACCAAGTGATTGACCCCTTAGATAAATGTATTGACGAACCAGGCTTGGTCAAATTACAGGGCTGTCCCGAAGAGGGTACCGGCGATCGCGACAAAGATGGTGTCATCGATCGGGACGATTTATGCCCAGATACTTTCGGAAGCAAACGTAATAAGGGTTGCCCAGAAATTGTAACCTCCCAAGAACGAGGTATTTTAGACCGGGCCAGCAAGGTTTTGTTCGACTCAGGCAAAGCTAGCCTTCGCCCCGAATCTTATTCCATTTTAAATGAGCTTGCTAGCTTAATCAAAAGCAAAGCCCAACAATACAAAAGCCTTAGGGTACGACTTGAAGGACATACCGATACCGACGGCTTAGACCAATCAAATCTAATCTTATCTCGTAATCGATCCCGTTCTGTAAAAAATTATCTGGTCAGTCAAGGAGTAGATATTTCCATGATCTCTACAGCCGGTTATGGGGAGGGCAGGCTATTAATTAGTCCTGAACGCAATCCCGCCGATAAGCAAGCCAACCGGAGGGTTGAAATAGCCATTACTAGTCAATAGGCTCTCTATTGCCTGAGCCTTATTGGCCAGCTTAGCTTTCTCTTGAATTCACGAAAATGCCGAAACCAAACCCTTAGGTTCTGTGTTTCAACATCGTATTATATATAAAAATTTAATCATCATAGGACTCATGAATACCCCCCCCAATGCATACATTACGGTTTATACAGAATCTAACCCTAATCCCAACTCTCTAAAATTTGTTATTAACCAAATGTTGGTATCCGAAGGAAATACCTATGATTTTCCTGATGCTCAAAGCGCCGAAGGACTCTCCCCCTTGGCTACCGAATTATTCAATTTTGATTACGTAGATAGAGTTTTCTTAATGAACAACTTCGTTACCGTCACCAAAAGTGCCGAACGTGATTGGTATAATTTGGCCCCTGAATTAAAGAAGTTTATCCAAGCTTACCTTGAGGAAGGGAAAGTCGTAGTTAGCGCCCCAATTCTGGAAGAACCGTTAGCTGGCGAAGACGAGCCTGAAATCAATTCAAAAATCAGAAATATTCTGGACGAGTATGTAAAGCCGGCAGTTGAGTCGGATGGAGGCGCCATCTCCTTTCATTCATTTGAAGAAGGTACTGTCAAAGTTCTCTTACAAGGTTCTTGCAGTGGCTGTCCTTCTTCTACCTTAACCCTTAAAGCCGGGATTGAGAACTTACTTCGCTCTATGTTGCCTGAAGTAAAAGAAGTAGTGGCCGAAGAAGTTTAATAGGCCAATCATCTTTGCGTTTCTGGGGCTGCCCCCGGCTAGCTAATTCGTTTCCGAATGAAAAAAAGTGCCGCCGGGGTCGGGCTTTCGCTACTCGCCGGCCTCCACCCAAGCCAGCGGCGGGCTCAAACAGGCCGCTCTATCCCTCAGCCTTCATGAGAAATCTAATTGCGATTTTATGAAACACTTCTTCATATAGTTATGATAAAAAAAGAAAGAAGGCACTCCCTCTTATATCCAGTAGCTTAGCAAATTTGAATTTACCAAGAAATTTTTCCTGATTTAGGCCTTTACAAATTTATCAATTGGGCAGGCTATAAAATTAAAAAGTATACCTCACCCCCTCCCAAACTGTTAAAAGAACCCTAAAAAGGAAGTAAATTTTAGTTTTCATAAAACTTTGTATAAATTTGGAGATTAGTTTTAAAAAAATAAGCTTAGCTTTCTAAACGGTAACAGCGCTGATACAATCCCATTTAAAATGCGCTTGTGATATATTACATAAAAGTTGCCAAATTTTTCAAAACAGCAAGCCTTATGTTCCGTATACAGCAAAGGTAGTATAAGATTACTTAGCATAAACGGTCATCAATTTTGAGTGTAAGCCATTAGCTCGAGTCTTCAATTTCTTACCTACCACGACAATTGGCACTTGAATAGTACAATTTTAAGAATGCGTTGAGATAGAACTTCCGAGTAAGAAAATTATTTAACAATTAAAAACGTAAAATTTTGGACTGGAACCATTATATAACGCAATATAAAAGCTATCTCCAGCTGGAGCGTGGCCTTTCGCAAAACTCTATACTTGCGTATTTACGAGACATTCAAAAATTCCACGATTATATTGAAAAATCCGAATCTGGTATTGGGATTGACAAAATTGAGACTAATCATATTCGTAATTTCCTTGAGCATATCAACGAGTCCGGAATTTCGGTAAGCTCGCAATCTCGTATTTTGTCGGGAATTAAGTCTTTTTTCAAATATTTGGTTTCAGAAGGAGTACTGGACAAAGACCCAGCTTACTTGTTGGAAGGGCCTAAATTGGGCAAGAAATTACCGGAAATTTTGACCGTGGATGAAATCGATAAGATAGTTTCTATGATCGATTTGAGCCGTCCCGATGGTCATCGCAACCGGGCTATGGTAGAAGTGTTGTACAGTTCAGGACTTAGGGTAAGCGAACTCATTGAGTTACGTATGGGAAGCCTATACTTAGATATCGGATTTCTTAAGATCTTTGGTAAAGGAAACAAAGAACGTTTTGTTCCGGTCGGTACCGATGCGATTAAATATTTGCAATTGTACATGCAGTATGACCGCAACCGCTTCCCCATCCAAAATGGCTATGAAGACTTTGTTTTTATCAACCGTCGGGGTACCCGGATTTCTCGGATTATGGTCTTTATGATTGTCAGAGAATTAGCCAAGAAAGCGGGTATCAGTAAAAAGGTAAGCCCTCATACTTTCCGTCATTCCTTTGCTACGCACTTAATTGAGGGAGGGGCCGATTTGAGAGCCGTTCAAGAAATGCTGGGGCACGAGTCCATTACGACCACAGAAATATATACCCACTTAGATAAAGATTTTCTAAAACAAACCATCCAAGACTTTCATCCAAGAAGTTAGTCGCTCTTAGAAATATTGAGAAAAAAGATTAGTGCCCGGCTCATTTATTAGATGAACCGGGTTATTAATTTTAACACTTGTGGGGAGCTTTGTTTATTTCAAAGCACCCGCTTTGGAAGTAAATTCTAAGATCTTTCCACTCTTCAATCCGATCTTTTCCTTAAAATCTTCCACCATTACTTCTTGATAGGCTTTGAGAGCTTTGTCCCATCCTACCATGTAACTTGTTTGTTGAGTCTCTGTGAATTTTTTATCAAATAATACATTCTTCATGGCAACATGTTTATTTAAAGTAAGCAGGCAATATACATGTGTAGAGAGTTCTCTCTTGTTAGTATTGACCTGCAAGTTGTGAAAAGCGTTGCCTGGTTTTTTTAAATATTTTAACTTTCCCCTCATTATCAAAGAAATTCTTCCTTTTCTTTCATATTTACGCCATATTTTCCAGACTATGGCCATTCATAAGAAAAGGTCTGCCCGATGGCAAGACCTCTCTCTTAAAATCCAATGTGTGTTTTTATTTTCAAGCATTCTCAAGGCTTAGGGATGGAACGGCCTGTTTGAGCCCGCCGCTGGATGGCGGGTTTGGCCGGCGAGTAGTGACAGCCCGACCCGCGCCGCATAGTACGATCAAGGTAGCACTTAGGATATGGCGCGGGGAAGCCCCTAGAATTCCTTAGCGCCCATATCCTAAGCTCCCAAAATAGCATTATTTTCTACTTTCTCCCTTTACTGACGCACTATTTTGCCACTCGTATCCCGGATCTCTACGCCAGAAGACGGGATCTTTTTGAGGTAAATAGGCCCGGAACGATCCCGGATTTTTACCACGGGGGTATCGGTATCTAATTTAGCGGAGTAGGCAATGTTTTCAAGGGCAATTTTGCCAGAATAGTCCTTCAACAGCAAGCCCTGGGATAAATTCTTCAGATAAATATGCCCCGAATGGTCTGATACATGGACAAAGGCCTGGGCGTTCATTATTTTAATTTCGCCAGCTTTATCAATAAGCTTTATGGGGCCCGAACTTTCTTTAATATGAATACTCCCGGAGGCATCGCGGATGTACAAACTATCCCGCGTATTTTCGGTGACAAGCTTACCGGCACCATCCCGTATGCTGATAATCCCCCCTAGGTTACTTAGATGCATACTACCCGAGTGATCCCGAATGTACATAGGGTTATCGATACCTTCTATCTTGATTTTTCCGGAACCATCGCGGATGTCCAAAAACACTCCTGCTGGAACCTTAATGGTGGTATGAATCTTTGCCCCAGGATTGGCCATAAATGCCCCCAAATTGGGGCTACTAACTACGATATCATTTTCCACGCGCTTTTTTTGCTCCATGACCTCGAATGCTGATCGGAAATACAGTTTATTCCCTCGGTCTTCGAGACGGATTTTAAGGTATTTTTCTAAAAACCTCCGTGCTTTTCGTTTGCCCAAGGATGTGATCCGTATTTCAGAATTTATTTCTAGCACATCTTCCGTATTGGGCAAAATATATAAATTGCCGGCACTATGCCGAATTGCCACAGTTTTATAATCAGAACTCACCGGAAAACTCAGATCGGAGGTGGCCCGAAACTTTTTATAAAATAAAACCGGAGTAAAGCCCGTGCGTTTGAGCTGCCCTACACTACCCGTCTGGGCCAGCAAGCTTGGGCTTAAAATAGCCCATAGCATAGCCCCCATAAGCCAGGCTCGTATTCTCTTGTGAATTAATTTAGCGTTCATATTAATTGCTTTGCATTTTATAAACTTTCCCCGAACCACTGGCCTTAGATGATACCGCACTGGGTTGGCCTTTGTAGTGCACCCTCCCAGAACCACTGATTTTTATTTCTAATTTTTTCTCAACTTGTACGTACACGTCGCCCGAGCCACTTACCCGGGTAGTGTTATTTTCAGCCTTTACATTTTTGAAGTCGCTCAAACCCGAGCCACTTACCCGGACTTCTAAATCCGTGCACTTGCCCGCTTTTACCTTGACTTTTCCCGAACCTGATACGTGCGTGCGCAAGACATTGCACTCCAGTTTTGCTAAGCTCAAAGAGCCTGATCCTAGGCTTCTTAGGGTAAGCTCATCGCAGCTATAGGCTTCCTCCATGCGTGTACTTCCTGAGCCGGCATTGCGTATTTCTTTCAAGCTTTTAAATTTTACAAGGACCCGCACCCGCTCGGGCAAGGATACCTTGTCTTCTCCTAAATACTTAGCGCTTCTCAGGTAGTCAATTTTTCGCGAAATTCTAAGGATACCTTTTTTGGAAATTTCCGTTTTAATTTCGTCCAGAGGGAAACGCTCGCTTTCCAGTTCAATTTCGTTCCTATCAGAAGGGACCAGGGTTACATAAAAAGCTCCTTTGACCCTTAATTCCTCAAAATTGTCCAGGTTGCGGGTTTCGGTGTTTTGGGCAAGTCCTAAACCGGGCAAGAAGCAAAACCCCAGTAGGATAGCCAGATAATAATAATTCTGTTTCATGGTTAAGTAGGTTACTTGTAACTAGAAGATGATAAATCGGGTCTTGAGGTTGCTTGCTCTTCAAAAAATATAAGGGAATCACCAAAAATTATGAGAAATAAGGCATGGAGAACTATAGTAAAACTCAAGAGAATCTTGTATATTTACCTTCAGCCTAAATCTAAAGAGGAACGTTTATGACCCATGAAGCTCGTAAGTACTTTCACCAAGGCTGCCGATATCAGGAATTAGGACAAATCCAAGCAGCCACCGATTCATTCAAAGTCGCCTGTAAGTATGATAAACATCTGGCAGAGGCATGGCACCTTAGTGGGGCCAATTTGATCCACTTGGGCCGCAATGCTGAAGCTGGCATGTATTTGTATAAAGCCTTAGACCTCATAGAAGAGCGACTCGAGGCAGGTAATCATCGGGATCGTAATTTTTACCGCCAGGCCTGCGTCTATGCCTTACTTATGCAAAAGAAGGAAGCCTTAGAGGCTTTGGCCCAAGCTTTAGAAATTAACCCCCAGTTGGTTGAATCGGCCGAACAAGAGGGACACTTGGGTTTTCTACACGGGGAAGACGAGTTTCAACAGATTTTAAGCTCTCCCAAAAAACAATTGGCTCAGATTCGTTACCGGGGAAGATCCCTCCGGTTTGAAGACTTGGATATCGGGCAGCTCAATCACCGTCATACCTTTTTAGACTTATTAGATAAACATGCTTGGCAAACGGAGAGCCACGAGCCTTTGCTAAGCTCCAAAGAAGGGGCCTCTCCTCAAGCATCCGCCGTTTATCAAGAGAATCCCAACCTTTTGCTTTCGGTAGATTACTATTTAGACGAGAAACTCATTTACCTCATGCTACAAAACCGGGGAGAGCACGAAGACAATCAAGCCTACCGCCTCTACCACGAAGGCTCTCCTGAAAATGTGCTCGAAATATTAATAGACCACCAAAATAAATTGGATGAAGGCAATTGGACAGAATTTATTGGCGAGGCCGTTGATGTCTGCCACTCCTTGTTATTCGAGATGCCGGATGGACGAAAAGTAAGAGTTGCCTAATCAGCTGGAGTGATCACATACAATAAGCCACTTCCCGTCTATTTTCTTCCATAATAAGGTGTAAAAACCATGGGGTTCGTCCTTTTCCCGTTTTAACTTCCATTTGCCCAAGACCCAAGCCGTATCCTCGGATAGTACTTGAACGTCTAGAATATCAAAGCTAAGTATTCCCATAGCCTTGCGGCCCGGATATCTTTTTTTGTAATTATCCAGGGTAGTTTGCCAGCCATAACTGATGCCAGCACTCCCAATAAAGCGAAGTTTGTCCGACTTCCAGTAGCCTTCCATAAACGTTTCCAGGTCGCCTTTATTCCACGCAATTTCTTGCTCGGCCATAAGCGCTTTGATTTTTCCAACCTCCTTTTCCACGTTTTGGGCTTTTGCCTGGGAGGCAAGTCCTAAGCCCATAGCCACAGAACAAATAATACATAAAACCATGAAACTGGGACTCAAGCTAATTTTCTTCATTGCTCTTGGATTTATTTTTATCAAAAATATTACAAATCGGATTATTCCTTGGGGCTTCCCCGCGCTATACAGTATGAGGCTAAAAAGAAAAATCTTTGCCAGCGCGGGTCGGGCTGTCACTACTCGCCGGCCAAACCCGCCATCCAGCGGCGGGCTCAAACAGGCCGTTCCATCCCTAAGCCTTGATACTAATTTTAATCAAAGATCTCCCCCCTAGCTATTGAGATTCAAACTTCTTCATCAAAGCCAGTCCTTTCTCGATATAATTGGGGTCATAGGTCAAAATTTTACCACTCTCTGGGATGGCCTGGCCCGTATTGTGAATATGAAATGCATTCTGAAAGTCTTCTCTGCGTAAATACTCCCCATAACTTTTCTCGGCCCATTGAATGGATAAGCGGATGGCTTCTTCCCCTTGGAGCTCCTCAAAGTTAATCCCTAAGGGTACACAATGGTAGCCCATGATTTGTAGGGGCCCCCAGGAAGTAGCCAATTTACGAATTGTTTCATCGGATAATACCTGCATATTTTTAGAAGTCAACCTCCCGTAGCGCTCCCGGCTTCCCGTTTTCACTGAGATTAGCTGCTCATACACATGCGATTCAAAACGAGTTTTGGCGGGCCGCTCTCCCGAGGATTCCAAAAATACTAAGGCTTGAAAATAGGCTGGGGGCAGGCCTCGACTCGCACATTCCGAACGGATTTCTGGCGAATAATTTTGATTTACTTTCCATATTCCATACTCTTGGTTGCCCCATCCCCCTCCTGTTTTGTACCAAATGAGCCAGACTATTAGGAACAAAAAACTTATTCCTAACAGATACTTATACTTCATATTATTGCGTTTCGTGATATTTTGTGTATCGAAAATACGCTAAAAACGTAATATTTTCTTCTTTGGCCCGTATATAATTGCTAGCTAGGCATATGGGCAAAGCTTTCTTAGATTATAATCCAGATAAAACTTCCTATGAACAGAAAATCCACGCTACTCCGTATTTTTTTTAGTTTTTCTGCCGTAATCCTATTTCACTCCCTGTGGGCTCAGAATACCTACCAAACCGGGCTGGTTTGGGATGATGAACTTTACCATGAGGCCCCTCTCAAATCGGCACTTACCCAAAGAGATTATGTGAGCATACCCTCAAAAGCTTCTTTAAAAAAATATTGCCCCATCCCACAATCTCAAGGAGATTATTCTACGTGTGTGGGATGGTCGGTTGCTTATGCGGCTCGTACGATTTTGGAAGCCCAAAAACGATCCCTTAGCGATCGGGAGGAAATTACGCGTAATGCTTATTCGGGAGCTTATTTGTACCGGCTTATCCAGAGAGCCGACGACAGTACGTGTAGCCTCGGTACGAGTATCCACGATGCGCTATCTTTAATGCAAAGTCGCGGGGTACTCAAAAAGGAGCAATATGATGCCCTTTGCCCCTTTGATACTCCCATACCCAGCACTTTTAGCCAGGAAGCCAGCCAAAACCGTATTATGGATTTCCAAAGGCTTTTTGACTTGGAAGATAGTTACGCACAACGCATCAAGCGTGTGAAGAAATCGCTGGCCGAGGGTAATCCGGTAATTATTGGTATGAAATGCCCTCCTTCCCTTTACGATGCCGAAGAATACTGGACACCCCGGGCTAATGAAAGGCCTTCGTACCGTTATACCGGACACGCCGTATGTGTAGTATCCTATGATGATGAAAGACTGGATGGAAAGGGGGCCTTTGAAATCATGAACAGTTGGGGCCTATCCTGGGGAAAAGACGGGTTTAGTTGGGTTTCTTATGACAACTTTGTGGCCTATGTCAAATATGCCTATGAAATGGTTCCCGACCCCCGGCTCTACCCCGATGAGCAAAGTTTGGAAGGGAAGATACGGTTTATCCAGGATTCGGGTGAGTCTATGCCCTTGGCCCGGGTACGGCAAGGGGAAGTCCGAAATTGGGCTTATTACCGTATGCAAGAGAGCTATGCCTCGGGTACTCGCTTCCGAATCTATGTGGAAAATCAACAACCGGCATATGTTTATGCATTTGCCTCCGACCAAAGTGGGGAGATTGTCCCGATATTTCCTTTTGACCCAAGCATGAGTGCTTCCTTAAATTATGAAGAAAGTCAGGTGGCCCTACCCGATGAGCGTCATTATATCCAACTAGATGATCAAACAGGCGTAGATTATCTACTCATTTTATACAGTAAATATGCCCTCAAACCCAAACAAGTACAAAATAAACTGAAGCAAGCCCGGGGAGATTTCCCCAGCAAAGTTGAAAAGGGTCTCGCTTCCTTTTTTGAGCAAAATGCCCGTTTTACCAATAGTTTAGTAGGGTTCCAATCGGATATTTTAACTAGCGGGGTGGTGGGTATTTTACTGGAAATCCCTCATAAACCCTAGTGATTCGTGTATCTTTAGCTTATAATTTACGTACCTAAGAAAGTCTAAAATAGTATCAAGGACACTCCTATTAATTGCTTTGGAGGTCCTTTTTTTACGGGTACTGGCTTAGGGATAGAGCTATTGTTTGAGCCCGCCGCTGCTCGGGGGGAGGCCGGCGAGTAGCGAAAGCCCGACCCGCGCGCAAACCAAAGGTGAATAGGATACACAAACTCCGTCGCGCGGGGAAGCCCCTAATTTGCCTTATTTACCACTCAATACAGACAACACGAAACGTATGCAAGCTATCAAACTTCCTTTTTTTAAGCCTTGCTTACTGAGCCTTATTTTCACGCTGGGGGTGTTTTTTCCTCAAGTAAGGGCACAGAAAGCGAGTGGTCTTCTCACGTTTGAATACAATTATTGGGACCAGGCCCCCATGTCGGATTTGTTTCAAACCTCAGTGTATCCGAGCCAGACTTTTGCGGGTACCTCTTGGGGAGCTCATACTCTCTATTTGCGAGGGTATCTTCCAGTCTTGGATAAAAGCCGCACAAAATTGTATAGTGGATTGCAGGTTGATTGGCTCGGCATTCAATATGAGGCTTGGCCAGAAAGCCAAGACCCCGCCGCTCGTCCCGAAAATTTGGTGGCTCTTAGTTATGTTCTCGATTGGCAACAGCGTTTAGGAACTAGGGCTTTTCTGGGCTTGCAAGCAGCCCCCGGTATCTCATTTAATACAGGAAGAGGGCTCGATTCGGATGATTGGATTATACAGGGCTTGGCCTATGCCGGGATGCATTTCAAGGCGGATTCTAGTTTGTCGGGAGCTTTGGGCTTAAGTTATACGAATATCTTGGGCAAGCCTCGGCTTTTACCCTACTTGCAATTTTACTGGCACTATAAAATCATAGAATTATCCTTGGAGTTACCCTTTGAGGCGCAAGCGAGTATAGCCATTTTTCCCCGATGGAAGATTGGCGTGGAAGGCTACGTTCGGGGAAATACGTATAATTTAGATTTTGAAGAGGATATGCCCGGATCTCCGTTCCGGGAAGCGCAGTGGAGTACCATATACGGGGGAGGCATGATTACTTGGCATTTTTACAAGGCCTGGCAAGTAAAGCTGTCGGGAGGGATTAGTGCCAACCGAACCTTGGAGCTCTTTGATGGCAATGAACGCTTACTGGCCGATTTTGATACGGAAAAGTTAGAAGGCCTCTATTTGGGCTTGGGGATTACTCATCGTTTTGCTCGATAAGTGACTCCGGGATATCGAGTATTTTTAGTAGCCGATCAGAAACCAAGACCCATTTGCCCGAAACGAGGGTGGCAAATTTCCAAGCCTCTCCGGGTGGGAGGGGCACTTGTTTATCTTCTTGAGTGTAGAGATCGTATACGACAAAGGTATTTTCTTGGGCAAAACAAATCGTATTGTCCAGGACTCCAATATAAGAAACTCCGGGGTATTCTAAGGTTCTTTTAAGGTTGCCCAAATTGTCAAAAAGAAGAATCCCGGTGTTTACATCACTCACTAAAAGTAAGTTTTGATACTCTCGCATATAGACAATGGAGTAATCATCAGGGCCCAGGATTAAATCTAAGGGGGTATTTACTTGCAAGCGATCCAGGTTAGGATCGTATTTTTTGAGGCTAAAATCGGTATTATCAAAGAGCCAAAGGCCTTCATCGCTAGACAGCGTGGCGGCACTGGCATAGCCTAGCAAATCTTCATTGAGGCCAAAGGGTTCGTTGGGATTTAAAAACCGATCCAAAGTGACGTATTCTTGAAAGGCTTCGTAAAATAAAAACACCTTGAGGGTAAGCCAAGCTTCTACATGCGTGGTAATGCGGCTATTGGAGGAGGCATAATTTAGTAATCGGGTTCCGGTAGTATCATACACATCGAGTGAACCTTGGGGACCTGAAATATAAATATTCCCTTTACGGTCTTGAGAAATGGCTTGCGCCCCTTTCAAGGCTACTTCTACTTGGGCTTGTAAAGAGAAGTGCCCCCCCAGGCAGGTCCATAGGAGTAAGAACAGGGCACATTTCTGCCAGAGTACCCTAGCCGAATGGCCTACTCTACTGAGATTCAAAGGTTTTAAGCTCCAAGTTTTTGCCATCAAAGCAAGCATAGGTAAAAAATTTGATCCAATCACCGGTATTAATATAACGGCTCTGGGCATTGAGGCGTACATCCAAAGGAAGGTGACGATGCCCAAAAATATAATAGTCGTAATGCGTTTTCTTTTCTATGGTGTGGCAGTATTGTACCAACCATTCCTCATCTCCCAGGTATTCATCTTCTTTCCCATCTTTCATACTACGGCTTCTACGGGATAAGCTACTGGCTAAACCTATCCCAAAATTAGGGTGCAAGCGAGCAAAAAGCCATTGGGACAAAGGATTGCGAAATACCTTTTTGATCACTTTATAAACGTGGTCTCCGGGGCCCAGCCCATCTCCGTGGCCCACTAAAAAGCTGGTGCCGTTAATTAGCCAGCTTTGCGGGTTGCGATAGATAGGAATATCCAGTTCCTGGGGAAAGTAATCAAACATCCACATATCATGGTTACCAGAGAAGAAAATTATGGGAATGCCTGCATCTCGTAATTCGGCCAATTTTCCCAAAAACCGCACATAGCCCTTAGGAATGGCATGGCGATACTCAAACCAAAAGTCAAATATATCGCCTACCAGGAAGATCATACCAGCTTCTTCCTGGATGGAGCCTAACCAACGCACAATTTTTTTTTCCCGTTCCCGGCTTAACTCTGAGTTGGGAGCTCCCAAATGAAAATCGGAAGCGAAGAAAATAGATTTATCCGTTGTTACTTGTAGCGCTTTCATGCGAGTCATCAACCAAGAACAAAATGGTTTGTGGTTTAGGTTTAAGCGAATCTTCGGGATAGGTAATCGTATTATGTAAGACCGATAGCCCCCAGTTGGCAGAGGACTCCAGTCCTTCCCCTAGAGAGGCCAATGCTTCTTGTATCCCAGGAAAAATCTGGCTTACAAATCCCATGACTAATAGGCAAGGCCTGTCTTGTATCGTTAGCATGGAGGGCACATCTTTTCCTATCATGAGGATATCCCCACTTTTGGCCAGTAGGGCATCGGCTGTAATTAATGGGAAGCTTTCTGTATCCTGGGGAGGCCCCTCAATAAAATCGACTTGGGCAAGGAGGAGGAGTTCACGGAGGTAGGAAGATTGGATATATACCTCAGGGATCTTATTTTCTGTCAAAAAGCTTTTACAGGCTACCAAAAACGTCTCAATATCTTCACAATATACAAACTCGCCACCATTTTTTTTAAAGTTTTCGGCAAAGAGGATTTCGGGAAGTTCGTTATGTTCTAGATAGAAGGGAGATGAAAAATCCGGTTTAAAAACCGGATTTTTCTGTATAGTAGGTAAATTTTCCTGAATTCGCTTTAAAATCTCATCCCGGGCAGTCATAGCCTTAATTTATATCATTACTGGAAGCGGCTTCTTTGGTATTGGAAGAGCTTCCATTAGAGCCCGCATCGGAAGCAGATTGCTCGGTCTCGCTCTTTTCTTCGGAGCTTTCTTCTTTTTGGACATCCAGCGCCCCATTGGTAAAGGCTTGGTAAGTTGTCTGGCCTTCAAAGGGCCGCTTTCCGATTAGTTTTTCTAAATCGGATTGGAAAAGTATCTCCTTGGCCAGCAACTCCTGAGCTACTACTTCCAACTGGTCTCGTTTATCGGTGAGGAGGTTTTTGGTGCGGGTATAGCAATCATCAATGATTCGCTTTACCTCTTCATCAATCGTCTTGGCTACTTCTTCTGAATACGGTTTGGTGAAATTGTAATCACTTTGTTTAGAATCGTAGTAAGACACATTACCGATTTTATCATTCATCCCGTAAACGGTTACCATGCTATCGGCTATTTTACGGATACGCTCTAAGTCACTTAATGCTCCCGTAGATATTTTTCCAAAAACAATATCTTCGGCTACCCGGCCTCCAAGAGCCATACAGATTTCATCCATCATTTGCTCTTTGGTGTACAAGAATTGTTCTTTGGGTAGGTACTGGGCATACCCTAAGGCAGCCATTCCCCGAGGGACGATACTCACTTTCACCAAGGGATCAGCGTGCTCTAAGAACCAACCGGCTACGGCGTGACCCGCTTCGTGATAGGCAACCGTTTTCTTTTCTTCGGGCAATATCAATTTGTTTTTCTTTTCCAGTCCCCCGATTACTCGATCAATCGCATCTTGGAAGTCCTGCATATCAACCGCCTTTTTGTTTTTTCGGGCGGCTATCAAGGCCCCTTCATTACAAACATTGGCAATTTCGGCCCCGGCAAAACCGGGGGTTTGCGCGGATAG
>CAWUIO010000145.1:0-14564 GCA_963922455.1 uncultured Microscillaceae bacterium
ACTCACCTGTTTAAACTCTTGCTTAATATAGTTAGAATCTGGGTCAAAGAAAAGTACCCGAAGGTAAGCTTTGGGTTTTTCTGGTTTGGAAAGATCAAAATTGGGAGCATAGCCTACCCCTAAGTTAAGGCGGCTTAAAATATCGACCTGAGTGGTTTGATTGCCAAACTCATCTACCTGCTCAAAAAATTGAGGGTTGTTACTGATAAAAAATTGAAGCCCCCCACTGAGTGAACGACTAGAATCGGCATCTTGGATATAGTGGGCCCATACCTGAATATTGAGAGTGTCCCCCTTCCCAACCGAAAACTCCTTTAATGGGCCAAGCGCCTGTTCCCAGTTTACCCGGGAAGAGCTTTGTCCTGAATGAACCCAGTTGTCCGGACCGGTGTCCCGGGTTTGCTCAATATGTTGAAACTCCCGCTCTTCCACAATGCCTTGGGCAATTTCCATCGTGGCTTCGTATACCCAAGGTCCTCCCGGTCTGCGGTAGGCCAACCGTAAATTGCCCAAATGGTCTTTGTAATGATACTCATAGGCCATCACTCCATCGGAGGTTTGACTGGGGGCTAAGAGGCGCCCCTCGGCTGTATGCATAAACTCCCAAGCATCGCGGGTATATACAAAGCCCCCAATATAATCGGTCCAACTAGTCAATTGATTGTTCTCATAAACCAGCTTCCGTAGCTTCACCCCAGCCGCATCGTACAGGTACTGGATGCGGTTGCCCGCATCAAATTCAATCTGGGTAGGTAGGTTCAAGTGGTTATAGCTTATAGTGATGTTCTTGTTAAAGTCGCGGGTCATATTCCCGTTTTCATCATAAAAGTATTCATCCCCCGTACCCATTTTAGAAGCAGTTCCTGAGGCATAATCACTAAAATCTCCCGCCACCCCTGTCGAGTTACTGGGGCTATTTTCCAAGAGATCATCTACACCTACCAATTGATTGCCCACATAGTGGTATTGCAAGGCATCAATGGGGCCAAACGTATACGGGCTCTCCCCTGGGTTTTGGCTAATGGAGCGCTCCCAACTTTGCAGACCTTCCCGGTGTACGCTCATGATATTTCCATTGGCATCGTACTGGATTGTACCTCCGGGGCCATCCCCACCCACATCGTAGCTTTCATTTGACTCAGTATGATAGTCGGCCTTCAATAGCCGGTTGAGGGCATCGTATTGATAGGAAAAAGAGCGCGTTACCTCATCTTGATTACTCTTCCATACCATTCCGGTGATATTACCATTGTAGTTGGCCCTCCCTAAATCACTTGTCATATCCTGCTGCCAGTAATCCTGCTCGTAAAGCAAACGCATCCCAAAGAGGTCCCCATTTTCGCTCAGGAGTGTATCATTAATCTGTACCATCCAGCCCCGGATATTATAGCGGTAGTCTACTGTTTGTAGTGGTGCCTCCCCTGCCCTTGGGGCAATCTCCTTCTTGATCATCTCCCCAAGTTCATTATAATCAAAGCGGCACAAGACCTCCATGGGCTCATCATTCACCCGCTGCCGGCTTTCCAAGACCCGGCCAGTGTGGTCATAATCCGTCTCCTCCAAGACCCGGATGCTGCTATTGAGCAAGTCACTGGGGTTAGTATGCACCAAATACGTAGCTTCTACCCAATTGAGTACCTTGCTTGGGTAGCAAGTGCTCATGACGTCCAAGCCCCCTTGGTGGTTTTGGCTCTGGGTCTGTACCACCCGGTAGCGGTCATCATAGTAGCTAAGGGTAGTAAGCCAACGGCTTTCTCCCCCATCAGGGCCCAGTATCTTCACCTTGGTACCTGTCACCTGCCCCCGTACTTGAGATAGTATCACCGGAGCGGTACTTTGGCAATCTGGGCAATTCGCCACCAAACTATCATAGCCATTGGCTTGATAAGCAAAGTCCTCAGCCCCCTCAAACGTATAGTCGTCGTAAAAGGTCAGGCTCAAAAACTCCATATCTGAAAGGCTAGATGGGAAATTGCTCACCTCCATAACATAGCTTTCCAAGGCCTCACTGGAAGCCTCAAGATTGGGGTTTACCCGAAAAGCATAGACACTATCACTTCCACTGCTCACCGACATTTCCAAACCTGGGCCCAATAAGAGGCTTTCCCGGGCCGTATACAGCACACTATCGCTGTTGATAGCCCCGCCAATTTGATCGGGAAGCACCCGGTTGTCTAAGGCATCATTACTTATTTGTATAGATTGGTTTTGATAATTTATGAGCCCTTGATTGGCCTGGCCTTGCAAGCTAGCCCGGTCTTCGCTGCTGGCATAAAATCCTGTGGCCACTGGACGGCTCAAACCATCATAGAGTGTAAATATCCACTTCCCCTGGCTACGTTGCAGAGCATCTTGGCTAAGCACGAGCCGGTCTAAATAATCATAAACCATATGTACCTCCCCTGAGCCCGGTACTTTTTTGCTAATCATTCGCCGGCGTTCATCATAGGTATATGAGAAAACCAACTCTCCTACTTCACTTTGAGGGTCATAGGCCCAATTTTGGGCCTCCAGCTTTTCCACCGCCAAGGGAGGGATCACATAGCGTAGCATCCGGTACTCATCGTAGATGTAGTAGGTACTTAGATAGTCCTGCGGGTCATTACTCTGCTGTACTTGTTTTAAAACCACCTGCCCATTCTTGTCGGTATATTCCCGGGTGCGGTGTCTATGCTCATCTTCTGTGATATTAACCCATAGGGTACTGTCTTCATAAACCCCTGTACTTGTCGGTAGGTCATTTGCCCCAAAGCCAATCTGCCAAAAACGGACCTGATCACCCGCTACGTTACTCCGCCACTCCGACTTAATGCTGCGGCCCAAGCCCGTACTGTTCTGCCCGGCATCCCTTTGGATCTGCCACGCATCTCCTGGGGCCCCTTGTTCCAAAGGACGGCTCAAGGGGGAGTTTTCCAAAACCGTCTCTGCAAAAGGCACACTTGAGTGCTCAATGGCCTGGGCAGTATTATAAAAGTCTTGCTGGTGCAATTTAGCATCATATAGAAACTTTCCTTGGTTATTTTGCTTGGTGAAGGGTAGGTACTTGATTGGCTCTCGCCCTACGTGGTCATACTCCATAAATGCCACTACATCGGCCCCATCAGGAGAGGCCTCTACTTGGACACTCTGCAGAGGTTTTCCTAAACCATCAAAATAGGCATACGTTAAATTTCTCTCCCCTTTGATCAGGTTTCCTAGGTTGGCTTCGTTGCTAATCGGCTTCAAGGGGTTTAAGGTAATCACCCGGTTTTGGTCAAAATCTTGTTTATTTTCATATATCCTGATAGGCATTGTGGTAAAACTTTTCCCCCCTCGGGTCACCTCGAGGGTATAATCTCCTATCTGGGTCGCTGTAAAATTTAAGCCCGAACTAGGCTGGGCTACGCCATTCAAATACCAAGTATACGTATCGTAGAGGCTAGCATCTTGTACCAGGGAACGAAGTTGCACCGATCCGTTTCCTTCTAGGCCCAAATGCAAGTAGGGTGAGTCCCCAATAATCCGGGTTGTGGGCACGATCTCCACTTGCACCGATGAGAGTGGAGATTGGCAACCTGTTCCGTAGCGTTCTTTGAGATAGAAAGTCTGCTGAGAGGGGACTGCCGGATTGCCTAAGTCAAATAAATTCCCTTCAAAAAGCAAGTTTTCCCCGTTTGCATCACTAAACCACTGGATCACTCCCCCCGGGTATTGACTGTAGGTACCAATCAAATAATCATCGCATTGGAAAAAGACTTCATTGGCTACTATGGGTGCAGGAATTTCAGAGATTACTTCAATGGAAATAGGTTTAAATTCGCTTGTACAACCAGCAATGTTTTGGGCAACCATATAGTACGTTGTATTCGTAGTAATGGAGGGTGTAGTAAAAGCAGTACCAGTAGCTACCGAATTAGAAAGGTTAGGGGCTGTACACCAGTGTATAGTGACATCTTCTGGATGCCTGGCCTCCAAAGTAATGGTCTCACCTAAGCATATACGGGTCCCGAAGGAAGGAAGACGAGACGGTGGTTCTAGCTTTAAAAATTCAAGCAATTCTGGGCTACCTGTTGCCTGACACTGGTTTACATCTCTTAATTGTACGCTATACTGTACATAGTCCTCGAAGTCAATTTCTTCTATATTTTCAAATAGACCATGGGTATTGCTCTCCACCAAGACATAGGGCGCATTACTAAAATCACCGTCCAAAGCATTTTGCTTGTAGAGTACATACTCTTCCCCGGGCTGCGCCCCACTCAATTGAACAAATCCCGTCCTATTAGTTGAGCAAACCGCAACGATACTTGGGTTTCGGGGTTCAGCCACTGGCTCTACGGTGATGGGGGTTCGCGCCGTTTCGCAATTTATCTCAGACCCATTAAAATAAACACTCACCCAATAATTAACAGCTTGGCTACTGTTGGTATCCTCGGTAAAAGTGGGCGATTCCGTTGGCACTTCATTATGATAAGTAGGATACCACACTAGGGTGTTAATATCTCCTTTATATACCCGGTAAGTCAAGTCAAAAAACCCCGACTGTTGATTATGTTGGGCAAATCTACTCAACTCCTCGGTTTGAATGCTCAGGCTTACTGTTCCTGCGCTACAATCCCTTACCAAGCTTACCTGTCGGGCCGTTAATACATATACCGTTACAGTAGTCCGGTTACTTTCACATCCCGTTACCGGGTCGTAGGCGCTAACTTGGTAGCTGCGGGTATTAGAGGGGCTCACCTGCACACTATTACCCCCCGGCCCAGGTACCGGATCCAAAGTAGCCCCATCATACCACTTACAAACATAAGATGGGGAACTCGGGCTCGCCGTCAAGGTAGCACTTTGACCATCGCATATATAATATGCGGTGCTAACTTGGGATAGCTGAGGGTTAGACACCGAAATATCAATAAAAGTTGAGCTTTTACAAGGATTACCCGAAATGGCTCCCTCTACATAATAGCGGCTATCACTTTGTGGGCTTACACTTATTTGGGGGGTATTGCCAATAATTGTCCCATTCGCATCTTTCCAAGTATAGCTATTTGCATTGCCATTAGCCGTCAACAAAACAGAAGTGCCAGTACAAATCCGGTTATCCACATCGTTTGTACTTATCGCGCCCAAGCTTGGGGGGTCAAGTATATTAAGATTTGAAAACAAAGCACTAGCGCAATTGGTATTACCCCCTCCCTGGCCATTGTCACAAAAATAATCTACTCGAAAAGAACGCTGGCTTTGTCCTTCTTGCCAAGTGATGCGTATCTCATTCGAATTAAGAATTTGATGGCTCGAATGCCCAGTTATGTTACTAAATAAAAATGTGCCGCCTCCCTCATTGTTTAAGTCTCCCTCAAAAAAAGCTTCATAGGTAATGGGGGTCCCACTACACTCTTGGGCAAAGTTTACACTACTCGCTAGGATTGTAATTCCATTTACTGTGTATTGAGGCTGATTTTGGGCACTAATTTTTTGATTAAGACCAAAAAACAAGGCAAACATTAACAAAACTCTGCAGGTTTTCATTACATCAACTATGTTTGATTAATGGAAAAGCGTATTTGTATTTTCTAAGTATTCTTAATTCTTTTTAGGGGCTTGCCCCGGCATTTCGCGCCCCTACCTACTTGTCCTAATGGGGCAGGCCGGGGCCGGGCTTTCGCTACTCGCTGCCTTTCCCCTCCTGGCCTATGCGAGCTCAAACAGGCCGCTCTATCCCTAAGCCAAATGCAAAATTTTGATTTAAAGCGGCCTCTTGTTTATCTAGTTGCTTTTATACTGGTAGTCATAATGCTGCAAAATATTCCCATCCGAATCCCGTATCAACTTGAGCCTGCCCAAGTCATCGTATTCATAAAAGCTATTTAGATGGTTAGGATCGCTCATACTGCTCACTCCCCGGAGCGGAATATAATTATAGGTGCTCATTTGAGCTTTTTGGGGATGTAAGCGCACATCATCTATCAATAAGTTACTGCTAAAGTCAATAGTGATGGCTCCGGGTACAGCACTAATGGGCACTTCCCACTCGTACAACTGCCACTGGGCACTGGTAGATTGACTAGTCCCATTTACCGAAATACTCCCCCCCGTACCTTTGGCCCATAAGGACACATAGTAGGTACCATCCAGGATTAGGGGTTTTATAAGATCATAAGAACCATCGCTGGTATTCCAAGCTCTTTGCCCAGTATGTACATCTAATGACTCAAATTGAAGAGCTGGCAGAGTAGGCTCTGGGATTTGACTATTCTCGTACTGACATTCCTCATGAGCATCATAACACGCCTGGTATTTTATTAAATCATCTCCCACATCGGCCAAACACGTTTCAAGCGCCTGCCCACAGTCCTGTTCAGCTCCGGGAGTGAGAGGGCCAGTATAATCAAAAATCCAGTTCCCCGTACTACTGGATTCAAAACCAGAATAAGCAACTTCACTCGCATCCGCTTGTACAACCTTAGCAATTGGGTAACGCCCCTCATATCCCCATATAAAACTAGAAGGCACATCTTGATCTTTTGAGAATGAAACCAAATTGGCCAAGGGGTCGTAGCCTAGATACTGCAACTTGGGCACATATAGGGAGTTTAGGTTACTTAGGTCTCCCTCCTTCACAGGGTTAGAAAGTTCTGCAACTTCTACTAGCTTGGGAGCTAAAAAGCCTCTTTTTTCTGCGGCAAGATCCCGGTTAAATATATTAAACGTGGTTTTTTGGGATGATTTGAGATATCTATCGGTTTGGCCATTGGGTATATACCAGCTCTTTTGCTCCAAAGGAGTCTGAATGATATTCTCTTTCAGCATAAAATTCCAACTCTTCTCCTCTTCGCTCAAATTTGTGTCATTGATCAAGTTTTCAAAATGAAAATCTGTCATCTCTAAGCTAGGCCACTTCTCTCGCCAAAATTCCGGAGCATATTTTTGTTCCAATATCATGGTATCCCCATCACTTTCTACCATGGCAATCCGGGTAGGAAATTGATGCTTGTCTAATTGCTCATAATCGTATTTTGTGATTGTTTTCAATGGGGGGATGTTTTCATCCGAGCTATATATTGTCTCTTCTGATTGATACATAAAGTAACTTTCCGTCATATTGTAGTACTGGGCAGAACAGATACCTGAAGGGTTTTTGACCTGATGAAAAGCAGTGACCCACTTAGTATTATCTGTGGTAGAAGAAACCCATCGATACCTATTATTAACAGTCTTAATTAGCTTGCCAGCCGCATCATAATCTCTTTGCTTAACCAGGTTTCCTCGGCGCCAATCTACTTCGGTTGGTGGTGTGAAAATATTATTCGTCAATCCAGGATCGTATGTATCAATTTGGGGCACCGCTAAACCTTGTATCAATATAAAATCAATAGTTGAAGGTATTGGTAAAAACTCTATTTGAAAATCATAATTTCTATGGAAAGAATATTCAAACTCTGATTTACCATTGCTGCCTTGGTCACCATATAAAATTTCCACATCAGGATAATAAACATAACTGCCATGGGCAGTAGCCATAGGATAAGCACTTTGTGATACCCACCTTAAAGCCGGGCATTGACATACTCTATTTGTGGCCGGGTAATATACGTATATAGGTGGGTAGCTCATCCAACTCACAAATTGTCCATCTTTTTTTCCGTACTTATAATGGCTTACCTGATTCGCCGCCGGATTGTGCTTGTCTTCAT
Source organism: uncultured Microscillaceae bacterium (assembly GCA_963922455.1). GTDB lineage: Bacteria > Bacteroidota > Bacteroidia > Cytophagales > Microscillaceae > CAWUIO01. The sequence goes on from CAWUIO010000145.1 coordinate 7,674, forward strand.
GCACCATTTTCTTAATTCTTAAGCCCCCTGCTGGCATTTCAACTGCTCCATCCAGATCTTTATCGGTAGTAATATCATAATAGATCTCTTCCCAAAAGACACTTACAGAAGATTCTGCGTCCAACACATCCCCATCAGTTACTTGTACTTCCAAGACGTACTTCCCATCGGGCAACTCATAGGACAATGTCCCCTTAAAAATGTTCCCTCCTCCTTGTCCTGGGCCATCGAGTAGATCTACCAAACCTCCTTGCATATCTTTCAAACTAGCATGAAATACCGATCCGCCACATTCACTCGAGATTGCCCTGAAGTTGCTACAGCCCGGTTTTAACGTTAAGGTATACTCAAGAACTCCAAAAAGGTTAGTAATACATAATGTATCCCTATAAATACTATTGGTTGCATCATCAACATCGCTTGTGTTATTAATGGTGACCGTGTTCTGGGTTAGGCTACTTGGTATGAGCTGCTGTGAATATCCTTCATCAAACTCAATTTCATTTCCTTCAAAGGTAAAGGTGCTAGTCCCTCCCGTTGGGTAGGTTATTTTTTCAAGCATATTAGCCCGCGCATACTGTGGGTCAGATTGGCGGTCAGCCCCCTGCTCATATTTTATTTTTAAGCCTTTGGTTACAAAGTAAGTCTTGGGGATAAAGCCCTTGTCAGAATTGTCTCTACCATTATAATAACCCCAATAATCAATGGAGTTTGAGAAACGGTGAGGAAGGTTGACCGTAGTATTATATGCAAATGTATGAGGAGGCTTGCTTGTCCCATCACTGCCCACTTCTTGAACAGCATCCAAGCGCAACCTTTTACACAACTGATCATTTGGGTTATCAATTAGAACCCCACCATGCAACGGTAAGGTGTCATCTGTAAAAGAATCATCAGACTCAAAATAGCTTTGATGGAGCCTTACTGACTTGATTAAACTTCCTTTTCTTTGGTAAATATCAATAGAGGTTAACTGTTTGTCCCCTGGTAAATCAAGACGGTCAATTGCGTAATTAAATACTACACTGTCATTGATAGAAGTAATACTGGTTACCCTAACCGTTTCTGATTGTTGAGTCGAGTATTCCATGCGACGGAATTTACCTTCTCCTGCGCAGTTTTCCTCAGAGCCATATCCTGTATTCCAAGAGCGTTGTTCAGTTGTGGAGTTGTGATACTCTATTGGAAAGTAAGTATACGCAAAGGATATACTGTCCCGGCCATCCGCCGATATAATGTCCGTAAGATGCCAAGAAGTGATATATGGGTCCGGATTTGTCAATGATTGACCACCTAAAACGGCCAGGGTCTTATCAACAGCCGTATACCCATCTCTAGATTTACCAAAGTAAAACTTTGTACCGTCAGTGTGGGTAATAATCCATTGGGAAATATCATCTCCAAAAGTTTGGGATAGTTCAATTTTTACGTCCTGTAAAGGAACGGGGAGTATCCTTCCATCTTCGTGGAAGAAAAACTTTCCAGAATTACCTACTGTGCTAAATGAAAAAAAGTCTGGTTCTAAGTCAATGATTTGCTCCGCTATTTGCCCTAATAATAGACCCCTTTGCGAGGCAATTTCTTCATCCCCAGAAGTGTCAAAAAACAAGCGTTCAACATCAGAAGGCTTAAAAGGAGTATTTAAGTATCCATAATGACCAGCCGTGGCTTCGTCCTTGTACCCACGTTTATTTCGGGTGATAATTCCCCCCGCCGATATGCTCCACCCAAGGCCCACCCTACTAGCATTTTCTTCCACTTTGATCCCTCCGGCATGATAACTGATAGAGATAGGGACACTCAAGTTCCTACCTTGCACCGTATGTATGGGGATACTTATATTGGGAATGCCTGTGTAATTACTTACCGGTATTTGCCCATATTTCCCCAATGAAGCCGCTTCGGGTGTAGGGGGAGCAATTTGCACTTGGGGTAAAGACGGTTCTTCAATTGGATTACTTTGAGCAAATAAGGAGTCGGTCGCTAATAGCCAGCAAGCTATCAACAAACACTTAAACATGAGTTTCTTAGGAGATTGCATATCAATTGACTCTTTAGTGTATGATTATCTTGCCCTGATCACTTAAAACCGAAACAGGGTGTTTACATTACTGAATTCTTTTTTTAATCGTTGAAGCTCTTGTACTGGCAACTTTTTCAAATCAACATGGAGTTTTTTGAGATTTGGAAGCCCCCCTAATTCATTGGGTATGCTCTCCAAGGGATTTCCCAATAAGTCCAAGCTTTTAAGATTTTGAAGATTTCCAAACTCCGAGGGCAATGTATTTAGCTGGTTGCCCAAGAGATTAAGCTCCTCTAATTGACCTAAATTCCCTAGTTCTGCGGGTAGTTCTCCAATTAAATTTCCTTGGAGGTCAAGGGATTTTAAACTTCCTAATTTTCCTAATTCTGGAGGGATATTCTCTAATAGGTTTTTACTAAGGCCCAAAGATTCTAGCTTTTCCAAATTACCAAGCTCAACGGGCAATTGGCTTAAGGCATTTCCTCTTAGATCTAGAATTTGTAGGTTTTTCAGCTTTCCCAACTCGGGAGGTAATTTATCCAAATGGTTACCCAGGCCATTCAGCAACTCTAAATTTTCCAGTTCTCCCAACTCTTTGGGTAGTTGACTAAGCTGGTTATTGAGCAGGTGAAGCTCTTTCAAGTTTGTAAGCTTGCCAAACTCAGCGGGAAGAGATTGAATGTTGTTTTGATTAAGGGATAGTTTCTCTAAGTTTTTAAGCTTCTCGAGGCCTGTAGGCAAATTTTGCAAAGTATTACCATTCAGGCTTAGTTCTTCTAGACTTGTGAGCTGGCTTATCTCTGAGGGAAGAATATCTAATTTGTTATCTCCTAAATTCAGCTTTCTTAGTTTTTTTAAGCGCCCTAGCTCGCGGGGAAGCTCACTAAGTTGATTTTTGTAAAGATTTAGTTCTTGTAGCTGTTTAAGGTCTCCAATCGTAGATGGAAGCGTTTTCAGATTCATCCCACTCAAATCCAAAGATTGCAAATTGGGTAAGTCCTTTAATTTTTTGGCCCAAGACGGATCTTGTATGTTTACATCCAAAGGACTGATCTTGTAAACTTTTCCGGGGTTTTCCAGGGCCTTTTTAAGGGAACGGTACTGAGGAACCGATGCTAGGTCCCATTTATTTAATGGTAAATTAGGGATGGGGTTGCCTATTAAGCGCCACTCATTCAAAGAGGGCATTTTGCTTAAAACTTTGGGTACATCTTTAAGCTCATTTTGAGCCAGATTAATCTTTTCTAGATTTTCAAGTCCTAATAACTCGTTGGGCAATCCTCGTATTTTATTATGACTCAAATCTAAGACCCTCAGCTTTGATAAATTGCTTATTTCTTTTGGGACTTGATCAATCATCAAATTTTGTAAATGGAGTTCTTCTAAATGTACCAATTCAAGAATCTCAAAGGGAATAGAACCTAGATTACTTCGTGTTAAGCGGGTGTCAGTCGAGTTTATTTCCAAGACCCGGAGATTCTTAAACTTGGATATTTTAGAAAAGTCTACGGGTAATTTATCCAGCTTCAAGCGATATACCTGCTTTGACTCTTTTAGGGCTGTCTTCCAATCGGTGTAGAGAGTAGTAGTTTCCAGAATTATCCGGGGATTATCTGCCGTGAATAGAGCAGGGGTATCTTGGGCTAGGATCCATTGGCCTGTAAATAGAAATATGAGCGCAAATGATTTTTTAATAAGAAAGCGTTCTTTTAAATAAGACTTATTCATGCATGACTCATTTATAGTGAATTATCTTTTTACCTAAAAACCTACTCAATCTTGCCGCAGGTTTCTACGAGCTTTCTTTTTAATCTTTATGGATTTACGTCCAGGCTTAGTTCTTAGAAACTCATTTTGGGTCCGAAGTTTTTGGTTTTCCTTATTTAGTGCTATCATGTACAGAGTGAGTTCTTCAATTTTTCGTAGAAGGGCCGCATTCATTTCCCCTAAATTAAGCCCTTTCTCTTCCACTTCATCGGCAACAGGCATACCTGGCAAATGCCCATGTTCTTCAATGTAGTTGTCCAGCTTATCCAATGGCATTAAAGGGTAATCCTTTTGAAATACGTAATCAGGCCACTTGGATGAGCCAAAGTTGGCAATCATAACTTTTTCGGTCAATATGCCATCTTGGACAAAGAGTTTATAATCACCTAGGGCACTCAGGGTATCTGAGCCAATTTTGACTATACCATAGCGGTTTAGGACGTCATTAGGGCTTAAATTGCCAAGCCATCTTGGGTCAAGTCCGGAGTGAGAGGCACTTCCATCAGCTTGTTCGGTAACTAATTCTGCTATTTCAGGAGCAATAAGTGCTCGATTATAAATCCGTATATCATCAATACATCCAGTAAAACCGTTATTTCCATCATCATTAGCTCCCAATATTAAGCCAGTAGGACGATGTTGACCGTGACTTGCTGTTACATTATTTCTTGTTTGGCTTTCAATCTCTAAACCATTTAAATAAAACTTCAAGAAACGAGAATTAGAGTCCCAAGTAATGGCAATATGGTACCAATCATTTTCCCAATAATTTTTTGCTGAATTCAGAGAAATTGAGTTGTAATTATCCTGTGAGTTATAATATTGAGTGAACTTTAACCCGGCTCTGAGTGCAGGATCAGGATATCTAATGATTAAATACGGGGCACCATCTGCTGGAGAGACATTAATGGTCCCAAATGAAAAAATAGTGTAAATTCGGTTATTATTAGTATCAGAAGTTATTTGGTAATCTGGTTTGAACCAAATACTATAGGTGAAATCTTGCGCCTCTGGCTGGATACCTGGAATCTGGATATAAACTGTATTAGTGCTTGAATCATTGTCAATTTTTAAGGCGCAGTAATCCCGATTAAAGCGATCCTTTGCCCAAGTCACAAAGTCATTGTCGGAAGGCTGGGCTGTCATATTGCTTGCTCCAATTTGATTGGATAGCGAACTATTATTAAATAGCCAAGCATTTACTAGGCCGTTGGTAGGTACACTTTGGGCAAACGAAATACCTGTTGATATGACGAAGAATAATAAGGTTGAACAGAAAATTATTCTCATAGACTTGAGGTTTTATGCAATTATTAATTTTTCTGTAATCTATTTCTTCCTTTTTGATATTGTTGACCAGAAAACAAGCTTTATGTATATTTATATTTTAAGTTTCTGGTTTTCAGAGATAAAGATTTTTCTAGATCTTCCCATTTTTCATATTCAAGGTAATAAGCAAAAGCTTGGCTATTTTTTTTACTGAACTTTTTTTGGCCTGTATATCCTGGACGGTCGAATAACCGTTTACAAGCAGAGGAGTGAATTCCTACAAGGGAAGCCAATACTTGAAATTCTCGGTTTTTCCATTCCGGCAGAGGTTCTAAAAGTCTTTCAAATTCAGGATACTTATAATAATGTTTTTGAATTAACTGCCGGGTCTTCTGGAGGATTTCTTGTTGAAGTATCTGTTTGATAGCAAAATAGTAGTCTTGGTAATATTTTCTCATCTCATTATGCATTGACTTTCATATATATGAGATGTGAAAACTGACTATGTTATCGATGTTAATAAAAACACAATATTATCTCAATAAAATTTATAATACGATAACCTACAATTAACTTATTTAAAACTTTGAAAAGAGCCTATATGTCTCAATACTTAGGATACCGAATCGTGGTTTGTAGTCTGGATGGACGTTTACTTGCGTGTATGTACCCCAGAGATCAAGATAATGCCGATCAATTAATAGAAGCATTATTAAGTACCTTCTGGTTTGAACCCGTTAAATTTAATTTGCATAATCCTCAAGGTAAACTTATACATTCATATGTATCTGATTTAATGTAGTAAAAGCGTTTCCAAAAATCAGGAGAGGAGGAGAAATGACTGCCCATTGGTAACCTGAGCAGTCAGTTTTTTGCCAATGTGTACTTGAACTCCTTGGATCATTTTGCCAAGCATCAACTTAAGGCCAAGGGGTACCTCCGGTATATGGATGATTTTGTATTGTTCCACTCCGACAAAGTTGTTTTGAAAAATTGGCGTAAGGATATTAAAGAATATTTGGAAGAGGAACTCGGCCTAAAGTTTAAAGAAAAAGCTTGTTTTATGGACCGTTCTGCGCATGGCCTAAGCTTTTTGGGGAGAAGGGTCTTCCGGGCGCATATCCGGATGAAACCCGAAAACATGAGACGCTTGACAGGACGGCTCCGTAAACGTTTACACGCTTGGCAAACCGGGGAATGTGATCAAGAAACGTTTATGGCCACTTTGAACAGTTATTGGGCATATCTTTCTTACTTTCCTAGTTACCGGCTTCGTAATAGGCTTTTGCTGGAAATGGCTTTATAGTCCTAAAAATATCGGGCATCCCGCACCGAAAGGCGATAACCGCGTGCTCCGGGGCGGCAGCTGGAACAACCATGCTTCTAACTGCCGGGTTGCCAACCGCAACAACAATCCGGATAACCGTAACAACAACAACGGGTTTCGTCTCTCCAATACGGAATTTGGCCGAGACCGGGTTTTTAAGGAAACTGGTCCTGCCCTTTGATCCGTCCCGCGGTATGTCCGGCGTGCCAAGCACCGAATCCAAGTAGCAAATCCTAGCTTAGTACCCAGGGGGAAGGGCTAGGATATTTTCTAGGATACTTTTGGGAATAGCTGAGGCTTTTGACGTGCTTGCTTAGGTTGTATGTTTGGTGATTTGCCCATACCATGTTTCTTTTCTTGAAATACTTGGAGTTCGTTGACTTTTCTTTCATACTGGAATAGGGTATCAAACTTCCCGATGCTTTTCATTTTGAAATTGACCCGGTCAAAGCCAGTATTGCCTTTGATGGGACGGTTACCATCCAGCTTGCGGGAATGGTTGAGG
>CAWUIO010000146.1:0-14555 GCA_963922455.1 uncultured Microscillaceae bacterium
GGCGAGGAATTTGATGAAATCAGGTTCCCGAAATGGCCCTTTGCAGCCCATATAACTAAATTTAAACAGTTTCTAAATTGAAGAAAAAAAAAGATGGCTCACTTAATCTAGTTTATACTTATGCAAAAAATAATACACCTATCTACCCTCCTTGTTTGCCTACTCAGCTACCTTCCTGTATGCGGGCAAGCATTGATCGGTTTTTCCCCCGAAACTGCGGCCAAACAAAAAGACTTAGAAAAGCAGTTTGACGAGCTCATCCAAATTCGAAATTTTGATGATTGGATGAAGTACATGTCGGCCCAACCCCACCACGTTGGCTCCCCCTACGGCAAAGAAGTGGCCGATTTTATGGTCAAACAATTCCAAAGCTGGGGTTTTGAGGCCCAGTTGGAAGAATATCAGGTGCTCTTCCCTACACCCAAGGTAAGAATACTCGAGTTGACCGAACCTGAAAAATACCAAGCCAGTTTGACCGAGCCCCCGGTGGAGGGCGATCCCAGCTCGGAACAGACCAAAGAGGCCCTGCCTTCTTACAATTGTTTTTCGGTAGATGGAGAGGTGGAGGCCGAGCTGGTATACGTCAATTACGGCATCCCTGCCGATTACGAAGCCTTGGAAAAGCGGGGCATTGATGTCAAAGGAAAGATTGTCATTGCCAAATATTATGGCTCTTGGCGGGGTATTAAGCCCAAAGTTGCGGCCGAAAAAGGGGCTATTGGCTGCATAATCTATTCAGACCCTAAAGACGATGGTTATTTCAGAGGCGATGTCTACCCCGAAGGTGCTTTCAAAAATGAAAATGGAGTGCAAAGAGGATCGGTTTTGGATATGCCCTTGTATCCGGGTGACCCTTTGACCCCGGGCTACGGCGCTACCACCGATGCTCGACGCCTGGATAGGAAGGATGCCCCCACCTTGACTAAGATCCCTGTACTACCTATTTCGTATAAAGATGCCCAGCCGCTTTTGGCGGCCCTGGGGGGAGAAGTAGCCCCCGAATCATGGAAAGGGGCCCTGCCCATTACGTATCACATAGGTCCCGGGCCGGCTAAAGTCCGCCTGAAATTGGCCTTTGACTGGGACTTAAAACCGGCCTACAATGTTATTGCCAAATTGGAAGGCAGCGTTTACCCCGATCAATGGGTCATACGGGGCAACCACCACGACGCCTGGGTGCACGGAGCCAATGACCCCATCAGCGGGATGGTAGCCGTGATGGAAGAAGCCCGGGTGGTAGGCGAACTCCTCAAAACCGGTTGGCGACCCAAGCGCACTCTGGTATACTGCGGCTGGGATGCCGAAGAACCCGGACTCTTGGGCTCTACCGAGTGGGTGGAACACCACGCCCCAGAATTAAAAAAGAAGGCGCTTATTTATATCAATACCGATGCGAGTGGCCGCGGTTTTCTTTTCGCTGGCGGTTCGCATAGTCTCGAGCCCTTTTTTGACCAAATTACCAAGGAAGTGCAAGACCCCTTGACGGACGTAAGCCTTTACCAAAGACGGATGGCCCTAGAACAAGTGCAAGGACGAGACGTCCCTGAGCAATTTACCTTATCGGCCCTGGGCTCGGGCTCAGATTATACCCCCTTTATCCAACATTTGGGAATCCCAGCCCTCAATATTAGCATGGGCGGAGAAAACGCCGGGGGAGAATACCACACCATGTATGATTCTTATGTCCACTACAAGCGTTTCAAAAACCCCGGCTTTATCTATCTTAAAACCCTAACGCAAGTATGTGGCCGGACCAGTCTCCGTTTTGCCGAAGCGGATATCTTGCCTTTTCGGTTTAGCGCCTTGGCCGGTACGCTGGATGCGTACTTACAAGAAATTATGAAAATGACCGATAAGATGCGGACAGATACCGAAAAAGAAAATAAAATGATAGCACAGGGTGTCTACCAACTAGCCGCCGACCCCAAGAAACCCTTTATCGGGCCCAAACCTAAAATGGAAGTACCTTTCCTCAGTTTTGCTCCTTTACAAAATGCACTCGCCCAGCTAGTGAAGACGGCCCAAGCCATGGACCGTTATTTAAGTAGTGATTCTGTAAGTGCCTCCAAGAAGGAAGAACTAAACACCCAACTTTTCCAAATGGAAAAAATGCTAACCCAAAAAGACGGGCTGCCCGGACGCCCTTGGTTTAAGCATCACATATATGCTCCAGGATTTTACACGGGGTATGGAGTCAAGACCTTACCGGGGGTGCGGGAAGCCATCGAGCAGCGCAATTTTGACTTGGCTCAGGAAGAAATCGCCAAACTATCTCGTATTTTGGCCCGCTACGCTTTCCAACTGAAAGAAATGATGAAAAATTAGGGCAATAGGAAGCGCCCTAAGGTAGCCCCTACGCTAGTAGCCCGAGGTTTAAAACAGCGAAAGCTGGTCGCCGGCTTGCGGGCCCGGCTTTTGCTTTTCCTGAGGCTTATCCCAGGACTTGGCTTGCTTTCTTTGATCTTTCAGGACTTTTTCAAAAGCCACTTCGCTGGGTTCGTCTGGGGTAAAATGCTTCTCCAAGCGTTCCGACATGTTGCCTAGCTTCTGGAAGGCTCTTTGCTTGTCACTTTGGCCCATTTTGGCTTGTTGCACCATCTGCCGCATAAAGTGCATATTTTCATCGTATAGTTTGAGCGGTACGGTAAAGGGGCGGCCACTTTTGCCCCCGTGGGCAAAGGAAAAACGGGCCGGATCGCTAAACCTTGCCGGAGTTCCATAAATCACCTCACTCAATAAGGCAAGAGACTGCAAGGCCCGGGGGCCCATGCCTTTGAGCAGTAGCAGCTCTTCGAAATTGCCGGCATTGGTTTCTTGGGCCAAAACCAAGAGGCTCCCCAAGCGTTTCCAGTCCACATCTTTGGCTTTTACGTCGCAATAGGAGGGAAGCTTCATATGCCGAAACTCTTGTATAAAATGCCGGGATTCTTCTCGGCTGAGACTTAAAATGGAATTTTGAGTTGGCAGGGCATCTTTATGGACGAGGTTTACAATTTGCCCCAGATGCTCCCCGCACACCGCGGCGTGGGGTTCTTCCACAAAAGACTTCAGGTGGGCGGAGTGCCAATGATAGCGTCTCGCTAGTGATTCGTGCGCTTGCATGCCTTGCTGGACCACTGTCCAATCCCCTTCCTGATTCACTAAAAAGCTGTGCAAATACAACTGATACCCGTCTTGCACGGCCGTATTGTCCACTTTAGCACTTAATCGGCTGTATTTGGCGAGGGCGTTCCCATCCAATCCGGTTTTTTCACCTACCCGCAAGAGCTCCGTGGGAGTTTGGGTAGACCGTTTGCCTTTTCCCCCGCATACATAAAGGCCTAAGTCCCGGGCACGGGGATTGAGCGACGTTTTCAAAGCGGCCATAAGGGCTGTAGTAGCCCCCGAAGAATTCCAGTCCATCCCAATGACGGCGGCAAAACTTTGAAACCAAAAGGGATCCGACAAGCGTCTTAAAAACTCGGCGCTTCCCCTATCTTGAACAATGGCTTCCGTGACCAGCCCACTCAATTTTACCATGCGCTCCATCAACCAGCGAGGGATAGCCCCGCCGTAAATGGGTAAGTCGGCCGTGCCCGATCGTTTCATATTGCTTTCTTTTTTTTCTTCATCAAGTCTTTGTAAGCCAGGAGGTAACGCACAGCCAGGGAGCAATGGGGCTCCCAAGCTTGGGCGATTTCCTGCATACGGGATTTTAATTTTCCCTGTCCTGTAAGCCCGTAAGTGCTTTCCATGATGATCTTCACATGATAATCATCGGCGGGGAAAATATTCGGCTTTTCTAATGTATAGAGTAAGAGCATATCCAATGACCAGGGGCCAATTCCTGGAATTTCGGCAAAGGTATTTCGGAATTCCTCTTCCGACAGTTTCGTCCAGTGAGTGTTTTCCAGTTGTTGCTCTAACCAATAAGCGGATAATTGGCGAACCGTTTGATATTTTGCCCGGGCGATCTTGACCATACCAGGCTCATCAGGGGCCAGGTTTAAAATTTTTTCCGGGCTAGGGTAGGTTCCTTGAAAGTACTCCAAAAATTTTTTAAAGTAAGGAGCCATACGACGGTAATGGATTTGTTGCCCCACAATACAACTCAAAAGATCATAAAATACATCCCCCGAACTTTCGTGAGGGGCTAGGGAAGTCTGTTTTATAATTTCCCCTAATCTCGGATCTTTTTGGGCGAGAAATTCACTTGCTTTTTCAAGGCTCATACCTAGTTAACCTGCTAAGCAGGCAATCGGTTTATTTAGGAAAGATAAATTTGGGGCTGCCCCCGGCGGTAGACAAAGGGAGCTTAAAAGAAAATTTGCTGCCGCCGGGGTCGGGCTTTCGCTACTCGCCAGCATGCCCGCATACCAGCGGCGGGCTCAAACAGGCCGCTCTATCCCTCAGCCTTACTCGAGAGCCGGAAAAATAGAGCGGTAATAAGTGCAATTATGGTAGTCGAAAGGTAAAGCTATTTTATTCCAAATTAGTAAAATTATGGGTTTATCCACCAGAGAGTCTTGTAAAAGGCTATACAGCAGGGCGCTTACCCAATGAAATTATAGCCCTTTAATTCCGAACAATCTTCCGGGTAATCTTCCCCCCATCCCACTGGATTTCCAAGAAGTATAAGCCCGGGTTTAGACTTTCTAGGTCTAATTCCGTATCCAGCTCAGACCTGTTTTGGGCACTAAGGATTTGCCGATTTAAGAGCTTCCCGTTCAGGTCGCGTAAGCGGACCTCCATTTCCTGGGCCGGCCAGGTATCCAAGTGGATGTGCAAGGCTCCTTCGGTGGGGTTGGGCTGGATGCTTAGGCCATACTGACGGGCCAGTTCCTCCTCCAGGGCAGTCACCAAAAAGCTATATGATTCGGAAAATGGAGACTCACAGCCTGCGCTGATTACCCGCACCCGGTATTCTCCGGAGATAGAGGCTTCTAAGCTGCGTCCTTGAGTATTGAGCAGAGAGTCATTACGGAACCACTGGTAGCTATCGCCTTCCACGCTGGACTGCAGGAGATTCCCTTGGATATTTTCTACAAGCGGTTTGCTAGGGGGCGTCTTGACGCTGATTTTAAAATCTTGGAAATTGCCTGAGCAGATATCGGGGCTCACCGACCAACGGAAGGTATAATCTCCTGGGGCCAAATCATTCACCATACTGGTGGGAGAGCTAGGGTCTTCAATAAGTGCCTGGCCTTGGAGCAATGACCAAGAGCCTTTACCCGTTTCGGGCAATTGGGCATTGAGTTGGGCCTCTCCTGGACATAGGCTCAAGTTGTCTCCCACTTCGGCCTCCGAGACCAAGGTACAAGGGTCTAAAGGCACCAGCGGACTTGGAAAAACATACTCCTCAAAAGTCGTCAAGGTCGTGTTGGTACGGATGGGGTCATTGAAATCAAAGAAGATATCGGCAAAGTTTTCTACGGGGGTACCGATGGGCAAATCGGCCAGCGGCGAAATCTTAAACTTGATATAGCCGTGGCTTTCGGGCTCGTTGCTGGTACTGTCGGGCAGGTTGATGTCGGGGAAAGACCAAATGGCGATGGTATTGCCAGAGCCATCGGGACGAAATTCCAGATTATAATCGTGGCTGGCCGACTGCATTTCAAAACTAGTCATATCCCAGCTAGAGGAGAGCGTGTCTTCTACCCGTACATTGAAGGCTTGGAAGGTACCCGTGTTTTGGAAGCGGATGGTGTATTCCATTCGGGTGCCGGGGTCGACAAAATGCTGATCAGTAAACCCCTGGGGGCTTACCAGTTTGTCATTGGGGTCGTAGGCACCGACAATGGGCTGGCAGTCTACTTCGTATTCGTAATTATCATCGTTTTGAGGAAATTGATTGGCAAAAGTAGTGTTGGTACTATCCTGATCTATTCCACAGCCCATCATAGTAACACTCACCTGTTGGTTTCTAGGGTGGTGGGGCACTTGTTCTACTTCAAGCCGAATAGCCTGACCCTCAATGGGTATATGAAGTAATAGACTATCCCCGGCGGCTAACTGGACTTGATCTTCTAAAATAAGCGTATCACGCTTGTAAATACGGTAGCTGCTAGGAGTTTGCATATCACCTTGGCCTTGATTTTTAATTTTAAGCAATGCAGAAGGGAAGAAAGTACGTCTGCACTCCCCAGAAGCTGTGAGGTCGGCCTGGCTCCAGTTAGGGGAGTGTGGGTTACAAAAGTTTTGAGGGAAGATCCGGGCCTCGACACACTGGGTTTGATTGAAGGCCTCATTAACACAGGCAATGGAATCTTTTAAAATAATCTGCCCTTTTGTCCTTGGAGGGATTTTATTAAGTTCAAAAGTAAGCTTTTGCGCTTCTTGTTGAGTCCATGGGTGGTTAGCAGAAATGGGGATGATATATTCGGGAAGTGCCACCTCTATTTTAACATTTCTGGCCGTGTCTAAACCCTCGTTAACATATGAAATATACGTTTGCCCCTCAAAACAACGGATACGAGGGTCAGACGTGACATCTATTTTTAGCGCCGGGCAAAGTATGGCATCAATGGGCCAATTAAAGCCTGATAATACTTGACCCACACTGTCCAATTGAATGGTATAGCTACTATCTGGACAATTGGCTTGGATTGTCCCATAACTACTTGAAGTTGCTGGAGCGTAGATAGAAAGTTGATAATTGCCACTGTCTAAGGCCAGGGTATACTCACCAATAAAGTCGGATATTGCATAGGCTTCTCCTGGTTCAGCTTTAATAATCCAGTTGGACAATCCTATTTCATCACTACTAACCTGGCAGTTACCATCTCCATCGGCAAAAACTTTCCCATTGAGGTAGTTTTTAGAAAATTGAGATGTACTTCTGTCGGGAATTAATAATAAATTTTCAATTTGTGGGGGATTGGGACCACGAGAAACAGGTAAGCTAAAAATTGTTCTTAAATCTCCTCCATTTAAATTTGCCGAAATAACAGAGTGAAACTTATCTATCCAATAAATTTTTCCTTTATTTATCTCAAGAGCAAGATCACCTGGGGCGAACGAGCCGTCCATAATCTCTTCTATACCTGAGCCATCAAAGTTTGACCTAAAAATTTTTGAGGTCTCAGTACTGTCATCATTGAGAGCAGTGTAATCTGTCCAATATATTTTTTTATAAAAGGGGGCAATAGTTAAGTGACCTGAAAAGGGGTAAATATTTAAGTGATCTAAAACCCTATTGTTTAAAAACACAAGCTCTTCCTCTCCAGTACCATCAAGATTAAGCCTCAAGTGTTTATCTTGTCTATTATCCCAGTTTTCCCAGCCTATCAAGTAAATTTTGCCGTTTACAGGATCTAATTCAAAGTCCCTAATCATGTATTCAGTTTCATGATACACTACGACAGTTTCAGGTTCAGTACCATCTAGATTGGCTCTTTGGATTCGGTAGTGTCTGTCATCAACTTCAAACCAATATATTTTTCGTTTTATTTGATCGATGTGAATCTCGAGGATGAGCCAATCGTATTCGTTTCTAAAATGAGATCTTTTATCACTACCGTCTGTATTGATACTAAAAATGGTGTGATATATATTATAGTATAATCTTTGGCTGGAATCATCATAAGCTAAGGAACTAAAAATGGCGCGCATATCATCTAAAATGATTTCTTTTTGTGTGCCATCTGTGTTTGATTTAAAAATTCTACTTACTGATGAAGGAGAATCCCCGTTTAACCAATACAATTTTGATTGGGCCTGGATTAGTGGGTTATTCAAGCAACTTAAAAAATACACATAGATCATCCATAGACCTAGTTTAGGGCTTAGGAGGTACGTTTTTATTTGTATTGGATAAATAAATCTTGCTAGTAGTTTCATGATCTGATCAAGTTTAGTGAGCGGTTTTTGCTTATTATTACTATCTAAAATTAGAGCATGCTGCCCAATGGAAGATATAATTTGCACGAACACAGTATATTTTGAACGAACAAGCAACTCATTGAAAGTGGGCATCTGTGGTAGTATGAAAAAGGAAAGATGTTGGGGCTTGCCCGCGCCAATTAAATTAGCCTGCAATAGGAATATCCTGCTGGCGCGGGTCGGGCTGTCACTACTCGCAGCCTTTCCCCGCCAGGCTTGCACGAGCTCAAACAGGCCGTTCCATCCCTCAGCTGAAGGAAGAAGAGAAAACAGAAAATAGAGAAGAGGGATGGTGTAACTGAAAACTGAATTGATGAGTAGAAACTTGGGGAAAATATCTTCTTTGCTTTCTTTTTAACTTACTTTTTGATGGCTTAGGGACACCCACCGCTTGCGGCAGAGACCGCTGTGGGTATGCGCGCCAGCCGGCTCTGGCTTTGCTGGGTGGCCCGCCCGGCGCGGGCATTTGTTTTTTAATTTAGCTAGTATTTTCTAGCGCCGGGAAGCCCCAAAGACCTAGAAAACCTCCTGTCTTAGCAAGTAGGCAGGAGGTTTTGGGAGAGTGTGAGATTACATAAACAGCTTAATTCCGAATTATCTTTTGGGTGATATGACCAGCATCCCACAGAATTTCTAACATATAAATGCCCGGATCGAGGGCTTCTAGATCCAGCTCGGTGTTCATTTCCATCTCTTTTTGAGCGTTAATGATTTGGGTATTGGTAATTTTGCCGGTGTAGTCACGGATGCGAATTTCCAGGTCATCGGCCGGGCAAGTATCCAAATGAATCTTTAAGACTCCCTGAGTCGGGTTAGATTTTAGCATAAGACCGTATGTACGAGATAAATCTTCTCCGGTATTTTCTAGCACTTGAAAAGTAAGGGGCTCAGAAGGTGCAGAAAAACAGTAGGCATCGGCTACTTCTACTTTATACTCACCCGTCTTTTCGGCAAAAATTACTTGAGTATTATCGGGTAGCTGCTCCTCGTTAAAAAACCATACATATTTTGTCCCGGTCTTGCTCGCTTGCAGAAGATTGCCTCGGGGGTTAAGAATACTGGCTGGACTAGGCGGGGACTTGACCTCCAAAACATAATCTTGATAATTTCCGTCACAATACTCACGACCCACTTCCCAGCGAAAAGTATAGATTCCTGGACTAAGTCCGCCTACGTAGCTGATCGGGGAATGAGGATTGACAATTTCTGCTTGCCCGTCTAGCAAAGTCCAAGCCCCTTCACCAGCCACCGGAATTTCGGCCGTAAGTATAGCCTCTGAGGCACAGCTTATAGTTTGTTTCCCAACTTTGGCCGGGGAAACTAAAGTACAAGGGTCAAGGGCTAGCTCGGGTTGGGGAAAAACATACTCCTCAAAGGTGGTGTGGGTTGTATTCGTCCGGATCGGATCGTTATAATCAAAATAAATATCTGCGAAATTTTCTACCTGGGTGCCGATGGCTAAGTCGGCCTTGGGAGAAATCTTAAACTTGATATAACCGTGGCTTTCGGGCTCATTGTTGGTACTATCGGGCAGATTAATATCGGGAAATGACCAAATCGCAACGGTATTCCCGGCTCCATCAGGTAAGAGATCTAGGGTATAGTCATGGCTGCTTGACTGCATCTCGAAACTAGTCATATCCCAGTGCGAAGAAAGGGTATCGTGCACCCAGACATTAAAGGCTTTAAATGTTCCTGTATTTTGAAAACGGATGGTGTACTCCATGCGTGTCCCTGGATTTACGTAATGCTGATCGGTAAAACCCACGGGACTGACGAGTTTGTCATTGGGGTCATAGGAGCCCACAATATCCTGACAGGTCATCTCGAAGGCATAATTGTCGTCATTTTGAGCAAATTTATTGGCAAAACCCGAGGCCACAAAGCTTTGGGGGCTTCCGCAGCGACTGCTACTAGCGCTAAGCATTTGATTATGGGGGTGGTAGGGGACTTGGTCTACTTCCAGACGCACTTCTTGCCCATCAATGGGAATGTTTAATACCAGGCTATCCCCGGCGGCTAATTGTACTTCGGAAGTATACAATAACGTATCACTGGCATAGATACGATAGGCTTGGGGCTCCTTCATATCACCCTCCCCTTGATTTTTAATGGTGAGTAAGGCCGATTTGAAAAAGGTACTACGGCATTTGGCATAGGCGATCAAGTCGGCGCCGCTCCAATCGCTAGAAGCTGGCACACAGGCTGTTTCGGGGAAAATTCGGGCCTCGAGGCATTGGGTTTGATTGAAGGCCCCATTGTCGCAAGAAACCGAGTCACGTATCACAATTCGGCTTACTTGTCCAGGGGCAACTTCTCCTAATTCATAAATAAGGGTCTCTCCATCCCAGTGGGTCCAGGCAGGTGAACTGGAAACAGGGATAATATATTCGGGTAATTTGACCTCAATCCGGGCATTGAGCGCAGTCAAGGTACCCGTGTTGTGATATTCTAGGTAGGTATTACCTGTAAAGCAACGAATAAAAGGGTCGGCGCTTATATCTACTTTTAGGGCCGCACAATCAAACTCTAGGGCATTGGCCACAGCCCAGTTATACCCGGTTAATTCTTGGCCGAAAGAGGATAATTCTACGGTTTGAGAATTGTTGGAGCAGTTTGTAAGCGGAGTGATTTGATTGGGAGAGTTAAAAGGGGGATGGATAGATAATTGGTAAGTACCCGAATCTACTAAGAGAGTATATTCTCCTTGAAAGTTGGAAACGGCATAATGCCCTCCAGGTTCGGCGCGAACGACCCAATTGGTCAAGCTCTGGTCTAGGCCATCGGGTTGGCAATTGGCATTTTTATCTACAAAGATTTTTCCTTTTATGCGGTTTTGACGAGGTAATTTTACGGATTGATATTTAGGAATATCAAAAGAAATAAGGGTATAATTTAGGTCTAGAAGTTTATGTATACCTGTACCATCTAAATTGGACCAATAAATCTTGCTTGAGTCGGCCAGCTCGTCGGCCCAATACATTTTTTGATACCTAGGGTCTAGGACAATATGAGGTTTAATATTTCGGGGTACTCGAATGAGCCTCTCCATAGCACTCCCATCGAGATTGGCCCTATGAATAGCGTGTGGGGCCGTCCAATAGATTTTTCCAGCATCATCGTGTATAGCTAGCCCTCCCACTGGAATATATTCAAAGTCAATTACTACTTCTTCTTGACTTCCATCGAGATTGGCTCTTTTTATTTGATGCCCCAATACAGAGTCACTAATTACCCAGTAAATCTTTTTACGACTCAAGTCTAATGCAATATTGCTTGGGTTACTTGGGCCAGTGAAAACAATATCCTTAATTTCAGTGCCATCTAAATTAGCCTTTTGAATCTTATGGTTTTCCCAGTCAGGCCAATACATCGTATTGTTTTCCACATCTAAAGCAATCCCAGTGGGATTAATAGAATCAAGCTCTACCAAGGATTCTTTTTGGCTACCATCATAATTAAACTTAAATATAGCATTACGACTTAGATCAGTGTAGTAAATTTTTCGGTTACGAGCATCTACACGGATATGCCAATGAGTATTCCAAGAAAATAAATAATTTCTATTAACAGCTTGGCCATCAATTAAATCCACACTGCTAATCCCCATGGGATTATGTTGGGTCCAAAACAATTTGTTTTGAGCCAAACTCTTATGTGGCAAAGTGAAACATAGCAAAAATAAAAGGACTAAATACACCCAGCTATTCTTGTTAGCTTGGGCAGCGGGAGGTTCATACTTTAAACGGTTTGGTTGCATAAAATATAGGGTTGAATGGTGAAACTACTAAGATTTAGAGCATAGGAGAATATGTTGATGCCTTGGAGAGGCATCACAAGAATCACGGCCAAGGAATTTTTGCGCATAAGTTACCTTGACTAATTCTGTTAAGAATCAATACCTGTTTAAACGAAGTAGTAGACCGGTCGAGGTGGTAGAGAAAAATAGTTGAATATCGACCTAACTTTATAACGATTCTCGATTGCTATAGTTTCTATGTATGCTATCATAGCCTGGTATTTCTTGTTAATAAGAAATATAAACGAGGTTTTTCTGAGAATGTCATTCGCTTACTTCTGAATTTATCCCTTGAAAGCCAAATTTTCAAGCCAAATAGGCGCTTGCTTTACATTTGCCCTGAGGGATGTAAGATTTCCCCCCAGAGATTCCCATATTTTAAGTTTTGGTGTATCTTCGGAATATTTCACGAACTCCACAACACAAATATGCAAAAACTCTCCATTTGGCTTTGCCTCCTTGTCTTAGCCTGTAATGCCCCCCAGCCCAACCCCGAAGTATTACGCTGGGCCGAGCAGGCTCAATCTACCACCATCATCCGGGACGATTTTGGCGTACCCCACATCTACGGGAAGACCGATGCCGATGCGGTTTTTGGCCTTCTCTACGCCCAATGCGAAGACGATTTCCCGAGGGTAGAACGAAATTATATCTGGGCCATTGGCCGCCTGGCCGAAGTGGAAGGCAAGGACCAACTGTATAGCGACTTGAGGGCCCGCCTCTTTATGAGTGAAGAAGAAGCCAAGGCCCAACTGGCCAAAAGCCCCGAATGGTTACAAAAACTCTGTCAAGCCTTTGCCGATGGGATCAATTACTACTTGCATACCCACCCGGAGGTAAAACCAAAACTACTCACCCGGTTTGAGCCTTGGATGCCCATGTATTTTAGCGAAGGCTCAATAGGGGGCGATATCGAGCGGGTATCTACCCGGAGAATCCAAGAATTTTACGACCCAGAAGCGGGAGCCCAGGCCTATATTCCCCAGGAAAAAGCCGACCTTGGCCTGGAAGAACCCAAAGGCTCTAACGGCTTTGCCATTTCCGGAGAATTGACCGAGTCGGGCGATGCCATGTTGTTGATCAATCCCCACACCTCCTTTTATTTTCGGGGGGAAGTCCACTGCGTCAGCGAGGAAGGCCTCAATGCCTACGGGGCCGTGACCTGGGGACAGTTTTTTGTGTACCAGGGCTTTAATGAAAAGACCGGCTGGATGCATACCTCTACCTATTCGGACGTAATTGATGACTTCTTAGAAACTGTCACGGAAAAAGATGGCCAATACGTTTATAAATACGGGGAAGAAACGCGGGAGGTAGAAAGCCAGGAAGTGACCCTGAAATTTAAGGAAGGTTCGGGAATGGAGGAAAAGTCTTTTACCATCTACCGGACCCATCACGGCCCCATCACGGGTAAAATGGATGACAAATGGCTGGCCACCGCCTTGATGTGGAAACCTGTACAAGCCCTGGCCCAGTCGTACACCCGGACCAAGTTGGATGGGCACGAGGCTTTCCGGGAGATGATGAACATGCGTACCAACTCTTCTAACAATACCGTCTACGCCGACGCGGGGGGCAATATCGCTTACTATCACGGCAATTTTATTCCCAAGCGCGATACGGGCTTTGACTACAATCAACCGGTAGACGGTAGCAATCCCGCCACCGACTGGCAAGGTTTGCATCCGGTTGAGGAGTGCATTACCATTCTCAACCCGCCCAATGGTTGGATTCAAAATTGTAATTCTACTCCCTTTACCGCCACCGGGGAAAACAGTCCGAAGATCGAGGACTATCCATATTATATGTCGCGCAACCTGGAGACCTTTCGGGGAGTGCACGCGCTCTCCTTACTCAAGGATGCTAATAATTTAAACCTAGATAGGCTCATTTCCTTGGCATACAATCCCTATTTGCCCGGTTTTGAGAAACTGGTACCGGGCTTGGTAGATGCCTTAAAAGAAACAGAGATCCAGGACCCCCGCTTCACCGAAGCCACGGACATCCTCAAAAAATGGGACCTGAACGTGTACAAAGAATCTGTGGCCATGTCTCTGGCCCATTTTTATGGTTTACGTGTGCTCCGGGAAGGACAAATCCCGGATAGTCTCCGGGGGATGCACCGCTTAAACTATATGGGCAGCGATGCTCCTAGGGAAGAACGGGTCACCTTATTTCAAGCCACCTTGGATCAATTACAGACCGATTTTGGGAAGTGGCAAATGCCATGGGGTGAAATTAACCGTTTTCAAAGGCTCAACGGCGATATCAACCTGCCCTTTGATGACAGTCAGCCCAGTATCCCGGTTGGCTTGGCTTCGGGCCGTTGGGGGGCATTAGCGGCCTATGGTGCCAGAACCTTTGAAGGAACCAAAAAAATATACGGTTACCGGGGCAATAGTTTTGTAGCAGCGGTGGAGTTTGGAGATACCTTAAAAGCCAAGAGTTTACTGGCCGGAGGACAAAGTAATGACCCCCAATCTCCGCATTTCGATGACCAAATCCAGCCCTACGTCGATGTGCAGTTCAAGGATGTGGCCTTTTACCGCCACGATGTAGAAAAGCGGGCCGAAGAGACCTATCATCCGGGCCAAAGAGGGAAGGCAAAGCCGGAAGAAGAGTAAAGCAAAGTTTTAATGGGGCTTGCCCGCGCTATGACCTTGGGGGCAAACGGGACAATGTGTGCTGGCGCGGGCCGGGCTTTCGCTACTCGCTGCCTTTCCCCACAGGCCAACACGAGCTCAAACATGCCGCTCTATCCCTAAGCCAAAGAATAATGAGGGGTATCTTTATCTTGTTTGGAAGTACCTTTTTATAGCTCGGAAGTACTTTTAGGATGCCCGGAAGTACTTTTTTGTAGTTCGGAAGTACTTTTAGGGTAGCTCAGAGGTACTTT
>CAWUIO010000147.1:0-14398 GCA_963922455.1 uncultured Microscillaceae bacterium
AGCCCGGAGGGCCGAGACCCCGCAATGGAGCGCAGCGGAATGAGGAGGCTCGGGGCTTGCCCGACAGCCCGGCCCCCGGCTGGCTACTTAATCCAAGGAACAACCGTGGGTATTTAGCCGGGGGAGCGCCCCAAAAATCTTCTTAAAAACCTAAAGCTGGCAAAATCAAACCACCAAATTGACAATTTTCTTAGGGACAATAATGACTTTCTTGGGGCTTTTACCTTCCAACCACTTTTGCACCGTAGCGTCGGCCAGTACTTGGGCCTTCATCTCCTCCTGGGACATATCGACCGGGAAGGAAATACTGGCCCGCTTCTTCCCATTGATCATGATGGGATATTCAATAGCATCGTCTTTTAAATATTCTTCATTCCAGCTAGGGTACTCTTGTACGTGCACACTTTCTACGTGCCCCATTTTGGCCCAAAGTTCCTCGGTGATATGCGGGGCATACGGAGCAATGAGGCGTACCAAGGGCTCTAAAATAGCCTGTTTATGGCACTTGAAGCCATTTAGCTCATTCACACAGATCATAAAGGTACTTACTGGGGTATTAAAAGAGTGCCGCTCAATATCTTCGTTAACCTTCTTAATAGTTTTGTGTAAAGACTTTAATTCTTCGGGCTTGGGTTCCTTGCCGTTTACCAAATAGTTTCCCTGATCGTCGTAAAAGAGGCGCCATAATTTTTTCAAAAATTTGTGCGTACCGTCAATACCTTGGGTGTTCCAAGGTTTGGATTGTTCTAGGGGCCCTAAGAACATTTCGTACAAACGGAGGGTGTCGGCGCTGTATTTTTCTACGACATAGTCGGGATTTACGACATTATACTTGCGCTTAGACATTTTTTCACTCATCCGGGCGGCGTAAAACTTGCCGTCGGCACTGGGCACAAACTCGGAATCGGCAAATTCTTTCTCGCGCCAGGCTTTTAGTTTTTCTAAGTCTACGGAGTTGTCTACGTCAACGGTATCAATTAAAATATGTAGTTCGGAGGTATCATAATCCTTTTTAAGATCGGCCGAAACGAATTGCCTCGAGTCTTTGACCCGGTAAATCATGGCCGACTCTCCCTGGATCATCCCTTGGTTGATCAATTTGGCAAAGGGCTCTCTAAAATCAATATACCCGCGATCGTGGAGGAAATGCGTCCAGAACCGGGAGTATAGCAAGTGCCCTACGGCGTGCTCGGTCCCCCCTACGTACAAGTCTACCTGTCGCCAGTAGTCACTCCATTCTTTCTTACAAAATTCCTCTTGGTTTTGCGGGTCCATATACCTCAGGAAGTACCAGGAAGAACCGGCCCAACCCGGCATGGTGGTCAGTTCGTAGGGATGCTCTCCCTCATAAAGCCAATCTTTGGCCCTTCCCAGGGGAGGATCTCCTTGTGCGGTAGGTTTATACTCCTCAATGGTAGGTAATTCCAAGGGTAACTTATCGAGTGGTAGCAAATAAGGGATCCCCTCCTTAAAATACACGGGTACCGGCTCGCCCCAATAGCGTTGCCGGCTAAACACGGCATCTCGTAAACGGTAATTTATTTTCCCTTTGCCTAATCCTTCTTTTTCGGCTTTTTCAATCACGGCCAGGATTGCCTCTCGGCATGACATACCATCCAAAAAACCGGAGTTGTACATGACTCCGTCTTTGGTAGGGTTGGCTTCCATTACTTTACCTTCCTCATCCAAGGGAGTTCCTTCCACTACCGGAGGGATGGGTAATCCGTAATGCGAGGCAAAGCGGAAATCTCTTTCGTCGCCACTGGGTACGGCCATGACCACGCCGGTACCATAGCCGGCCAAAACATAATCGGCCACCCAGAGCGGCACTTCTTCCTGAGAAATGGGGTTGACTACATAAGAGCCCGTAAATACCCCCGAAACCCGCTTCACATCACTTTGCCGTTCCAATTCGGAGCGATTTTTGGCTTCCTCTACGTAGGCATCTACTTCAGTTTTATGATCGGGGTGCGTCAATTGGGAGATTCGTTCGTGTTCGGGGGCAATGACCACAAAACTCACCCCATAAATCGTATCGGGACGGGTCGTAAAACACGTTAAGGTGATATCCTTCCCCACGACTTTAAAATCCAGCTCGGCTCCGTGGGACTTCCCGATCCAGTTTTTCTGCATTTCTTTCAAAGCGTCCGACCAGGCGATGTCTTCTAAACCATTGAGTAAGCGGTCGGCATAGGCTGTGATGCGCATCATCCATTGGCGCATTTTTTTGCGTTCTACGGGGTGTCCGCCACGCTCAGAAACGCCTCCTACTACTTCATCATTGGCCAATACGGTACCCAAGGCCGGGCACCAGTTTACGATGGAGTCGGCTACATAGGTTAAGCGATACTTGAGTAAGATCTCGTCTTTTCGGGTACTGGAAAAACCCGCCCATTCTTCGGCACTAAAACTGGGGGTATCTTCCTCGCAAGCAGCCAATACCTCCCCGTTGCCTGATTGTTCAAATTGCGCAAGCAAGTCTGCGATGGGCTCTGCTTTTTGACTAGCTAGATTAAACCAGGAATCAAAAATTTGCTGGAAGATCCACTGGGTCCAGCGGTAATATTGAGGATCGGAGGTTTGGACTTCCCGGTTCCAGTC
Organism: uncultured Microscillaceae bacterium; assembly: GCA_963922455.1. Taxonomy (GTDB): domain Bacteria; phylum Bacteroidota; class Bacteroidia; order Cytophagales; family Microscillaceae; genus CAWUIO01. Next base: position 2,602 of record CAWUIO010000147.1, read on the forward strand.
ATAGTCAAAACCGAGCCGGTCTAATTGCCCTTTGAAGGTTTCGATGTTGTGGCGGGTTGTAAGGGCAGGGTGCTGCCCGGTCTCAATGGCATATTGCTCGGCGGGGAGGCCGAAGGAGTCAAAACCCATAGGGTGTAAGACATTATGCCCTTTCATGCGTTTGTAGCGGGAAATAATGTCGGTAGCGATATAACCCAGGGGGTGCCCTACGTGTAGTCCCGCTCCCGAAGGATAGGGAAACATGTCCATGACGTAGTACTTAGGTTTATCGGTTTGGTCGGAAACGGCGTAGGTGCCTTGTTCTCGCCAATACGTTTGCCATTTCGGCTCTATTTCCTGAGGATTGTATTCCATGCCCGTGTTTCGTATACAAATGATAAATTCGTGGCACAAATTTACAAATATTCCAGGGGCATCCTAATCTCAGGAGGGACGTGATTTTTAGGAGAATTGGCAGCCTTACGGCAATTTGCTTACTTTTGGAATATAAACGAATTAAGACACAAATCAGGAAACGGTATATGCAAGCTTTAATCAGACTTGGTGGATTATTACTGCTTTTAGGGCTCATCATTATGTATCTCTATAATCCTTCTTTTTTAAAATCTACTCGGGAAACCATCTCGAGTAATTTACCCAAGATGCCCAAAGCACGCTCTACTGCCCAAGCGGGAGACCAACTCAGTTGGGATGAACTCGAACGGGAAAAACAATTCTCTTCTCTGGCCGAAGCCCGCCAAAACCCCGAAAAAGTTTACCTTCTCTATTTGGAAGACCAAGGGCTAAAAGAGCTGCCCGATGATGTGGATCAGTTTGCCAACCTTCAGATTCTCCGCTTGCATAAAAATACCCTGAGAGAATTGCCTGAGTCTTTGGGTGATCTTCAAAATTTACAATATCTCTATTTGCAAAACAATCAAATTGAGACGCTACCCTATACCTTACGGTACTTGGATGAGCTTCTTTTGCTCGATGCCCGGGCCAACCATCTCAAAAACCTGAACTCCGTATTACGGGGCTTGCCCAAACTGGAAGAACTGGACCTAAGCCGCAATCAGCTAGTTACCCTCCCCAGTGATATCAGCTATTTGGGCTCACTACGATCGGTGCGTTTGGGGTATAATCAACTCACGGGTTTGCCCGATGAAGTAGCTAAGTTGGACAAGCTAGAACTTCTTGACCTAAGCGGCAACCCTTCTCTGGATATCCGAAGTACCTTAATCCAGGTGAGTAAGATTCCGAACCTGCAAATTTTGGAGCTCAACCAATTAGGTTTGCAAGTGGTCCCTTCTGAGTTTGCCGAACTGCGTGATCTCAGTGATTTGGGGCTTCGGGGCAATGCACTCTCCTGGGCCGATCAGAATAAACTCCGCAAGTTGCTGCCCAATACGATTATCAGTTTTTAAAGAAAAGGGGCCAATTTTTCGGCGGGAATCCCCCTAAAAAGAAGCGAAATTTGATCTTACAAAATAATTGGCAAAGAAACTTGTCCGCTTCTTAGTTTTTTTTGTAAATTACATCTTTAAACAATTGAAAATCAGACCATGTTTGCCTTGTATTGCAAGCTCTGGAAATCCACGGGCCTGGGAACGCCCCTCAATTGGTTTGGGATTTTTTTACTCAGCTATACTTTTTTTTCTTGCCAGTCGGATGCTACCTCTGCCAATGATGGAGGTATTTATACGGCGCCTACCGACTCCTTGGCCAACAATACCTCCCCCGCTCCTTCAGAACCCATCAGCCCCCGGGCTGTCGAGAACCCAATCGCTGAAGAAGTAGGAGACCTAGACCCTACCGAATTGTTACTCCTTAAAGGAGAAAGTGAAGTATACAAGTCTTTAAATCAAGCTTTGCTGGCGCCTGAGCAAGTTTTTATCCTAGATTTGTCCTCTCAGTATTTGCCCAAGTTTCCCGAAAAAATATTAGAACTACCCAATTTAGAGGAGCTTTACCTCTCGAATAATCTCATTAGCCGACTGCCCGACTCTTTGGCCGCCCGTCTCGGTACTTTGAAAACTTTAGACCTCTCGAATAATCGTTTCCAAAGCCTACCCGCGGTGATTTTCCAGCTTCCCGCTTTACAGTACCTAAACCTGTCCCGTAACCAACTCACACGCCTCCCCTCCGAGATAGTTCAATTGCAATCTTTAAAAATCTTAAACCTACGCGGCAACCGTTTTCCTTCCTTTCCCGAAGAAATTTTACAATTGGGAAACTTGGAATACTTGTACCTTGAGGGCATTAATCTACGGGCGTTTCCGGCAAGCTTGGAAGGTCTAAGCCGTTTATCCCGACTAAGCTTGGACCAGTGCCAACTGCAAGAAATACCCGATGCCGTTTTGAATAAGGCTGGCTTGAAACAATTCAGTATCCGGGGAAATCAACTTTCCCAGCTCCCCCCTGAATTGTCCCTTATGCGGGAATTGGAACATCTTAGCTTGGACCAAAACAAGCTCAACGGAGACCTCAAACCCCTATTTACCCTCAAGCGATTGCATACCCTCAGTATGGCTCAAAACCCTTTGAGCGTCTTGGTAGCCCAACTCTTTGAAGAAATTTCCTTGAAGGCCCTCAACCTAGACAATTGCCAATTGAGTGAAATACCCTCTACCATCGGGCAGAGTGAAAGCTTGGTGTGGCTCTCTATCAAAGGGAACCCGCTACTGGCCCTCCCTACATCGATGAATGACTGCCAGCGGCTCCGGGTACTTCGCATGGGCGGTCACGGCGAGATGAACCTGGACCAGGCCCTTCGCCAATTGAGCGCCTTGCCCAATCTTAGGTATTTAGAACTTTCAAGCTTTCAGGGTAACAAACAAAACTTTAGCCTCCCCGAATCTATCACCAGTTTGAAAAACCTTACGATCTTAGACCTACGTGGCAATCAAATGGGTGATATCCCCTCCGAAGTACAAAAACTCTCGAGGATTCCTAGCTTGGAAGCCCTTAACCTATCCAATTGCGGGCTTCGAAAAGCTTTTCCAGAAATGGAAAGTCTCCAATCGCTCAAAATTTTAGGTCTCGACATTGCCCGTTTTCCTTCCCGGGAATTGCAAAACCTGTTTATCTACCTGCCCGCCGGCATCCAAGTAGTAGACGGGCACCAGTACTTTGATTATTTTAACCTGACCCTCAATTAGTCCATCCCTTTTCTTTTATAAAAAGTAAGGAGGGGCTGCCCCCGGCGGTGGCTGTCCGTATCCCTAGGGCAATTCCTAGCGCCGGGGTCGGGCTTTCGCTACTCGCCGGCCAACGCATAAACCAACAGCGGGCTCAAACAGGCCGCTCTATCCCTCAGCCATTGAGGAGAGAGAGAAAAATGAAAACTCCTGTTTTCTGCTATGTATGGGCCAAATTAGGGGGGTCGGCGTTTTTTCTATTCTTCCGAATCCTCTCTTTCTTCCTCGATTAATTTCTCTAAATCAACTAATAAATCCTGAAGATGCTTATCTTTTGTGTTCCACAATATCTCTGGATTGACTTTGTAGTAGTCGTGAACTAAAACATGTCTCAACCCTTGGATTTTCTTCCATTCAATATTGTTGTGCTTATCTTTTAATTCAGAGTTAATGTGGTAGGCAGCTTCTCCTATTACTTCAAAGTTTTTAACGACAGCGTCTTGAACTAATTCATTATCATGGAATTCCTCGTAACCTAAATCTTTAGTATAGGAAAAAATTTTATTGATGCTCTCAATCATATGGTCAACCCTTTCAATGTCGGTAGGTTTAGCTGGCATAGACTAAGACTTTTTCTTTTTGTATAGCGTTCTTAATTGATTTTAGTTCTTGTCCTTCTTCAACTAAATCTATCTCTCTTCCTGTTTTATCAGAAAGTTCTTCCTTCATTTGAATTAGGTCAAATAGGGTGATTTTATTAGGTTTCTTAAATACAAGCAAAATGTCAAGATCGCTATCCAAACTTATGGAAGTATTTCGGGCGAATGAACCAAAAACATATGCCTTTTCAATGGGCTTATCTGAGAAATAGTCTTTGATAGATTCGAGAATTTTATCTTTACTTTTTCTGATTTGGGTGCCTTTGCCTTCTTTCTTGATTCTTCTTTTGACAGTATTTAAGATTTCGTCAGCATATTCAGAGTGTCGAATTTCATAAAAGACATTCTCGGTTAAATATCTAACAATCAACTCTTTATATGTAGCATTGTATAAGTTTGACAAGCTTTTAATTATTCCTTCAGGGGCTCGCTTTTCATTCTTTTCTATTTTACTCAATAATCTTGGATTATAACCAATCTTTTCCCCTACAAACTTGAGGGAGTAATTCAAGTTTGTTCTTAATTCTTTCAATCTTTCGCCGAATGTTTGCGATTTCATACAATTTTTTTCTTAATGATATGATTTTTTTGCTCGTTGAGAGCAACGACCAGCTAAGTACTGCAGCTTTGGTTTGAGCTAGAGCTTTGCGGGGCTATGGGGCTTAGCGATCGTTGTGCTTTGTTTTATTATCTTTTATCCTTTCTTGAATCCATTTAAGTATTTCCTCGTATTTTATTTCACCACTGGAAATGCTTATAACGAAGTCATATTTTTCTGATTCGCTGGCAACAATATCCTTCTGATAACCAAGTAATAACAGTCGCATCATTACATAAGCGGTTCTTTTATTCCCATCTATAAAAGGATGATTAATAAGCAAGCTTTCAATTAATGCCACAGCTTTCTCTTCTGGATTTTTTAATAGTTCTTCTCCATCAAAGGTAGCATAGGGCCTGGCTAATGCGGATTCTAACAATGCTCTATCCCTTAAACCTTCGCTTCCACCAAACTCAACAATCAGTAGTTTATGAATTTTAAGTACTTGCTCAATGCTAATCATTGAGCAAGTTTTCTTAATAACTCCCTGTCTTCTTTCAGTATTTTATTTAGGTTGGTGACATAATTTGCGTCAAACTCAGAATTTCTTTTGATTTCCTTTAAATATAGGAGCAATTCATTCAATGCTGAGTTCGGAATTGTGTCAATGATTTGTTTTATTTCTTCTTTCAAATCTGGATTAGGCATTTTATTTCTCTCTTTATCAAAATTTCAAATACTTCTCAATTATAATTTATCGCTTTTTTCAATAAAGCACAACGTTCCGGCTAAAAAGCGTTGCTGTCCCGCAGGGCAGCTATGGTTTTTTAGCTATTGTTGGCAACAGTATTTTTTTAATTTTCATTTCTATAATACTCTCTATTTCCTAAAAGCATTTCAAGTTCTTCATTCCAAAACCCGTTTTCTATTGCTTTTGGGTCGGCTTTCATCATTTTCTGTTTTAAGATTTCAAATTGCTCGTCTGTAAAATTACAGTCCATTACAGCATCTTCTCCATTTTCTGTCAGTATAATTTCATTGAAATCTCGATAAATTTTGAGAAAGTCCGCTAAATGAATAATCGAGCTATTCATAAATCTTGAAGAAAAGTAATCTTCGTGGTCAAGCCATTCTATTTGGTCATTTTTTTTAGTGTTTACCGCTATTACATCTCCATTGCCGTCAGAACCTATAACTATGAATTTGTCAAATTCCGACTCCAAAAAGTCATATTGTTCGGTTAAAAGTGTAATCCTTTCATATTCGTCTCCCGATTCTTTTACAAATGTCAAAAAAGGACTCGCTTCTTCTGGCAAACCTGAAATGGTTAAGAAGTCAACCGTGCTTTTGGTTAGTTTCAGCTCTTTTAGTTGAACGGGATTAATTGGAGATGTCGCGTCTCCATTTTTTGTCCAAATTGTTTTAAATTCTTCGGGTGTCATTTTCTATTGTTGCCAACTCGTATATAAACCCCAAATGCCGTTTACTAGCGTTTAAATATATGTAAACGTTTAAAAACACTTAAAAAACTCAACCCTAAATCTAAGCCATCCCCATCCCACAAGCAAGCTCCCCCCAGCTTTTCACAAGGTAAAAAAATAGCGTTTGGGCTTAAAGATGGAAGAGCTTGTGGCTCAGGATACGCCAGGTCGTGGCAAGGCAGCCTAGCGGCTGAAAGCGGGGAGGCTTTCGGTAAAAGAAAAAGTCCAAGGATAAGCGTAGCGGTCCTTGAACTAGGTCTATTTTTTACATCCTGGGGCTAGGTGGGGTGTTCATTACAGTTCAAATTTCTTTAGGTGTCGAGTCACTTCTCTTAGCACTTCATCAAAGTCTGGCAAATCCTGAATTTGATCTGCCAGGGAAGATTGCCACCGGCCTTTGTATTGAGGAAGTCGCTGTTCCAACTTTTTGTGAAATTCAATTGGGTCAATTGCCTTGCTTTCGCATTTGGCTCTGAATTCTGCTACATAAAAATCGATATCCATTCCATGAATTTCCAAAAGGTACCACATGTCGTAAAAGTCTCGTGCCTGCATACGTTGCATCACAGATCTCAATTTTTCTACCAGCACCTCCTCTAATGGATAGCAAAGGAGTTCATGGTCTTCTTGATCTGTATACCAAAGAAAGGCCTTATGCCTCATAGGTTCAAAAACCAATGTTTCACTTCTTGAGATATCGACCTTGACTTTTTTGTTGGCACCAATCCCACCTAGCGGACCGACATAACTGATATAAAAGTTGATGCCTCCATCTTCGTGTTCATTCTTGTCGATAATCTCAAGTGGAATGTTCGCTTCATCTCTGACGTATTCAAAGACTTCTGCAGACCATTCAAATATTTGATCGTTCGAAATCTCATTGTTCAACAAAGTGAATTCAAGGTCTTCCGAAAAGCGATAGTCTTCGAAATAGACCTTTTTTAGAACGGTCCCACCCTTAAAGACTATGGTTTTGGAGAGATGCTCATGCTGAGCAATGCCCTGTAAGATCCAAGAAAGGATGTAGTCTTTCTCAATCTGCTGATCTCTTACACCAACTTCACGCGCCTTGTTTTGTATTTCCCCTGGTTTTATCATGTGTAGATGGCAGATTTAATGGTTTCAGTCTCCAGATTTTGCTGAATGCTCCAACGACTTATCATTTTACCAGATTTCGGAAGTTCAGTATCGAGAATGACATAGGAAGCTGTCTTGTCTTTTAGAAGCTGTTTTGTAATGCATGAGTTTATTTCAAGCGTTTCGAGAAGAAATCCCAATCGTTTGATTATGGCTTGCGATTTGAATCTTTGAGCGTATTCCAGTAGCCGGTCATATTTGATTTTGTCTTTTGATGTATGAATAGCCCGGGCAATTTCAACGATACCTCCGGCATAATCTGGCTTGAATAAGCAGTCAATGATTGTTTTTTCAAGGTCAGAACATAGGACCTTGTTGAAGCTGTCAATCCAGATTTTCTTAGCTCCAAAGAAGTGGTCGGCATTGTGGTAGATGAATTGAAAGCTTACATCCTTGATTTTCATTGTTGATGGTTTGAGTTGTTTGGCAACAACAATTTGTTCTTTCAAAGAAGGCTGAGTAATCAAGTTATGGATCTGCATAGCGGAATAGTATCCGATGTAATGATCTGTCCCTTTGGTCAGGTGCTCAGCTAGTAAATGCCAATCGGGCATAAACGAATTGGCCTCTTGCTCATAAGGAATGACGTAGTATAAGCCCCTCTTAAGTCTCATTAAAAGTCCTCTTTTGACCATATCGCTAAGAAGCTCCTTCAATGCACTTTCACTTGAATCGGGCAAAGCTGTCTGAGCATCAGAAAAACCAAAGCAATCCTTATTCATTTGGTTAAAATGAGTCAGGATTTCATTGGATTGCGTTGATATGAATTTATTTTTCATAGTTCTAAGGTCAGCTTTAACCTGACTATAAAGATACGAATAATAATTCGAGGGGGTTATGTCTCATAGTAAATAAGTCAGCTTTAACCTGACAATTTTGGTATAAAACATAATAAGCTGAGCGTGGGAAAATTTGGCTCTTTTGCAAAACGTGGATTGTGGATTTGCAAATAAAAACCGGACAAATAGTTAAGCGACACGATTAAATTTTAGTTGATCTTCAATTTCTAATTCTCTAATGGTTTTATTTCCGATATAAGAATGCCTTCTTTGTCGATTATACCAGATCTTGATGTATTCAAATATCACCGATTTTAGCTGTTTTTTACTTCCCAATTTATTTCCATATATCGCTTCTGCTTTTAGCGATTTGAAAAAACTTTCCGCTACGGCATTGTCCCAGCAGTTGTAAGCCGTTTTTTTTATTTTATCATTTTTAGTTCTGTTCCGTCATAGATCCCAATTCCATTATTTGAAGTCAGGAACACAAGTCTGTTGTCGGTAGTGAAAGTCAATCTTTTTACTGACATTGAAACTCCTATTGCCAAAGGTTCTCTATCCCAAAGTAACTCTGGTTTAAATATCAATTCAGGATTTTCTATTCTTCCTTCTTTCGGAATTGTTGTGCGATAAAATCCGTCTGTTGTGGCAAAATAGATTTTGTTGTCAAAAGGACTATATGTGCCCGGTCCAACAAAAACACCGCCACCGAATGGATTAGTTTCTGTAGTGTCTCTGAAATCTTCACTGTCATAGATTTTGGTAGCGGTATTATTTTTAATTCTAAAAATGTCACCACTATTCATAAAATGTTGAAGACCTGAAGTGATATAAATGTTTTGGACTTTATCTTCAAATACCGACTTTGGAAAGAGTAATCCAAAGTTCAGACTGTCAATGTCCGCACTTAGTTCTGTTCTTCTTCGGGTATCGAAAATCTGAATAGAACCACCAAACTCACCAAAACTCTTAGCCATCCAAATTCTGTCTTGACTGTCAATGAAAGTATATTGTGGCATGTCAAAGTATTTGTTTGTCCGTTTCCTAAAGAAGAATAAGAAGCGCTTTGACACATTAATACCATTTGGCTGGTGTTTGAAATCCTTCCAGTATTTATCTTTTATCGGGTCATAAACAGCGTAAGGAACTATTAGAAAGATTTCATCTGTAGAGTTGAAAAAGATATCAGTGACACTGTAGTCCTGTTTTAGTTCAAAGTGTAGGTCAATTGAATAATCGTTTTTGTCAATCGTGAAAATTTTGCCTTTTGCTGTGCCAAGGTAGATTTTATTTGAATTGTCTTTGGCAATGGAGGTGTACTTTACAGTTGTGTCGGTTGTAAAGGTTCTATTTAATGACTTTAAATCCCAAACATGAAGTTGTCCACTTGAATTTAAAGCGTAAATATTTTCATCACTAACGAGCATTTTCGTAAAGCTCGGATTTACCTTTTTCAAGCTGTCAGTTTGGGCAGAACTGTCAAGTACAAGTAAAAGGAGTAATAATATTGGAATTATGTGTCTCACGGTTTTTTAATGGCTTACAACTCGTATATAAACCCCATATGCCGTTTACTAGCGTTTAAATATATGTAAACGTGTATAAATACTTAAAAAAGTAAATTCTAAATCTAAGCCATCCCCACCCCAAAAGCAAGCTCCCCCCAGCTTTTCACAAGGAAAAAAAAATAGCGTTTGGGCTTAAAGATGGAAGAGCTTGTGGCTCAGGATACGCCAGGTCGCGGCAAGGCAGGCTAGCGGCTGCAAGCGGGGAGGCTTTCGGTAAAAGAAAAAGTCCAAGGACGGCTACGCTTATACTTGGACTAAGTCTATTTTTTTACAAGCTGGGACAAGTGGGGGGGCTATGATTTCATATACAGTGTTAGCATTTTTTATTTTTTTCATTTTGTCGATTCCAAACACGCGTAACATTCACGACATTCTGGTTTGTCATTTTTTGAATTCTGATTAGCGTTCTCACACCATGAATCATAATCATTGATGCTTTTCCCGTTTCAATGAAATATTTCAAATCATCTCCATTTTCAAGTTCAACTAATCCAAATGTTACTTGGTCATCCTTGTATCCCTTAAAGTCTGCATATCCTTTGTCAGTTGCTCCCGATAAATTTTCAGCTCGTTCTCTACCGTTCTCTACTGTCATAAGTTTCTGGGTAGTTAGAATGCTGTAGTTTTCTCCATCAATTAAAGTTGAACAGATTATCAGTTCATTTTCAGTCAAGTTTAATGAAAGTCCTTGATAGGCAAAGTCTGAATTCGATTCATAAAACTTTGTCCACTCAAAATCATATGGTTTCATGGTACTTCTTTTAATGGAAGCGACCGAAATATTATGTAATGATTTATCTGACTTTCTCATTTCTGATTACTGCTAATGTCCTGCATAAATGGCGTGCGCCCGTTTAGGGCGGATGACCATTTTACGCATTGTTGTTCACTGAGTTCTTTTTTAATTTACTTGGTTTTGCCAATTTCTTTTCTCTATTCGTCGAACGTCCTCTCTGTCTTTCAACGTTTTGAGATATTTGGAAAGTAATTTCAATTCCCTATCGTCCGTATCTCCGGTGAACTCTTTTGGGTAAATTGCATTCCCAAAATTATCTTTCGACTTGTAAGGAGAATCATCTACTATTAAAATTCTTTTGAGATTATATCCCCTCCTTTTTACTTTTTTCAGTGGCTTGATATAATGATAATGATTTCTAAAATCGTCGTTATAATATCCGAATTCATCTATTTGTAGATTTCTTCGATAAGTACAGCGGCTTCTTCCCCAAACGAATTCCAATTTTATGTCTTTCGGAATTATTCTCTTTGTAATTTCTTCTACATAATCATCTTAAGCAGATGACCAAATAGCCATTTGAAAATCGGTTTTAACCTCTTCGAGAAATTCATCTAAAAATGGTCTTTTATAAACGTAATAGTCAAATATTTTAAAATCAACTTTTTGATTTAATTCTTTGTCCGTTGCATGAATTAGAGTTTCATCTACATCAAGTATAAGCAATGTTTTTTCGTCACTTTTATACTCCATTTCTTTTTTTCAATTCTGTTTCTTTGCTCGATGTTCTTTTTATTTTTTTTCATAGCGCCCAACGGTTTGTGTAATTGCCAGTGACGATGCGGTCGCACGGCATGGACAATTACACCTTGTTATAGCCAGTTTTTATTATTTTATTTTTTCTATACTTCTTTTGCTAACTCTTTTCTCTATGGAAAGCATTTACCTCTAAAATACTCCAAGCTACAATTTTTGAGTAAAGTTCTCTTGGAAACCCATGTCCTTGCCCTTCAAATATCCTGACTTTAGTAATTTTATCTGCTCTTTTATCTTCTTCAAGGTATTTTAAAGTACCTGTATAGTCGATTGCTTTGTCTTCATTGCCCAAGGCTACCAAACATAAAGGGCATGCATATCGACTGACTTTGGGACTTACTTTCTTTTTTGCACGAAGCGATAAATGAGGATTAGTAAGCAAACAGGGAAGTCCTAATTCTTCAGCTAACCAAAAAGCCATGAAACCTCCATGAGATTGACCAATCAAAAATTCAATCTGATTTTCTAGGATATAATCTTTTAATCTAGCAAAAGATTCGTGGTCGTATGTAAGCTGTAAAGCAAAAGGTTCTAAGCCATTTTCTTTAAGAATTTCTAGCTTACCTTGCCATTTTGTTCCACCAAAGCCATGTATGTAAATTGTTTTCATACACTATTTATTATATCATGAGAACAGAGTATATTTTAATAAACTAAAAAATAGTAGAATCTTATCCATTTAGTTTTAATTGGTTATAACTCATATATAAACCCCATATACCGTTTACTAGCGTTTAAATATAAATAAACGTTTAAAAACGTTTCCAAAAACCTAAAACATATAAAGGCTTTAGGGTATTTTACTCAAACCTAACAAATCCACTGCTATCTGCAAACCCCGATCCCCACTTCACAAGGTAATTGTTTGGTGTTTTAGCCAAGCTATCTAAGACTGTCCGAAAAGCTAGCAAGCTTGGAATGAGGAGAGTGCTTTATTTTAAAAGTCTCAAAAGGAAAATTGAGG
>CAWUIO010000148.1:0-14188 GCA_963922455.1 uncultured Microscillaceae bacterium
GGGCCGGGCTAGGCTGCCGAGCCGGCCCCCGCGCATCCAGCGGCGGTCTCGGCCCTCTCGGGCGCCTATCCCTAAGCCACTAAGAGAAGAAGAGAGAATAGAAACCAAATCGTTCATGGTTTGTCCCTTTTTTCCTCTCTCTTCTCGCTTCTCTCCTCTCTGCTCTTAATGGCTGAGGGAGCATTCCAGTTACCCCAAAGATGCGAGCGCAAAATAAATGGGGCCGACTAGGAGCCATTTGGGAACCGGGACTACTTGATTGCCACATATCGTCCCGCCTCCCGGCTCTCGGCTCCCGTATCCAAAAAAAGGCTTAGTTATACCCTTAAAAGTCAATCTGGTACTTCTCCATTTTATTGTAGAGGGTTTTGCGATCGATGTTGAGCAAGCGGGCGGCTTTAGATTTATTATATTTCACTTTCTCCAAAGTCCGGATGATTAATTCTTTTTCCGTTTCAGCCTGAATTTTCTTCAAATTACTCTCGTTTTGAGCGAGCCTGGAATCTTCTTTGGGGAAGCTCTCAGGATTCACTTTTAATTCGGCGGGCAGGCAAGCAAGCTCTATTTGCTCGCCTTTGCAGAGTAAGACGGCCCTTTTGACTACATTTTTTAGCTCCCTTAGATTACCAGGCCAAGGATAACGGGTAATATATTCCATGGCTTCTTCTCCAATGTTCTTAATTTCTTTGCCCAATTGAGTGTTGGCCAGTTTTAGAAAATGTTGGGCATAATGGATTATATCTTCTGGCCTTTCTCTTAGAGGAGGGATCACCATGCTAAATTCATTGAGGCGATGGTATAAATCTTCTCGAAAGTGCCCGGTTTTGATCACTTCGGGGAGGGCTTCATTGGTAGCGACGATGATTCTAACGTCTACTTCAATATCCTGATTGGACCCCAAGGGCCTTATTTTGCGTTCTTGAATGGCCCGGAGTAGTTTGACTTGAACTTCATACGGTAGGTTACCAATCTCATCTAAGAACAAAGTGCCCTGATGCGCTTCTTGAAATTGACCCGTTTTATTTTGCAAAGCCCCGGTAAAAGCACCTTTTTTATGTCCAAACATCTCACTACCGGCCAGTTCGGGAGAGATAGCGCCACAGTCTAAGGCGACAAAGGGATGTTGGGCCCTATTACTTAAAGAATGGATCTGCCTAGAAATATACTCTTTTCCAGTACCGCTTTCGCCCATGATGATGACGCTCATATCGGTAGGCGCTACTAAGGCTACTTGTTCTTGAATGGATTGGGCACTGGGGCTTTTTCCGGCGATAAATCCCTCGGAAGGTTTCCTACCCTTGGCTTCGCTTTCATTTTCGGAATCTTTGGAGTTTTGTAAGGCCGACTCAATGGCCGCTAATAACTCGTCGGGGTTGATGGGCTTGCTAATGTACTCAAAAGCCCCCATTTTCATAGATTTTACGGCTGTTCGGATATCAGAATAACCCGTGATCAAGACCACAGGAATGTGGGGGTACTCCGTTTTGACCCACTCCAGAATTTCCATGCCGGTCATATCTGGGAGGCGAAAGTCGGATAGGACCAGGTCAAAGCTTTGCTTTTTGAGAACGGATAACGCTTCTTTACCAGCGTAATAATTTTCTACCTCAAAGCCTTTTTTGCTTAAAAATTTTTGAATGAGGTTTGCGTAGGAGTGATCGTCTTCAATCAATAAGAGGCGAGCCAAGTGCATATACCAGGGGAAATATTAAGAAAGCCTTTTTTTTCTTAACGAATTTAAACAAAAAAACATACAAAATGGATTTGTATGCTTTCCGTATAGGTAAAATTAGAGTTGACTCCTGTAATGCATAGTGGTATCACTATTCCGGTAAAAAAATCAAGGAAAATACATCCTATGATTTTTTAAAAATCTTTGTGATTCATACATTATACACATGGTCTACAATTATGCCAGACCTAAAATTAGTGCTAAAATGCTGATAGTGAGGGTTTATGTGAAGGTGTCTGTTTTTGGGAACTCTACACGAATTGTGGAAAAACACCCCAGTTTGTCCACATTGTAATGAATTATGGAATTTTGCAAAAATTTGCCCTAAGCTCGCAAAGCGAAGCTTGGAGTTACCCTATACAGTATAAAAGACCCCCTCTTAGTGAAATTTTAGCTGATACAATCGAAATCTTGAGGAGTCCAGGGCACAAATCTTGGCTTAGGGATAGGCGCCCGAGAGGGCCGAGACCGCCGCTGGATAGCGGGTGAGCCGGCTCGGCAGCCTAGCCCGGCCTGCGCTTGTACCTATGGGCTAATTAAAGAACTAAACTTTCTGGCGCAGGCAAGCCCCTGAAGCATAAAAAAAGCGTACGAAATATTCATACGCTTTTTTCCACACATTCTATTTGGTATATGATCAACAGGTAATTTTAAGCAATGATTGAAATGCTATGATCTCAATCGTCAAGGCTTGTATATTTTGAAGACTCTAAAAGTCTGTTTGTTCAAAGATTTACTATATAAGAATCCAATCTTAGGCCAAGTCCTGTTAATGGGTGTAAGTGCTTGATTATCAAGGGTTGTTTAAGTGACAACTTTTTTGAGTCTGGGAAAAAGTGAGGAATAATTCTACAACTTGTGAGTTTTGGCCCACAAAAGTGCTCAGAATGGGTAACGGGCTTGGGGGCTGGCCGCTTGATCAGTAAAAATCCCTTTTTGATACATGTAGTGAGCGGTCTGCGCGATCATGGCTGCATTGTCGGTACAATATTCAAATTTGGGAATATATACCTGCCAATCCCTTTGCTCTCCTTCCGCTTGTAATCTTTGGCGAATACCCGAATTGGCGGAGACTCCTCCGGCAATAGCAATTTGTTTGATTTGGGTTTGTTCGGAGGCTTTTATGAGTTTATGGAAGAGCGTATCTATGAGACTAAATTGAATACTGGCACAAATATCGGCCAAGTTTTCCTGGATAAAACCAGCTTGTTTATGTTCCTGGTCCCTGAGAAAGTACATGATGGCGGTTTTAATGCCACTAAATGAATAATCCAAGCCGGGCATATCCACTTTTGGGAAAGGGAAGGCACGGGGATTACCTACTTGCGCATACATATCTACTAAAGGGCCCCCAGGGTAGTCCAGACCCAGCATTTTGGCCGATTTGTCAAAAGCTTCTCCTACTGCATCATCCAGCGTTTGCCCAATAACTTCCATCTCGAGATAATCGCTCACTTTCACAATTTGGGTATGCCCTCCACTAACAGTCAAGCATAGGAAGGGAAATTTAGGGCTGGGGTCTTCAATAAAATGGGAGAGGACGTGGGCTCGCATATGGTGTACTCCGATGAGCGGGATATTTAATGCCATCGCCAAGCCTTTGGCAAATGAGGTACCCACAAGTAAAGAACCTAATAAGCCAGGCCCTTGGGTAAATGCGATGGCTTGGAGCTCGGCCAAGCTAAGCTTAGCCTGGGCAAGGGCTTCGTGAACCACCGGAACTATATTTTTTTGGTGTTCTCGGGAGGCTAACTCGGGAACCACTCCCCCATAGGCTTTGTGAACCTCTTGATTGGCAATGATGTTAGCAAGAATCTTTCCGTTTAGAACTACTGCGGCCGAGGTTTCGTCGCAAGAGGACTCAATGGCCAAAATAGCTTCCGGCGGTGAAGTGCTTAAATCTTTCATTTTTTTTAAAATCTGCGTAGAAGCAAATTCAATATAGTACGTTTCTTGTTATTTTTAAATATTGTCTTACCGAGACCATTTACAGAAATTGTATTTAGAAACTGTTTAAATTTAATTATATGGGCCGCAAAGGGCCATTTCGGGAACCTGATTTCATCAAATTCATCGCCCGTAGCGCTGCTATGCGCTCCTTGTTGATTTCATCAGAACCCCAAACTGACCCTTTTCGCCGACAAAAAATAAACTTAAACAGTTTCTTAAATACACAATTATTTTTTTTCTCGGGAAGTTATTAAGTTAGTTTTTTGTTTTGAAACAAAAATAACCCTATGTCTGATCAGGGAGCGTCCCAAAATACGCCTTCTTCTTCCAAGCGCTTTTCTTTTAAGAAAGCAGCTAAAGCTACTTTTTGGTTCATAACTCGCGTATTAAGAAGTGGGCTGGGTATTTTATTTTTTTTACTTTTCTTGGCGGTTTTTCTGATCCAGCTCTCATTTATCCAAACCCTGGTTTTTGAAAGATATCTCGAATATGCCTCTCCTCAGATGAATTTTCGCCTAGAGGTGGGTAAATTATACTTGAATCTTTTTAATGGGAGCCTTCATCTTCGCGAGTTAAGTGTACGGGACGATAAGGACGAAGTGTTGATTTA
This sequence comes from uncultured Microscillaceae bacterium, assembly GCA_963922455.1. Lineage (GTDB taxonomy): Bacteria > Bacteroidota > Bacteroidia > Cytophagales > Microscillaceae > CAWUIO01. Next base: position 4,293 of record CAWUIO010000148.1, read on the forward strand.
TGCGGGCAAGCTTAACCTGGACTTTGATTATTCTAATTTGTGGAGTAATCATACGCTTAACTTTCGTCGTGTAGAGCTGTATGGGGCTACCCTGAACTTGATTCAAGACACGGGTGATGATAAGTTGAATATTGTGACTTTTGTCAATGGCATCCAAGATTTGTTCAAGCCCAAGAAACCCCGCACTCAAGCGAGCAAACCCGTAGAAGTAAAGTTTGGGAGTGTCTATATCCGGGACACATTCTTTGGGTTTTGGAATCGTAACAAACCTCCGAAGACAAACCCAGGCATCAATTTTAATCACTTTGGCTTAGATGCCCTCAATGCAGACGTTGAAAATCTTAGAATATACAGAGACACTGTACAAATGTGGGTAACTTCCCTCAGTGGAACAGAGCCATACGAAAACTTCCGAATACATCAATTTCAAAGCAAATTTTTGTACTGCTCTCAATCTATGGTCTTGCATGGCTTGTTTGCCCGGGCAGAAAATTCCATCTTAGGAGATAGTCTTCGCTTGGATTACGAGAGTCCGGCTGATTTGGGCGACTTTTTTAATTCGGTACGTTTGGAAGCAGATTTGGATAGCTCGATTCTTCATACAGAAGATCTGCGATATTTTAGTCCAGGACTTAGCCAATTTGATGATGTTTGGCGGGTATCTGGTCACTTCCAAGGACAAGTATCCGACTTAAAATTTGATAACTTAGATTTATATTTTGGGGAAACCAGCCACCTAAGTGGGGCCGGAGAGCTCATTGGCTTACCCGACATCACCAATACATTTCTACAATTAGATTTTCAAGAATCTCATTTTGTTGCTCAAGAATTATCGCCTTATATCCCTCAAAAGGATGTGATAGAAGTTTTGCAAAGATTTGGGCGTATTGGTTTTAGAGGTTCCTTCACGGGCTTTGTCTCAGACTTTGTCGCGCACGGAAACTTTGCTACCGATATTGGCCGTATTCAAACCGATTTGAACCTTAAACTGCAAGCCGACCGGGATAAATCGGTGTACAAAGGACAGTTACGCACCCAGGATTTGGACGTGGGGCGTTTGATCGAACAGCTACCTTTTATTGGTATGCTCAATATGGAAGGGGGGATAGAGGGAGTTGGTTTTAATCCGGAAAGAGGGCTATTTACTATGCACGTAGATGTGGGGAGCATAGAAATAGAAAATTATACGTACCGGGATTTACGGATAGACGGAGAGTTGAGTAAACAAAGGTTTAGTGGGTCTCTTCTGTCTAAGGATGTGAATTTTGATGTGGAAGTAGATGGGGAAATGGACTTTAACCTTCATCCAAAGCACCCTCGGGGCAGATTAGACCTCAAAGCTGACATACGAAAAGTTGATTTACAAGCCCTAAATTTAGTGAAAGACCCCATTGTATTGGGAGGGCTTATTCAAGCTGACACCTATGGCCTTAGTTTGGATAGCATTTCGGGAGATGTCTCTGTGCGTGATGGTTTTTTTGAGATTGACCAAAAGCGCCTGAACATTGACTATATAGACTTATTGTCATTCAATCAAAAAAAAGGGGGACGATATTTCCAGCTCCATTCTGAGTTTCTCGATTTTCAACTACTGGGTAACTACAGTTTTTCAAGGATTAGCCAAGATTTGGAGAACTTAGTCAATGAGTATATCATGATTTTGCAAAATGATAATGAAGTTTTAGAAGCGTATTACCAAAAGAAAAAAGAAACTGAAGGAGAAGAATATGAGAGTACGTTTAATGTTCATTTTAAAAACCTAGCCCCTCCCTTATCCTTATTTGCGGATACGCGCACCTTTTACATTAGCCCAGGAGCTATTGTAGAAGGTGTATTTAGTAATGGAAGTACGCAAAATTTAAGTTTTTCTTCCCGACAGGCCATAGATTCAATTAGTATTTACGATAATCAGTTTAAAGACATAACGCTTTGGTTTAACAGTGTTAAAGTACCAGATAGCTCAAATGTATTTGTGAACGCCCGTTTGGAATCTTCTTATCAAAAGATTGGGAGTTTTCAGGGCGAAAATTTATCCTTGGATGCTACTTGGGGGGGGAGCCTTATTAATTTTGATGGACGTATAGAGCGAGTAAATAGCCCTAATTATGCCCACGTTAAGGGAAATGTCCAGTTTTCCAAAGACTCTACCTTAGTACATTTTGAGCCTTCCGACTTTCTCATTTTGGATGAAGCTTGGGAAATCAATAAAGATAATATTGTCCGCTTTACCAAGCTGGGCATGCAAGTGGAAGATCTCATGCTCTATCAAGTGAGCAATCCCAGCTCTTCAGTTTCCTTGAACGGCTATCTTTCTGACTCGATTGCCAAACCCTTAAACCTGAGTGTCCATAACTTTGAGTTATTAAACTTAGATGGCTTTTTTAAGACCGATTTGAGTGGGGTACTCAATATGGAAGTCCGCTATGAAACGGTAGAAAAGAAGCCTTTCATATTTGGTACCATCAATTTAGAAAATTTAGTATACAAGAAAGTCTTGATAGGTGATCTAGACGGAACCTCCGAATGGGAACAAGAAGATCAGAAGTTGATTTCCGACTTGACCTTATATCGTAGAGGGCGCTATATTTTGGACATACAAGGATTTTATGCCCCGCTCAAAGAACAAAACCCTTTGCAATTGATAGCTAAGCTGGATCATACAGACTTGGAAATATTGGAGCCTTTTGTAAGTGGCTTGGCCTCCGATTTAAAAGGTTATGCGCAAGGGAAGTTAAATATTGTGGGAGATCTGCAAGGGCCCGAAATATTTGGAGACCTAGATCTAAGGCAAGGGGGCTTTCGATTAGACTATCTTAATACATTTTACACCGTGGAGGGGACATTGCATTTTGATGCTGGCGAGATATCGGGCAATAACCTGATTTTAATGGATAAGCGGGAAAATCCGGCGCTCGTCCAGGTTGGGGCCTATCACGATGGTTTCAAGGATTTTTACCTGGACCTAAGTGCTCGCTTTTTTGACTTTAATCTCCTGAATACTACCGCCGAAGATAATACCCTTTTTTATGGCCAAGCCTATGCCAGTGGGGATTTGAAAATCCAAGGCTTCTTGAACCGTTTGGTTATGGATATCACGGCTCAAAGTAAGCGGGGTACCAAAATTTCGCTACCTCTGGACGGATATGAGGAAGTAAATGCAAGAGATTATATCCAGTTTGTGAAAAAAGATGGATCTAATCTCGATAGTTTACTCGTGCAAAAAATCGAGCTGGGAGGGGTAGAAGTAAATTTTAACCTGGACGTAACACCCGACGCCGAATTTGAAATTATTTTTGATCAGAAAGCCGGGGACATCGTCCGCGGGAATGGCGAAGGAAATATCCGGATGAGTGTCAATACCAATGGCGATTTTAACATCTTTGGCTATTACACCATCCAAAAGGGGCGCTACAATTTCACGTTTTATAATTTAGTTAATAAGGGTTTTAATATAAAACCGGGTAGCCGTATCACGTTCAACGGCGATGTGTATGCGAGTCAGCTGGATATCAATGCGATTTACTCCCGGAATGTTACTTTGAAACCCCTGGTGGACCTGGAAACTGTCCCTGACCCTGAGAGTCCTGAGTACCGAAGATCCTACGAAGTATCTGCCTTATTGGACCTCAAAGGAGATTTCTTAAATCCAGAAATCAAATTAGGCTTGGACTTAAGTGAGGCCCAAAAGACGTCAAATTCCTATTTACAAACGGCGGTATACCAGCTCCAGAATAAAATTGAAACCGATGATCAAGAAAGGAACCGGCAAGTCTTTAGCCTTCTGATTTTGAACCAAATATCTCCTTTGAATTCTTTCCGAGGGAGTGGAGTGGGTAATACGGCAGGAAGTAGTTTGAGTGAGTTACTCTCAAATCAATTTAGTAACTGGATATCCCAGGTAGATGAAAATTTGGATCTCAGTTTTGACGTAGATCCCAATAATTTAAATTCCTTCCAACTGAGAGTTTCGTATAGTCTCTTAGATGGCCGACTCCGAATTAGCCGCGACGGGGGCTTCACCAACGTAGAAAATCAAGCCGACTTTGCCAGTATTATTGGTGATTGGACAGTAGAATACCTCTTGACTCCCGGGGGGAGGTACCGGATTAAGATGTATAACCGTACCAATCAGAATACGATCAATAATGTGAATGTAGACAATACAACCACGACTACTGCCGGTTTTAGCTTTTTGTATACAGCCAACTTTAACAATTTTGGAGAGTTCTTCCAGTCCCGAAATAAAAGAGAAGAAGCTATAAAACGGAGCTTGAGGGAAAATAGCTACCAAGATGATGCAGCTTCCATTTCGTTTATACCTGAAAATGGGGATAGTACCCAGCAAAACCCTTTGATTCCAAACCAAGACTTTTTGAACCCCTCGAGGGCCTCTACCCAAGGGTCTTTAAAATTACCGTACCGCTTTGATCCGATTACCCTTCCCTCCAAAGACAGTATTTCGGGAGGCAAGCCGGTAAAACAACCAGTACTTGCCCCAAGCAATAATGTTCCTACACCCCTAAAAAAACCAAGTAATAATAAGCCCCTGCCCCTGCCTGGTACGGAAATACAGCCAAAATTACCTTTACCTCATAGATTTGATCCGATTCATAGGATAAAATAGTCTAGGTAGGGTTATAATCACTCCATTAGCTGATTTGTGACTATTTTACTGATTTCTAGCATATCCTGAGCACTTAAGGAGTAACCAGAGGGCAAGGCTAATCCTCTTTCATACAATTTTTGGGCTATTTGATAGGAGTTTGCTCCCCCAAAGGTAGCATAGGGTGCTTGGCTTGCTAAAGGTTTCCACAGCGGGCGTGACTCAATACCTTGAGCTTCTAATGCGATTCTAACTTGTTCTCTGGATTGCCTATTGGGAAGTAATACGCAGGTAAGCCAACGATTGGAAATGCCTTGACTTAGTTCTTCTTGAAACTCCACCGGTGCCTGGTCAAGAAACTGCGTATATTGTTGGAAGATGGCGCGACGATGAGCTACTCGTTTATCCAAGGCCTGTAATTGACTACAGCCTAATGCAGCCAAAATATTACTTAATCTATAATTATAACCAATACTATCGTGCTCAAAGCCAGGAACCGCCCTCTTTGCCTGCTGGGATAAGTGTAGCGCTTTTTCATAAATTTGATAGTCATCCGTAAGCAAAGCCCCGCCCGAAGACGTTGTAATTATCTTGTTGCCATTAAATGAATACACCCCAACTTTGCCCAGGGTACCCAACTTTCTACCTTCATAGCTAGCTCCCAAAGCCTCAGCGGCATCTTCTATTATGGGTATACCATATTGATTGCTCAATGAAAATATTTTGTCTAAATACCCGGGAGTTCCGTAGTTATGGACCAATAATATAGCCGCAGGGAGGGAATTGGCCCGTTTTCGGCTTAGAAGCAGTTCCTCGAGGGCATCAGGGCACATATTCCAAGTCTTTGCTTCACAATCTACAAATACAGGCCGGGCCCCGGTATAACATACGGCATTGGCCCCCGCCGCAAAAGTAAAACTGGGGCAAACTACTTCATCTCCCGCTTGAATGCCCAGTGATAAAAAAGCCAAATGTAAAGCGGCAGTTCCACTTTGAAGCCCCAAAACATAAGAAGATCCACTATATCCCCCTAGCATGTGCTCAAAGCGATCAAGGTCTGGCCCTATGGGGGCAATCCAATTGCTTGCTAAAGCGGCTTGCACCGTGGTAAAAGCCTCTGGTTCTAAACTAGGGGGGGATAAATATATACGGGTGGGTGTTTTTGCCATATACTTTTCTTTATACTTCTTTTGTCGGTAATATACGGGCTGGAGAACCCACGGCCCGGGAATGATCGGGAACCTCCTGGCTTACCACACTTCCGGCTCCTACCACACAATTCTTTCCCACGCTTATGCCAGGGAGTAAAATAGAACCGGCGCCAATCATACTAGATTCTCCCACACTACAGTTACCACACAAGATCACACCAGGGGCTATATGTACAAAATCTTCCATAACACAATGGTGTTCTATGATACTACGACTATTCAAAATAACGTGGTTTCCGATGTGGGCCTTCGTATGGACAAGAGCTCCGGGCAAAACAACTGTACCTTTGCCCAATTGCGCACTGGGAGAAATGAAGCTATCAGGATGCACTAAAGTAGCCAAGGGATGGGTGATTTTTTTACTGAGCTTTCTTCGGGTAGCGTTATCTCCAATGGCGATCACTAGGGGGGTATTACTGAAATACTTGGGGTCATATTCTCTCACTTGAGCAGTTGTATCTGAAGGGAAAACCCTTAAGTGCTCATCAAAAACACCCGTAAAAGGAAGATTACAGGCTTGTAGTAGTTCATAAATTACTTCGGCGTGAGGGCCGGCTCCATACAATAGCATACCTAAGGAGTCTGGGTAAATTTTGCCGAGGGGTACTCTCCATCGGCCTTAAAAATTAAGCTGATTATGGTCAAGCCCATAATTTTTATATCGAGCCAGGGCCGATAGTGCTCAACATAGTATACATCCATTTCTAAACGCTTTGGCCACTCCACCCGGTTTCGGCCATTCACCTGGGCCCATCCTGTGATTCCCGGTTTTCGTTGGAAACGTATTTTCTGTCTATCATTAAAAAGAGGTCCATACACCGGCGGTAGGGGGCGTGGACCTACCCAACTCATTTCTCCTCTGAGAATATTGATTACTTGGGGAAATTCATCCAAGGAATATTTCCGTAAAAACTTGCCCAGCGTACTGATCCGGTCGGCATCGGGCAATAAATGACCTTGTATATCGCGTTTTTCCACCATCGTCCTGAATTTCCAAATGATAAATTCCTTTTGCCCTTTCCCTAATCGTGTCTGTCTAAAAAATAATGGGTAACCTTGGGCCAAGTACACGAATGGGCTCAAGATAAGCATCAAAACCAGCGCAAACCCGGTCAGGAAGACGGTGCAAAACCGAAGTAATATGAGGCTCATCCAATAAGTCATCCCTTTTTCTGCTTAAAATTAGCTTGTCAATGCGGCTTATGCATCAATTTAAAAACCTAAATGGGTAAACTAAGTAGAATTTTCTAAATTTACATGCTTAAAACACCCTGGTGGTTCTAGCAGCATGAAACTTTTTCTCTATGATTTCCCAACAGTAGAAATCTTTTTTTCTTGTGTTTATTCATTTCCAATCTTGTTAAATCTTGATTTTCGTATAATATGAATCCATTAGGAAGTAAATGGCCTCATGCCTTAGGGCTTTTATGGGGTGTCCTCTTGATCTGCTGGATCACTCCTTCTTATAGTCAAGTAACGTACCATCCCGATGGTACCTTATCGGCACCTGGGCCCAAAACCGTATGTCCAGCCGGAGAACACAACTTGGACCATTTCGTTCCTCCCCCCGCCCTTCTGAAAGCTCTCAAAGCAGGAACTCTCAAGTCTAACGCTATAATTGATGTCTCCTTCATAGGGTTTGACGAGGTACCTGAGGCAAGGGCCGCCTTTCAAGCGGCCGTAGACATTTGGTCTTCCTTGATAAAAAGCGAGGTAACTATTCGGGTAGAAGCCCGCTGGGATTCACTGGCTCCTGGGGTATTAGGATCGGCTGGGGCTAGCCGGGTCTTTTCAAATTTTTCTGAAGCTCCTACCCAAGGAGTATGGTACCCAGTGGCCCTGGCGGAGAAACTGGCCCGCCGCGAACTTAACCTTCCTACTGAATCGGATATTTTTGCCAATTTTAATAATCAATTTCCTAACTGGTATTTTGGTACCGATGGGAATACCCCCTTTGGCCAGTTTGATCTCTTAACCGTTGTTTTACACGAATTTTGCCACGGACTAGGCTTTGCGGGCCTAGGAGCCGGCATAGAGGAAGATAGTGGACTGGGAGAACTGAGGGTGTTTAATGCCAATTTGCCGAGTATCTACTCTTCTTTTTTGCAAGACCAAGAAAGAAACCGCTTAACCGATCAAATAGAATATCCCGACCCTGGCATTGCCTTGGCCAATGTTTACACAAGCGAGAATCTTTTTTTTGGCGGAAATTTGGCCATAGCAGCCAATGGCGGACTTCCTCCAAATTTGTATGCCCCAAGCGTTTTCAACTCAGGTTCTAGTATTAGCCACTTAGACACAGATATCTATACCGGAACCGTCAATGGCTTAATGGTACACGCACTATCCCCGGGAGGCTCCATCCAAGATCCAGGGCCCATTACCTTGGCCCTCTTTGCCGATATGGGCTGGGTAAACACCTTCTTTGAGCCAGAGGATGTGCTTCCGCAGGATGCTGATAATACTCAAGTGCCGGTCACGACCCGGGTACTGAGCGATACTACCTTAAACACCAACTCGGTCATGCTCCACTTTTCTTTTGACAACTTTGCCAGTGAAGATTCGGTACAAATGCTAGCCACGGGCACCGAAAATCAATTTCAAGGAGTGATTGACCAATTGGTAGATAATGCTACGGCCCAATATTACTTTTCAGCTCGCGATGCTACCAACCGTACCTATCAATTTCCTTTGGAGGCTCCCATACGAAGAAATTTCTTGTCATTTGCTGTAAGTCAAGATAATACAGCTCCGAGTATCCAACATACCCCTTCGGTTAACTTCCTGACCGACCAAAGCCGCAGCCTAGATTTTGTAGCGCTTGTAGAAGATGCATTCGGGGTAGATACCGTATTTGTGCGCTATCAATTGGCCAATGGCACCGTGGATACGCTTGGACTTTCAGAAGGGACTACTAATACGTACTCCGGGCAATTACAATTTAACACGGGTGAATTAGTTGGGGGCAACTCCTTTAGTTACCAAATACTTGCCCAAGATTTATCTACGGGTAGCCCCCTTGGTCAGCTCCCGGTTGGAAGCACCTTTGACATTCTGGTACAGTCAACTTTTCCGGCTCAAAGAACATACAGCAATAATTTTGATACCAGTGATAGTGATAGCGAGTTTTTTGGTAACCTATTCTTCCGGGAAACCCCTAGCGGTTTTGCCAATGCAGCTTTACACTCAGCCCACCCCTACCCGGAGGGCGGCCCTAACACCGATGTAGAATTTATTAGCCAACTGGCAATCCCCATCATTTTGCAAAATAACCGCTTCTTGCAAATCATGGAGTTTGACGAGATTGTCCTGGTAGAGCCCGGAGAAAACAACAGTGTCTTTGGAGATGAAAACTTCTTTGATTTTGTGATTACCGAAGCCAGTAATGATGGAGGGGAAACTTGGCAAAGCCTGGCCCCAGGCTATGACTCCCGGGACGACGATACCTGGGAAAATACGTATAATGACGGAATTCCCTTTAATTCAAGTACCTCGGAGGCGGTGGGTAGCCCCGATTTGTTCCGTACCCGTTTTCTCGATTTAGGGGAGGTTTTTGACGTCGGCGACACCCTCTTTATAAGGTTCCGCTTGTTTAGTGACCCGATCGCCAATGGATGGGGCTGGGCGATTGATAATTTGGAAATCCAAACCGACCAGGTCAATGCTTCGGCCGATCTTTTATCGCAGAAGGGAACATTCTTATATCCCAATCCTAGCCGCGAAACTGTCAAATTGCAATTGAGCCCTGACATGTTACAGGGCCCAGGCACTCATATCCGCATTTTTAATGCCCAAGGTGCCCTGATCCAAGAAATTAAACCCGAATCGCTCCTCCAAAACGCTCCTCCTGAGCTTGATATTTCCCATTTAGCCCCAGGATTATACATTTTTCAAATAGATAGCCCCCAAGGATGGCTTCGGGATAAATTGATGGTACGCTAAATGTATAGGGGCTTGCCCGCGCCTTGAAATGGGGGGCATCTTGCCCAGGACTGCCCGGCGCGGGCCGGGCTAGGCTGCCGAGCCGGCTTACGCGCATCCCGCGGCGGTCTCGGCCCTCTCGGGCGCCTATCCCTAAGCCA
>CAWUIO010000149.1:0-13184 GCA_963922455.1 uncultured Microscillaceae bacterium
GGTGGGTGTCCCTAAGCCAAGAAATGGGCTGTCTGTGTTAAATTTTTGCAAAAAAGCAAGGAAACTGCTTCCCATCCCATCTTTATATGGTTAGTCCATGGGTGAACCTAATCAAACTGGATGCATATGCTGCTATTTGTACTATTTTTTCAATTTGCCGGATTTTTTATTGGGGAAGCTCCCGACATTACCGGTGACTGGACGTATATCGATGGAGAAATCCGGATGAATGTCTACAAAAATGCTCAAGGACATTACTGTGGTAAAATTACTTGGTTGAAGGAAGGTACCGAAAACCACCGTATCAAGTACGATATCAAAAATCCGGATAAGCAGCTCCGTACCCGCCCATTAGTTGGCACCCAAATCCTGTATGACTTTCAGTATGATGCCTCATCTATGCAGTGGAAGCAAGGCCGGATATACCATCCTAAATACGGTAAACGGTTTAGGGGCAAGATGTTCTTAGAAAATACCAATACCCTGGTAATCCGGGGATATTGGGGCTTTTTCTCAGAAAAAGGGGTATGGTACCGGAACAAATAAGGAAAAAGAAAGAAAAGAGTAGCCCGAGGTAGGGGGGAAGTTTTTCGGCTTGGGTACCTGATGTGACAAAGTGGCTTATTTGGGTGGATGAGCTATTTTTGGTGAAGGCCTTGGGGCCTGTCTCCCGGTTTCCGTTGGCTTAGGGATAGAGCGGCCTGTTTGAGCCCGTCGCTGGATGAGCCTTGGCAGGCGAGTAGCGAAAGCCCGACCCGCGGGCACTGTCTGAGCTGAAATGCACTAAACTTTAACCGCGGGGAAGCCCCTGGCTAAGGGGATGGTTTTTGGAGGGAATTAAGCCTCTTTCTTTATTCATTTTTTTTCGGAGACCCCTATATATTTTATTAAAAACCCAGGTAAGCGGCCAAATATGGCCCCAACGCTTTTTTACGGAATGATAGAAGTTTCTCAAGATCATTTTTATACAATAGGCCCTTGAAAATAATACTAAACGGGGATGATAACGGCTAAATTCTAAGGCAACAGCCGTTAAAATTTCTTGCCGGTAGGCTTCGGGGTTTTCCCTCAGTTTTTCCCAAGCTTCGTGTAGGGCCTGGGCCGTTTCTTTTTTGCGGGAATAGGAGCTAAAGTAGGCGGATGCAATTTTGAACACGGTAAGCGCGGGATACAATTGGGTGCGTACGGAAGCCTTGCTGAGGCGATTAAAGAACTCCATATCCGGGTTAATTTGCAATTCCATGTAATTTTCGGCCCAGTACCCAGTTTCTTGTAAGAGTTTTTTTCTATGAAACCAAGTGGAAGGGGGAATAAAATTGGAAGGGTTCCGGCCTATAATAGGCTGGGCCCTGGCCCAAGCCCGGCCATCCGGAAATAAATCGGCAGTCATGGCATAACAAAAGTCAACTTCTTGGTTTTCACAGAGTTGGTATAAGCATGCCAGGTGCTCAGGATGCCACAGGTCATCGTGCCCGAGGTAAGCAATGTATTTTCCTTGGGCGCGGCGTAGGCCTTCATTGTTGGGGGCGGGTTGACTGCCCGAGTTTTTAGAAAGGTTAAACCAATGGATTCTTTGCTCTTGAAAGGCCTGGATGACTTCCTCGGTGTTATCGGTACAGGCATCTCCGATAACCCATATTTCAAAATCTTGATGCGTTTGGGCCAATACACTTTGTAAGGTGTAATGGAGGGTATGGCTACTGTTATACGTGGGAATCAATACACTGATTTCTGGCTTATTTTCCTTAGGCATGCACGGGGTTGAAGGCGTTGATTAAATCTTGGTAAGACGGTAAAGTTTGGTCCCGGCTTGAAAGCTTTGGGTTTTTATCGGGCCAGTCCAGCTTGAGTGCAGGTTGAAGAAAATGGCAACCTAGTTCGTCATCTAGATTCCAGTATTCACTTACCGCATAAATGTGTATGCTGGGCTCGATAAAGTAAAAGCCGTGGGCTACGCCGGGAGGAATAATCAATACCTGGGTTTGGGTTTCGTTTAATTCTACAAAATTACTTTGCTGGAAGCTTGGTGAATCCCGGCGAAGGTCATGTAAGCCAAACAGGGCCCTTCCTTTTACGATAGAAAGGTAATCAAAGTGCACTTTATGAGCGTGAACCCCCCGTAATACTCCTTTTTGGGACTTGACAGCGTTCCATTGGATGGGACGAAAATCTTCTAACCAGCTTTCCCGAAACAATTCGGTAAAGGTGCCACGGTCGTCGGTATGATCTTTTAGGGTGTTTAATTGAACACCCTCGGGTAATTTTATTTTATTCATCTTGAGCTAGTTTTCTTAATTGCTCGATGGTTTGGATGATTTGGTAACTCTCATAGACACTACTCTTGGGGGCCGGGCCTTCTGCCTGCACAAAACGTACAAAGGCTTGAATTTCCCGGAAAAGGGGCATTTCATTTTTAAAAGGAATCAGCTCAGGATCGGCTGGGCTAGCCAAGGGAGCCTTTCCGCTGCGGTACACCTCAATATGTTCTTGATAAGCATCTTTGAGGACAGCGATACCCTCTTCAAAGTACAAAATGGTTTCACGTTCTACGCTGGGGTTTCGCTCACTGAGCTCAAAAGATACCCAATGTTGCTCACTGGATAGGTAGCCACGCATACCTTGAATACCCACTGGCGTTTTATCAAATTGGGCATATTTTGGACTAGGCAAATAGCCAAAAATTTCTAAGACGACCGATAAATCGTGGGGGAGGAGGATCCAAGCACAATCCACGTCGGTATGGGGAACTCCCCAGCCATTTCTTCTCAATCGTATGCCTTGTGCTTTGCCTAGGTAATTGTCTCGGGCCAGTCGGGCCAGTGCTAAAATCCCTTGGTGATAGCGCCATTTATGCATGGTAAACACGAGGTCGGGGACTTCTTGATACAGGCTAAGCGCTTCGTGGGAAGATAAGCATAAAGGCTTTTCACAAAAGATAGGAACCTGATGATTTTGCTGGAGAATTTGTTGGATTACCGCGTAATGATCGGCTGTTTTTACGGCCACAACATAGCCCTGCACATTCGATGGGATTTCGGAATAGTGTTCCACAATATGATCGGCATTTCCCTGCTTTGCGTGCTGTATACTGGCTTCGGACCGGCTTAATACAAAGACTTCGCAGTTTAATACTTTTAAGTCGCGTAAGATATGTTTGCCCCATCTCCCACAACCGATCAAGGCTATTTTTGGGTTTTCCTTCATATGTTTAAGGTATGGCATTCAATTTAGTAAAAAAAGGGATCGAAGTAATAGCTGGTAATGTTCTTATTAAAGGGTTTAGTGTAATAAATGTCCTGATTTTAAACACTTTTTTGAGCATTTCGGAGTTTGGGATCTTCATGTTGGTGTATACGCTGGTTCACATATTGGCCCAGTTTAGTACTTTATCGCTCCAAAATGTGATTTTCAAGAAGGCGGGGGAAGATCGGGAGCAGGCTTCTCAATCGGGTTACTTTGCCAATGTTTTATTCTACGGCATTATGTCTGGGCTGGTCTTCGGGCTAGCCTTGCATTTCTGCTCGGGGTTGGTAAGTCGACTATTTTTGGATGGTCAATTTGGATCTATTGTATCCATACAAGCTGTGATGTTGGCCTTTATGCCCCTGAATAATTTATTAAGGGCTTGGCTAATTGCCTACGAAAAAGTAAGGGGGGCTTTGCTAGCCGAAATGGCCGAAGCGGCCCTACGGAGTGGGGGGTTATTTTATATGGTGATCACTGCGGGTAGTATGGAAATGACCTCGTATTTATATGGAATTAGCTCCGGGCTATCCATGATCTTGGGTATCGTTTTGGGGTATGATTTTCTTAGTAGGTTTACTTTTCGTTTTTCTTGGATGATGCAGCGAGACCTTATAGGCTTAGGTAGTTCCTTTTTTATATCATCTCTGGGAGTAATCTTAATTTTTAATATAGACCGCTATATGCTGGGCTTACTTTCGGATGCCGAAAATGTGGGCTATTTTATTTTGGCTTCTACTTTGGCCAATTTATTTCTCTTGATCCATCGTTCATTTGCCCCGCTGTTTAAGCCCTTTGCGGCCCAACTCATACAAGGTAAGGGTTACAGGCATTTACAAAAAACGTACTTTACTTTAGCTCAGTGGTCGGCAGCACTCAATGGATTTGTCTTTGTCGGAATTAATGTGTTGGGCTTATGGGCTTTGCGTTTTTTTGTAGACGTGGAAGAGGGCATATTATTCAAGGATTTATTGTGCTTGCTGTCTTTACACGCTTTGGCATATGTCTGTATGGGCCAAAGTACGGGCCTATTGCAAATGTTAGGAGGATATCGGCAAGAATTCTTCAATACCCTCAGTTTTGTTTTGCTCAATGTGGTATTAAACCTGTATTTAATCCCCATGTACGGGGCTATTGGGGCCGCTTGGGCCACCTTGATATCAGGCGGGATTCGTTTACTAGTACAGGCCTTACAAATAAAACCGCTGACTCATTTTTGGGTACTACATTGGGAGCAGGTCCTGTTATTTGCTTTGCCCACTTTGAGTGCCTGGTTTATGGCCTATTTTTTCTCACATCCCGTGATACATATTTTAGGCCTTGGAATGTATTTCGTTTTGGTGGCTTATTATGTATTGTACTCGGGAAGAGTGGCCAATATTTCGGAAACAAGCCCTACCAAGGTAAGCTAGGGCTTTGAATACAAACAGATCAAACGTGAGTCGGTCAAGGCAAGGGCCCTTAGTTTGGCTGGGTAGCCCTCGGTGGTAATCATTTCTAAAAAGCTTTCTCTACTGGGGTACTCTACCAAAAGTACTTTATCCCATTCTTGGTTTTCTGCTGGGCCAATAATCGTGGCTTGATAACTTCCTGAATAAAGCACACGAGCTTTACTTTTTTGAAAATAAGGTAGGGCAGTTTGCATGTACTCTTGGTATTGTTCTTTACCGGTTTTTTCACTTCCCTCAACGTGGTCTTTATATTTTATGAGGTTGAGCATTTGGAAAGGCGTTTGAAGGGGGAGCGTAGCAAATTCTTTAATTTGCTCGATGCTCGCATTAATATATTGTTCCATGTTTGGATTAGTTAAAAAGATAGATTGGAGAAGTGCAGAAATATTTTACTTGTAAAATATACATAATTAGTGATTTTCCTAGGCTTAATAGCATTATGTCCGGCAAAATAGTATGCATGCCGTCTTAATCCTGAGACTAGGACTTACTTGGGTGTACAAGATTGCCAAAAATTAGCTTCATTTGTGTGAACATCATTATCTAAACTATGGAAACGGTAGAAGAATTACTGGATTTGTTAGAATTAGAGTACCTCGATGACAATCTGTACCGGGGGCAAAACTATAAAGCGCCATGGGGCCGTGTATTTGGGGGCCAGGTATTGGCTCAATCGCTTAATGCTGCCCGGCGTACCACGCCCGAAGGCCGATCTTTACATTCTATGCATGGGTATTTTATTTTGGGAGGAGACCTAAACCACCCTATCATTTACCAAGTCGACTGCATACGTGACGGAAGAAGTTTTACCACAAGGCGGGTAGTCGCTTATCAAAAAGGCAGAGCTATTTTTAATATGTCGGCCTCGTTTCAAATTGAGGAGGAAGGGCTTAGCCATCAAATCTCTATGCCTGATATCCCAGGGCCGGAGGAGCTGATTTCGGATGAGGAATGGTATAGGAAGAATAAGGACATCCTGCCGGGCTTTTCGCGCGTAATCGAAAACCGGCCTATTGAGTTTAGACCAGTCAAGCACGTAAACCCCATGGATACGAACCCGGAAGAGCCTATTCGACATATTTGGTTGAAAGCCAAGAGTAAACTACCCGATGCGCAAAGTATTCACCGGGAAGTAATGGCCTATGCGGCAGATTATAACTTGATGACTACTTCTCTTTTACCCCATAGAGGAAATTTCCGTTGGGAACAGATGCAATTGGCCAGTTTGGACCATGCCATGTGGTACTACCAGGATTTTCGCATGGACGAATGGCTTTTATATAGTTTGGATAGTCCGGTTTCTGGTCATAGCCGGGGATTGGGAAGAGGTAACTTTTTTACCCAAGATGGAAGGCTTGTTGCTGCCGTGGCCCAGGAAGGATTAATCCGGAAACGTTCTTAAAGAAAAGGCAGTAGAAAAATATTATTTTAGACTAGTCTAAAAATATAATTTTGCTTTGCTAATCTAATATGCTACTTTTACGTAAGTATAGATTAGGGAGGTAAAATCTATGAATAAGAAAATACGAAGTTTAGGGATTCTGAGCCTGATACTATGTTTTGGACAAGTAGTCTGGGGCCAGGACTTATTTTCGCTCACAGGGAAGGTGTTTACTGGTGAGGAGGCCTTAGCCTATGTTACCGTAATCGATGTAAACAGTGCTCAAGGTACGATGAGTGATGCAGAGGGAGGGTTTATGCTGGAAGGACTGAAAAACCACCAAGTTACCTTGCAATTTAGTGCGGTGGGTTACCAGACACTTACTCAAGAAGTAGACTTGAGGGAGCAAGGCAAACGTGTCTTGATGGTGCATTTAAAGGAAGACCGTTTGAGTTTGCAGGAAATTGTGGTCAGTGCTTCCCGCTATGCACAAGACAGAAAGGAAGCGCCTGTATTGGTACAAGTTTTAGGTGCCCGTTTATTTGATGCCACCCAATCGCTAGCCTTGTCCGATGGGCTCAACTTTCAGCCTGGAGTTCGGGTAGAGACCAATTGTCAGAATTGTGGTTTTACTCAAGTACGGCTAAATGGTTTGGATGGCGCCTACTCGCAAATTCTGATTAATAGCCGAGCCGTTTTTAGTTCGCTTAATAGTGTATACGGCCTAGACCAAATCCCCACGAATATTGTAGAAAGAGTCGAGGTGGTACGGGGAGGCGGGTCTGCCTTGTATGGATCCAATGCCATTGCGGGGACAATCAATATCATTACCCGGGAGCCACTCGATAATTCTTGGGAGCTAAGTTATAAGCAAGGCTTTATGGATGCTTCTGTCTTAGATCAAAGCACGCATTTTAATACCTCCTTGGTAAGTTCGGACCTTGACAAGGGACTTACCTTGTATGGCATGCTCCGGAATAGAGGAGATTATGATGCCAACAGCGACGGTTTTAGTGAGATAACCCATCTTGAAAATCAAACGATTGGGAGCAAGGCCTTTTGGAAGTTTAATACCCGGCATAAGTTAACGCTTGACTGGAGCTTCATGCACGAGTTTAGGCGAGGAGGAGATCGCCTTGACTTGGCTCCTGAGCTCACCGACATTACTGAGCAAATTGAGCACTTTACTTTACTCTCGGGCCTAAGCTATGACCTTTTCAGCCAAGATTTTAAAAATAAATATTCCTTTTACTTCTCTGCCCAAAATACTTGGCGGGATAGTTTTTACGGAGGCTTGGGGGGAGGAAGAACTCCCGAAGACAGCCTGCTTGCCCGGAATGCCTTTGGGGATACACGTGATGTTGCCGGAGTGGCTGGGGTACAATTTATCCGGGATATTCAAGATAATAAGACTCTTAGTCTAGGTTGGGAAGGACAATGGAACCGAGTGCAGGATGATATTCCGGGTTATCAAAGAGCAATTGATCAAGATGTAAAATCATTAGGATTGTATGGACAATACGAATGGCAACTAAATCCCCGTTTGAAAGTCCAAGGGGGAGTTCGCTTGGATTATACGCACGTAGACGGGAAGTATGTCACCGGTGAGATTCGTCGAGGCTCACAAGTTGATGCCTTCGTACTTAGTCCTCGACTTACACTATTGTATAACTTGGGGCCAAGCTGGCAGATTCGGGGAGGCTATGCCCGAGGTTTTAGGGCTCCTCAAGCTTTTAACGAAGATTTACACATATCCTCGGTTGGTGGAGAGCCCCAGTTTGTCATTCTCTCAGAAAATTTAGAAAAAGAGACCTCAGATGCTTATACACTTTCTGTACAGCTAAACCCAGAAAAGATGCGCTTTCCTTGGAGTATTTTACTGGAGGGGTTTCACACAGATTTGCGTAATCCGTTTACCCTGGTAAGCACGGGGGCAGTTTTAGAAAATGGCTCTATTCTGGAAGAAGTTCAAAATGGCGAAAAGGCCTCCGTTTCTGGGATCAACTTTGAGATTAACCTTTCTCCCAGTCCTAATTGGCTCTTGCAAGCTGGGGGAACCTGGCAAAAGACACAGTATTCCCGGCCTCAGGTTTTGTTTGAAACCGATGAAACTTTAGAAGGAAGCTCCCAGGTAAGTACTACCCGCTTTGTACGGACCCCCAATGTTTACGGCTTTTGGACAATGAATTACAAACCTTTAAAAACATTAAATTTGGATCTTACAGGAACCTACACGGGTAGTATGCAAATTCCTCGTGTCTCAAATGCTGAAGGATTGTTGGAAATTCGGGAGAGCGACCCTTTTGTGGAATTACACGCTAAGGTAAGCTATACCTGGAAGTTGAAAAAACATGTCAATTTGGAATTGAGTGCCGGAGTACAAAATATCTTTCATAGTTATCAAAGAGACTTTGATCGGGGCCCGCAGAGGGATTCAGATTATGTGTATGGGCCCTCTCGCCCAAGAACCCTATTCTGGGGTATCAAAATAGGGGATTTACGCTAAGTAACTGGGGAAATCTAAGCTCTTACCGCTTCTTCAAAAGCAATATAATTGACTAAGTTGCTCGATTTGTCAAAAACTGGATGCCCTTCGATGTGGCAAATATAGGGTTTTCCGTTTTTTCGGTAATTGGTTAATTCGGCGGTAAAAGACTGGGAGTTTAGGACAGAATCACGAATAAGATTCTTTTGTCTAGGGTCGGTATGCTCACCCTGCAAAACTTTTGGGCTTTTTCCTGTAATCTCCGAGGAAGTGTAGCCGGTCATGGAGTAGACATTGGCACTGGCAAAAATAATAGTTTGCTGCATGTCCACAACAATAATTGTGTGATCTAGGCCCAGTAACTCTTCTTCAAGGTCCCAATTGATGATCCAGTTTTGTGAACTAGAGAGCGCGTGAAGACGGTTAAGATCTTTATGTTTTTGTTGTAAATTGGCTAAAAACAAAGAATATATGTCCCAGCAAGCCAAAGGGTTACGGCTTGTAATGGGAGTTTGAGTATTATTTTTCATGGCTCTATTTAGATGTAATACAAGTGATTATCTTGACAAGAATATACGCTTGTTTAATGATTAATTAAGTGTTTAAAGCAATAGTTTACAAATTGCTTAAAGTATACAGTATAAATTTAAACAAAAACAATACCTACAAAAATAGAGTATGCTCTTTACAAATAAAAAATAATCTGCGGTACACAATGAAGATTAGGCTAGAGCAAGGAAAAAAAGCCGAAATCTAAAAGATCAGGGCTTTTTAAGGGCACACATAGGAGATATACTCCTGCCGTGTGGGACAAACATGCCGCAATCATGGACAGATATCCTCAAAGGTTTATCGGCGATTGTTTAAGCCTTGTTGGGAAATTCTTGGCTTTTCCTGAACAAAGCTTCGTTTTCGGAATGTTTTTAATAGTTTGGGAGCCTTTAGAATAGCTTCTTGTTCCCAGGGACGGTTTTGATAAAGGATATGCGAAAAGTTAGGAAAGCATTCCTCGTGCCAACACACTTCTTTTTGGGACTTAATTCTCAACTCACGCATATAGTATTGCTTCACATGCACCATCTCGTGGGCTAATACTTTGGCTTGTGTCCGAGGCTTGAGCCCCTTGTGGATAAAAATTCGGAAATTTCTCCCTTGATCTGGATCCAAACAGTGGGTATAACCCCGGTAACCGTTTTTTAAATAAGGGTGTAGGCTGAAGTCTACATAAAATACATGAATTTGTAGGGCAGCTTGCATGTTAAGCTGGGCCAAATGACCATACACTTGCTCACTGACGAGTAGATCATTGGGAGAACCATTTACAAATACTTGGGATTGCATGGCCGGGATGTGAACCCCAAAAAGTAAATAGCCATACAATAGAATGGAGCTGGGACTGGAAAAAATCATTTGGTCAATGCTAAGTTGGTTTGTGTAATTTCCCAGGTTAATCCTAGGATCTAACCCAAATTAACAGGATTAAGCCTTGAGACTCTTCCCAGAATTCAGGGATTTTGATTTCGGGCCTAGGCTTAATTTATTTTACTTGTACAATGGCAAGGCTAGGGATGCCCGAGCATCCCCAGTAAGGTAGCCGGATGAGATGGCTAGCTTACATTACTCGATAGCATAGGTGGGTACAAGGGCACATATCGCATTGGCTGAGGGATAGAGCGGCATGTTTGAGCTCGTGGTGGCTCGTGGGGAAAGGCAGCGAGTAGCGAAAGCCCGACCCCGGCGGCAGGGGCATGGTACTAAGTGTTACGTACTTCACCGCCGGGGGCAGCCCCTACTGGGTCTGTGTATGGACTTATTCTACCAATCCTTGCAAAGTAGCATATTTGATAAGCCCGGCCGTATTACGAAGCCCCAACTTGACAAGCATATTGCGGCGGTGGGTCTCAATGGTATTGACGCTCAAAAAAAGTTTTTCGGCAATTTCGTGGGTGGTGTATTGGTCGGCGATTAATTGCAAGACTTCTCGCTCCCGGGTGGAAAGCCCACTAGACTTGCTACGCCCCGGGTTCATAATCTCCTCCAAGATGGTTTGGCTGATTTCGGGACTGTAAAAGGTTTCTCCGGCGTGAACTTTCCGGATGGCTTCGAGCAATTCGGTTTTGCCGGCATTTTTTAGCATATACCCGTGGGCCCCTGCTTTTAAAATCCCCTTGATAAACTCTTTCTCATTATGCATACTGAGGGCCAGAATTTTGATGTCGGGGTATTTTTTTACAATGTGTTTGGTAGTTTGAATACCATCTAGGCGGGGCATCTCGATATCCATCAAGATCACATCGGCTTGGTTTTCAGAGAGTAAAAACAAAGCCTCTTGCCCCGATTGGGCTTGCCCGAGTATCTCAATGTCTTCTTCGGATTCCAGGAGAGATTTTAAGCCCTCCCCAAACATTTGATGATCATCTACTAGTAAAATTTTAAGCATAGCACTTCGTTTAAAAATCAAGACTTGGTACGCAATGGAATATTTATACTGATGAGGGTTCCTCTTCCGCTTTGAGAGTCTATGTGCAGCTCTCCATTTAAATAACGAACCCGGGAGTGAATATTTTTTAAGCCGATACCTTCTACGGGTTTTTGGGATGGAGGCATTCCCTTACCATCATCTTCTACCATGATGTTTATTTTTTGAGGATGTTTAACGACCGAAATACTGAGATGGCGGGCCTGGGCATGTTTGAGCACATTTTGACTCAATTCTTGAACAATGCGGTAGACAAAAATCTCAAGTTGAGGCCGGAGACGATCTTCCAAACCGAATACAAAAAGCTCACAGTCCAGTTGATCAGATTGTTTGATCTGGTCGCTTAGGTTTTGTAAGGCGGAGACCAAGCCAAATTTTAAAAGTACGCCGGGGGTCAAGTTATGGGAGATACGCCGTACCTCATCGCAAGTTTCATCAAGTAATTTTAATACATTTTCTGGTAGGGGCGTATCCAAGGCCTCCTGATTGCTATAGGTATGCAATCGCAGTTTGATCGTGGCCAACATACTCCCAATACTATCGTGAAGGTCTCTGGATATGCGCCCCCTTTCTTGTTCTTGGGTCTCGGCTACCGCTTCAATTGCGGCTTTCTGGCGTACGCTTTTGGCCCTTTGTTGTAAATAAAATAGCAGAAAGCCAAAGCTAGTAATGATCAAAAGCAGTATAAGGAGAGAAATTCCTAACCAAAAGCGGTTCTTCTGAAGATCGGCTTGTTTTTGCAAATTACTTTGGGACAGTTGGGCTATTTGCCTTTCTTTCTTCTCACTTTGGTAGCGAGCTTCCAATTCTTGTATGCGACGGGACTGCTGGGAGATACTGAGGCTATCTTGCCAATTCGTAAAAAGTGCTACGGCCGACAAGGCCTGATTTACCTCATTTTGAGCCGCCAGGCTGAGTGATAGAGATAAATAAATTTCCTTTATGAGTCCTTTATACTGTTCTTGGGTAGCGATATGCAAGGCTTCCCTTAGCACTTGCTCCGAAGCCGGATAGGCTTTGGTTTTTAAATGCAGTTGGCCTAGATTGTATAAAGCATGGCAAACCCCGAGTGTATCATGGAGTGTCCGGGAAATTCCCAAAGCTTTTTGGTAAGCGCTCAGGGCTTTATCCCGAAGTTTTTGATCGGCGTATAATTGACCCAAATTCAAATAATTGACCGAAGCATTGGTTTGGTCTTTTAGCTCAATTTGTAAGCTTAAGGCTTGGAGAAAATTTCCTTCGGCCAGAGAGTCTTGTTCTTGAGCCCGGTATATGAGCCCTAAATTTCCCAGAATGGTGGCCAACATACGGGTATCCATTGCTTCAAGAGCCAATTGCCGGGCCCTTTCATAATAATACTGAGCCTTTTCTAAATTTTGAGCCTCCAAGTGAATGGAGCCAAGGGTATTGGCCACCTGCATAATTCCCGACGGATAGGCCTCTTTTTCATACAAAGCCAAGGATTGTAACAGGGGAGGCATGGCTCGGGTATAATCGCTACGAGCATACAAAACCATGCCTTGCATCATATAATAAAAAGCAAGGTCTAAAGCTTGGGCCGATTTTCTCCACGTAGAAGCTTCCCGCAAGTTATGCTGGGCTTCATCCAATTTCCCGTGAATATGTTGTAGACTCGCTTGAATCACCAAAGCCCGGAAAAGGTATGCCCTTTGGCCACTCCGCTTACTTTGCATAATAGCCTTTTGTAAATAATGATAGGCTGTGTCGGGCCTACTGTACCGGAGACGGTCGCCCAGCTTTATATAGTAGAGTATTTTTTCGGTATCAGAAGCCTTGGAGGGAAGGGCTTGAGGTAGATTGCCTTGAGCCCATAGGGGGGAGGGTGCTACGATAAACGCACAATAGAAAATGCATACGTAGTATACCTGCCGGCTCATGGGAAGATTATGGACAACTGTAATACAATTAATAAAACCTGCGCCTTACATAATTGGCACTTTATCTTATTTACGTAATAAATGGGATATTATTTACAAAAAGATCAAATTATCTTAGGCCAAATACAAACCTAGTCGCTTACTAGCCCAAGGATGCTTGGCTTAGGTAGTGGATACAATCAAGGTAGGGGTAAAAAAACTGTGGGGCTTGCCCGCGCCGATCAAATAGGTGATAAATTAGGCCTTT
>CAWUIO010000150.1:0-13065 GCA_963922455.1 uncultured Microscillaceae bacterium
GTTCCCGAAATGGCCCTTTGCAGCCCATATAATTAAATTTAAACAGTTTCTAATTGTAGCCGAAGAAATGGCTTTCTTAGAGAAAAGACAAATTTTGGGGCTTGCCCGCGCTCCAAAAAAAGGGGGGCTTCTTGAAAAATGGGGCCAGCGCGGGCCGGGCTGTCGGGCAAAGCCGCGAGCCTCCTCATTCCGCTACGCTACATTGCGGGGTCTCGCCCCTTCGGGCTTCCATCCCTAAGCCAGAGAAAGTAGTTTAGTCCTTTAAAATCCGGCCTGCGATCATATTATCTTTTTCGTGGGCGGCATTCCCTTCTTCCCAGTAATAACAATCGGTGCTTCGGTAGTCGCAAAGGTGGATGGAGTCAAACTCATCTTTTCCTTCTAGTTTGGCAACCCCTAATTTCCTTAGGGCTTCATTGATGGATACTTCTTTGAGCTGGCATTGTCCTGCTTGAAAATAAGAGGCAAATTGCTCGCCTATGCCTCCAAAATAGTCGGTTTGGATAAGTACATAGTGGGAGAAGCCAAGCTTGTGGGCTAGGAAGTGGGTCAAGGCACAATCCCAATCTAGGTTTTGGCTGCTAGACTCGATGCTTTTTTGCAGGATCTCGGCCAGGGCTCCCATGGCATAGATATCGAGCAAGAGAATAACATAGCCTTCCTCAAAGGCCGCGGCGAGCCCGTAAGCCTGGATTTGCTCGTGGTCTACTTGGTCTTGGGCTATGATGGCCGAGATATGATGTCCCATAGTTTGTCAGGAAAGACAGGTTTAGCCGGATGTTTTTTGCGCATAGTACCAAGCCAAAGCTTTGCTTTCGTGCAGTTTCACAAAGGGGTCTTTTTTATCACAATACTCTTCCAAATCGTGATTACAGCTTTGGGCAATTTCCCATTTAAGCTGGCCATAGGCCTCGGCAATGTTGGGGTGGGCCCGTAGATAATCTCTAAAGGCGAGGTGGCGGAATAAGCCCGGATCGCCTGAGGCGAAGGCATGGATATGATGCGTACGCTGGTCTCCACCTTTTCGGAAATAGCGGCGGCCGGGGATGCCATATTCGCCCATAACTTCATAGCCAAGGTGTTGCATGGAGAGGTTTTGAGTGTCTAGGTGGACAAGCTGGTCTACTTCTAAGGATATATCTAGGATGGGTTTGGCCCTCAAACCGGGTACCGCAGTACTACCGATATGTTGCACATCAATAAGCAAGTCACCGAGGGTTTCCCTCAGCCGGGTAGCTTCTTCCTCAAAGGCTGGGGGCCAAGCGGGATTATATTCTACGACGATGACTTGCATACTTTGCTCAACAAAATTTTATAAGGCTTCCACCAATTGTAGGTTGTTTCCGCAGGTATCCTTAAATACGACTACCTTAGACGTGCCCACTACGGTAGGTTTCATACTAAACTCAACGCCCAACTTACTCAATCGATCATATTCGGCCTCCACATCGTCTACGTCAAACTGGGTCCACGGGATTCCTGATTCTAGTAAGGATTGTTGGTAGACTTTTGTCGGTTCGTGATGGATGGGGGCAGGCTCTAACAAAACCTGGGTACCTTCCTGGTCATCGGGAGAAACAACGGTAAGCCAACGGCTATCATTTCCCACGGGGATGTCTAGCTTTTTTACAAAGCCTAATATTTCGGTATAAAACTTCAAGGCCTGCTCTTGATTGAGAACAGGGACGCTTAATACGCTAACTCTCATGTGAATTAAGGTTTGGTTCTTTATTGCAATTTCCAAATTCTAAAGAGGAATTACGTATTGAAAATTGCTCTTTTTGGTAGGCGCGAGGGCTTTTCCCGGTTCTCCGCTTAAACAAGAGGCTAAATGAACTGGGACTTTCAAAACCCACGGCAAAACATGTCTCCTGCACCCGCATTCCTTCCCGTAAATACGCTTTGGCTTTTTCTACGCGCCGTTCTATCAAGTATTGCTTGGGGGTTTGGCCATAGTACCTTTTGAACAACCTTAATAAGTGAAATTTGGATACAAAGCGAAGATGGGCCATGAGTTCCAGGTTTAAATCTTGGTCTAGATGCCCATCGATATAATTTTTAAGGCCAATTACGGTGTCTAACTGCCCTTGATTGGCGAAAACCGTATTTTTAATGCGATTTACTTCGCTTTCGTAGTAAGTCATAGCCATGCCATTTAGGTAGGGATACTGGTTATGACCCATGTACCATCGATGTACTCAATGGTAACATCGTCTTCTCCCGAGTCTTTCCGGCCTTGGTATTCAATTTCCATGAAGATCTTTAGCCATAATTTTTCTTTGGCATACTCGGTCTTTCCTAGCAATTTGAACTGAGTGATTTTCCAGGTTTGGTAAGTAAGCAATTTACGTTTTAAGCGTTCGGACCGCTCCGCTTCTTTGGGGAGCACTTCTTCCCATCGCGCATCTCCTCTAATTTTAGAAGCGTAAAAAAAGGTGACGACAGAGGCAGGTGTGTTTTCAAAAGAAGTGATGCTATCGGCATTGGTATGATCTATTAAAACAGGAGTTTCATAGCGTAGGGTGGTGTACTCAGATTGAGCGAAGGCCCAAGCGGTGAGGAAAATTAATAAAAAAGAGAGGGCTCCTGTTTTTATAGAAGTTTTCATGCAGGGTATGTAGGTTTTCCGGATGTAAGGTCTCATATCAATTAGTCAGGCTGCTTTTGAATGTAATCATTCAACTTCTTATTGGCAAAGCTTTGTACTTTACGCTTCATAAAAGGAGACCAACCCAGTAAATACCCCGACATGCCCAGGGCTTGGCTGGACCACTTCCATAGATCGAAGGTGTCGATATGCTCAATAATTTTCCCGTCCTTAAATTTAAATTGAGCCTGGATTTTATTGACTACTTTTCGCTTTTTAGGGCCAAAGAGGTACTCCGCCTTCCAGTTGGCCTTTCCGGTATCCCCATCTACTTCTACCTGGCTAAAAGTAATTTGCGTAGCAGCCGATCTTTGAGAGACGAGCATTTCCCACATTTTTACTGCTTTTTGTCCGTGGAGTTGGCCAAAACCGGGGTCTTCGAAGACAATGTCTTCATGGTAACAAGCAGCCATGCCCTCACTGTTGCCTTGGGCAAAGGCGGTATAAAAGTTTTGGATGATCTCTTCGTGCTTCATAGGTTGTATATGGAATATAAATAGTTTAAGCCGTGTAAACTCTTCTAGTTGTTTATACCTACATGGTCTCTCCATTCTTCTTAGTCCGGCTTAGGGATAGAGCGGCATGTTTGAGCTCGTGTTGGCCTTGCGGGGAAAGGCAGCGAGTAGCGAAAGCCCGGCCCGCGCTGACCGATATTTTTATTTTAGGCCCCTCATGCCCTAAGCGCGGGCAAGCCCCTCGTACTTTTAGGCTAAAACGATCACCGCTGAGCCTTTAATCTTTGTTTCTTGGTTTTGGTCTACTACCATTAGCGCCAATCGGAGGCAATTTTCGCCATTTTGCTCAAACTTTTCCGTGATGGTGCCCTGGCATGTGAGCTCATCACCCACTTGGGTCCGGGTGATAAAGCGAGAAGAAAACTCTCGGATATTCGTTTGGGGCACCCATTGGGTCAGGGTTTGCCCCAGATAAGCCATCACGAGCATGCCGTGGGCAAAAACATCGTCAAAACCCGCTTTTTGGGCAAAGTCAATATCGATGTGTACCGGGTTATGATCATTGGAGGCCCCGGCAAAAAGGGCCAAGGTAGTACGGGTGAGGGGTGCTTTTTTTAGGGAGGGAATGGCATCTCCCACGGCTAATTCTTGATAATTGGGTAGGTTCATCGCGTTTTTTAGTGAAGTATGACTGAGGTTATGAGCATTTTACCAAGGAGTTCCTCCTTTTGATTTTGGATGAAGATTTGGTCGACTATAAACTCCAATTTACCATCTTTTTTCTCATATATATCTTTAATGGTGCGCACCAAGCTTAAGGTATCACCGGCAAAGATGGGCTGATAGTATTCAAATTTTTGCTCGCCATGGAGTACCCGGCCCAGGTTAATCCCTAGCTTGGCTAAGAACTCATAGGGTAGGGGGCTGGCAATATTCAGGGAGAAAGCAAAAGTGGGCGGAGCGGGTATTGTAGGGTAACCAGCAGCCTGGGCCGCTTCCTCTTGGGTATAGATGGGATTGGTCTCGTTTACAGCCTTGGCAAAAAAGGCCAATTTACTGGCCTCCACTTCTATGGTAAAGGGAGGAAAGGTATGGCCAATCCATTTTTTATCAATCATATCTTTTGGTTTTGTAGATCAGGGAAGTTTAGTATTTTTTGTTCTCAACAATATATGAGAGAACATACTGGTTTGGTAAGGTAGTCGCTAAGGTATAAAAATCCTAAAAATTTACAAGCTGGGGCTTGCCCGCGCCAAGGAAAATGGGGTAGATGAGATAGAAATTGCCGAGCGCGGGCCGGGCTGTCACTACTCGCTGCCTACTGCGCAAGGCCTACACGAGCTCAGACATGCCGTTCCATCCCTAAGCCGGATGAGGTGCCAGAAATATGGAGAGAGGCTGTTTATACGTACATGGGTTTATAAATTTTACTAGCCGCCTTTTTTGGCACCCATGATCCATAAAAGACAGAATAGCAGGGGTTTAAAAGAGTAGTTCTGGGAGTTGTAAGCCAAAGGCTTGGGCTACTCAATAGGGTACATATTCAAGGAAAGGTTATCAAAATAAGCCAGCCGATTGGGTATGGTTTCCATAATGGTGGTTTTGAGCGACTCACTGATCCTGTCGGAGCGATACTTTAGGGCCAAATACAAAAGGAAGGTTTCGGCAACATCTTCTCGGTAAGGATTATCCTGAGCGTAGGTTGAAATAAAATTTCCATCGGCTTCTTGAGCAGCAATCCATCCAGCAGCCTGGGCGTGGGCTGCATCGAGGGAGGTATGCGAAGCTTCGTGTACCAAGGTCTCTTCAAGGATTCCATCTTGTTCATATAAAGAGGTTTGCCCGGTATGGATAAGTAAATTATTGTTACCACCTCCAAAAAGTTCGGTGCCTTGATGAATCCAAACGGTTTGTACATCCTGGCGCAATGAGGTAGGCAATTTGCCTATTACCTGAGCATACTTTAGGGCTTCTTTCTCGGCAAGACTAGCGTCATCAAATTCGGAGTTTACCTGGATTTCTATGCTCAAGTTATCGTCATAATTGGCCTGAAAAAGATAGGGGGTATCGCCAATCCAGTCATCTACTCTTCTATCAAACATGGTACGGGCGGCTTGCCCGGTGTAGGATAGGTTAAGAAATGTACTAAGGTCTGCCTCTGTGATGATATCAGGATCTAGGAAAATTGTCCCTTGAAAGGGTGGATCGTCAAATGTCATAGAATCAAAGTCTTGACCTTCTGATTTACAAGATATTATGAGTAAATTTAGGCAAATGAGGAATATAATTCTAGAATGCTTCATCGTAAAATAAATTAAAATTCATACTTGAAGTAGGCATGTCGTATATCAATCCAGCATAAGAAATATTCTTTTAGATCTCTCCTTTATTTTTGAAAAGAGAATTACAATGATTACCAAGTAAATGCTAATGGACAATGGAAGTTGTTATCATCTTTTGCATGTAATCATTACCACTCAATAGGCTCCCCATCCCGGAAAAAACCCCCACTCGGCCCTTCCTGACCTATTTGGGCCGCCCAAACTACTCCTTTAACCCCTTCTGAGACTGGGCGGGCACCCCATTCTGCCGTGCCTGGGTAGGTGGCTACAAAACCAGGGCAGACCGAGTTGATTTTTATATTTTGCTCCTTAAATTGTCGAGCAAGTTTGACAGTGAGGCCATTCAGGGCCAATTTACTAATACTATAAGCCGGTACAATGGCACTATGTTTATCAAGGCCAAACACGGGATCTCTAAATGAGCCTGCTCCACTCGATACATTTACAATCCTTCCCGGTTGGGCCTTTGACAACAAAGGGTAAAATGCCTTAATCATGCGCCAGGCACCCAAAAAATTGGTGTCTAGGGCTTGTAGGGCAAAGTCCATTTCCACGTCAAGGGGTTGGACACCCTGGTCAAAAAAAGCTCCCGCATTGTTGATGAGTACATCCAGTCGGCCATACTGATCCTCTACACTATACTGTAAGGCATCGATAGAGGCTTGGTCTGTAATATCTACGAGAAGGCCCGTTGCTCCTCCAAGTTGCTCAGCCAGTTGCTCCGCCCTTTCCGAATTACGGGCCGTGAGGATGACTTCAAAACCAGCGGCCAGCATTTGCTTGGCCGCTTCATAGCCGAGACCTTCCGGGCGGCTTACCCCTGTAATTAAGGCTACTTCTTTCATTCGAATAGTTTATGTTAGAGATTGCTTTACCAATAATATAAAAAAACGACCTAATTAAGATAAAGCGTCTTTTAATTTGTTTATTCTTGAAAATAGCTTTTTGCTACTTCCAAAGAATCGGTAAAGTGTAGTAAGAAGCCTTGGCTTTGGGCTTGTTCTTCTTGAAAGGTTTGCTCCACCGAAAGGGAAGCAATGAAGTTTTCTTCATTAAGGATAAAGACAATTTTCCTAAAACCAATCTCCTTATACCTGGGGATGATCACGTTATCATGCCAAGCTTGAAAATCGGGATTCATGACGTAATGATAGGGGCGGGTGTCTACTAAAAAACCACATGCCTTGTAGTCTTTTGCCATATTAGTAAAGTCTAGAAGATATTGTTTAAAGACCTCTTCGCGTATATCCTCCTGAGCATCCTTCCAATAGATCTCAAAAGCATTCAGCAAGGGGTTGAAATGTATATCCCAAAACTTTTCACTGATGATTAACTCCTTTGTGATAATGTACATACACCAAAAGTGTTTTAGAGCAAGTACATAGGTAATTGTATTCTTTCTACTTGCTCTTTTTTGAAAAATACCTGATAAATCAAATCATAAGGGACTTACAGGGCACTAAATGAAGCGGCTTTATCCTACAAAATGAGCCAAGGCTTCTTCCAAATTATCCGTAAAGTGGACCGTGAAATCTTGGGCTTGCGCCTTTTCTTCCTCAAAAGTCTGCTCTACCGACAAGGAAGCAATAAAATTATCTTGGCTTAGGATGAACACAATTTTTTCAAAACCCAGCTCAATATACCGAGGGATGATGAAGGCATCATGCCAGGCTTGCAGTTCTGGGGGCATGACATAATGGTAGGCTCTGGTATCGGTGATAAAGCCTTTGGCCTGATATTCTTTGGAAATTTTTAAAAAATTGAAGAGATATTGTTTGAAAAGATCTTCCTCAATATCTTCATGGGCATCTTTCCAGTAAACTTCAAATACTCCTAGTTCGGAATTGTATAGAATATCCCAGAACTTTTCACTTGTGACAACTTCTTTTGTTTCTGTATGCATGATAGTGGCTGAATGTTTAGGCGTAACCAATGAACACTTTTTAATGATTGCTTACGAAAAAAGGGAGCTAGCCTGTGCAAAAAAGCCTTACTTTTACTTACAAGGTGACCAATTTATAATAATCTATACATAAAAAAAAGCCTCTGTGATTTCGGTCACAGTGGCTTAGGGAAGGTCAATGCCTTGTTTAGAAACTGTTCGTGTTTATTTTTTGTCGGCGAAAAGGGCCAGTTTGGGGTTCTGATGAAATCAACAAGGAGCGCATAGCAGCGCTACGGGCGATGAATTTGATGAAATCAGGTTCCCGAAATGGCCCTTTGCAGCCCATATAATTAAATTTAAACAGTTTCTAAGAGTTTATTGTGTTTAGCATTATTCAAAAGGCTCTATACCAGGCCCAACTAATATTACGGGTTTTCCGGCTTTTGTATGTTGTTTTGTGGTTTGATTTATTTCACTTGTTTTCTTACTTTATATTTTTGGGGCAAATGGCGAACTAAGTAGGCCGGGATTTTTACAAAAAACCGTGAAATGGGCTTGAACACCTAATGATTTTCAATTTCTTGGATTTTCTTATAGGACGTATAAGTAGGCAATAGGTGGCTAAGGGGCATAGATGCTTAGAACAATATTAGGTAGAAGGTGTATAGCTGGATGGAGAATGTTCTGTACTGAAGACAAGAAATACCTTAGGAAGTTACGGAAGCTAAATTTTGTACAAAGAAGGCTTTTGCATTCTCGAGGTTGTCGGCAAAATCTGTGTTGATACTAGAGGCCTGCTCTTCTTCAAATGTTTGTTCTAATGACAAGGCGGCAAACAGATTTTTTTGATCGAGTACAAACACAATTTGTTCAACTCCTGCTTTCACATACTGTGGTATGATCACCGTATCATGCCAAGCTTGTAACTCAGGATTGACAACATGGTGGTATCTTTGTGTATCGCTTATAAACCCTCTTACCCGGTACTGGATCGTTTTTTGAGCAAATTCCGATACGGTCTCTTTAAACTCTTCTTCGCTTATTTCTTCCCCAACGTTAAGCCAGGTAGCTTCCAAAATATTGAGTTTAGGGTTGTAAAAAGCTTCTAAAAACTTTCTATCTAAAACTTTTTCCATAGAGTGTGAGTAATTAAATAACGTGTTTAATTGTATGGATTATATCCTTCCATTCTTACGGCAATATCTTTCAACAGGTATTTGTATCAATCAGCCTTCCTTTCTCTTGTAGGTTTTCAAGTTAACTTATTAAAAACTAGGCATTCCCTATGAAAGATGCCCGATCCAAAAAGTAGCAAGTCAAGTTTTCACTTTTTGTCTCGGGCCTAAAACTTAAGTTTACTGAAAGTACCTGCTTTTTTCCACAAAGGCTTCATAGTCTTGAATTTGAAGCATATCTCGTATAGCTTGTTCCTTATCTTGGGCCTGTTCATAAAAGGCTTGGCAGATCTGGTAACCCATCCAATAGCCCAAATCTTGGGGACGGCTTTTATCTTTCATATAATAGAGCCAACCTTGCCAATTATTGCTTTGCATCTTTTTTTGAAACTCTTTCTTTAGGATTTCTTCGTGGGCATTACCATACCTATAGTTTTCTTTTTGGATAGGCTTACCCGAAAATAATTCACCCAAAAAATCGGCGGTACCTTCTTTTAAGCATTGAGCGAGCAGGGTAGATTCATGTTTGTTCTTTTGCTGGAAATGAATCATCTCGTGCACGATAACAAACTCTAAGTTTTCCAGGGGTATGTCAGGTTGAAACGTGTCAGTGGGCTTCCCAAAACGCTCTATGCCAATGACAAGCCCCCCCGAAAATGCAGTTCCCCCAGTATTCCTTCGCCCAATGACAAAATATATATCTGGATAAACGGCCTCAGGATAGACTTTTTGTAACTTAGAATACGCTTCACATACAGCAGCTTTGCTAGCGTCTAAATCCAAACTGGTTTGGCGGACCTGCTCATAATACTCCTGGTGCTTTTTGAGGGTTTTAGCCAGCTTAGCTCCATTTTCAATCCGGTTCCGCAAAAAAGCTTGTAAACCGGGGCTTCCTGGCTCAATATATTCGCTTTGCCAAGCTTGGCCACTATGTTTGGGGGCATATCGGTCATAGACTTCCCAAAACCTTTGTACATCCTCTATGTGCCAATGCACTAAGCAGGGGTTATCCTTTGCATCCTTGCCCGTACCCGGCATCTCTGGGTTTTCTTGGCCAAAAAGCGACCAAACGGTAAAAGCCCAAAGGGCCATTACTAAAAGTGTGTTTTTCATAATTTTTGATGTTTGCTTCAAAAAAGGCTTAGGGAAGGCAAAAGAGCGCGCTTTTACACGATTCCGGACGTCCGGAAACCTGTTTCAGGAAGGATTTAGGGCTTTTTGAAAAATTGCGTGGGGCTTTTTCCTTTGATATCTTTAAATGCTTGGTTAAAGGAAGACTTTGAGTTGAAGCCCGATTCTAAGGCAATGCCCAGCAAGGTTTTATCTCGGTGCTCGCCGGCTTCCATTTTGCGTACAACTTCTTCTACGCGCAGCGTATTCACATAAGGCCGGAAGTCTACTTCATAGTAGCTATTGATCCATTCGGAAAGTTGCCTGGGGGCTAGGCCCAAATGTTCAGATGCCTCTTTAAGAAACTGTTTAAGTTTATTTTTTGTCGGCGAAAAGGGTCAGTTTGGGGTTCTGATGAAATCAACAAGGAGCGCATAGCAGCGTTACGGGCGATGAATTTGATGAAATCAGGTTCCATAAATGGCCCTTTGCAGCCCATATAATTAAATTTAAACAGTTTCTAAGACTCAGTTTGGGTTTTAAAAACAGCCTTTCTTCCCGAAAGGCCTTATGAATGCGTTCCATCTCCAAGGCAGTCACCCTAGCTTGGCCAGGGCTGGAAGCCAAGCGATAAACAGACTCGGGCATCCGTAAAAAGTCGGGTTGGAAATAGGAAAGATATCCTAGGGCAAAAATAAAAATACATAAGATCCGAAGCGTGATAAAATAAGCTGGCAACTGAAAAAATAATTCTAAAATCCAAAGCAAGGCCAATAGAACAAATATACTATACAAGCCCAGCACTTTGAGTAGGTACTTCCGAGTGGAAGTTGTATAGGTTTTCACTAAAACTTTTTGCAATGCCCAAATATCCATGCCCCATAAAAACAAGACAAATACCAAGGCTAGGGGGGGGACAATTTCTGTCAGCCCAAACCAAATAGGATTAGGAAATAACCGGATACTCGTACCCAGATAAATATTGCTAAAGTAGCTCAACAGCTCTATGAGGATTTCTAGTATAGCTGGCGCAAAGAATAGTCTGTGTATTTTGAGGATCTGAAAATGGGGCCTCGCGATAAACTTCCCAAAAAAGTAAAAAGCGGGAGGAAGCACCAAATAGGAAGGCAAATTCCAAAACGGAAATGTGTAGGAAGCCTCATGGTAGCCCATACGGATGTACCAAGTGCTCAAAATTTCAAGCGACAAAATTAAAATGATCAGTCCCAAGAAAAAATGGGCCCATTTTCGGTAGTATACTGAGGTGATCAGTCCCAGACTAAGCAGAATTCCTTGGCTGGCCGCCAAAAGAAACATCGTATCCTTAAAACTCAATGCTTTTCCTTTCTTGTAAACACATTACCTGTATAAAATTAAGCAATTTCCCCTAAGAAATTCTTAATACGACCTAAGTTCAGAATTGTTTTACAAGATAATCATTTGCTTATCAGTGGCTTAGGGATGGAACGGCCTGTTTGAGCCCGCCGCTGCTTGTGGGTGGGCCGGCGAGTAGTGACAGCCCGACCCGCGCCGGCAGTTTTTTTCTATGAAAACGTTAAGGCATAGCGCGGGGAAGCCCCTAGCCTTCCATTCTTTGAAAAAAAACAAAAGTCTAATCCAGGACTCAGGGGAATAGGGGCTGTCCCCGGCAAAGAGGCTGAGTATCCAATTGCCATTGGGCGGCTGCCGGGGTCGGGCTTTCGCTACTCGCTGCCTTTCCCCGCGAAGGCCTACACGAGCTCAAACATGCCGCTCTATCCCTCAGCCAAATCAAAACCAGCGTGAATATATAGAATCCCTAGCCGTAGATCTTTTAGAAACCTCCACTAATTTCAAAAATTTATACCTTTTTTGGCTAGCCGACTCCAATTCTGGCATAAATTATGCTATATTTAGTGCGATGATTCAGAACAAACAAATATTATCCTCCTCCATATTAAGTTGTCTCCCAGACAGCGAGAGGTGGTATATTATCTGAATCCTACTTATATGAAGTAAACAAACAAGATATATTCACAAGCCTCTCGAGAAATCGGGAGGCTTTTTTTTGTGCCCAGCCTAAACGCTTGGGCTATGCGGGAATGGGCAAATTGGCAAAGCCGTCCGGTTCAAACCTGGAAGATGTTGAAGGTTCGAGTCCTTCTTCCCGTACAGAATGTGCCCATGGTGGAATTGGCATACACTGCAGACTTAAACTCTGTATTTTCCGGGTTCGAATCCCGGTGGGCATACCATACGACCCGTAGCTCAAAGGTGAGAGCAGCACTCTTATAAGGTGAAGGTTCGGGGTTCGAGCCCCCGCGGGTCGACTCAATGGAGAGTAGGCAGATACTGCTTGGCTGCGCCCGGCTGCTACCCGGGTTTTCCCCTGAGGGGGAAATGAAGGTTGGATTCCTTTGCTCTCCGCAAGTAAGGAGGTAGTCCGGTTGGTCGAGGAAACTGTCTTGAAAACAGTTGGGCGATTGCGCTTCGGGGGTTCGGGTCCCTCTGCCTCCGCTTAGTTTAGAACAGGTAGCCAAAGGGTAAGGCAGTGGTCGGCAAAACCACGCATTGCGGGTTCGAGTCCCGCCCTGTTCTCTATTTTAATACACCACCCTAATTCCCCCCAAAACCACGGTACCCGTTATGTTGACCGTAAGACGTATTTCCGTTGGGGGCTCAGAGGACCCAAAGCCGGTTAAGCGTTTGATCCAGCTACGTTGTTTGTCTTGGATCTTCACTTCACCCAAGATATTGGTGACATTTCTTTGAATTTGGGCCCCACGGGGAAGAAGAATCTTCACCTCTCCCATAAAACAATCCGCATCAATGTTGATGTGCTTCCCGTCAAGTTCTTCATTGCGAAGGTCCAAAACCGTACCACTCAGATACGAATCTATCCGGATATTGACAGGGGTCTCGGGCACTTGGGCCAAACGGAAATCCAATTTTTGATTACTCAAAATAGCTGAGATACGCGATAGGGAGCTACTCAAAACGGGTAGCGCTTTGTTTTCATTTCCTAGGATGGTATGGGTACTGGTATCGGTAGAGCTGGGGACAATGTCGGATAGCCAAGAAGAGTCGGCAGGTTTTGCCGGAAGCGGGTTTGTCTCAAGAGTCTGGGGCGGTTTGGGAAAAACCTTGGCCCGGATGGAGGCCGGAAAATCAAAGATCACCAACTGGAGGTCTTCTATTGATTTGGCATTGGTCGCTTCATCCAGCCTTCTTTCGTATTCTTGGTCTTCCAGGTTTTGGTTGGCGTAGGCTTCTTGTAAGACTTCAATCACCTCGTTTTTCTTTTTGGGAAGACCATAGGTAGTAGGTGGGGTATTCTTGCTCATGGATTGCGGGGTGTACGTTCTTTTGAAGTTTGAAAATAGGGAAAAAATAGGAAATACGTAGAAACTGTAATCGTATTAAGAAACTGTTTAAGTTTATTTTTTGTCGGCGAAAAGGGTCAGTTTGGGGT
>CAWUIO010000151.1:0-13020 GCA_963922455.1 uncultured Microscillaceae bacterium
TGCCTCAGGTGCCGGGGCTGGTCAATTAGATCAATTCAAAACCGCTATCAACGGAACAGGAGCTACTTTGACCGTAACCCTTGTGGCTGACTTCCCATTTGAAGCGATGGCCTTTGATAATATCTGTATTGAAGGTACTCCTGCTACTGCCGGGCCTCAAAAAGTAGCTCAGGTTGACTTTGACGGTAACGAAATTAACGTTTTAACTGGATTTGATCCTGCTACCGGAAACCAAGACGGAGGTGGAGGTGACTTCTTTGGCGTAGGAAGCATCAACAACTGGCCTCAAAGTGCTGGCGTACCTTTCAGCTTGGCCGATGATAGCCAAACTGGTGTTGGAGGTGGAGTTTTCCCTGGTGACACCGAAGGTGTTTTCGGACAAAATGCCAACTTTGACAATAACTTCTTCGGTATCTCCGATAGCGATGAGTTTGGCGAGCCTGGACAAACCGCTACTTGGGACTTTGACGTAGCCGGTTTTGAAAACTTAGAGCTAAGCATCGATATGGGGGGTATCTCCGATGGTACTTCATTTGGTGGTTTTGTTCCCCAAACCGCTGTATTTACGGTATCCTTAGACGGAGGAGCTACCCAAACCGCCTTCTCTCTTGCGGCCACTACCAACACGGGCAATTTCACTTTCCGTCCGATGGATAACGGAAACAATACACCGGTAGGTGGGGTGTTGGAAGTAACGGGTGATAACGCTATTTCTAAATTCTTGGCCGAAGACGGAAGCCAAGCTACGAATACATTCTTGGATAAAACACCTGCTTCGGGTCCTGGAGCTGGACTTTTGGATAAATTTTCTACT
This sequence comes from uncultured Microscillaceae bacterium, assembly GCA_963922455.1. GTDB lineage: Bacteria > Bacteroidota > Bacteroidia > Cytophagales > Microscillaceae > CAWUIO01. The sequence goes on from CAWUIO010000151.1 coordinate 815, forward strand.
TCCATCAACGGAACGGGTTCGGTTTTAACCCTTACGCTTGTAGCTGACTTCCCATTTGAAGCCATGGCCTTTGATAACATTTGCATAGACGGAACCCCAGTAGGTGGTGGTGCCGCCTTAGTAAGTGCTGTATCTGAGGATACCCAAGAAGGGCAAGCTGCCGGGGGGTTCACCATTCGTCGTACCGGTAGTACCGCAGCTGCTTTGGATGTTATGTATGTAGTAGTTGACAGCAGCACTACGGCTTCCCCTAGCGACTTTACGGCTAATCCTCTACTATCCGGAACCGTTACCATTCCAACAGGAGCTTCCCAGACTACCATTGATATCTCAGCGGGTACAGATGGGGTTTTTGAAGGAATCGAACAAATTGTTATTGCCATCCAAGACGGAAGTGATTACAGTGTAATCGGAACTGGCTTATCTACGGTTCAAATCATTGACGGTGATGTTGCGCCAATCAGTGCCCTTCAGGGAAGCGAGCTAGAATCGCCGTTCATTGGCGTTCCTGCCATCGTTGAAGCCATTGTCGTAGGTGACTTCCAAGGAAGCTCTAAGCTAAGCGGATTCTACCTACAAGAAGAAGAAGCCGATTATGATGCCGATGATGCCACTTCTGAGGGTATCTTCGTATTTGAAGGAACCAGCTCTTTGTTGAATGTAGCTCTTGGAGATAAAGTAGAGGTAAGTGGTACCGTTACCGAGCGTGATGGATCTACTAGCTTAATCAACATTACGGGTATTACTCTTATCTCTGCAGGAAATACACTACCCGCTGAAATTGCTCTTACCTTGCCTGCCCCGGCCGTTAACTTCTTTGAGCGTTACGAGAGTATGCGCGTTGGATTTGCCCAGCAACTATTTGCCGTGGATTTGTTCAACTATGGCCGTTACAATGAAGCTCGCTTGTCAGGAAACCCTTTCCTCCAAACGGGTACCAACGTAGCTGAGCCAGGAGCGGGATTTGCCACCGTAAACGATTTCAACTTGCGTAACCAAATCAACTTGGATGACGACCGGGATCGTAACATTCCTTCTTCGCAACAAAACCGTAACGATGTTAAGTATACCATCAACAATGACGGTGTGACAGCTCCTACCCGTGGGGCTGAATTAAATGGAGGAATCAACGGAATTTTGGGCGATGAAAACCGAGGCCAGGAAACAGATCTTGGATTTGCTTCGTATATCTTGCGTCCTTTAAACCCAAATAATTTCTTCTTTGAAAACAATCCGGCCCGACCTACCGAGGTACCAAATGTGGGGGGAGACATCACGATTGCCGCTTATAATGTATTGAACTACTTCACTACTTTTGGCAGCCGAGGCGCTTTCAACGCTACGGAGTTTGCTCGTCAGCAACAAAAATTGGCTGCTTCTTTTGTGAAGTTAAACGCCGATATCGTTGGCTTACAAGAATTGGAAAACAATACTAGCTCTTTGCCATCACTAGTAAGTGTAATCAATGGGGTGAACGGTTTCAACGCCGATGTGTATGACTTCATCCAAACCGGACGAATCAATCGCTCTAACGGAAGCGGAGACGAAATCAAAGTAGGGATCATCTACAAGAAAGATAAAGTAGAGCCCTTAGGTAACTTTGCTGTACTAAACAACAGCTTTGACCCAGCCTTCTTTGATAACTCCAACCGACCTATCTTGGCCCAATCGTTCCGTGACTTAGCCACGGGCGAAATTTTCACCGTAGCTTCGGCCCACTTGAAATCTAAAGGTAGTCCTTGTGACGGTAATGAGATTTCTCCGGGTGTATTTGATCCAGATACCGATGAAGGATCTAGTAGCTGTAACTTAACCCGTGAAAGTGCTATGAACGTCTTCAATCAGTGGGTGGCCACCGATCCTACCGGAGTCAATGATTCTGACTTCATCTTAGTAGGTGACTTAAACTCCTACGCCAAAGAAGAGCCGCTTGACGCTTTGATTGCTGGTGGATTTGCTAACTTGGTTGATGATTTCAATACGAGCTCGCGCGCGCCATACTCTTTCGTATTCGGAGGCCCAGAAGGCACCTTGGATTATACCTTGGCTAGCCCTACTATGGCCGCCAAAGCTACCGGAGCCGAAGTGTATCACATCAATGCCGACTTCCCAGTTGCCTTAGATTACAGCACGTTTAATCAGCCTTTCTTCTTCCAGCCGGATGAGTTCCGCGCTTCCGATCACGATCCGATCATCGCCGGGTTCTCTTTTGCTCAGGAGCAAGAAGTAGTAGAAGTTCAACTTTACGATACCGATCAGCAAAATGTGATTGCTTCCATCCAAGATGGCGATACCATCACTTTGGCTAACTTGGATACGCGTACTTTGGGTCTCGTGGCGGTTACCAATCCTGAAATCGTAGGGAGTGTAAGCTTAGATTTAAGCGGTGCTTTCAACTTTGCCCGTACCGAAGGTTTCTTCCCGTACAGCATCTTTGGCGACCAAGGACGCAACAACATCTTTGGCCAGGTACTACCTGCTGGTGACTATACCTTGACTACCCGGGTATTTAGTGAAAGACTAGAACAAGGGGAAGAAGGCCAAGGCTTAACGGTCAGCTTCACCTTGGTAGAAGAGGAGATGCCACCAGTTGCTATCACGCAATACTTGTTATACAATGCCGATACGGATGAAATCGTTGGAGACATCCAAGAAGGTTCGGTATTCCAAGTGCTTGACCTGGACCGAACCAACTTAGGGATCGTAGCCCTAACCGATCCTACGCCTACAGGTAGTGTAGCCTTGAGCTTAACCGGGCCAAGCTTCCCCAATGGATTCCGTCGTACCGAGGGTTTTGCTCCTTACAGTGTGTTTGGTGACCAAGGTATTCGCGACATCAACGGAGATATCTTTGCCGCCGGTTCTTATAACATCACGGGTACTCCTTTCACGGAAAAATTGGCCCAGGGTGCTGCCGGTAACACAGTTTCTATCAACTTTGAAGTACAAGAGGCCGAAGTGGCTGCTTTCACAAGCTTCTCCTTGTATGATGCCGCTAGCAACACATTCGTTCGTACGATGAATGAAGGCGAAGTAATTGATATGACTAACTTCCCTGGAGGTTTCTCTATCGTAGCCGAAACCACTCCTCCGGCCATCGATGAAGTAGTATTTACCGTAGATGGCTCAGTAGTACGTACAGAAACCGTAGCTCCTTACGCTATCGCCGGGGATAACAATGGTAACTTTGTGCCATTCAACCGTCCGGATGGAAACTACGCCTTGACGGTGACGGGTACGGCCAATGCTGTGGCCCTTGCTCCGCTAAGCATTAACTTCTCTATCGTTAATACGCCGTCTGCCGTAGTTGCCTTCCCGGTACCAACGACTGGTTTGGTCAATGTGGATGTACAACAAGCTGGTGAGCTTCGCGTATTGGATGCCAACGGTACTGAGTTGTTCCGTACCTCCGTTAGCAAAGGGGAGCGTAAGGTTATTGACTTAACTGGCCGCATGACAGGTAAGTATATGATCCAACACATCACGGCTGAGGGAGTTCAGATGATTGACGTGTTGAAAAAATAAACCATCTCAAACAATTCTTTTTCGGAAAACCGGAGGGTGCTTAGCTCTCCGGTTTTTTTATGGGCTGAGCTGGGACATACTTGTCAGGATAGGTTTAGCATATGATATATTACTTTTTGAGGCTTAGGGATGGAGCGCATGTTTGAGCCCGCCGCTGGCATGCGGGCAAGCCGGCGAGTAGCGAGAGCCCGACCGGCGCAGGTAGCTAGGGCCTTTCCGAAGCTCATGTCCCAGCGCCGGGAAGCCCCTGTATTTCTTTATTTTTCTCTTTGGCAAGCCCCCGAAAAATCTTTAAATTTCGCTATTCTCACGAAACACGTCTATGAAAACTTCTCTCACACTGCTTGCTTTGGGGCTTATTGGAGCTATTGCTTGCCAAACCCAACCCGCTGCCAACAACCAAGTACCCTCCCAGGATGAGACCGATACCCCCCTGACCACCCAAAAACGATTTCTTACTTTGGGTGGGGAAGAGCAATATATCGAGATTATAGGTCGGCAAACGGAACAGCCTTACTTGATTTTGATCCACGGAGGACCGGCCTGGCCCCAAACTCCGCAATTTCGTTACCTCAATACCGCTATTTGCCAGACATACCGTACCGTACTTTGGGAGCAAAGAGGAGCTGGTAATTCGTACAAAAAGAATCCAAAGCCTGATAAGCTAAGCCTAGAACAAATTATACAAGATGGACACGAACTCACCCAATGGCTTCAAGACAGCCTGGGAGCCCAAGAAATTTACCTGGCCGGCTATTCCTGGGGCAGCGTCGTAGGAGCCAAAATTGCGCAACGCTACCCCGATGACTATGTGGCATATATTGGCATTGCTCAGTTTATCAATAAAAGCGCCGGGATGGAAATATCCCAAAACTGGCTACTTGAACAGGCCGAAAGCCAAAACCGAGGAGACTTAATTCCCCGAATTGACAGCCTTAAACACCCTGAGTACTATCCGAGCGCTACCGAACGTTTTTTCCAGCAATACCTCTTACTTAATGAGTTTAAAGGGGCCGTTTACAATAAGGAAGCAGTCCTGGAAATTGAAAAAGCCACCGAGCAATATGATGATTACAAAGGCTACGACTGGTATGGCGTCTGGCGAGCTTCTAGTGAAGCCCTTCAAGACGATCTCTACCAAGAAGATATCCGGAAAATTACCCAATTGGACCTGCCTGTAATCCTCGTTGAAGGAAGAAATGATTGGAATGTCCCCTCGGTCTTGGCCCAATCTTGGTTGAACTCCCTTCAGGCCCCAGTCAAAAAAATCTACTGGGTAGAAAAATCCGGTCACGGCTTGCTGGAAGAACAAGCAGCCTCTTTTAATGCGATTATGCAAATGATACCTCAAGATCTCCATTCTTTATAGCTATTCCTTATGAAATCCCGCAATTGGCATCCTTATGTATTTGAGTTCATTTCCATATTTGTGGCGGTAATCGCCGCTTTTGGCCTCGAGCGATGGAATCAAGACCGCTTGGCTTATGAGGCCCAAATCAAAATCCTTCGCGAAATTGCCAATGGCTTAGAAAAAGATAAGGAAGATGTCCTAGGCAATTTGGGTGGTCACTACGTAGGCATCGGCGCCTGCCAATACTGGAGGAAGGTTCTGTTTAATGAAGAAGTTAACCAAGATTCCTTGCTAATTTATTATTTCAGCCTCACCCGAGATTACATCTCCATTCAAAACCGGGCAGGCTATGAATCCCTCAAATCTCGAGGCCTCGGGCTTATTCGGAATGACTCCTTACGCCTTAAGATTATTCGGCTGTATGAGTACGATTTTAATGTACTCCGAAAAATGGAAGAAGAATACCACGAAGGCCAATTTCACCAGAGCTATTTTTTACGGATTAACGAGTTACTAGCTCCTTATTTTCAAGTGGATAGCTTGTTAGCCCCTCCTACACTTGCCCAACCCATTGCCTGGGAGGAAGCTACTCGAAAAGAACTATTGCTCATTTTATGGAGAATTCAAAGAAACCGGGTCTTCACCCTCGATATGTATAAAAATGTAGACGCTAAGATTGACGAGCTCATTGCCACGATTCGGAAAGAAATTCATTAAAACATCACGTAGCCCGAAAAAATAGCCCCTCAGCCCTTCAGCAGGAACCTTTTACAAAATTCCCCTAGGAATTATTGCCAAAACCTTGTACCTTGTAATACATACAACCACCATCTACAACTACATGAACAAGCTAGAAAAATCTCAAAATTTTTTAGGCTATATCCATAGTTTCCGAGGTTTTGCCATCTTCAACATAGTAGCTATCCATGCGTTCATACCGGGTTTTTTACTCGCTAATAACTATGAGATAGACTTTGCGCATCCTTTCTTTATTTTTAATGAAGTCTTATTTCACGACAGTACCCTCTACTTTGCGCTTATTTCCGGCCTGCTGTATACAGCCATCCTGCGCCCTCGGGGCTATACCCGATTTTATAGGAGCAAATTTTACTACGTGATCCTTCCCTATCTCTTTTTTACCCTTTTATTTTCCCTAGGAGGCCCTGATGGCTTTGTTGATTCAATACAGGTATATGCCCAAATGGTCTTGTACAACCTGCTTACGGGCAATGCTATGTTTCACTTATGGTATATACCCGTACTCCTTTTTCTATTTGCCATTACTCCACTCTTGGATTTCCTCTTGTATCATCCCCGCTGGAAAGTCCCAGCTACATTTTTATTACTCATGCTTCCTTTATTTTTCTCCCGTACCGCCATGGTAGTTAGCCCCAATACCTTCCTGTTTTTTACGGGTTGTTACTCGGCAGGCATGCTCCTTGGACAAAACGTAGATGGCATACTGCGGTATCTGGATACACAAAGAGTTTTACTCATCACCATCGCTACCCTTAGCAGCCTCACACTCTTTGTCTTATTTATCTATAAAGTGCAGCACATTGCTTGGGTAGACATTCGGGAATCCATTTTTTATATCCAAAAGCTAAGCCTATCCATCTTGGTATTACAGGCCTTTAAGGCCCGTGGTAGCGCTCAACCTCCTTGGCTATTTGGGCTGGCACGGGATTCTTTTGCCATTTATTTTTTACACGCTCCTTTGGTATTCTCGCTAGGGTTTATTTGGAGCTTTCTGTTCAAGACGCCTATTCCTGAATACCTTAACATCTTATGGGTAGGGGTATTTACGCTTATAGTAGGTATCGCCATTTGTCGCCTAATCACGGCCGGTCTTAGAAAACTTATGGGACAAAATTCTCGGATGCTAGTAGGTAGTTAATTGCCCAAAAAAGGCCGTAAAAGAGCTTGGATACCTTCAAAAAATCACGATTTTTGAGCAAATAATCCTAAAATGCTCTGGCCGATACTATTTTTTCTCGGCCCAAATCTAAAGCTTTTAAAAGCCTCCAAGCATGCCTAAACTAAAAATTATTAAAAACCGATCCGACATCGGGGCCGGGACCCGGGGTTCAGACATGGGCATTGATGCCATCGAGATTGCCGCTATCAATGCTCAAAACAATTATTTTACCCGCTTTCCTTTCGTAGACGTGCGAACGCATAATGAAACCGTGTACGACAAAGTAAATACCACCTTTGCCAAGCGCATTACCCACGTTCGGGAGCAATGTCAACGCGTTTCGGATGCCGTCGAGCAAGCTTTGAGCGAAGGCTATTTCCCGGTTGTCCTATCGGGCGACCACTCCTCTGCTCTCGGTACCCTAAGCGGAATCAAAGCCCATTCCCCCAAGGAAAGGCTAGGAGCCATTTGGATTGATGCCCACGCCGATTTACATTCTCCCTACACCTCCCCCTCGGGTAATGTACACGGAATGCCCTTAACCGCCGCCTTAGGGATCGATAACCAAGAAAATCAAATCAATGAGGTGGTACCGCAAACCGTAGAAGAGTGGGATAGATTAAAAAATATCGGGATTGACGGCCCCAAAATAGCTCAAGAAGACCTGATTTTCTTTGGCGTCCGGGATACCGAAAAACCTGAGAATGATCTTATGGCCAAGCATAACATTCGCAATTATATGGTGCACGAGACCCGCTTCCGGGGCATGCAAACTTGTATTGAGGAAGCCTTGACCCAACTGAATACCTGCGACCGGCTGTATATATCCTTTGATGTTGACAGTTTAGACTGTGATTTGGTCTCGAGGGGCACGGGTACTCCTGTCGAGAAAGGCTTTGACCCGCTTGAGGTGATTCAACTCATTGAGGGCTTGTTTGCCAGTCAAAAAGTAGTCTGCTTAGAACTCACCGAAGTCAATCCCTTACTGGACACCAAGGGTAATAAAATGGCCGAAACGGCATTTGATGTGCTCCATCGAGTAACCAATAACCTGCTCTTCTAGTCAAGAAATAGTATGGGGCTTCCCCGGCGTGATCTTCTGAATTAATTCAGAAGATCACGCCGGGTCGGGCTTTCGCTACTCGCCGGCTTGCCCACAAACCAGCGGCGGGCTCAAACATGCGCTCAATCCCTAAGCCAAATCAACATGTTATCGGTATACTTAGTGCATGCATAAACACTCATCAGATATTGAAAAAGTTTATACACCGATTTGAATTCTTAGAAAAAGACGCCTTGGGCCAACTTCAAGCCAAGGTTCAAGTACAACACTTGGCCAAAAAAGACATTTTGATTAAGCCAGGAACTGTGGCTGAGCACTTATACTACATCGAGACAGGAGCTCTTCGATCCTACCTGATCAAAGATGGAGATGATCTCAGCGATTACTTTTTCTTGGAAGAATCTTTTGTCACTGACTTTGCCTCGTATTTCGGGCAAAAGCCCAGCCCGTTTTTTTTAGAAGCCTTAGAACCCACCACTCTCTATCGGCTCCGTCGTGCAGATCTTATCTCCTTAGGCCGTCAATTTCCCAAGATAGAAACCTTCCAAAGAATCTTGGCCGAAAAAGCCTTTGTTGAAATCGAAGAACGGATGCGTTTACTTCACCACGCTTCCTTGGAAGAACGCTATACTTGGCTGCTTCAAAAAATTCCTGAGGTGATGCAGCGGGTGCCTCAATACCATGTAGCTTCCTACCTGGGCGTAAAACCCGAAAGCCTCAGTCGCATCAAAAAGATGATGACCCAAAAAGACCGCGATCCTAACCTAGGTCAATGACCAAGGTGCCGAAAACCCTGATATTTGTTTCATATTAATTTTTTAATCGTATGAAACAGATCAAATCAACAAACAAAACCTTCACTTTTAGAGGTATGTATTTTCTTAATCTCCTAGGCGCCGGAATCCCGGGTTTTATCATCGTAAGCTTCCCTGCATTTGCCGAAAAGTATGTACTCTGGGAAGGACAAGACCCGGCGGTAATGAGCATTTTGGGCAGTATCTGGTTAAGTATTGGCCTCGTATCGGCCCTGGGCATTTGGCGACCTTATCAATTCTTACCCATCTTTGTGCTACAATTTTTTTACAAAAGCATTTGGCTCCTCAGCTATGTTCTCCCTTTATGGCTAGCGGGTACTCCCCAAGCCAATCTATATATACTCGTGGCCATTTTTGTTTTATTAATACTCGAATTTGCCCTTTTCATAAGACTCCGGGATTTCCGGAGTCTTGGGCTTTCTTCAATTTCTCAGGGATTATCTGCTCGAAAATGCTAAATTTGGGAAAATATTGAAACTAAATATGGCCAAAACACTAGCCGCTTGGGCCTTAAGACCAGCTCAGGCCGATGATTACCCTCGAGCTAAAAAAGCCTGGGAGAAAAGTTATTTAAAAATAACTTGGCCCTCCGATTCTACCTGGAAACTCTGGGCTCAATCCAAACGCGACCAGATTTCCTCTTTCGAGACGCGTGATGCTTTTTTGGAATCTATCTTTCAAGATGAAGCGAGCTTTCAAGCAGCTTACGCCGAAAGTGGCCTGGAATTTAACCTACCTATTGAGCGCTACACACTCCCCGCCGAATCCCTAAGTGAAATGGATGATTGGTATGACCAAACCGACTCCGAGGGAAAATACGTGCATTGGAGCAAATTGGTAGCTAAACTACAAGATTTGTTCAGGATGGTAGATGCCGGGATCATCCTACATATTGAAGACAGCCCCTACACCAGTTTTACCCCACTCTATAGTTGGGCTTATGAACGCTACCGTTCTTTGGAGGAAGGCTACGATGAGTGGTTTGCGAGTTTTTAGAAAACCGAATGAAAATCTCTTTTGATTTTGACGATACCCTTATCCCCACCGGTAAGCCCAGTTTTCCTACAGAGTCGCGGAATATATTCCAAAAAATAGTAGGCGTAGAACCCATTCGTCAAGGGTCGGTTGAGATTTTCAACTTTTTAAAATCTAGAAGCCATACTGTAGGCATTTACACCTCCTCTTTTCGCAGCCCTCGGTACATTTGGTGGCAGCTATTTACCTACGGTACAGTCCCCGATTTTATTATTCAGGGAGATATCCATCAGAAAACCCTCAAACCCTTAAAAATTAACCCTAGTAAATATCCTCCTGCTTTCGATATTCAATTACATATCGATGACTCGCCGGGAGTTGCCGTAGAGGGAGAACGCTTTGGCTTTTATACCTTGATTATAAGCCCCACCGAACGCCATTGGATAGAAAAAATAAAAGCAAAGTTTTGAAAAAGGAGGAAGATAGCTAGCGATTCATCTCCCGCAAAACCCCTAGCGACTTGAGTTGACCAAAATTACTCACGTGTAAGCGATAAAAGGCCAGCAAGGAATCAATTAACTCCCCTCGCAAGGAGGCCGGGACTCCCCTCCCTTGGGTATAATCCCGTCGTAGCAAGAGATCGTAGAGGGCTTCTACTTCTTTGCGTTGGGCTTGAGGAATAAAATAGGCATTGCCATACTCTAATTCATCGGCCAGCTCCCGGCCCGACTCCGGACAGAAACCCAGATAGCGACTTAGTTGGAGCAAAAAATTAAGATGGAAATTTTCGTAGGCCTCACCGCAGTCATCTAAGTACAGTACCGACTGCCATAAAAACTCAAATAGCCTCCCATTTTGCTCTTCCTCTTGAAGCGTCTTACTCAAAACCTCTGTTAGAAAAAGGGCCATACCCGATTTTTTATAATCAAAAGGGATGCTTTTGAAAGCCTGCCCACATTTTACTTCGGCAATGCGGTTGATACGGGCCCGGTCCTTCCGGTGGTAGACTACCAAATTCAAAACTGTCAAGGGTTGAAAAAGGGCTATGGAAGTTTTGGCTTTGGCCGAGCGCACCCCATTGACCATATACGATTGCATCCCCAACTCTTCGGTATAGATGCGCACGATGATGGACTTATCTTTATATTTGAGGTAATTGATGACAATCCCCCGGGTTTTGACTTGCATGGGAGTACCCGATATGCGGTTTATAATTTGGAAACTGGACTCTATTAGATACAAAGATAATCTCAGCTATCCAAATGAGGGCTTAAGCCTTATTTTTTCTTTTGCAAACGATCATAAGCTCTTTGAGCTTCTACATGATCCGGATCAAAGCTGAGGGCTTTTTTATAGCTTTTCCGGGCCAGCTTAGTACTTTGCTTTTGTTCATAGGCTTGGCCCAACAGGAAGTACATCTCCCCATTTTCGGGCTTTTCTTTGATTTTTTGATTGATCAGCCGGATCGCTTCCTCCACTTGTTTCCAGTCTAAATAGCTTCGGATAGCCCGGGCCCAATCCTGTTTTCTTTGGGTACGCTCTTCCCAAAGCTGGGCAAAATTGGCGTGTTTGATCAAGGGATACATATCGGGGTGGTAAAATTCAAACTGTTCATCGGCGGCTTGGGCTTCTTCAAGGTATCCCAAGGCCAGTTCACTTTGCCCGGCTTGTTCACAGGCCAAAATTAATTGGGGATATACGACATAGTGACCGGGAAGCAATTCCATGGCATTGGCCAAGAGTTCCTGTCCGCGTTCGGTCTGTCCTACTTTCAAATAAGCAATACTTTCTTTAAGCGATATCGTACCGTAGCGATAATTAAGCATTTTGCCAATTTCCTCCAGGGGCCTAGGATGTAGATCGGCCCGTAAATAAATACCCGAACCGGGTTTGCCTTCCGTCTCGGATACCCACAACACTGCCGATTGCAATCGACTTAATAATTGCCCAGCAGCCGCACTTTGGATAAGCTTTTGCCCAAGGGTACCAAAACCCTTGGTAAAGCCCCTTTCCATAGCTTCTAAGCTTTTAGCATCGTTTAGTCCATTACCAAAGACTAGATAATTGTTTCCGCCGCGATGGCCGGCATAGCCCGAGCGAAAGCGAAACGCTTCCCCAGTTTTGGCAAAGTGCCCTTGGGCCTGAAGTCCAAGATCCTGAATGTAGATAGAATCTGAAGCCAACCGGGTTGCTTCCGAGTAAGCCGATAAAATCAGTCGGATACCTTCGGGGCTCACTTGGGGAGCTTGGTTGCCAATAGCGGGCACATCCGATGCCAGCAGGTAGGCCCATACCTGGCTGTCTGAATCGTAGGCCATAATCCCTAAGATACGGGGAGGGAATTTTTCCGGGTAGGATTCGGTTTGGGCGCTGAGGGCCCAAGCTTGGGAGAGGCAAGTGAGGAAGAGAAAAGCTTTTTGATAATTCATAGAAATTTCCTTGCTTTAATTTTAATAAAGATAAGCTCTCGGCTTATATAGTATACCTTAACGTGTATATAAAAGGATTTAGAAACTGTTTAAATTTAATTGCGTTGGGCTGCAAAGAGCCATTTCGGGA
>CAWUIO010000152.1:0-12833 GCA_963922455.1 uncultured Microscillaceae bacterium
GAAAGTAAGTAGCTTATTATCAGCGCATTGCAGATAATGTCATAGGTAGCCAAAACCATTTGGCAAGTATATTTTCATCCAGAGCCCCTCCTTTTTCCTAAAAGCATGATATTTTAGAGAGGAATAAACTTAGCACCTCGCTTGCTAGGTTTGTTTTCCTTTGGTTTCATCAATCTTGAAGAATAATTGAGTAACACTGTTCACATTGGCCTTATCCAAATGTCCATGTTGGAAGATAGGGCATCCAACCAGCAAGAAGCCCAAACTATGATCCGACAGGCGGCGGCCCTTGGAGCCCAGATCATCTGTTTGCCTGAGTTGTTTTCTACCCAATACTTCGCCCACGAAGAAAATCACCAATATTTTGACTGGGCCGAACCTGTGCCAGGCCCGAGTACCCAATTATTTTCCCAACTTGCCCAAGAGCTGGAGGTTGTCCTGATACTTCCCTTATTTGAGAAATTAGCTCCGGGAATTTACTACAACACAGCGGCTATACTAGACGCCGATGGCCTTTTTTTGGGAAAATATCGAAAAAATCATATCCCGGACGACCCCGGGTTTTACGAAAAGTTTTACTTTACCCCAGGAGAAGGGCATTACCCGGTTTTTTCCACTCGCTATGCCAAAATCGGCGTTTTAATCTGCTGGGACCAGTGGTTTCCCGAAGCGGCCCGCCTCAGTGCCTTATCGGGAGCTGAGATTTTGTTTTACCCGAGCGCCATCGGTTGGGACTTAGCAGAAACTCCCGAAGTACACCAGGAAGAGTATCAAGCTTGGCAAGTGATGCATCGCAGCCATGCCATCGCCAACGGAATACCAGTTGCGGCCTTGAACCGGGTAGGACAAGAAGCCGGAACCCAATTTTGGGGAGGTAGCTTTGTAAGCAATGCCATGGGACGCGTACTTTTTCAAGCCCCCCATACCCAGGCTAATTTGGAAGTTTTACCCCTAGATTTGAGAGATACAGAAAAGTACCGAAGAATTTGGCCCTTTTTGCGCGATCGTCGTATAGACACGTACGAAGGGCTTAGTCAGCGTTATTTGGGGAATTAAATCGGTTCCACGTTCCCATAATCTAGGTTAATTTACGGTTTTCGAAGTAATTTAAAGTATATTTAAAAAAGGGATCACCAGAAGAGCCTTTGTAAAGAATCAACCACTTTCTAAGTAAAACTATGTTTTTAAATGTTCTTACCTCCAAGGAAAAAATTGCTTTCCTAGCCTTAGCCAAGAAGATGATCATGTCGGATGATAATATTGCCAACAGTGAAATGGTACTGCTTGAGTCCATGCGTCGAGAGATGGAAATTATAGATGAGGTAATTGATAAAGAAATTTCTGAACAAGACTTAGAAAATTTGCCGGAAAATATTCCTCAATTATGCTCTGAGTTTAAATCAAAAAAATCTCGTATTTCAGCCTTGATGGAATTGATCGGTTTGGGCTTTGTAGATGGGAAGTTTGTAGCCCGGGAGCAGGAAATCATTTACGAGGTAGCCCAGGAGTTTAGTATTAGCAAGGAGGAAACCCAAAATTATATCGATTGGGCTGCCCGCATTTTTTCGGGGGGCAAAGGAGAGGAAGGAGCTTAAATTTTTTTTAAAAAAGGAAGGAAAGAGCCAATCCCCCCGGCGCTTCGCGACGGGGGTTTGGTTTATTTATTCTGCCTTAAAGGTCTTTCCTAATTTGATATAGCCTGGGTACCCTACCCGCGTACCCAAAACACGTACACTTGGCTTAATTTTTAACCGAATTCGTGATTCTTCCGGATTGTCCCCTTTTACGGCACTCACGATATTTACAATCGATTTTAAAGATTCTCCGCTTAGTACTTTCTTGACATCCAAATTGGTGGAAATCGGAAAGGAAGTAACCCCGCCGTTGGGAGCAACTTCTACTCGGTCACTGGAAGTCCCGTTTAGGATTTCATTATCATCCAGCTCCAAGATCCAGTTGACGGTTTCTAGGGCCGCTGTGCTTTCATTCGGATTACGGGCCTCGATGTTGAAGGTTAAATTCAAAGGCAATGAACCATTTTTGAAGGCTAATCCCAGCTTAGCCACATCGGCCAGGTTAATGTCTGAAAAGGAATTGATATTTAATAAATTAATCCCATTCATGTTTAGGTTGGTCACCTTATCCAAACGAAATTCGCTTTTGGAGAAAGCAACTAATTCTCGGATAGTTTTACAAGACTGCAAAGCCAGGCATAAGCAAAGAAAGACTGTGATAACGCGGAGCTTTTTCATAAAATATAAATTATTTATTGGCTAATGTATCCGAAAACCCATCAATAAGCAAGACCTGTACTCGGATTCAACAGAAGATTACCCCCCAATATGCATATTTTTCCTGAGCATTTTATACATTTGGGATTTATCAAGTTTAAAAGCGGTACGTGTACTATCTACTTGCCCAAGGAAGCCCCATACGAGGGTTTAGTACGAGGGTTTAGGAGGCAATCATTACCTATAGCAAACTTTCATACCATGAAAAATCCCTCCCTAGAATTTGACCGAAGTGCCCAAAAAGCATCCTTTGATCATAAAGCGCGTACAGAAAGGCAAAATAAACTGGATAGTTTTTGGAAAAAATCGACTAAGTCTCAAATGCTCTTCCAAGACTACGAGCTTATATGTGATAGGGCCGCTTTTCTTCGTCACGAGACCCTCTCGCAACTTGATTCTTATTTACTTCAATTTGAGGCCCAGTTTGCAAGTTATGGACAAGTCCATTGGCTTGATCAAGCCCGAGATGCCCAAAGCACCTTAGAAAGAATTACCACCTCACAAAACCATGCATCTAAACCGCTTTCTCTATCTACTCGTTTAGCTCCAGAATTAGGATTAAGTTCCATTTTTCCAGATAAGCCGAATAACCAAACCCTCTCAAATATAATTATAGTAGATGCCCAGTTTCTCATAGCCGAAAGTGGGCAAATCGCCCTAGATTTTAGCCCCCTAAGAAATCATACTTTTTTGAATGGCTTGCCTGATCTTATTGTATTGGCAGGTATCGAGCAAGTTATACCCAAGCTGGAACATCTGGGAACCTTCTGGCCACTCTTGGCCCAAACCCAAAGAGCCCAGGTATCGCTATCTGCCTTCCAGCTCATCGGAAACACCTATCCTGGTACGTGCCATCTTCTTTTAATCGACAACGGCCGAAGCATTTTACTCGGCAAGGGAAATCAAGCAGAAGCATTAAGGTGTATCCATTGTGGCATATGCCAAAAAAAATGTCCTGTGATCCAGACAGCTGGCCCCGAAGCTTTCCCCCAAGATGCCCAAAGTCCTATTGATTGGGTCTCCTTAGCGCATAAGCCAGAGAAGGAAGCTAAGTCCCACCTAAACTATTCCTGTACCCTATGCCGGGCTTGCGATGAGGCATGCCCGGTACGCATAAACCTTTCTGAACAAATCTTACTAAACCGCCGTGAGCTACTCGTACAATCCCCCACCGCGAATAGCATCAAAAAACAGTTAAAACCTTGGAAGTGGATAATGAGCAAGCGAAAGCATTTGAATGCTAGCCGAAACTGGTGGAAAAAGCTGTATTTCCACAACTTTTCACGACTACGGGCCAAACAGAAGATGAAACTTCCCGAAATAGCTAAAAAGAATTTGGGTACACAATGGGAAAGTGAAAAAGGAAAGGAAGAATAGAGGGGGTTTTAAAAAAGATAATTGGAGGGAGCAACTGTTGTTAACTCATCCTCCAATATCCTTCAACCAGCTATGGAAAGAAAGACTGACTTAGTGTAACCTTTATTAACCAGCCCTATAAAGGTCACATCAATCATTTCTTACAATACAAATGTATAAATATGAAGCCATCTCTTCAACCCCAATTAGATTAACTACATTAAAACCCAGGTAGAACGCAGAATATAATCGTTAAATTGACGCAAAGAGTCTCATAAATGATGAAATCCGAACGTTATTTGTCATAAAATTCAAAATTATTCGGATATCTGCCTAATTATCAAAAAGATCATTTAGCGGGGCCGTCCTCCCCTTTTCTTAGAATCTTTCCCCCCTTTGGCCCCCTTAGAATTTCCCGGCTTTTTCTTCTTATCGTGAAAAGCCCCCTGATAATTGGGATCTTCTTTCTTTTTTTGGTTATCTATTTCTCTCGCCATGGCTTGCTCCTCTTCAAAAGGCGTTTCGGCAATTTCCAAATCTGCCGGTAGTTCATACCGGTTTATCTTTTTGCGTATCAACTGCTCTATGTTATGAAGATGATAGCTTTCGGCCGGATTAAAAAAAGTGAGGGCTTTGCCCAAATTATGGGCCCTTCCGGTTCGGCCTATCCGGTGAACATACTCCTCATAGCGAATAGGCACATCAAAATTAATCACGTGGCTTACCATCGTGACATCAATCCCCCGGGCCGCCACATCGGTTGCCACAAGTACTCGGATGAGTCCCGATTTAAAATCTTTTATGGAATTGATCCGTGTGTTTTGTCCCTTATTCGCGTGGATTACACGCACGTGCTCCGGGTCAAACTTTCGGGAAATAAATTTGAATAAATTATCCGCGTTCTTGCGTGTCCGGGCAAACACGATCACCCGCTCATATTCCGCCTCGTCCTTGAGGAGATACTCTAAAAAGCGGACCTTAGTCAAAAAATTGGGCAGGGCATAGGCACTCTGCTCCACCGTTTCGGCCGCCGTAGCCGAGGGGCTTACTTCTACGACCTCTGGGTACTCCAAAAACTCATGGGAAAGCTCAATTACCGGCGCTGGCATGGTAGCCGAGAATAATAAATTCTGTCGCTTGGTGGGGATCACCTCCAAGATTTGTCGGATTTGAGGCATGAAGCCCATATCCATCATACGATCGGCCTCATCCAGCACCAAGGTCCGAATGTCCCGGGCAAAGATACCCTCCCGAAAATAAAGGTCTAAAAACCTTCCCGGAGTAGATACCAACAAATCTACCCCGGCCTGTACCTCCTGGATTTGAGCCTGAGGGCCAATTCCACCATAGAGTACCGCATACCGAATATCCTGAAATTGAGATAATTGGGCTACATCCTGGCTAATTTGGAGCACCAATTCCCGGGTAGGGGCCAAAATTAAAGCCCGGGGATGCTGTCCCTGGGCATACCCTAACTTGGCCAAGAGTGGGAGAACAAAAGCCGCCGTCTTACCAGTTCCAGTCTGGGCAATCCCCATAACGTCATGACCGGCTTGGATAAGGGGGATAGCCTTTTCTTGAACAGGAGTAGGCTCCCTAAATCCCAAGCTATCTACGGCCTCCAAAAGCTGTCGCTTCAGTTTAAAATCTTGAAATGAACTCATAGAGCTATCCTTAAATCCATACTTCAAAACACCAGATAGCCTTACCAAGTTCTCGTTAAATGAATTTTAGGGTATCAAATTTTCTTCCTAAGATTTTTTGTGAGTCAGCTTTCAAATGTCCTTCCAGTAGTGTGGCATAGACCTTACGAAAATCTAAGCTGTATTTCAAATCTCCATTATCCAAATCTTGAAGATTCGGCCCCTCATTGTATACCCCGGCTTGGGCCAGCTTCCCGCCAATGATAAAAACATTGTTGGCTGTGCCGTGATCGGTACCATTACTGGCATTTTGCTTAACCCGACGCCCAAATTCCGAAAATGTCAAGATCAAGGTATTGTTAAACTGTTGGTTCTTTTTCAAATCCTTTACGAAGGCTTCCAAAGAATTCGAGTAAAAACCCAATAAGCGGTCCTGCGCCGGTTTTTGATTTACGTGGGTGTCGAAGCCACTCACTGAGGCATAGTATACCCGGCTATCCACGCCCGAATTAATTAACTCGGCAATCGTTTTGAGTTGACGCCCCAAAGCGTGATTAGGATAGGTTTCCTTGGAGCGGTATACTTTAGATTTTTCGTATAGATATTCTGCCGATGAGACCGTCTCGGCCAAGGTTTTGTAGAGATAGGCCGCCGGCTCTTCTTCGTGATAGTCTTCGGCCTGCTGTTTTAAGAGCTGTAAACCCCTACCTTGGGTAGATTTTTGTAATTTATCTGGGTTTTGTAAAGCAAGGCCTTTTACGTATTCTCCTTTGCTGGCCAAGCTTAGCATATCATCCACTTCGATGAGGTGATGGGCCGAAGCACAACTTCCTTCACAATTTGCATCTAAGTAGCGGCCCAACCAACCCGTACTAAGATACTCATCGGAGTTACTCGCCGTGTGCCATATATCCATAGACCGGAAATGTGAGCGGTCGGGGTTGGGATATCCCACATTGTTTAACACACTAACAAAGCCCTCATCGTAAAGCTTCTTCAAACCTAGCATCTGCGGGTTTAGGCCTAGTTCATCGCTCAAATTCAGTACTTTACCCGCTTCAATGGCCAAACGGGGACGCTCCTTGTAATACACATCATTTCGGTAAGGAACCACCGTATTGAGCCCATCATTTCCCCCAGAAAATTGTATAATGACCAATCTTCTAAAATCGGCCGCTAAGGCTGCCAAAGGATATTGCTCCCAAGCCTTTAAAAAAGCCGGAACCATCAAGCTCCCCACACTGGTCAGAGCCGATTTTTGTAAAAATTTTCTTCTATCCATATATTTTAATTCTTTATTCCGTATTGATCAATTAGATTTTTTAACTTTTTGGGGCTGCCCCCGGCGATTGACAATCCCTGCCCTTGCTCAATTAAGTGCCGCCGGGGTCGGGCTATCACTACTCGCTGGCCAACCCCCTTCCAGCAGCGAGCTCAAACAGGCCGTTCTATCCCTCAGCCTTAGCATAGTTGATATTCGGGCAATGAGCTCAGGGCAATCGCGATGGTCTGAATCGTACGCTCTCTATCCCGGATATCAATAACTTGCTTCACGTATTCTCTTCCCTTTTTGGCTGGTCGGCTCAATAAAAAAGCACTCAGGGCATCGTAAAGCTGATTAGGATCTTTCGTTTTCCCACAATATTTGTAGAGAACTGACCAATCATACTCCGCCTGAATGTCTTTTAATTTACGGTTTACTAGGCCTTGTTTCTGCACATCCCCTTCGGCTTTGGCCTGAATAGCGAGGGCGCTTTTCCGATAAAGAACCTCGGGCATACGCAACCGTACCATGAGCGTAGAGCTGTCAATCCAAGCCTTACCTCCCGGCCAACCGGCTACATTCGGAGGCATAAACAGCATTTGCCCTAAAACTTTTTGTAAAAACAAGCGCGTTTGAGGCTTGGGAAGTTTAATAGAGTAGTTGCGCTGTAGGCCAACCATGTACACCACCGGCGACTTAATCATGCTCCCCACATTTTTATCAGCATAAAACTCCGAAGAAGAAAACATGAAATACATCAAATCTTTAATATCGTAACCCGAATCATAAAAACGCTCGGCCAATTGCTTTACATGGGCTTCGTTAACCTCCTCATTCACAAAAAAGGCATAGATCTTTCTAGTCATAAACTGGGCGGTTTCTTTCTTGGCCAATATCATCCGTATGATATCATCTCCGTTAAAATTGCCCGTTTTTCCCATAAAGGTCTTGCTCCCGGTATCATGCAACCTTTCGCGGAATACATAATTACTCCCGTCAAAACCCCAGCCCGTAAAGGCCCGGGCCGATTCCTTGACATCCTTTTCCATATAATTTCCCCGGCCTAAGGTAAATAGCTCCATCAATTCCCGAGCAAAATTTTCATTGGGTGAGCGTTTACGATTTTGCTGATTATTGAGAAATTGAAGCATTGCCGGCTCCCGGGCAATGCCCAAGACCAGATCGCCAAACTTGCCCAGGGCATTTTTTCTTAAGGTGTTTAGGTAACTTTGGGCGTGAAAAATATTCTTGCATTGACAAGCAAAGTGCCCGTGCCAAAAAAACGCCATTTTTTCCCGTAGTTGGGCCTTGCCCGATACCATCTTATCCAACCATGCTTCATTGAGCAAACGCACTTCTTTACGGGAATTCACAATAAGCTCCCTGCGTTTTTCTTTTTCCAACATACGAAGTTCTTGCACTTTAGGGGCCTGTCCCTCTCGTACGATCAAAGGGCTAAATGATTGGGAATCTTTAAAAAAGGATTTTAAAGCCTGTTCTTCGCTAAGCTGGGAATCCTTTTCGATATTGGCCCAAGTGGGCCCAAAACCCCCTCGCCAATATAAATGCTGGACTTTCTTTTTTTTATCCATAGGTAAAATTTTGTATTCCTGTGCTTGATCCGGTGGATTGGTACTTTAATTGTTATTTTTGTTTTGGACGTATGTATAGGAAGAAGGTTTAAACGCTTTTCCTAAAAATTAGCGCTAGTTTTGTCTTGTAAAGGTTCCGGGTAATCGCTTTCATCTATGGCAAGGTTTCAGTTTAGGCTTCGTACAATCAAATCTCAGGTACGGGCTTTCTTTATAGTTAATATTATTATTGTAATCTTCATTTACGTTTACAATAATCGTTACTACAGTCAAACCGAGGTTAAAACTCGTATTTTGGAGGTATCCAAAGAAAATGAGGACTTCTTACTTAACTTGGGCTATCTCAGTAAATCTATTGTGGTAGGGCAAGAAAAAGAGCTGAAGCCCCTCCTCGAGACTGAGATCAGTAAATATGAAACCAACCTCAAATCCTTGGCTCAAGGGGGAGAAGCTCTGGTAGGTAATAGCCAAGAAAAAGTCCTAATCCAAGCCGTTGATGGAAGAGGAGAAGACGAATTGCTAGATTTACAAAGGTCATGGGCCCAGCTCAGCCAGCAGCTCCAGCTCATCCTAAGCAAACCTCTTTTAATTGATTCTAGTTACATCAATATAGGAGTTCAAAGAGAAAGCCCCAACCCCAATATATTGGCCAACGTCAATCAAGACACCATCAATATCATCCAAGACAATTTGGACCGAACTTATGATGACTCGGTCAGTCAACAACTGAACCCCTTAGTACTCGACTCATTGGCCATTATACAAACCCCCAGGCCCGAAATCACCGCCAATATTGATACGAGTAAGCAAGATTTTACCACCGCCCTAGAAGTAGTAAGGGTAGATGATATCACCAATCCGGAAGTAGAACAAGCTTTTTTTGCGGCTCAAACCTATTTGGATGATGTAAGTAGTAAAAATCAACAATTGAGCAAAGTGCTCCAAAGCACCATGAACCAAAGCCAGAACTTTATCAGGCTCTTCCTTCCCATTAGTGCTCTCGTAAACATCATCGTAATTATATTTGGCTTTTTCTGGGTGGGTACTTATTTGGTAAATCCACTCAAAAAAATCTCGGCTACCGCCCGAGGCGTTGCTTCGGGAGACATCGACACCAAAGTAGACTACATTAGCAAAGATGAAATTGGCGAAGTATCCGATAGCTTGAACTTAATTGTAAGCAGTTTTAAACAATACACCGATTTTGCCGAAAACATCGGTAAGGGTAATTTTGAGTCAAACTTTGATGTAAAAAGTGAAAAAGATACCCTAGGATATACCCTCTTATCCATGCGGGATAGCTTGAAAAATGTAGCCGATGAGGATAAAAAGCGTAACTGGGCCAATGAAGGCTTTGCTTTGTTTAGTGATATACTCCGCTCTACCGAAAAAGATATCGAAGAATTTTCCTATGACATTATTTCCAATTTGGTAAAATATCTGGATGCCAACCAGGGAGGCCTCTTCCTCTTAAATAATAACAATGGCACCCAGGTCTTGGAAATGCAAGCCGCATTTGCTTATAATAAAAGGAAGTACGAAGAAAAACGGGTTAACGTAGGCCAGGGACTTTTAGGACAAGTTGTTTTAGAAAAAGACATTATCCATTTAGACAAGATCCCTCAGGGATATATGCAAATAACCTCAGGGCTGGGCCGTTCCAACCCTCGTAGTCTCCTCATTGCCCCCCTGAAAGTAAATGAAGAAATATACGGTGCGATAGAGCTGGCCTCTTTTCATCCCTTCGAGCAATTTGAGGTAGATTTTATTGAGCGACTTAGTGAAAACATTGCCTCCACCATTTCTAGCGTAAAAATTAACGAAAATACCAAGCTTCTCCTAGACGAAACCCGTCAATACGCCGAGCAGATGCAGGCCCAGGAAGAAGAGATGCGGCAAAACATGGAAGAATTGGCCGCTACCCAGGAAGAAATGGAGCGTAACCAATTTAAGTTGGAAGAGTACAAACGCAACCTGGAAAAAGAAGTCGATCGCCGCACCCAACAATTACTAGAAAAAGAAATTGCCCTTTCTGATACGCTTTCGCAGCTACGGGCCATCATTGATAGTGCCAAATCGGGTATCGTAGCCTTAAATCGCGACTATCAGATAGTAGCCTCCAACAATCGTAGCCAAGAGATCATCGCTTCCCTTCGTGAGATCCAACTTCAAGAAGGCGATAACTGGCTAGTTTTATTTGATGACTCCGAAGATATTCTACGTTCCAAAAAACTCTGGGACCGGGCCTTCACAGGTGAATCCTTCAGCATTGAGCAAAATTATCCCGACAACGAAGGCAAAAACCGCTGGTTTGATATCTCCCTCAACCCCATTTTTAACGATAGTCGCTTGGTCATTGGGGCAACTATGTTTCTACGGGATATAACCGATCGTACCCTAAGTCGAAAGAAAACCGAACTCATCGCCCATATCCTGGACAATTCGGTCAATGAGGTCTATATCTTCGATGCTCAAAACCTTAAATTTACCTATGTCAATGAGCGTGGCCGACGCAATTTGGGTTACAAAATGGAAGAATTCCGTTTATTAAGCCCTTATGAAGTAGAAAATACATTTGACCGAGAATCCTTCATAGAGCAAATATCACCATTAGTAAAAGGAGACTCCAAAAACTTGATGATTGAGACCGCTTTTTACCGGAAAGATGGAAGCTCTTATCAAGTAGAGATGAATATCCAGTACTTCCGCGATCAGAGTGAACCTCAATATGCGGCTATCGTACAGGATATCACGGCCCGAAAAGCCCACGAAATACAAATTGAAGAAGCCCTTAACCGTTTTGATTTGGCTACCAAGGCCACCAATGAGGGTATCTGGGAAATGGAAGTGAACCCAAATGATCCATTACATCCAGAAACCCGTGCCTGGTGGTCCGAACGATTTACCGAATTGATTGGGCTTAGCCCAGAGGAGTTCCCTCCCCAACTAGATAGCTGGATTACCCGCCTGCACCCTGAAGATCGCCCCCGTGTATTAGATGCCTTAAAGGCTCACTTGATGGACCGTCAAGCCAAAGTCGCCTTCAAAGAAGAATACCGCCTCCTCACCCAAGATCACCAATATCAATGGTTCTCAGCCGCGGGAGAGACACTACGCGATGCCAAAGGAGCTCCCCTGAAGTTTGCTGGTAGTATCTGGAATATCCACCGGAACAAGCAAGCAGAACAAGAGCTGGCCAAGCAAACCGCCATCGTAACCGGTATTTTAAATGCCTCTACCAACTGTATCATCTCAACCAGTACTCAAGGGCTTATTCTATCCTCCAACCCAGTCGTTGCCCAGATTTTTGGTTATACGGAATCTGATTTGGTGGGTAGTCCTATCCAAACTTTATTTAAGGATACCTTTGAAATCAATCTTGAGGAACAGCTAGATAAGGTGACTGAGTGGATGGCCCTTAAAAAGGATAGCACCGTTTTTCCTATCGAGGTGTCTTTGGCTGAGTCTCACTTTCTACACAATAAAATTTACGTTTTCATCTTGCGTGATGCTTCAATTCGTAAGCTCAAAGAGCAGCAATTGGTTAAAAAGCAGGAGCAGTTCCGGAAGTTAAGCGAGGCCACGAGCGAAGGCGTAATGCTCCTAGAAAATGGGCAAGTAGATCACGTAAACCACAAATTTTGTCAAATATCGGGCTTTCAAGCTGAGGAGCTAATTGGGCAATCCCCCTCCCAACGATTTACTCCTGCTACTCAAGAGACCCTCAATGAGTTGCTTATGCAGCAGGAATCTACCCAACGTCAAGGGGAGTTAATTCATAAAACGGGCAAAATCATCCCCATCGAGTTGTCGGTCCGCCTGATCCCGGGAAGTGGAATCAACACCCCGGCCATTACCATCCGTGAAACTTCTTTTGGCCAAGTAGACTCCAAGCAAAGCAACCACTTCTTGAGCATTATGGATAAACTCCCCTATGGAGTGGGTTACACCGATGCGATGGGCACCCTCCAGTACATAAATCCGGCGGCCATTGCCTTGCTAAATTACTCCCATACGGATGAGCTGCTCCACAAATCCATAAGTTTTATCCATCCTCAAGATATTTTAGATAATTATATCCGGGAATGGCTACCTCAAAGCATGCAAGAAGGGCAAATTGAGTTTGATTCGGTTGTAATCAACCGGGATAAGCAACTCATACGAGTAAAACAAACCCTCATTTGTGAGCTAGATGAGAAAGGAAACCTGGAGTGGGTCTCTTTCATGTTTAAGGCCCCAGACCATAACCATGAGGATTCCCTTTTGGCGTAAAATACCTCAACTACAAGATTTGGGGCTTCCCCGCGCTATTAAAAAAGGGGCCAAATTGTACAAACCCTGTGCCCGCGCGGGTCGGGCTCTCGCTACTCGCTGCCTTTCCCCACGGGCCTACACGAGCTCAAACAGGCCGCTCCATCCCTAAGCCGGAGAACAGAGACAAGAGAGTAGGGAGGTGAGATTGAAAACCTTTACCATTCCTATCGGAGGCTTATTCAGGGCAAAGGGCTTTACAAGACCATAAAGACGCGATTGCAAAGGAATTGCAGGCGAGCAGATGGCAACAAAAGCCCTTTCTCTCCTCTCGCTTCTCTACTCTCTCCCCTCCAATTGGCTTAGGGATAGGCGCCCGATAGGGCCGAGACCGCCGCTGGATGCGGGGGAGCCGGCTCGGCAGCCTAGCCCGGCC
>CAWUIO010000153.1:0-12683 GCA_963922455.1 uncultured Microscillaceae bacterium
CCTCTCTCTTCTCTACTCTCTCCTCTCAAGAAAGGCTGAGGGATAGAGCGGCCTGTCTGAGCCCGCCGCTGGTGTGCGCGTGGGCCGGCGAGTAGCGAAAGCCCGACCCCCGGGCACCTAGGGAAATTAGAGGTAAAAACGCCCAAACGGGGGGCAGCCCCTATTTAAAACGGACCAAAGTTGCCCCGTAGCCAAACCGTTCCTTCTGGGCATCTTGAAAAAACTGGATATCAGGATGACCTGCCAAACGACGGTGGATTTCCTGACGCAAGGTACCATTGCCTACCCCGTGGATAAAGGTGATCTCGATCATACCCAAAGCAATGGCGCTCTCGAGGTTTTGCTCAAAGGTTTTGATCTGAAGCTCGATAATTTCGGCACTGTTGAGGCGATTGTGGTCGGGGCTAAGCTCCTCGATATGCAGGTCTACCTCCAACTTGGGCGCTTTAAGCTGAACGGGGGCTTTGGAAACTAGGACTGGCTCTTTGGGCTCAAACATGCTTTCCTTGAGCTTTTCTGGGTCGAGCTTGGGGGTTTCCTTTTTTTCTGGTCTTGGGTTTTGATCTTGATCGAGTTGAAGGGCAAAGCCTTTTTGATCTAAAACGGGAACCGCTTGGGGGTCTTGTTCAAACAATGCCGGCCGGAAACGTTGCCTATACACAGCAGGCTCCTGATAAGCCCGTGGCTGCTCGTGGAAATATAAAAATTGAAATATAAACACCCCCCAGGTATGGGTTTGCCTATCCCGAAGGCTGTGTACCTTCTTGGCAGTTTTTTTGGCGAGCACTCCCGCGTGTAGGCCTTCTTGGCGCATGCCTACTTCAAGACCAAGGGTATAAGGCAGGTGAAAGTCAGTATTATTAATAAGGTGCATTTCTAAGGCCCGGTCGCCCTGGGGGATAAAGGCTACATAGATCCCGGCCTGGGCAAAGGGAAGCTCAGGTTGGGTACTTCTGCCCGTTTTTTTCTTGACCGAGGGTTTTCCCAAATCAGGATTAGGGATTTCGGGTTTTTGGAGGGTATTTCCAAACTGAAACGTCTCTTCCTGGGCTATCCGGACTACCTCGCTCCGTTTTACGGGGATAGCAAAGCCATCCTCTATTTCTACTTCTACAAAGCGTTCATCTACAATTTTACTAATGATTCCTTCCTCGGAGGAGTGAAGAAGTCGCACGCGGTCACCTACATTCATATGCTTAGGAAAAGGGTATCAACAAATTTAGGCAATATTTTGCACTAGCCAGGACTCAGTAGTACAGAATGTGCCAACGAAGCCCGTCTCCGGTACGGTACTCCAGGGCAGGGGCGGGGATGCGGACCATATCCAGGACAAAAAGTAACGTGTTTACCCACTTTTTCCGGCTCCTAAAAACCCGCAAATCAAGGTCTGGGCCTAAAAATACCTGACGGTAGGACTGTAATTGACCGAGGACCTCGTTTTCATTTTTACGACTATAGAGCATATTACCGGCTCCGTATCCTATCGACCAATTGAGCCATTTGGGGTAAGCACTTGTTTCGGGTAAAAATTTATCAACATCTACCGAAAGCCAATAGGTTTGACCATTGTAGTCTTTGATGATCTCCTCGTAGAGTCCGTCGCCCAGGGTTTCAGGCCGCAAGGAAGCGAGGCCGGTTTGCCGGAAAGAAAACTTGGGGTGGACGCGGACTTCATCCCAGATTTCATACTGGAGCCAGTGAAAACCCGCCCCAGCAGCATTGGCTAGAAAATCTCCCCAGGAAGCCCCAAAATCATCAGAAAAACCATCAAGGACCTCAATGGGGGCCATCATCAAGATACCCGTCATGGCCCCCCAAAAGTGGGCCTTCCGAGGAGCTAAGCCCGCCCACTGTAAGACCTCACTACTGGCCCTCGAAAAATGATAGGCCGAGTAAAAGTGGCCCACCTTATCCATTTGGTTCCATTCGGCATTATCGTTAAAAAAATGAAAGTCTCTACGGCTTCCATCTTCGTACCACACAAAATATAAACCCCCCAGGGCCGTTGCATAAAAGGCGGTGCTTCCCACAATGAACCATTTGAGCCGTTTTCGGTTTACGCTACTATCTTGGGAAGTGTGGAGTAGGGATGGGAGGTTTGGGGGGGGGGCAAGGTTTAGCCGGGGTCTGAGGGGAATAGCTTTTTGCTTTAAACTATTGGTATTGAGGCGGTAAGACAAAGATTGAGCCCTCGCAAAACAGCAGCTCCCCAGCAAAATTAGAACAAAGACGCAGGCATACCCTCGTACTTTTTTGAGATTATGGCCACGGACTACAAAATGGCTACGGAAATAGCGCATATTTATGGAAAATTCACTTATAATGCTCATATTTAGGATGTTTTCCTAACAGACACACTGGCTTTTTTATGAAACCCTATTTGTATACTGGCCTGTTGCTTTTGCTGGTGATTACCCAAGGCATAACACAACCAGCATACCAATTTGCTCCCGAGAATGACCAAAGCTTAGGTAATTATTTTGAATACTGGGCAGAGGCCCATCTCCTTGAAGATCCCCAAGCGTGGTTAGCTTCGGAGCAAAAGCCTGTTTTTACCCCCTTAAATCACCCAGTGATCAATTTTGGTTTTTCCAAGCAGGCTTACTGGTTGCGGGCAAAAATTAGCAATCCTTCCTATGAAACGGAGGAGTCTTGGGTACTATACCTGGATAATGGCTCTCTCTACGAAGCTGATCTCTGGGTTCAAAATTCGGAGGGGGCTTGGACACAACATCGCAATGGCTTTTCGGTACCCATTCAAGAAAAAGGTATTCCGGAGGGTAAGATCGCATTTCGTATAGACTTGGATCCTGGTGAAACCAAGCAAATTTATCTGCGCTTAAAATCAAATACCTACCTGCTCTCCCGCATTAAGCTGAATACGGAAAGTTATTATCGGGCTTTAATCAATACAGAGCGATGGGCCTTGGGCTTGTTTTATGGGCTGCTATTGGGAGGACTTTTTGGCTTGGCTATCACCTATTGTTTTACCCTACATACCTATTTGTTGTATTTCATCGCGGGCGGCTTTCTTTTGAGTATCGTAACGAGTGGATTTGACGGACTAGCCAATGAATATTTATTTAAGTTGGTACAGCTTACCAAAGGATACCAAGATTTTTATACTGGCGTATTGATCCCTACGTTTATTTTACTTTTTGCCCGGGATTTTTTGCGGGTTTTTGAGTTTGATTCCTGGCATGCCCACAAGATTTGGGGGGTATTGGGGCTAGATGCCTTAGCGATGGGTTTTTTGGCAATTGACACAATATGGGCCATATCGTTACATAATGTGATGTGTGTTATGGCCGTGTATATTTTACTAGACTGGGGCCTACGCTCTTACCGGAAGGGGGTCCGTCAAGCCAAATTTTTTGTTTGGGGTTTAGGCGCTTTTGCCTTGATGATCCTTTTCTTTTTTATTCCATTTTTGAAGTTTAATAGCCCAGGTTTTATTTATAGCTACGGTTTACACCTGGGCTATTTGTTATTTGTCTTGATTCTTACCATAGGACAAGCGGAAGATCTCATACGTCGACTCCGGCAGGTAGATCATATGAATTTAGAACGTGAAAAAGAGAGACAACAACTTATCGCTCAAAAAAATCAGGAGCTAGAAGTAGAAGTTAAAAACGTAACCCAAAAAATACTCAGCCAAGAGGCCAAGTTAAGCAGTATCCTTAGTAGTTCGGACGATCTTATCATTTCCTTAAATCAGGCTTTTAAAATCAAAGCTATCAACGAAGCGGCCCAGGATGCTTTTCGGAAAATGTACGGGACCCACATAGAGGCAGGACATATCCTAATAGATTATTTACCCCAGGAAGAAAAAGCCTACTGGTCTGACATTTTTAATTTGGTCTTGTCAGGCAATAGTCAGCGGATAGTCAAAGAGTACACGAGAGAAGAAGCGCTATTTATTTTTGACCTAACCCTCAACCCAGTTCGCCTAGATGGTCAACACGTTTCCGGAATTACGGTAATAGCCAAAGATATCCGAGCCGCCAAACTTAGAGAAGAGCAATTAGAACTTCTTTCTACGGTAGCCCGAGAATCCAGCCATATGATCTATATTGTAGACTCAGATGACCGAGTAGTTTGGGTAAACCGAAGCTTTGAGAGCACCTATGGGGCCACATTAGAAGATATTCAGCTCAAAGTGGTACACGATCTCCACATTGGCCCCGAGACTGATCCCATGACGCTTGAAAGCATTCGGGAGGCCATTCGGGAAGGTAAGAGCTTTCAAGGAGAATTGCTCAAGTACACCGAAAATAAACAAAAGATTTGGGTGAGCCTGCAACTAAACCCCGTCATTGATCAACAGGGCCAGTTGTTAAAGTTTGTGGGCATCGAAAATGACATTACGGAGCGAAAGAAACACTTACATGCTATTTCTGAAAAAGAGTCGCATTTACACGCTATTATTCATAATAATACGGACCCTATTTGCCTCTTAGATACCCAAGGAAAGGTAGATCTGTACAACAAAACTTTTGAGGAAATTAGCCTGATTTTGCTAGAAAAACCCATCACCCCAGGGATTACTTTTCTAGATAACCTGAAGCAAGAATATCATGTAGAACAGTGGGATGAAGCCATTCAACAAGCCCTTGACGGACATATTCACCAATGTATCTTAACGCTCGATACAGCAAACAAACAACGAATCTTTGATTTTAGATCATATCCGGTGCATCACGACCAAGACATTTTTGGTATCGTCTTTCATGCCCGGG
Source organism: uncultured Microscillaceae bacterium (assembly GCA_963922455.1). Classification (GTDB taxonomy): domain Bacteria; phylum Bacteroidota; class Bacteroidia; order Cytophagales; family Microscillaceae; genus CAWUIO01. Next base: position 4,740 of record CAWUIO010000153.1, read on the forward strand.
ATATAACGGCCCTGGAAGAAAGTACCCATGCCCTAAAAATAAGCCAGGAACGTTTTGAGCTGGCCATGCAAGGAAGCCACGAGGGAATATGGGATTGGCGACTAGATACCAATGAAGTGTATTACTCTCCAGGATGGAAGAGACAATTAGGCTATGAGCCGGAGGAACTCCCCAATAAACAAGAAACCTTCATCAATTTGATGCACCCGGAGGATAGGGTCCAGATGGCCCAACACGTCAAGGAGTATATTTCTGGCCAGTCTGATTTTTATGAGCAAGAACTTCGGCTTAGGCACAAAGATGGAGAGTGGCGCTGGATTCGTACCCGAGGTTTTGTGTTAAAAAACAAGCATAATATTCCCTATCGGATGGTTGGCTCCCACTCAGACATAACCGACAGTAAGCAATATCAGCTGGAGATCATGCAAAAAGAAGCGAATCTCCGCTCGATCATCGATAATAATACCGATGCCAATTATCTCCTAAACGAAGAAGGCCTGCTAATCGCCTATAATCTGGCATTTGAAAAAATCTGGAAAAGACATTCCAAACGGAAGCTCACCATCGGTACCCCCATGGTACACAATGAAGTACAACCTAGCTTCTATGATATGTGGATGAGGCGATTCAAGAACGCCATCTCAGGCGGATCCAAACGCTTTCTTACCACACTTGCCTATAAAAATGACGTAAAGATATATGAGACTACGCTTAGCCCCATTCTTCGTTTTGAACAAGTCACCGGGGTTGCCGTGGTTACTCGAGATGTAACCGATCAAAGAAGGGCAGAAGAAGAATTACGCAAAGCCAAAGACCGGGCCGAAGAAGCCACTCGGGCCAAGTCGCAATTCTTATCTACCATGAGCCACGAAATGCGTACCCCGCTCAATGCCGTAATTGGTCTGGCCAATTTTCTCTTAATGGAAAACCCGCGACCGGATCAAGTAGAAAACCTCAACACCTTACTTTTTTCGGCCAGCAATCTTTTGGCCTTAATTAATGATATCTTAGACTTCAATAAACTTGAAGCCAATAAGGTGGAGTTGGAAAACGTTTTATTTAATTTTAAAGAGGTCATCCAGGAAATAAAAAAATCCTTTAAACCCCAAGCCCAAGACAAATCCATTTACCTTCGCTTTTTGTATGAAGATGGTATTCCAAACTTTCTCTATGGGGACCCCAAGCGCTTGGCCCAAATTCTAAATAACCTCATTAGTAACGCAATCAAATTTACCCACGAGGGGGGGGTATACGTTACGATTGAGGTGGAAAAAGACGAAACCGAAGCAGTAGATATTAAATTTATCATACAAGATACGGGCATTGGCATTCCTGAAGAAAAACAAAAAATGATTTTTGAGCAGTTTTCCCAAGCCAGTGAGGACACCACCCGTAGATTTGGCGGTACCGGCCTGGGTTTGTCTATTACCACTCGTTTGTTGGAACTGATGGGCAGTCAAATTATTTTAGAAAGCCAAATGGGCGAAGGGGCCAGTTTTAGTTTTACCATTCGCTTAAAACGCCCCGCGGAACCTCCCAAAAAGCCGCAAAATAGCGAGAATGTCCTCCTTGATTCATACGATTTGGAAGGTAAAAAAATCCTTTTTGTGGAGGACAATCCCATCAATCAATTTATGGCCCGCAAGTACTTAGAAAAGTGGAAACTGAAAATTGAATATGCCGAAAATGGCAGGGAAGCCGTGGCTAAAGTAATAGATTGCCCCGAAGAAGCATTTTATGATCTTATTTTGATGGATCTCCATATGCCCGAGATGGATGGCTACGAAGCGAGCCGCTTAATCCGAATGATGGAGAAGGAACCCGCGCAGCTAGTCCCTATTTTGGCCCTCAGTGCCGCCAATCTTCAGGATGTCGAGCAAAAACTGAAAGAATCAGGCATCAATGATTTTCTAGGGAAACCCTTTCGTCCCGAAGACCTGTATAAAAAAATGAATAACTTTCTTAATCCCGAAAAGGAAACCCCGGTATTGCATGGCCCAAGCAATGGGCAAGCAAATGATCAAGGACCGAGGCCTGATATTCAACTCGATAAAATCTACCAACTAGCCGATGGAGATGTAGAGTACCAAAGCGAACTCATATCTCTCTATATCAAGTTTTTAGAAGAGTTCAAGCAAGAATTTACCCAAGCCCTCGAAAATCGCGATATTTCCCTGCTAAAAGCCATTGCCCACAAAGCAAAACCTACAGTGGCTTTTCTAGAACTCAAAAACTTGGAGCAAACCATTGAGGAAGCCAAAACCGTTTTGGCTAAGTCTGATCCCCCAGACTCTGAAATTCAAAATACCATTCGGCACTTGCTGGTTGAATGTAGTGTTTATGAAGAAGCATTAAATAATTTTTAATTAAATTCCCTCGAGTAATTTTCCATTCCTTCTTCAAAAAGGCAATTATTTGAGTGATGATGGCGATACCATGGCAAGTAATACAGATCTAGATACAATTCCCAAAGTTCCCTACCCCAACCTAGATACCCTTATCCAGTCGGGCGATATCCTCTTTTATTCGGGAGAAGACGAAGTCTCCAAACTTATCCGTTGGGCTACTCACTCCATTTGGAGCCACATCGGTATCCTATTTAAGTTTGAAGAAATCAATCGTATTTTACTCCTCGAGAGCGTTGAAAGTATGGGGGTTAGGCTTATCCCTTTATCCAAATACATCAAAAATATTGAGCGGGAAGAAGAAGAGGAGGATTTCTACGCTCGTTTGGTCATCGCCCGTCACGAAGATCTCCCCAATGCGAATGTAAAAGCTTTGATGAACTTTGGGATTGACCTGATCACCCGCCCCTATGACCGGGAAGAAATCCAAAGAATTATGATCCGTATTGCCAAAGGTGAAGGCAAGGCCGAGCGTGATCGAGCCTATATGTGCTCTGAATTGGTATACGAATGCTTTTTAAAAGCTGGCGTGGAGATACCCTACAATCATTTAGGGTTTATTAGTCCCGAAGATATTTGGACAACCCCCAAAGTCCACGCAATCGCCGAAATTGACCATTTGTAAAAAGCCAAGCCGGGGCTTGCTCACGCCATTATTGATCCAACTACCTTGCCCCTCAGTGCTGGCGCGAGCCGGGCTTTCGCTACTCGCCGGCCTACCCACAGCCAGCGGCGGGCTCAAACAGGCCGCTCTATCCCTAAGCCAAATTATTCTACTTTTACAAACCTAAAGTGAGGCATATCCGGGAGATCTGGTAGGCCTAAAATATAGGAGCCTAGGGGCAAGCCTTTCAAAGATAATAAAGCCTGATTACCAGACTCCAAACGTATCAAGTCTCCCTTCCGGATCACTTTACCCATAGCATTGTACAAAACATAAGCCGTTCTGAGGGGAATAGCTCCCCGGGTCCAGGCAATTGTTAATTCATCTTGACTCGGTATAGGGTACAGCCGAAGCCCCTGATTCGTAAAAACTTCGGCTTGAGAAGTAAGAACGGTACTGATCTCCGTACTGCTATCCATGCGGTACTGGGGCTCTTCTGGGCAGTTAAACTCCACAACTTGTATGAAGTATATAAGTTCGCTATTTAAACCACTCACTTGTACACGTTCATTTTCTCCTTGGTACACCACCGATGCTTGCCCAATTTGATTCCCTTGACCAAATACAGAATCGGCAGAATATACCTGTCCGTCTACCGGGTAATCACGGTTATCTAAAGAGCTCTCAGCTTTCATCAAGACTAAGCGTTGGGTACCGTTTCCTTGGGTAAAATTGACTTCAATTGCTCCCTGGCCTATATTTTGAAATGAAAGGCCACTGGCACTTAGCGTGGGAGTCTCACAAATTTGTAAAGTGATAGACTCTGTTGCCAAACTATCTCGCTTGTATAAGGGACTCCCCAGGCAGTTCAACTCCACAACCGTGATAAAAAAGCTAGTATCGGGATCTATCTGAGAAATGCTAAGGCTTTGCCCACTTCCCTTGTATACTACAAACGCGTGGCCTATTTGACTACCCATACCAAAAGCTGTATCTGCTTGGTAGATTTGACCATCCACGGGCAGGTCTTGGCTAGTAAATGTTTGGGATTTTTTTGCCAAGACAAGCCTTTCGCTTCCATTACCCGCACTCCACGACACGCGGATACCCCCATTTCCTTCTTGACTTACTTGAAGGTCTTGGGCATTTTGCGTCGGAGCTTCACAATTGGTTTTTGTAAACGAGATACTGCTAGAATCATTTCCCAAGTACAACTTACTAGCCGGGCAAGTAAACTCAAAGACCCGGGCAAAATAGGTCTGCCCATCCTGTAAACCATGGAGTATAACGTGATTTTCCGTGCCCTGATACACTACCGAGGCCGAGCCAATACTACTTCCTTGGCCTAAGGTGGTGTCGGCCTGATAGTCCGTGCCATCCAGGGGTAAATCTGCACTCGTGAAGTCTGAACCAGTTTTTATTAATACCAAACGGCCATCTCCATCGCCCGAAGTCCACGTGAGCCGGCCACTGGAGTCACGCCCGTTTTCAAAGGCAAGCGCTTGGCTCACCTCTTGGGGGAGGGCACAGGTACTTACTTCTATAACATTAGAATTTGGCGATACCGTACTAGGTCCTGTAAACCGTACCCGGTATTGATAAGTTGTATTTGGATTTAAACCACTCACCGAAAACTCGGTTTGGACACTGCTCACGGCTTGGCTTTCTAAGGCAAAAGTGCTGAAGTTATCAGAGGACACATCTAACTCATAGCCGGTCGCTATGGAAATGGCTTCCCATCGGGCGACAAAACTGCTAGAAGTAATGCTACTAGCCTCCAAAGCCTGAGGACGAAGCACATTCCGTTTTCCTCCTATACAAAAGCTTAAATCCGCATTGATGCTGGTCCAATCGGTAATGCCTTGGGCCGTCAAATTATCAGGGTCCCTAATATGGGCAGCTTGGTGATTGATACCCGTCCTCCTTGACCAAAACCACTGTACGCCAGCGTTGAGAATAGGTCTTACCGATACCCAGTAATGTCCACTTTCCAAGGTGATGGCGGTATCCAGGCTTAGCAAAAAATTAGGTTGGTTCCTGACGGCTTGTATCGTTTGGGTACTAATTAAATTTCCGGGCTTACCCAAGGTGTCGGCATATACACTTACTTTTACCTGGGCTATATTACTATCGGCTTGCTGCGTGCCGTTAACTGATACATATTGTAAAACGAATGATTCCCCAAAGCCAACCTCAAAGTCATCTGCCGACTCCAAAAAGGAGCCGCCAATATTGGGGAAAATTTGGGAGGCCGAGCTTTGTGAGCTAAGAACTTCTTTTTGATCAAAGATGGGATTGAGTAGTACGTGAAGGCTGTCATTATCGGGATTGCTATCCCCTCCCAAACCGGTAAATACCGTCAAGGCATAACTTTGCGTAGAGTCGGATAAATCCAGGCTTAGGCTAAAAGTGTATTCGACCATTTTTTGTGGCCCCAATGATATACTCAGTGTTTCTATCACGGGGGTATTTTGATTCAATTGGAAACCCACAGGAATGCTGGATTGACTAGCACTGCCAAAATTGGCAATCATGATGGTCAATTCTACTTCAGCCCTGGCTTGAAAAGGATCGGCTGCTACATCTGGGGAAACGATCGCTCGGACGCCTACATCTTGGGAGGGAAAGCTTAAATCATCTACAAAAGTCCAGCCTTGGTCTTTATAAATACCTCGAACGGCATCTCCAATATCGTGAATAGCTTCTCCATTACCGATGAATGGAGTCATTAAGGAGTTAGGATCACCCCCTGGAAATGTACTTTCATCTAAATGAGAGTAACTCGAGCCACTGTTGAATGGGTTCGGAGCGTACATCTTAGGCCTTTGCCCTCCCAAGGCAGCTCGGGCATTGGCCCCTCCTTGAAATAAGTCATCTCCAATCAAAGCGCTGGTTTGGGCCGTAGTCCCAAAACCTAGCGATAAGATAGTACTGCCATTTCCTAGCTCCACCAACTCATCGTAAGACATAGGGTTGGCGCCATTGCTAAATCCCACACCTGCCCCAGAATTAGAATTACCGGTAAACCCCAGACCGTGGCCCAGTTCGTGCAGTACTACCGAAACAAAATCAAATTGATTATTTGGGGTATTGCCGTCTAGGCCGTAATACCAATTAGCTGTAGAATTAAAGCTTGCCAATACATCCGGCCCCGTAGGATCAATATCTTCTCCATCAATTGCATTGGCTAGGGCTACTACATAGGCAGTGCTGGCATTAGGCCCATTTAAGGTAGTATATATGCCACCAGGACTCGCCGAGCCCAAGACATTACCTCCCAAAGCACTAAACTGGGCATCGATGAGGATAGGAACCGGGGATACCAGTTCGGAAGCCCAGATATCCACGGCAAATTGAAATGCGGCTTTGGCATCGGGGTTGGCCTCAAAACCTGCATCGTACTGGACATTAATTTCACTCTGAGGGATGGGAAGAATTATCGGTGAATCTTTCAAAACCAAGCCTTTACCTAACTCTTGAAAATAGGGTAGGCGAGGAGATATTAGACTTCGCCCCTCCCTAGGGTGCCAATAACAGGTATCATGGGAGGTGCCTAAGCGCACCCACTCATGAATGGAAGGTGAGTCTTGCAGAGTTTGCGAGTAAAGATCTTGAAATATAAAACTGCTGGTTAATAAAAAAGAGAAAATGAATTTTAAAAGGGTAAAGTAGCGGTTCATAGGATGCTAATTGATAAGATACAGTTAAACTATATTTTATACGAATTAGCCCTAAGATCTTATCATTTCTTTTCTTTCCATTTCACTACATCAATGACTTTTTCCAACTCTTTTTCCATCTCAATTAAGGCCTTGGGAGCATTGTAGTAGTCCATTACTTTTTTTGATTGACCCTTGTGAGAAAAGTAGACATAAGTCGTAGGGAGGTCTGTGATCTCGGCGGTGTAGCGATCTTTTAATTTCATAAAATTCTTCTCTTGAAAGAATGTAATTAAATAATCAATCTTGTCTTGGCTGACCTGGCCCTGATATACACCTTGATATCTAAAATAGGCCTTGCCTTCCAACTCTGCATAGCCATTGGGGTAGATTTTTAGTTCATAGGCAGGGCAAGTCCCGTAACACTGGGTTTTTTGCAGAGAGAAAAGTAATTCGCCTTCCTGGGGGATTTGACTAGATTTGCAGGCGGGCGTACTAATCAGAATGCAGAGGTAAATAAAATAAAGGATGCTGCGCTTCATGTATATTTGATTTTTTCTTTTAATACTTCAAAAAAACAAAAATGTATCAAGTCGACGAAATATATATTAGCGATGAGGTGGTAAACGAGCAGTTTGTCTGTGATCTACAAAAATGTAAAGGGGCTTGCTGTGTAGAAGGGGACTTGGGAGCCCCTCTCGAGATGGATGAATTACTTATTTTGGAAGAAGACCTGGAGGCGATTAAGCCCTTTCTTAGCTCCGAGGGCTTGGAAGAGATTAAGTCGCAGGGCCCATTTGTACTGGATGATGAAGGTGATTTTTCGACACCCACCATCGGGGGGAGAGAATGTGCCTATGCCATTTACGATGAAAACAAAATCTTGAAATGTGGGATCGAGCAGGCCCATCAAGCAGGTAAGACAGGCTTTCAAAAGCCTATTTCATGTCATCTTTATCCTATACGGGTGCAGAAACTGAAATCTGGAGAATCGCTCAATTACAGCCGTTGGGGGATTTGTGAAGCCGCTTGTACCCTAGGGAAGTCCCTGCAAGTCCCTATTTACCGCTTTGTAAAAGAGGCCCTTATACGAAAGTATGGGGAAGCCTGGTACGAAGCCCTAGAAACCTTGGTAGCCATGTACCAGGAAAATCAAGGGCCAAAAGATAATTCTCAAAGCTCCTAAGCCGATACTAAGCTTATGGCCCTAGGGTGGTCTGTTAGGGCTGTCCGAAAAGCTAGCAAGCCTGGAAAGAGGAAAATGGAATTTTTGGTA